>JAQWQD010000015.1 GCA_029244985.1 Gammaproteobacteria bacterium | reverse complement strand
CTGTCTTCAGACCGCCAGGAAAGTTGCTTACTACCACCGACAAGTGAAAATAATCCACCAAGCACGAATCCAGTAATGGCCATAGCGACTATTACTTCAAGAAGAGTGAAACCTTGTTGAATTCTATTTTTTTTAAAGATCCAATTACTCTTCTTCATTTTCTCGCTCTTGAGAAACCCGTCCGGTAAAGGGGTTGATTTCAATAGTCGCGCGGCGTTCGTCTAGAGCTAGCATTAGCTTCCCACCGGTACTGCCACCTTCTGGAAAGAAAGTTATTTCAATTTTGCTTTCCACCAAAGTCTCACGTTCCGTACTGTCGATGAAAATAATCTCTGCGCCAGTGCTTTCCCAACTACCAACAGCCACTCTGGAGGAAACCCTATCACTATCGACTAAACCGTCTTCACGCTCAGCGTAAAATTCAATAGAGGCTGGCTGGCCCTCTACTACCGCAGTGCGACGGGCGTAGTTAAGCAAATTGCTGGCCTGGCGAATTTGAGTGCTAAAGGTGCGGGATTCTAAATTACCGATGTTTGGCACAATCAGGACACTGGCCATCCCAATAATGGCCAGCACCAGAAGAATCTCAAGCAGGGTAAAACCTGCAGAGAATGAGGATTTCTTATTAATGCTTCTGTTACTGGAGGCTGATATCCGCGTCATCATCTTCGCCGCCTCTTTCACCGTCCGGCCCATAGGAGAGTAGGGTGAACTCGCGGTCATTTGAGTCATACACGTATTCGTTATTCCAGGGATCGAGCGGCACGCCTCTGCGCAGATAGGGACCATTCCATGAAGCTCGCCCGGAATCGTTTTCTCTCAACCCTTCCAGAGAGTCAGGGTATTCCCCAACATCTAATCGATAAGTGTCCAAAGCCGCTTCGAGCGAAGCGATCTGAGATAGCGCCGCATCTCTTTGCGCACCAGCTTGCTGATTAAAAATATTTGGCGCTACCATGACTGCCAGCATGCCGATAATGGCCATAACCACGAGTATTTCAATTAAGGTGAAGCCCCGCGTCATCCCCAAGGCCTGTTTTTGAATCTGCAGTTTAGTCATTTCTTTCTACCTCAAAATTTATAAGCCCAACCGATAGCAAAACCTCAGCAATACTAAAAATTAGCATCCTCAAATAAATCTGATGCCAGTTCAAATCGATCCAATATTTCCGCATATTGGGGCCCTTCTTCCTCGTTTAGGTTGATTATTTCTGGACGCAATACGATAAAGAGCTCACGCCGCTCCATATTTTCCTGTTGGTATGAAAACAAATTACCAACAGCAGGTAATCGATTTAGGAGTGGTACTCCAGTATTGAGTGCTTCAACGTCTGTCTGTATCAATCCACCCAAAACAATATTGTCGCCATCTCTTACTACTACCGTGGTAGTGATTTCTTGATTATTGAATACAGGATTATTGTTAATACCAGAGGCGCTGTTATCAACAGAACGCAGGGTCTGAGTAATAATTAAATTAACTACTCCATCTTCATTAATCTTTGGTTCAATTAACAATCCAATTCCCGTATCACGATATTGAATATTGGTTGTTGATAGCCCACCGGCACTAATGGATTCCCCAGCTTCTACTGGCACTTCTGCGCCGATTTGGATTTCACCTTCCTGATTATTGCCGACTGTCAACGAAGGTCGAGCTAATAAACGGACTTCATTATTCTGCGCGATTGCTTCCAGGGTTGCTTCCACTCTCGCTGAACCATCGATAAAGCCCTTGGTAAACATAAGCCCGCCTAAGTTAGGAGCAAAGTCAGTGGCGCTGGATGTTGAAATCGGGTCAATTATCGAATCATTGGCTATTCGGCTCCAATCTACGCCAAAGCGTGTGTCTTCGGTCAAAGTAATCTGAGCGATAACTGCATTGACCATTACCTGTAATGGAACCACGTCCAATTGACTGATCGTGGTTAGTAGTTGACGATAATCTCTGGCAGTGGAGCGTATCAGTAAACTATTGGTTGCCTCATCGGCAACAATCTTTACCGTCAAGTTTGCCGATACAGCTGCATTTACCGGTTGAGGCGCTAATGCCTGCCCCGCTAATTCTGTATCCAGTGACGTCGCCTGGTCTCCTTCCCCAACTAAAGCGCCAAACCGGGACACTTCATCAGTATCTTCGTCTACCTGCGTAAACACTCTGTCATCATCATCCTCAAAAATGTCGGAAAGGGTATCTGCTAATTCCAAGGCATCAAGATTTTTAACGCGATACATGAAAAGTTGTTCCACCTGCTCCTGACTATCTGCATCGAGAAGCTGCACCCATCGCGAAATTTCCTCAAACCCTCTGGAGGCCGGAGCAGTCACCAAAATACTATTAATCCTTTCGATGCCTCGAACTTGATAGGAAGGGCTTGGCCCTTCAATCAGTATCAATATGTCGGACAACTCTTGCGCAACTTCAACCGCGTTGGCGTTACTAAGTTGATACAAATGAATCCCCTGATTCGCAAAAGGATCCGCATCAATAAGCATTAATAGTTGATTCACCCTTTGTAGCTGATATTCAGACCCTGTAATAATGAGCAGATCTCTATTACCCAACTGACTAACGCTGCCCTCTGGG
>JAQWQD010000022.1 GCA_029244985.1 Gammaproteobacteria bacterium | reverse complement strand
TTTCTGAGGTTAAACTACCTTATTGGCAACAAATTCTTCAATTTCTGTATTGCTAAACTGTAATTCTTTGAGAATTTTCTTTGTATGCTCGCCCACAGCTGGAATGCCCGATAATGTGGGCTCATATTCACTATTATTTGTGGGAGGTTTGAGGCTCGAGACGATACCCTCTGGCGTAGGGGTTGCTACAAATCTATTTAGAGCCTCGAGTTGGGGGTGATTCCAAACAGATTTCATGTCATTCACATTGGCAAACGCGATCTGTGCTTCATCTAATTTAGCGCTTATCTGATCAGATGTTTGAGTAGAAAATAGGGCCTGAATGATTCCCTTAAGGGCATTTCGATTTTCTGAGCGCAACGCATTGGTTGAGAACCGAGAATCTTTAATTAAGTTTGGTTTTGCGAGGACAAATTTACAAAATGCTTCCCACTCTCTTTCGTTTTGTAAGCCAATTAAAATAACTTTCTGATCGCCGGTTTCAAAGACGCCATAAGGGTAGATACTGGCGTGATCAGCGGCCCTTCTAGGAGGTGGAGGTGCGCCATCGTAGGCATAGTACAAAGGGAATCCCATCCACTCGACCATAGCCTCTAGCATTGAAATATCAATACGGCTTCCCTTGCCGGTTTTTCCTCGCTGAATTATTGCTGCGAGTATTGCCGAAAAGGCGTGCATACCTGCTGCGGTATCTGCAACTGAGATACCAGCCTTAACCATGTGCTCCTCAGTACCCGTAACTGAAAGGAAACCAGCCTCAGCCTGCACTAATAGATCATAAGCCTTTTTATGTTGGTAGGGCCCCCCAGGGCCATAGCCGGAGATATTGCAAACAATGAGTTTCTCATGGTTTGCTTGAAGCGATTCATAATCTAAGCCAATTTTTCTCATAGCTGATGGGGCTAAATTTTGAACCAGTACGTCGGTTTGATTAAGCAGTCTTTCTAATATTAAGTAGGATTGTTCGTGCTTAATGTCCAGCGTGAGGCTGAGTTTGGAGCGATTTGTCCAAATGAAATGAGATGATTGCCCTTTAACACGCTCATCATAATAGCGCGCGAAATCTCCAGCTCCACGTCTTTCTATTTTTATGACTCGGGCTCCAAGTTCAGCCAGTTGACGAGTGCATAATGGGGCAGCAATTGCATGCTCGAAAGAGAGTACGGTGATGCCGTCCAATGGAGCCATGTTGCTTATTTTTGAATCAGGCAAGTGTGGCGCTCGCTTTCATGCAAAGCACATCGGCATGGTCTTTTATCCAAAGCTCTAACTGCCCATTTTGATTTGGATTTATACCGCATACATGGAATGAATTTAAGTCGAAAACTGGATTCATGGCCTTAAATTCGAAACGGGTGAGGTTTTGTCCTGGGAACTGTTCACTAACTAGGTCCGCGATGAGGGTTGCTAAAAGCGGTCCATGAACTAATAACCCAGGATAACCTTCTTCATTAGTAACATATTCCCTATCATAATGAATTCGATGACCGTTAAATGTCAGTGCTGAATAACGAAATAGTAAAATAGAGTCAGGTATAATAGTTTTTGCATAGTCAGATTCAGCGGGAGCGATATTTCCTGAGGGTGCTATTTTATTTGGTTTTGCATGATTACGATATACAATGTCATGCTCTTCGGAAATGGCTATCTCTCCTTTTTTTCCTATCTCATGACAGACAGTAACAAAAGCAAGCTGTCCGCTACGCCCTTCTTTTATAGCAATGCTTTTGATTGTGGATTTTCTTTGTATTTCTTCACCTGCATGCAATGGCTTATGAAATTCGAAACGGCTACCGCCCCACATTCGCCCGGGAAGGGGAATCGGAGGTAGAAAATTCCCACGCTCAGCATGACCATCATTTGCTAGGTTTGATTGTTTCGCTGGGTCTAGAAAATAAAGCCAGTGCCATAGAGAGGGAAGCTTGTCTCCTGGCGAAAAATCCACCTTCTTTTTATCAAGAGTAGCCGCTAACCCCTTTAGTGGGGCCAAGGTTAAAAAGTCGGTGGAAGATTGAGACCTTCCTATCCATTCATTATAGCTAGAAGCTTCTATATTCATGTCAGATTATTACCCAGTAAATATTTGCTGAATGATCAGACAAGAGAACTTAATAGATGCGGCTATAAGTTGCTACTAAAATGATGACGTTTTACCATCGCGGTCCCAAATAAGTTTAGTTGTAGGCTGCTAATCCAAAGGACTATTACAATCATGGCAGGCAAATATTTTGAAGAGTTAGAAATTGGCATGAAATTCGAACACCTTCCACATCGAACCATAACGGAAACGGACAATTTTTTGTTCACTACGATGACTCATAACCCTCAGCCACTGCATCTGGATGTTGAGTTTGCAAAAAATACTCAGCATGGGCAGATTATCGTAAACAGCTTGTTTACCTTAGGGTTAGTTATTGGATTGTCGGTGGGAGACACAACCTTGGGCACAACTATTGGAAATTTAGGTATGGAAAAAACAGAATTTCCGAATCCAGTTTTCATTGGGGACACAGTACGTGTAACTACAGAAATTAGTGATAAACGAGAATCAAAAACAAAACGGGATCGTGGTATTGTCTGGTTTCAGCACACTGGGATAAACCAAAGAGATGAAGTTGTTTGCGAATGTCTTAGGAAGGGTATGATGTTGCGAATACCGGAATAACGATTTTTCTAGTCCATGCTTAACTAGAATTTAACCTTAACACTAATTCTGTGAACCGAGAGTAAAGAGAGTAATTATGGGTAATACTCCTGTGCCAGGGGCGAAAGGCTTGAGGCGATCCTTGCATTTTGTGCCAGGTGGCAACGATCGTATGCTTGAGAAAGCTCTCGCCACAAATGCAGATTCCTTGATTCTTGATTTAGAGGATTCTGTTACTCCCGAGAATAAAGAAGCTGCTCGAGATCATGTTTGTAACTGGATTACAGAAACAGATTTCGGGATACAAGAATGTTTGGTCCGGATAAACCCTCAGGACACACCTTGGGGCGAGGATGATTTGCGCGCCATTATGGAAGTGCTACCAGACGGATTGGTGCTCCCTAAAATCGCGACTTTGCAAGATGTGGATGCTATCGCTTCAGTTATTACAGAGATCGAAAAAAATCAAGAAGCTGTTCCTGGTGCTGTTTCTCTATTGCTGATCGGCACAGAAGTGGCTGAGGCTGTTTTTAACTTGCCAGCTATGGCAAAACATGACCGAGTCGATGCGGTTACCTGGGGTGCTGAAGATTTGTCAGGAGCGCTGGGAGCAAAAGCGAAGCGCGATGCGCAAGGCAACTACCTTGAGGTATTTAGCTTTGTTCGATCTACTTGCCTGCTCGCAGCTATTGCAGGAAATGCTCAGCCTATTGATGCAGTGTATGTTGATATCAAGAATCAAGAGGGCTTGGCACAAGAATGCAAAGCAGCTGCTGACATGGGATATACTGGAAAGGTCACTATCCACCCTTCACAGATTGAAATTGTAAACGCTGCTTTTACGCCGAGTTCTGCAGAAATTGAAGAAGCTTCAGAGTTAATTGCCGCGTTCGAAGAAAACCAGAAACACGGTAAAATGGCATTCACATTTAAAGGGCAAATGGTTGATGTTCCTCATTTGCGGCATGCCAAGAAAGTCCTTTTAATAGCCGCTCGCATAGCCAAAGAGATCAACTAGAGGGTTCAAAATTCACTTATGGATTTTATAGAGACAGAAGAACATAAGCTTATTAGAGAATCTGTTCGCAAACTTTGTTCTGGTTTCCCAGATGATTATTGGGAAGAGCATGATCGAAAAGGCGAGTTCCCTGATGACTACTATCATGCTATGGCTGCGGCTGGCTGGTTAGGTATAGCAATACCGGAGGAATACGGCGGAGCAGGCAAAGGATTACAGGAAGCGGCTATAGTTTTAGAGGAAGTCGCTGCATCAGGTGCAGCAATGAATGGCGCGACGCCTGTACATCTGTCTATCTTCGGTATGCATCCGGTCGTTAAGCATGGTTCACAAGCCATGCGGGAAAAGTATCTACCACCGGTGGCAACTGGTGAATTACATGTTGCCTTTGGCGTGACGGAGCCGAATGCGGGCAGCGATACTACTTCAATCGAAACTTTTGCTCGCCTAGAAGGCGATCATTACGTAGTAAAAGGACGAAAGGTTTGGACTACTAAGGCTCTAGAATCGGAGAGAGTTTTATTGCTAGTGCGAACCCAGACTAAAGAAGAAGTAGAGCGTAAAACCGAGGGTATGACTTTGCTGCTGGCAGAATTGCAAAAACCTGAAGTTTCGATTTCACCCATTCCAAAATTAGGGCGCAATGCGGTTCGAACTTGTGAAGTGGTTTACGATGACTTAAAAGTTTCAGTGGCAGATAGGGTGGGTGAAGAAGGGAAAGGTTTTAGATACTTGCTAGACGGCCTTAACGCAGAGCGTATTTTAATCGCTGCTGAGTCTTTAGGAATAGGCAAGGCATCTTTGCGCAGAGCAGTACAGTATGCCAATGAGCGTGTTGTATTTGATCGACCTATAGGGAAAAACCAAGGGATTTCTTTTCCGCTCGCAGAGGCCAGGATGAAATTAGACGCGGCTGAGCTGATGATTAAAAAAGCCGCTTGGAAATTGGATAACAACCTTTCCTGTGGGGCAGAAGCCAATATGGCTAAATGGTTAGCCGCCGAGGCAGGCTTTTATGCTGCAGATTGTGCTATTCAAACCCATGGTGGTTTTGGATATGCCCGTGAATATCATGTCGAGCGCTATTGGCGTGAAGCTCGCCTTATGAAACTAGCACCCATTTCCCAGGAGATGATTTTAAACTTTGTCGCTGAGCATGAATTAGGCTTGCCAAGATCTTACTAATAATTGAAGGCGCAAGTCTATATATTGGTCAGCAAGGGATAGATGAATAGAATGAACTCGAGATTAAGAGATTTAGTTTTGGGGAGAACAATTACAAGCGAAGCAAAAAACAAAATATTGTATTCGTTCTTGTTTTTAATTAAACGGATATATTTTTAAGGATTATCTATGTTTCACAACTGTAAAAAGGAAATGTTATTTGTAATAGCGCTGTCATTTTCATCCTTCATTTCTGCGCAAGAATTAACTGATAACGACAATGTAGAATTGCAGCGCGTAGAACCATTTCAAGTTTTCGATAATTTGTATTATGTCGGCGCAAAATGGGTGTCCGCTTGGTTACTTGAGTCAGATCAAGGGTTAATATTATTCGATGCCTTGTATGATGATTTAACTGATATTGCCATCGATGGCATTCGCCAGCTTGGTTTTGATCCTGATGACGTGCGCTATGTCATTGTGTCTCATGCCCATTATGATCATGTTGGCGGTGCTCGTCGTTTTCAAGAAGAATTCGGTGCTGTCGTCATGATGACGGAGACAGATTGGAACATGACTGATGAGCCTGCGATTTATCAAGAATATCCAAAACCCATCCGTCATCTGTCGGCTTCTGATGGCAGTACATTGAACTTGGGGCGTACTCGATTGCAATTTATGGAGACGCCAGGTCATACTCCAGGGGTGCTCTCGACGCGGTTCACCGTTTATGACAATGGTTATCCCCATGATGCTTTTTTGTTTGGTGGTGTAGGTTTGAACTTCTCTGGAGTTGAGCGAACTGAAATGTACATTAATAGTGTGCAAAGACTTATGCAGATGGAAGGGATCGAAGTAAATATTCCGAATCATGCCGATTCTGGCGAAGTTTTTGAACGCTATGCGATGCTTCAAGATCGCCTAGATGGAGATCCACATCCATTTGTGGATCCTGAAAGTTGGGATGCGTGGCTAGATATTTTAATGAAGAATGCACAAGCGAAGCTGGGACGAGAACAGCGAGCAGCTAATTAATAGAATTTATAAAGAGCTCCTGAATTTGCACGTATGTGGAGAAATAACTTTCTGTTTGGGCCGTTAGGTCCCGTTTATCGATTCTTTTGGGCGTAAAAAAACTCTGAGCGGCAGTATCTGCGGCTGAGAGAGAAAGGTTATTGGTTTGGTAAAACCGGCAGAGGAGGCGCTATTTGCCAAGTAGCAAAAAGCCGTCGCGCCTGACTGACTTCAGATGGATCAAGTTCATTCTCAATTTCTTCTTTTAGTGTGGTGCCTTCATCATGATCGTTGTTTTCCGCTTTGGCTGCCCAGGCGTAGGCCTGAATTAAATCCTTAGGAATCGAATCGCCTTGTTGAAACATTTTCGCTAAAGCGAACGCAGCACTGGGATGGCCACTGTGCCCTGCACGGGTAAACCAATCTATGCCCAATACATCATTTTGGCGAGTGCCTTGGCCCTCCAAATATAGACTTCCTAAATTAAACTGAGCATTTAAATGACCTTGGTTAGCCGCCGCCTCAGTCCATCTAAAGGCTTGCTCTAAATTTTGAGTCACTCCCTGCCCTGTGAAGTACAAAATCCCTAAGTTGTATTGAGCTAGATCAAGGCCATCTTGTGCTGCAGCCGAAAACTCTAGATAAGCAGTATCGAAATCCCCGTCAAAGGCAGCATTTACTCCATCTTCATAATCTGCTTGAGTGATCGGACTAAAAAATAGGGCGATGGCACCTAGCAGCAATGTGACGAATCCGCAAATTCGAATTTGTAGGGCTTTCATTGGGCGTATTTCGTTTTCTTGAACAAGTTTCCTCCATGGTATTACAGCTTAATATCGCTTGAAAACCAAGAGAGTCCATCAATAGACTTATCGCTATGAAAAATCAGTAATTTCGCTATAATACCGCCCTCCTGAAAAGGGGTTTAATTGACCCTTAGCCCCAATCATTAGTTTGAATAATTGTTGAACTTAGTGTTCTAAATTTGTTCGAATAGAGCGTGATTACAAAGAAGTGAGCACCCGTAGCTCAGCTGGATAGAGTACCTGGCTACGAACTAGGGGGTCAGAGGTTCGAATCCTCTCGGGTGCGCCATACAAAAAAACCCACCGAGTGTGGGTTTTTTTGTGTGTAATTTCCAGGTTGAAATGAAATTATGCATCCCACATCAGTTTCGGCATGCAGGATACTGGAATCATATCCGCATGCTATTGATTTTCCGCTCATAATCCTCTCAAATACCTAGAAGGAGGCAGTCACTATGAGAAGAGCAATAATAAATGTTTTAGCATTATTCGGGTTCTTGGTTTTCAGTATTCTCGCTGTGGCTAACGAGGGCACAATTGCTTTTGTTGGCGCAACCATTATTGATGGGACAGATGCTGAACCCTTAGAAGATGGTGTTCTAGTAATTACTGATGGCCGTATCCGAACGGTAGGTCCTAGGTCAGCGGTGACACTGCCGTCAGGCACCGAAGTGATTGATGTTGCAGGCAAATACATTATGCCGGGGCTTATCAATGCCCATGGACATGTAGGTGCGACAGTTGGTCTCAATGGCAATGGGGGATATACCCGAAACAACCTACTTAGACAGCTAGGACTCTATGCAAGGTATGGTGTTACGTCCGTGAATAGTCTGGGCGGTGACCAAGTGGAAGGCTTTGATTTGCGCAATGAACAATTTGATAATGGCTTGAATAGAGCCCGAATCTACGTAGCAGGCAGTGTCGTTGTTGGAGATTCTGAGCAAGCCATTCGTGCTGAAGTTAATCGTAATGCAGATATGGGTGCTGACTTCATCAAAGTGCGCATTGATGACAATCTTGGTGCCAGCGAAAAAATGTCACGGCCATTTTTTGAAGCATTGGTTGATCAAGCCCATATTCGTCGACTGCCGGTAGCAGTTCATCTTTATTACCTAAATGATGCGAAATTTATGCTAGATGCTAATGCTGACATTATTGCCCATAGCGTTCGTGATCTGGCTGTGGATCGCGAATTTATTGATAAAGTGATAGCAAGTGATACTTGTTATATCCCCACCTTAACTCGAGAAGTTTCAACGTTTGTTTACGAAAGTATTCCAGACTTTTTCGAAGATCCTTACTTCCTTAAAGAAGTCGAGCCTGAAATTATCGCTGAACTCTCTAGTCCAGAACGTATGTCTCGGATAGCAGGAAGTCGCTCAGCACAAGCGTATAAAGCACAATTACCTACAGCAATGAGTAATGTAGGTACCTTATATAACTCCGGTGTAAGAATTGCCATGGGCACCGATACAGGACCACCAGCACGATTCCAGGGTTATTTTGAACATATGGAAATGCATATGATGGTAGATGCTGGCTTGACTCCTTTGGATGCTATACGAGCATCTACTGGAGTAGCAGCTGATTGCATTGGTATGGGAGATATCGGGACCTTAGAGCCAGGCAAGTGGGGTGATTTCTCGGTGCTTACGGAAAACCCAGCGGAAGATATTCGTAATTCCCATTCTATGGAGAGTGTTTACGTCGCTGGGAATTTAGTGCCTGGAGAATAATACTTGTCCATAAAAAAACCGATCCAAATTATTTTCGGATCGGTTTTTTTGAAAACCTGAATTAAGGACAGGGATTCTCGCCGGCCACAGGTGTAGCCCCGGAAGGTAAGAAACGACATGGGTCGGCTTCTTCCAGAGCTACACGGGTGCCAATTCGAATCAGGCTGCCGGTACTCGGGCCTTGAAAGAATTGATAGCCTTCCCGTTCTTGTATCCAGGCAGAAGGGCCACCAACAATTTTTCCTTCAGACTCAGTGTCCGATTTTATTTTATCAACCAATGCTTCATAGTCCGGATCCCCTTGGCGCTTGCCGCTGAAGCTTGCCAGATCACCACTGGCAACGAAGACAGCATCGACCCCATCGACCCCGGCGATCTCAGCTGAGGCTTCAACACCGATTAGGGTTTCTACCATGGCAATGACCATAAGGTTGTCATTCCAAGTTTGACGATAGTCATTGCCCCAGAGGCGACCATATTGTCCTCCGCCTTGACTGCGACGGCCCTCTGGTGGGTATTTTGCAAAATGTACTGCCTGCTCCATTTTTTCTGCCGTATCCACCATAGGTACTATTAAGCCGAGTGCGCCAATATCGGTGGCTTTCTGAATATCACCTTCTGTGGCGTTGGGAATTCTGATAAAAGGTACCGCAGGAGCATCACGACAAGCCCAAATCATACGGGCAACATCGGTATAATTAAGTGAGCTATGCTGCATTTCGATCCAGATGAAATCGAAACCTGAATTGGCCATAGCGCAATATATTTCAGGATCAGGAGTGTCTACAGTTCCTCCTACCACCTGTTCACCTGCAGCCAATTTAGTCTTTACTGTGTTATACATCCGAGTATTCTGTGCTTGTGCTGGCAGTAACCAAGCCAAGCTAAGCAATGCAATCAATGCAAGTCTTAATGTTTTCATTGTTATAGCCTCGTGACGATTGTTGTTATTTCCAATTAACTGTTAATTGGCGAGATAATTCAATGCTTTTTCATGCTTAGGGAATCATAGCTGAGCGTTCCAGTCCTGCCACTTTTTCTTCATCCTGCAGGCGCCGCCGAGCCTCGCCGCGCTGGGCAAGCTCTTCGCGGTTAGACTTATCAACCTTGGAATAACCATCTCGCCAGCTATTATCTTCTGACCAAATATAAGTTGTGCGCTCCGTGGTATTGGCTTCATAGGCTGATCGAAATAAGGCGATTGCCTGGTTGATAATGCTTAGCTGCATTTCATGGTCATAAGGAACTCCGCACGGATTTCCCAGCGGAAAATCAGTATAAAGAAATCTAGGTACACCGCAATGCTCAATAATATCTATGGCTGAGCCAATAATTACGGTTGGTAGCCCGTTGGCTTCAAGATGTCGCGCGGTCAGACCCACGGTCTGGTGACAAACTGGTCACAAGGGTACGAGGATAGTGATATCAACTTCGTCTTCCCTAAGTCGTGCGAGAATTTCGGGAGCATCATATTTAAGTGTGGTGCGTTGACTGTATTCCGTTGGGACTGAATGAAACCTTGGGGCTAAACTGCCTATGCCTCCTTCATCCTCCAAAACCATTAACTGTTCTAATGGAATAAAGCTGTTTACGTCATCGGTATGTGTCACAGTTTTATGCCAAGACAACTCTTCTGTGTACATCGATTCCGGAATAGGAGGGACCAAAGTTGAATGGATTTTGCGATTATTGCGGCCTAAATCTGTATCCGGCATTGCTGTGGTGACTATTCCTACTCGACATTCGCTTAGTGGTTTTGCAGGCATACAAAAAGGCGTCGCAGAATTTTGCGCCCATTGATAGTCGTTGGTATAACCCTGAGCGCGATAATAGTCACGCGTTCTCTGCATATAAGGGACATCGTAAACTTCGTTCACTAATTACTCCAAGCAAATTCGAGTTAAGGAATAAGAGCATAGCCGTTTCTGCAGTTGCCGTAAATAATTCAGAACTTGGCTGTAAGCAAGGTAGAGTACTCAATAGTCAAAACGTATCAAAAACTGGCCTCTTGGCTCATCTTTTCTTCCAAGAATATTCAAGTTAGTTTGCTATTATCGTCAATGGAGTACTCGGCTCGGCTTGTGTTAGTCTGAGTGCCTCAGAGAATCGGACAGGGGTCTAAAGAAATGGTTTTAGCAATCTACTGTAGATATTTCGCATTAAAAGTTGTAGCGATTTGTTTACTATTTTCAACCTTTATTTATGCTCAGGGGAATACGATGATCACGCCCTCGCCAGTGGATGGAGTTACATTTCGATTTATTGAAAGCAATGGGCTTCGGATGCGTATTGCTGAAGCTGGAGACACAGGGCCGCTTATACTCTTCGCGCATGGCTGGCCAGAGTCATGGTACAGCTGGCGCCATCAATTGAAATTTTTTGCTGAGGCAGGATATCGTGTTGTGGCGCCAGATATGCGAGGCTATGGCGAAAGCGATAAGCCTATTGATGTTGATGAGTATGACATTATTCATCTTGCTGGAGACATGGTTGGAGTTCTAGACGCACTCGGTGAAGAAACTGCTATTATGGTTGGTCATGATTGGGGTGCGATCGTTGCTTGGAATTCTGTACTGATTCACCCAGAACGTTTTTCTGCACTTATCGCTATGAGTGTTCCTTATGGTGGTAGACCGCCACAATCTCCAATGGCAGGATGGCAAGAACAGTTCGGTGATAATTTTTATTATATTCTTTACCACAATGAAGCTGGGGGAATAGCAGAAGCTGAATATGATAGCGATCCGATGGGTATTATAAGCCAGCTCTATCTATCACCAACATCCCCTCGTCAGCAAGCAACGATTACCGATCCGGCTCGTTCGGCAGGTGGTTGGATAGGGCGAATGGGTGCACCAATCGGTTTACCTGATTGGTTGACTCAAGAAGATTTGAATTATGTAGTCGGTCAATTTGAGACGGCTGGATTTCGCGGCGGTGTTAACTACTATAGAAACTTTCAGCGTAATTGGGAGATTACAGAGCACCTTGCAGCAACAAAAATCGATGTACCTACGCTTTTTATTGCGGGCGAAAGGGATGTGGTTATTGGTGGTGCAAGTAAGGATCAGTTAAACGGCGCTATGAGCCGTGTTGCTAATGACTTACGAGATGTTGTCCTGATTCCTGAGATAGGTCATTGGGTTCAGCAAGAAGCACCAGAAGAAACAAATCAGGCAATGTCAGACTTTCTCACTGAGATTAATATAGTCCCCTGAAGCCCAGGTAATACGGGCATACAACCTATCATGTCGCCTCAGACCTTCTCTGGGGCTATCAGGGCCTAACAATCTGTTATATAGTACGTAATATAGTACGAGTTACGAGTGCGTGTCATGGCTAACAGATATATCCCTCCAATGTCCGACAGTAAGATACGAAGCTTACGTCACAAAACAGTCAACGGAGTTGATAAGCCCGATATGCATTTCACTGGCTTGGTTGACGGCTTAGCTCTTAAATGTAACGTGCCTAAAAAAGATAAAGAGGGCAATCCGTTAGCGAAAATAGGCTCGCGTTCTTGGGTCTTGCACTATTCAATTAATGGCAAAGCTACAACAAAAGGCTTTGGTGCTTATCCCTCAAACAGTTCAGCGGAGGCAGTTAGGAAAGCCCAGGAGAGGAGAAGTTTATTAGCGCAAGGCATTGACCCCCGCGAAGAAGAAAGAAATCGCAAAAAGCAGTTAGAGCTTAGTCAAAAATTCAAAACTCCCTTCAGCGTTGCCGCACAAAACTGGTGTGATTTCCAAATAGCACGTCCTAATGTTTCAGCGCCGGACTATCAAAAGAAATTCAATGCTGTTCAAAAACATATGTTTCCTATCTTGGGCAAAAGGCCAATTGGGGATATTGAATATGAGGAAGGGCTTAAAGCACTAAGAACAATCTGGGAAGAAAAACCGCCTACCGCTTGGAAGATACAAGGAGCGATGAAGCAGATATTCGATAGAGCAGGTCTTAAAGACGAGCTAAATATCTTTCAGTGGAAAGACAACTTAGCCAATGACCTTCCACATATAGACGAGATTCACACAACAAAAAATCAACCTGCTTTGGATTACAACGAAATGTATTGGTTCGTACAAAAACTAATGCAAGTCGAATCAGTAGGGGCGAAAGCATTACTGCTTCATATTTTAACTGTTGGGCGAGACGAAACTATTTGTCTTGCAGAGTGGAACCAATTTGATTTCAAGAAAAAAGTTTGGAATCGCCCCGCAGAGATTATGAAAGGGGTGCGAATTAAGGGAATTACTGTTAAACAGCCTCACACTCAACCTTTAGCTGATTGGACTGTGGATTGGCTTCAGAGCATTAAAGGTAAAGAGCTTGCGGGAGGTTCTATCTCTGAAGAGGGTTTAATTTTCCGCGCGGCTAAGGGAGGCAGGATATACGACTCGCATTTATCTGACTTAATACCTCAGCTTGGTTATCGTAGGAACGAGGTAACACCGCACGGATTCAGAAGTTCGTTTAAAGATTGGTGTTTAGAACAATCTAATTATCCTGAGCTTGTTACCGAAAAGTGCTTGGCGCATAAAATTGGTGACGAAGTGCGTAACAGTTACGCAAGAACGGAATTTGTCCCTAAGCGACGACCTGTCATGGAAGAGTGGTGTAACTGGTGTTTTACTGAGCCAGTTAAAGAAAAAGACAGTGTTAGGAGCATTGGTGAGGCGCGAGCATGAAGTCTTCCGTGCCTAACAAGAAAAAGCCGGCTAAGCGTAAAGCTGCCAAGAAGATAGTAGGGACTACTACGTTTAAACCCTTTGGGATGGTAGCCATGAAAAAGCCTGCGAACCCTAAAAAAATTTTCTATAAGTCTCCCCAAAGTGATCTACAACTCTATCTCGAAGAGATAGCAGAAAAAGAACCAGATATAACAACGGGCAAACTGCTTAAGCGTTTTGATGCAAATCTTCCTGATTGCATTGTTAAGATTGAAAAAAACGGAAGTGAAAAAGTACGTGATTGGAAAGTGACCTACAAATCTCACTCAGGTGAAGTCAAAGAAATTGATTACGAGACATTCGCTTCTGCATTGGTTCGTGCCAAAAAGAAGAATAAAAACAAAATATAAGTTTTAATCCTAAAAATATAAGTTTTATCCCCGCAAATATAAGTTTTACCCCCGCAAATATAAGGTTTCATACTTTCCACGTTGGGTGCTTTGTATGAGACAAAATACGTGTTCCTTAACCAATATAGGAACCATGTAGATATGACTAAAGTAACAATTACATACAGTTCGATTCCCGAAACTGCAAGGCGTGTTGGAATCTCACCGGCGCATTACTACCGTGAGATGAACAAAGGCAATCTGCCCCGAGGAACCAAAATAGGTGGCCGCAGGGTTGT
>JAQWQD010000064.1 GCA_029244985.1 Gammaproteobacteria bacterium | reverse complement strand
CGGTTCAACAATCTATACCTGTCTCCGAATTTTTACAGATGGTCTGCCGGGATCAGCAAGCGGTATTAGCGAGTTTGATATTGGTTTAACAGTAGTTTCACTCGATGAGGCAACTGTTCAAATAACGCAATATAGAGAGTTTAATGCCATTGGTGCTCTTAATGAAAATGTTGAACTGCCTGACTGCAGTGGTAAATTTGAAACTACGACAAGTGTTTATACCGACATTATCGAGGTAGGTGACAGCATTCTTGATACTACATGGAGCTTAATTGATCCTACCAATCTAATTCTTAAGCTAAGTAGTTATCAGGAATTAACTGCCAACTAGCAGACCCCACCCCCGGGGTACCCCCCCCCACTTGGCCAAGTAGGTTCCATCGGTGCGTATTACATACTATTCTGGACGAACGGTTAGGTATTTTTGAGGTGTTTCCTGACACTAAACTGAGAATCCTCTGGGGATGAATATGAAAGAAGCTGGCTTTGACGTTTGGGTTCAACTGGTTGGTATGTTGAGCGTATTGGCAGGTTTGCTTTTCGTTGGTCTTGAGATGAGACAATCTCAAGGAATCGCTATAGCCACTCAGGAGCAAGCAAGGTCTGAGCAAGTTACAGATCAACTGCTCGCTTTAATGGATGGAGCATGGAGAGATATGCACCAAGTTGCGAGTAAACCATACAGCGAATTAAACGAGGAACAAAAATACCTGCGAGGTATTCAGAGAGATTGGGCAACTCAAATGCAACAAAACACACTTTACCAATATAACCAAGGCTTCATCTCAGAGAGTGAATGGAGGGTAATACAAGCTAGAATTGTTCAGTCATGGGAAGCTTGTGAATTGAGGGGCACTTATGATTTTAGATTTATCGAAGAAGAATTTGCACAGTACCTGAGAGCACTCCCAGACCCATGCGAGACTGAATAATGAACAAACTACTAACAACAATAACCCTACTCTGCTTTTCTGTTGCTGCTAATGCGGATTTATTATGAAGAAAGCTGGCTCGGATACGTGGATTCAATTACTGGGTATGTTGAGCGTGCTTGCAGGGCTAGTCTTTGTTGGGTTGGAGGTGCGTCAGTCTCAAGAAAAGGCTTGTATGATATCTGTGAAAGGCGGCACATTTTTAAAACGGCGTTTGAGGCGGCCTATCAGAATTTTTTACACACTATTCCGGATAATTGCTCTGAGTAAGCTATGAAAATCAGATTACTACTTATTGTATTTATATTGATCTCCTCAGTTAGTTTATCTATTGCCCAAGCAGATGATGATTACCAGATTCCCCGCACGGAATGGGGTCAGCCCGATTTGCAGGGTGTGTGGAATTTTAATTCCAGTACACCAATGCAGCGACCCGAGCGACTTGGAACTCAGGAGTTTTTGACGCCCGAAGAAGTCGAGCAAGATCGCATTCGGCTAGCAGAGCGGCGGCGCGCATTAGATGCAGCGGAGGCCAAACTGGTATTAGACCCACAAGCACCACCAGCTGGTGCTGACCCCGGAGGCTACAACACTTTTTGGTATGAGAATGCCAGTATCGGTGAAAATGTTCGTACTTCTCTGATTATCCATCCAGAAAATGGTCGGCTTCCTGCCAGAGTCGAAGGCACTGCCGAGCATACCGCGAGTAAAGTGGGTCCAGACGTTCCAGGTGAACGTCCCGTTCTTGCAGTTTTGGGCGGTATTAGCGCGGATGGACCGGAGGACCGTGGTCTGTCTGAACGCTGCCTGATTGGCTTTAACGCTGGCCCTCCCTTTTCCGGTGGCGGTTACAATGCCAATGCGCAGATCTTTCAGAACAAGGATCATGCAGTTATCCTGACTGAAATGGTACATGATGCTCGAATCGTTCCATTAGTTGACCGGGCTGCACTCGACGATAATATTCGCTTATGGTCTGGAGACTCTAGGGGCTATTGGGACGATGAAACCCTGGTAGTGACAACTAAGAATTTTACGGATCTAACGCCTAGTTTTAGCCGTTTCGGAAATTCAGAAGACAAGACACTGACTGAGCGATTTACGCGAGTTAATCAATATACGATCGAGTACAAGTGGACGCTAGAAGACCCTTCTACTTTTACAGACAAAATTGTCGCCACTATGCCAATGACTAAAGTAGGAGGACTGCTCTATGAATTTGGTTGCCATGAAGGCAATTACGGCTTGCTTAATATCCTTCGTGGCGAAAGGATGAAAGAAAGACGCGGCGAATAACAGCAACTAGGAAATGGGAGAAAATCTATCACTAAACAATGACGGTAAATATATTGGCATATAAAACAAAGAGGTCATTTTGAACAAACTACTAACAACAATAACCCTGCTCTGCTTTTCAGCTGCTGCTAATGGTAAAGAATCATGAAGAAAGTTAGCTTAGATACTTGGATTCAACTGATTGGAATAATCTCCATTGTTGCCTCGTTAACTTTCGTTGGTTTAGAAATGAGGCAATCTCAGAGAATAGCACTTGTAAGTCAAATCCAAGAAAGGTCTTACGCA
>JAQWQD010000049.1 GCA_029244985.1 Gammaproteobacteria bacterium | reverse complement strand
CAGGTTATTGAATAACAGACTCCTGGAGCGCGTCTGGAGATCCGAAAGCTTGTTTAAATTCAGGTTCTAAACCTTCCCAGGCACCATCTAGCGTGTAGACGGCGCTGGTCAAGCTATCTACCTGATCGCCAAAGATTTGATCAAACAAATAAGCCCCCAAAGCTAAAGGTAGATTGGCAGTTAATAATCCTAGCCAGGGAATGTTGTCGCTCACTGGCAAAGTGACAAACATCTCGCCGAGTATAGTTTCATCTTTCAAATCTAATTCCCCAGTGATTTGGTATAAGCTAGATGGCCCAGAAATTACCAATTGATCTTCTATCCTGACGCGACCATCATCAAGGTTTAGTTCAGCAGTTATTTCATCATAGGCCAGACCGGTTCTTACCAAATCATCACTAAAGCGCGCCCGACGCATAATCGCGTCAAAATTCAAGATACTAATTAGCCTTAGGGCTCCTTGTCCGCCGGAGCCTTGCAAGAAACGCCCATCCTCGATATCCATGTCTAGCTCACCACTAAGGTTCGCACCGGTAAAAAATGCGGGCGAACCTGGCCAGAAAATATCAGCAAAGAAAATTGCATTGTCGCTCTCTAAACTCGCCGCATAACCATTGGCCATGAGCAGTTCAGCCATGTCGTCAGCATACAGAATGCCAGATAGTTCACTGCGATGCTCGATGCCATCGAAAAACCAGTGGAAACTTGGAGCAAAACGTTCAGCATATTCATCAGTTTCCGATCCATCCACATAAGGCCCTTCCATACCTAAACGTAATCCTCGAAAATCAAAGACCAGATCATTAATTTCTGCGCCGGCTGAATTTGGCTCGAAGGTAAACTTAAATGCACCGTAAGGCCTAGAGCCAACGGTAAGCTCTTCTGTCGCAAAATGCATTCGAGGCAAATTCCTCGGATCAATTCTGGCTAGCACATCGATGCGCTCTTTTTCATCTACCTCTGGAGTTTCTTCTACTTGCTGCGAGTTATCTAGACTTTCCTCTTCATCCCCCTGAAAACGCAGATACGCTAGATCTAAATTTAAATAGTCGGCCGGATCATAGGGAAAGTTCACCTGACCTTTGATCGAATCACTATCTAGCGCTATTTCCCAAGAACTAGATTGCTCATCACCTTCGATGCGCATGGCAACTCTCGGCAACTCCTGCTCATAGAGCTCTAAAACATCTAGTTGGACATCAACAAATGCGATTGCGCTACTGAGACCTTCAGAGGGATTAGAAGTACTATTTAAATGACTAAGAAACGCTGTCCACTCCTCCAATACCAACACATCAAGTTCGCCGATTATTATTATTCCTTCTGCTTCCTTATCTGTAATCGGAGCAAGTGGTGCATCGTAAGATCCTATGTAAACCAGACCGTTATTTATTGAGTCACCGCCAATTTTCAGATCAAATTGAATATTCGTTCCATATGTTCCTATCACAGCTTGCTGCTCACCCAATTGTAATTCAACATGGAGAGGACGAGCCTCATCTGCAGTCTTGCCAAATGGCTGCGGTAGGTTTAAGGCAGCGCCACGTAGATTAGAGTCAATAAGAAGTGTATTGCTCTGTGAAGCTGCACTACCTTGAGGCAAAATGAGCTTAGCTCGATAATTTAAGTCACCTTCCATTTCTGCAAGCACGTCTCGTACGAACCGACTTTGGCGGGGCCAGGCAATTAACTCATCTCTAACAGCATCACCTTCAGCACTTACGAAAATTGTTTCAACTTCTCCATTGGTGGATAGCGATGAAAGACTCAAAGCAACTTCTTTACCAAATAATTGCCCCGACAAGGTACTTGACTCTATACCGGAAAGACTGTCATAAATTATAGGCCCAGTGAGCTGACTCACTCCTATCCCGTAATCAGGAATAACGAGGTCGTTGTCAGCAACTGCCAAATTTAAGCGAACTTCAGGCCCACCGCCTGGAATATTCAACGGAACTCGCACCGTGATATCAGCCGCCAAGTCACCTTGCGCTTGCCAATTTGCGAATAAATTCTTTAGGCGTTCACCCAGGGGTGCCTGCTGCAAATACATTAAACCGCTGGCTGTAGTCCCAACTGCCTGTCCATTTATACTTAACCAGTTCTCTTCTGCTTCATTTCTTCTAATTTCCCCAAGCACTGCGCCCAACTCTAAGTCCAGACTTTCACCACTCCGCACTTCAATATCGATATTATTATCATCAGTATGGACAAAACCTTCCATTGACTTGATATTTGGCCATTCATCGGAAAAATTTATTTCGCCATCGTTGAGCAAATAAAAGGATTGAAATGTTTTTGATTCCGCTGGGGAGCCACTAATGGTAGAACCACGAAAAATAACGCCGCTATCATAAACTTCTCCACTAAGGACAGCACTGTCTACCCACCGCATGGTTTCCCTAAGATTGTCTGAGATATTTGGTCCATTCGGGAGATAACTAGCTTTTTGTTCAGCATTAATTCGTGCAGCACCAACGAGTAATTCAAGAAATGCTTCCCTTTTACCATCGGTCAATCTGCGCACTGTAGAAGAAAATTGTATGTGCCCATCGACTGCGTCAGATTCGGCGACAACCATGCTACTTACAAGCTTAACTTCTTGACCATTATTTAAGTCGACGCGGATATCTAACCGCCCATTTACATAACTGTAATCCCAAACTTCTGTAAACATACTAGGAAAATTAATTGAAAATTCTTCCGAATTCATCTCTCCAAAACCAGTGATCAAATTTGCTTCGTTATCAAAAGATAGCTCTAAATAGCCATTCATACCCCACATGTTAGGAGAGCCATTTACCGATCCTACTTTGACACTGGCAATGTTTGAGCGTAATCGCATTTCCCGATCGCTGGCGTTCTCAAGGGGCAAATACAAACTGAAATTTTGAAGCGACCCACCAAATGAATATTGTGCTAGCTGCTGACTATCTGTTTCGCTTAGCAAATCACTAGAGATAGCTAACTTCGAAATTAGCGCTAAGTTGATATTGTCAGCTCTTACAGTAAGGCTTTCATCTGACGCATAATCAGCATAAACATTAAACGGTTGCCAATAATCGTCCTCCCAATTAACTGCAAAGTCTGACATTGCCAGCTCCCAAGAGCCCTCGCTAGATTCGCGGGTTATTTGGGCCTCGCCACTCACATTCTGCAAAGTAATGGGAGACGTTTCCTGACCGAGTAAACTAACCGTTTCAAGATCCATTTTTGTGACAGCGCGGGATAATTGCCCATCAGCAATGGTCAACCATAAATCTCCTTCACCTATCAATTCTTCAACATTAACGGCCGATAGCGACTGACCCGCAAACAACGATGTGTAATCTGCCTGGGGCATTTCTATATGGACTACTCCATCGATATCAGATAACTCGTTTCCACTTACTTCAAACGAAACCGAAATTTGCTCCATGGACTGCTCAAGATTTCCATTAATATGAAGAAAGTGGGAGTTTTCTTGATTCTGAATCGCTGCAGAGCCATTAGTTATATTGAATGAAGTACCAATATTGGAGAGAAAATTTATACTAACGTTTTGCAAATTTAAGAAAGAAACGCTTTGAAAGGATTGAAACAAATCCTCAACATTAACGTCAGCATTATTACTACTACTCTGAAAACCAGCGAGCTGCCAAGTTCCTGCTGCATTTTGCTCTACATTTAATTCAAGGGTTTCTACGACAAAATCTTCGAGAATCCATCGTCGCTTCCAAATACTTCGCGGTATATCAACAATAATAGTTGCTCTGTCGAACTCCAAGGCACTGGCAACTTTATCTTCGACAATGGATCCGACAAGTAAGCGCAATCCATTAATACTGAGTTGTGGATTAAATCCGTCAAAAGAACCACTAAGAGAATCTATACTGACAGGCACGCCAGTAATCTCGACGATTCTAGTTTCAAAATAAGAAGCATATCGAGAGACTGCTGGCATAAACAGGCGTCCAGCGCTGACATATGCCGCCAGTAATACAAGGGACAAGACGAGCAACAGCAGGGTCTGCTGATATATACGTTTTAGGATAGTTAAAAACATACTATGTTTTTATCGCCACCATTTACTTGAATCTGTTAACTGGGTTTAATGTAATTACTCGAGAGCTTCGCAGCGGAAAGTGTCTCTCGGACATTCTGTATGGCTCAGGTTTACTGAAACCCAAAAATCGACATATCCGCTAACAGAGAACAACGTCGAACTCTTCCTGAGTATACATAGGTTCCACTTCAAATTTGACCGTCTTTCCTATCAATCGTTCTAATTCAGATAGGATATCGGATTCCTCATCTGACAGGCGATCCACCACTATCTGCGACGCAGTTACCAGCAATACTTCATTTGCGTGAGCTCGGATGATGTGTAGGATTTCACGAAATATTTCATAGCAGAC
Organism: Gammaproteobacteria bacterium; assembly: GCA_029244985.1. GTDB lineage: Bacteria > Pseudomonadota > Gammaproteobacteria > Pseudomonadales > Pseudohongiellaceae > UBA9145. The sequence goes on along the minus strand of JAQWQD010000049.1, from coordinate 22,287 downwards.
AGTTTCAGCCGATTTCAGAGTTCCACGACCAAAGCAGGCAGGGCAAGGACTATTCAGAATTTGCCCTAGGCTCTCTCGAGTCCTTTTGCGAGTCATCTCGATCAAACCTAATTCGGAAATGCCAGTAATTTTCGCCCGAGCTTGGTCTTTTTCCAAGGCTTTAGTGAAAGCATGCTGTACTAGCCGTTGATGCTCGAGATCCAGCATATCAATGAAATCTACAATGATCATGCCTCCCAAATTTCTTACTCGCAGCTGTCGTGCTATAGCAGCGGCTGCCTCAAGATTTGTCTTTAATATAGTTTCAGCATGATTACGGTTCCCTAAATAACTACCAGTATTTACATCGATTGTAGTCATGGCTTCAGTTTGATCGATAATCAGATCACCCCCAGACTTTAATTTTACCTGGCGACCAAGGGCTTTATTAATTTCATCTTCAATCGCATATAGATCAAAGATAGGTCGGTCATCTTCATAAATCTCCACACTAACTTCAAGCTCAGGAATAAAATCTTCTAAGAACTGATTAATTTCATCATAAGAGGTTTGATTATCAACCCTTATTTTTCCAACCCGTGGCGTAATCAGATCCCTAACTGTACGAATATAAAGAGATGCTTCGCGATAAACTTCTTTAATTTCATCGCTTTCACTAATTCGCCCATCGATTTTATTCCAAAGCCTTTTGAGAAAACGTATGTCTTCTTTAAATTCTTTTTTGCTTGCAGCTACCGCCGCAGTACGAATAATAAACCCTCCTTGTCCTTCAACCCCTTCTTCTGCAAGGCTTTTATTTAATTGAGCAAGCAGGTGCGCACTTTGCTCTTCATCTGTCAAACGCCGAGAAATTCCTAAATGCTTGCTGCGAGGCAGATAAACTAAATTTCTTGAAGGCAGAGTAATGTGTGTTGTAAGTCGAGCACCCTTAGTACTGATTGCGTCCTTGGCAACTTGAACAACTAATAGCTGGCCTTCCCGCAGCAGTTCATCAACATTCCTGTGTTCGTCATTTCTTAATTCACATCCCTCTGCATCAATTTTGCTAATATCTGACGAATGGATAAAAGCCGCTTTGTCCAAGCCAATATCAACGAAAGCTGCTTCCATACCAGGCATGACCCGAACTACTTTCCCCTTGAATACATCGCCAACATGGCCTCTTTTATTGTGTCGCTCAATGAAAACTTCCTGCAACAGCCCATTTTCAATTAAGGCTACTCGAGTTTCCATTAGCGTTACATTAATAAGAATTTCTTCACTCACAGGGTAAGCCTTGAACTGGCCGCCAGGTGAGGATGCCAAATTCGCTTAGTAGTTTTGCAGTTTCATAAAGCGGCAAGCCCATCACACCACTGTAACTGCCATTTATTAGCTGCACAAATACAGCACCAAAACCTTGTATACCATAAGCACCGGCTTTCCCTTCAGGTTCACCCGTCTCCCAATACTCCTCTGCTTCTATTTCACTTATTTCTCGAAAATGCACCAAAGTATCAGACATGACCGATTCTTGATTGATTGTTGTTGCCACAGTAACCGCCGATAATACCCGGTGAGTTCTATTAGAGAGCTGGCGTAACATCCTCAGCGCATCACTTTTGTCCTTGGGCTTACCTAATACTAAATCACCACAAACAACGACAGTATCCGCTGCTAAAATTATGACGTTTTTTTTCATATTACTCTGCAACGCAGCCTTGGCTTTTTCGTCAGCCATTCTAGATACAAACCCCTCAGGAGATTCTTGGTCAAGTATATGTTCATCAATATCTTGTCCCGACACGGTAAAATTTACACCTATCTGCTTCAGTAATTGATGTCTACGAGGAGAGTCGGAAGCTAGAATCAAAGAAGAGCTAGTCACGAGAGAATCTTTTAGTGAACGTCGAAACTACGTCGAGTCTGGCGAAGCAACTGAAAGAAGGAAGGCCAAATGACAGCACTGGTAATAGCAGCCATTAGAAACATCATATCGGAGGTAATAGTTTGTGCAGTAATAATCTGCAGCCAATGACTTAGCATTAAATTAAGACCTACCAGAACCAAGACTAGACCCGCCTGTTGCAAAGAAGAAAACATCCGCATTCTTAAATGCAGACTGAGTGTTACATAGGCAATAATTACCAAGGCCATTGCATTCAAACCAAGAATTGAGCCCTCCAGAATATCCAGTATTAATCCAACAAACCATGCAGAACCAATGCCGATACGGTAAGGAAGAGCCATCACCCAGTAGATTAAAACCATCGGCACCCATTCTGGCCGATAATCCATGGCCCAACCAGGGAAAGGTACGATCGCCAATAGATAAGCTACAAAGAAGCTGAGAATTATTACCCAAGTAGAATGTGGTTTTTGTTGAATCGCCACGACTTTTAATCATTCTCTTCTGATTGAATTTGAGAAACCTGACCTTCTATTTCTGCATTGCTCACTGTCTCTTCACTTATTTCCCGCTTTGTCTCCTGATTGACTTCAAGGGACTGCTCTTCTGCATTCTGGAAAACAAGCATGACATGTCGAGTACTTGCCATCTGCGCTATCGGCCTGGCGCGCACTGTGGCGAAATCTAATCCTGGGTCTGCATAGACACTAATAATTTCAGCGACTGGGTAGTTTTTGGGAAAGACCTGGCCCATGCCTGAACTCACGAGTAAATCCTGCGGCTGCATATCCTGAGTTTGAGTGACAAATTCCAATTCCAATTCATTCGAGACTGATCTACTCCCTCTAGCTAGAGCACGCTCGCCATTTCGATTCACTTCAACCGGAGTGACATGATGGGGGTCGGTGATTAACAAAGCCCAACTGGTATGAGGGAGCACTTCATCGATTTGTCCCATCAAGCCATTGGCATCTAATAAAGGTTGTCCAATAAAAAGGCCATCTCTCGCCCCTTTATTAATAAGTACACGCTTAGAATAAGGATCCGGCGAAACATTAATTATTTCAGCCGGCATGACATCGCCATTGATATTACCAGTAGCTTCTTCTAACGCGAGTAACCGACTATTCTCGCTAGTTAAGCTTTCCAATAACTGTAACTCACGCTGTGCCACCAGCAATCGCTCTCGAAGTGCTTCATTTGCCTCTAATAAGTCGGTGCGAGACACAAATACATCATCAATCCAGAAGGAGACGCGTGTTGGAATATCAGCAACCCAATAAATAGGAGTAGTAGCATAGCCCAATCCAAAGCGAACACGCTCTAGATAACCAAAGCGGCTATCCGCAAACATAATGCACACGGAGAGGAGAAGAAAGGCTAAGGCACGATACTCAAGTGCTACACCTTTAATGAATAGGATCTTATCGATGCCGGATTACCTCCCCCCAGGAATCGGTAATTATAGTCTTCCGATCCAAAGCCCGTAAATTCGCGAATTCCCTTCTCAGATCCTGTTTTCCTCAGAAAATTCTTAGATTCAGGACGGTTTAGCCCCTATTCAATAGAGAGTAGATCTACCCCTTGGGCGTCCATTAATTCCATGGCTTTGCCACCACCGCGGGCCACACAAGACAAAGGATCTTCCGCGACAATCACTGGTAAGCCAGTCTCTTCAGAGAGCAATTTATCCAGATCTTTCAGCAAAGCCCCACCACCAGTTAGCACCAAGCCAGACTCAGCAATATCCGACGCCAATTCAGGCGGTGACTGTTCCAAGGCGCTCTTTACCGCCTGCACTATTGCGGAAAGTGGTTCCTGCAAAGCTTCCAGAATCTCATCACTATTTAAGGTGAAACTGCGGGGAACGCCTTCTGCTAGGTTTCGGCCACGAACATCGATTTCTCGTATTTCACTAGAAGCGCTTCTATAAGCACAACCTATTTCTTTCTTTATGCGCTCGGCAGTAGCATCCCCAATTAGGCTGCCATAATTACGTCGTACGTGAGTGGTAATTGATTCGTCAAAACGATCACCACCAACTCGAACTGATTCAGAATACACAACACCATTTAGAGAAATAATAGCAATTTCTGTGGTCCCGCCACCGATATCTACCACCATGGAACCACTAGCCTGTTCAACGGGTAGGCCTGCCCCAATAGCTGCAGCCATGGGTTCTTCGATTAAACGAACATCACGAGCACCCGCACTGGCAACAGATTCACGAATAGCACGACGTTCTACCTGGGTGGACTTGCAAGGCACACAAACCAGAACTCGCGGGCTTGGAGGAAAAAAACTGTTCTCATGCACTGTGTTAATGAAGTGCTGAAGCATTTTCTCGGTCACCTGAAAATCGGCAATAACGCCGTCTTTTAACGGGCGTATAGCAGTGATATTTCCTGGCGTTCGACCAAGCATGCGCTTGGCATCAGAACCCACTGCTGTCACTGTTTTTTGACCATTGTGAGTGCGAATCGCAACTACGGACGGCTCATTAAGAACAATACCTTCTTCACGAACGTAGATGAGCGTGTTTGCGGTTCCTAAATCGATAGATAGGTCATTGGAGAACATTCCCCGGAGTTTTTTAAACATGAATTTTTGCGTACCTCAATTTAAAGATCCCAGTCCTTTGTCCTTTTGTTACTAAGACGGCAACTTAGCCTAATGATTTAGCTTATACAGAAGTTTTATACTCGGCACTTAAGGATTAGTTTTTTCTACGAGGATCTCCTGGAGCATTTGACCTAAGTAGGTGAAATTCAAGTATAATCTCTCGTTATCGAGAATAGGACGCACTCTAACAACGGCTAACTGTTAGAGCAAGCGGCAAACCCTCTAATTACATGTTAATTAGAACTCTGACACATTTCTGCCACTATTCTCTCTGGCAAGCTGTTGGCCAGAGGCTAGACGCTGAATTTTGACGAACAAATACTTGGTTAATCCGGAGTAATTGGATGGCTTTAGATAAGTCTGAAGTAGAGAAAATCGCGCAACTTGCGCGGCTGCATATAAGTGAAGCTGATGCAGATGAAGTCGCGAGTCGTATTACCGACATACTGGCCTTAATCGATCAGATGCAATCGATTAATACAGAGACGATCGAACCTATGGCCCACCCACTTGATGTTACTCAGCGTTTGCGCGTGGATACAGCCACGGAAAAAGACCGTCGAAATGAATTACAAACTTTAGCTCCTGCAGCACAAGATGGTTTGTACCTAGTACCCAAGGTTATTGAATAGATCAGATCATCGGATTTATCCGCTGTCGCCAATTAACTCTCAAAGAAGCCATTTCCCAATGATCGAAAAAACTGCTGCCGAATTATCGCAAGCACTCTCATCTGGCGAGCTCTCCAGCACGGAACTTACACAGTCATATTTGGACCGTATAAGCAAGCACAACCGGAAACTCAATGCCTTTATCACTATTTGCGAAGAATCTGCTCTGGAGCAAGCAAAAGCAGCGGATGAGAAGCGGGCCACAGGTGATAAATCTCCACTGCTTGGCATCCCATTAGCCCACAAAGATATCTTTTGCACGAAAGGGGTTATCACTAGCTGTGGGTCACATATGTTAGAAAACTTTGTCGCACCCTACGACGCCACTGTTGTTGAGAAATTCAAAACAGCCGGCGCAGTCATGTTGGGTAAAACCAATATGGATGAATTTGCAATGGGCTCTTCCAATGAAACCAGTTTCTTCGGACCGGTAAAAAATCCCTGGGATTTAAAAAGGGTACCAGGTGGATCTTCTGGTGGATCTGCCGCAGCGGTAGCAGCTGATCTCTGTGTTATGGCAACGGGCACTGATACTGGCGGCTCGATAAGGCAGCCCGCCGCATTTTGTGGAATCACCGGTTTGAAACCTAGTTATGGCCGTGTCTCCCGTTGGGGCATGATCGCCTTTGCTTCCAGTTTGGATCAAGCGGGCACCCTTAGTAAGAGTGCGGAAGATGCCGCTTTGATGACAAACGTGATGGCAGGTATAGACAGTAAAGACTCCACCAGCATAGATAGACCAGCTGAAGATTATACTGCCACGCTCAATGACTCATTAGACGGCTTACGTATCGGTATTCCCAAACAACACTTCGCCGAAGGCTTAAGTGCCAAGGTAGAACAAGCTGTAAGAGAAGCACTGAAAGAGTATGAGAAATTAGGTGCAAACATTACCGAAGTAGACTTGCCCAATAATCATTTATCTGTCTCTGCTTATTATGTGGTGGCGCCTGCTGAAGCTTCAGCGAATCTCTCTCGCTATGACGGTGTCAGATACGGACATCGATGCGAAAATCCAATTGATTTAGAAGACATGTATAAGCGTACCCGCAGCGAAGGTTTTGGCGATGAGGTTAAGCGTCGCATCTTAATAGGTACCTATGCGCTCTCAGCAGGTTACTATGATGCCTATTATAAAAAGGCACAAAAAATTAGACGCTTGATCAAAAATGATTTTATTAAGGCATTTGAGCAAGTGGATGTAATCGTTGGGCCAACATCACCTCATACTGCTTTTGGGTTAGGCTCTAAGACTGATCCGGTAGCAATGTACCTAGAAGACATCTATACCATTGCCGTGAATTTAGCTGGACTGCCCGGAATATCAATTCCTGCTGGTTTCGCTAATGGTTTACCAATTGGCATGCACATAATCGGCAAGGATTTTGGCGAAGGCAAGTTACTGAATGTAGCACATCAGTTTCAACAGCAAACTGACTGGCATAAAAGAAAACCTAATTTCGAGCCGGAGGACTAACCATGGAGTGGGAATCAGTCATTGGCTTGGAAGTTCATGTATCACTTTCAACCAAATCAAAATTATTCTCTGGCAGTGCATCAGCTTTCGGTGCTGAACCAAATACTCAGGCAAATATTTTTGATTTAGCCTTACCTGGAACGTTGCCCGTCTTCAATGCAGAAGCATTAAGAATGGCTGTGCGGTTTGGCCTAGCCATTGGTGCTGAGATTGGGAAACAATCTGTTTTTGATCGAAAGAACTATTTCTATCCCGACTTACCCAAAGGCTATCAAATCACTCAGCTGGACTTTCCTACTGTTGGAAAAGGTTCTCTGAGTGTTACTTTAGAAGATGGCACAGAAAAAGTGATAGGGGTCACTCGCGCGCACATTGAAGAAAATGCGGGCAAGTCTCTACACGAAGAATTTAACGAATTTTCTGGGATCGATCTGAATCGAGCCGGTGAACCTCTCCTAGAGATAGTATCCGAGCCAGAAATCACGAACGCCAAAGAAGCTGTAGCCTACCTAAAGAAACTGCATTCTATCGTCCGTTATCTAGACATTTCTGATGCCATTATGGCGCAGGGCTCCATGCGTTGTGACGTCAATGTCTCAATACGGCCGAAAAACACGACAGAGTTAGGCACGCGAACAGAGATAAAGAACATAAACTCTTTTCGTTTTGTGGAAAAAGCTATCTATTCTGAAATTCGACGGCAACAGGAAGTCATTGAAGATGGAGGCAAGATTATTCAAGAGACGCGGCGCTACGATTCCAATAAAGACATCACGACACCGATGCGAAGCAAAGAAGTAGCGAACGACTATCGCTATTTCCCTGAGCCTGATCTTTTACCGATAGTGATTGATGATGAGTACATCGCCGAGATTCGAGCTGAGCTACCGGAGTTGCCTGATGCAAAAAAGGAACGCTTCAGCAAGGAATACAGTTTGAGCAATTATGATGCTGGCGTGCTTACTGCAACGAGAGAAATGGCAGAATACTTCGAAGAGGTAGCCAAAGGCTGCGGCGACCCAAAACTCGCTGCTAATTGGGTTACTGGCGACCTTTCAGCTTTATTGAATAAAAATGACCTAGATATATCTGACTCATCAATTCAAGCTGAACGTCTCGGCAATTTACTTAGTCGAATTCTAGATAACACGATTTCTGGAAGAATCGCGAAAATGGTTTTTGAAACCATGATCGATGATAATGACAGTGTCGATAGCATCATTGCTAAAAAAGGCTTAAAACAGGTAACCGATTCTGGTGCGATTGAAAAATTAGTAGATGAAGTTATAGCTAACAACCCAGACCAAGTTCAACAACTAAAGGAAGGCAAAGATCAAGTTATTGGATTCCTTGTCGGGCAAGCGATGAGACTATCACAGGGTAAGGCCAACCCTGGCCAAGTGAACCAACTACTTAGGGAAAAAATAATGTCATGAAAGAAGGAAAGAGACGCGGTGCAGACCGCACACAAATCGCGACAAGAGACGAAGAATGGTCTGACGAGCGATTGAAAACTTTTCTAGACGCAGAACCGCCCACAGGAATACCAACGGACTACAATATTTTACTTCGAGCCTATCGCGGCATGACAGTAAAGTTATTCGAGCGTTTTATCGTGATTTATAAAAAAAACGGAAGAAATATCAATGTTACTCTCTCTGACGGCAGTAATTTCCTAGACTTAGTATCGCAGCATCGAAAATCAGCAGATTATGCTACAGCACTAGAAGATGCGGGTGCTATTAAGAACTCAAATTAACTTCTTGCGCGGGAGGGTTTTCGTCCTCGAGGTGGTGGGGAACCTTTCGGCTTAAAGCGTGACTCCCTAGTAAATCCTGGCGCTTTTTCCAGCAAGTATTCAACTGGATGAGAACAATCTAGCTTATTTCCTAACTTCTCTTCTATTGCGGGCAGTAGAAAAGAATCCTCTTCGCAGGCAAAACTGATTGAAGTACCGATAGCCCCAGCCCGACCTGTGCGGCCGATTCGATGCACATAGTCTTCTGCTTCTTCGGGTAAAGTGTAATTTATCACGTGAGTCACATCATCGATATGCAAGCCTCTTCCAGCCACATCGGTTGCGACCAATACTTGTAATTTTCCAGCTTTGAATGCATCAAGGGTTCGTATGCGTTTGTTCTGTGGAATCTCTCCAGACAATACTCCACAATTTATTCCATTGCGATATAAATTATCCGCAAGTTTACGAACTTGATCACGACGATTGCTAAACACCATCACTTTGATTGCACTTGGCTCAGAAATAATATTAAACAGTAAGTTGTACTTACTTGCTGTAGTTACCAAGTAAACGATTTGATCTACCGCATCGGCAGCCACCTTCTCTGGCTCGACTTCAATCATGAGCGGATCCATCGCCCAACGATCAGCCAATTCGATAATTTCTGGTGTAAAAGTGGCACTGAATAACAGGGTTTGACGACAATCTTTTTTCGGCGTTCTGGAAACGACTTGTCTTACTTGGGGAATAAAACCCATATCTAACATTCTGTCTGCTTCATCCAGAACTAACAATTCAACGAAGCCAAGATCAAGGTTAGAATTACTGACAAAATCCAGAAGCCTGCCTGGCGTCGCCACAACGATATCAACTGGTTGCTTATCTAGTGCTACGTTCTGCTTCGTATAATCTTCACCACCTACCAAAGTCACTGTGTGGAGTCCGCAAAATTCAGTAAGCAATCTTGCGTCGTTGGCTATTTGGATTGCGAGCTCACGAGTAGGTGCGACAACCAAGGCACGAGGTTCAGCAAGAAATCTTTCTTCTTCTATGGGATTAGTCAGAAGATCATTAATAATAGTGATCAGAAAAGCTGCTGTTTTGCCAGTTCCAGTTTGGGCTCTGCCTGTTACATCATGGCCTGCAAGTGTATGCACCAAACTTTGTGATTGAATTGCCGTGCAATATTCAAACCCAAGTTTAGAAATCGCCTTTCTCAAAGCGTCCTGCAGCTCGAAATCATCGAATGATAATCGAACTTCGTCTTGCTTGGCTGTTACCGTGTCTTTCATAGTTCTAGCACTACTAACTGACTGGATTTGATGAGGGCCCGCATAATAGCGGGAAGATAGAGGTTTTGAAAGGTATGGTTTGGATAGCTAATCGCAATAATAGCCTTAATTCGCGCCACATGCCCCACATTTAGGGTCCCGCGGCAAGTACATTTCTCGCCATTCCATGTTCGTGGCATCCAATAGCAGTAATCTTCCAGCGAGACTTGTGCCTATACCGCTGAGTACTTTAATAGTTTCCATTGCCTGCATAGAGCCTATTATTCCGACAAGGGGAGCCATGACTCCATTGTTAGCACAACTCAAAACATCATCTTTTTCCTCTTGGTAAAGACATTGATAGCAAGGACTATCAGCATTGCGACTATCAAAAACAGCGACCTGCCCTTCCATGCGAATAGCGGCACCAGATATCAGGGGTTTTGCACTTTTGATACAGCTGCGATTAATATCAAACCTAGTAGTAAAGTTGTCACTAGCATCTACCACCGCGTCCGCCTGATTAACTGCTCGATCTAATTCTTCGTTTAAGAGGCGCTTTTTGATCGATGTAATTTGTACATCTGGATTCAGGCCTTTTAATGTCTCTTCCACGGATCCTACTTTCGAATCACCAAGATTTTCCTGACTATGAGCAATTTGTCTTTGTAAATTTGTCAATTCAACGGTGTCATGATCGCTAATTATCAAATGACCAATTCCTGCAGCCGCCAAATACATCGCCACGGGACAACCAAGGCCTCCCATGCCAACAATTAGCACAGTGGCATCGACAAGCCTCTGCTGACCTGCGACATCCATCTCAGGCAACATGATTTGACGACTATATCGCAGTAACTGTTCATCTTTCATAGAATTTTTAACATGGGTTTATTAACTTAAGTTTAACTTAGCTAACACAATGCGATCTACGTTAGCATAGTCTTTGCATCCTTCAACTTCTGAGTACCCTAATAATGCCAATTTATGCAGTAATTTTTTTTGCTGAGAATATCCATGCTCCATTAAGAGCCAGGCGTCTTTTTTAAGAAACTGTGAAGCTCCCATCATGATTTCATCAAGGGCTGAAAACCCTGAGTCCTCAGCAACCAAGGCAACTGTCGGCTCAAAAGGCAGCCCCCCCTGTTGCAAATGCTCATCGCGCGCTTCTACATAAGGTGGATTTGCCACTATTAAGTCAAACTCTTCTTCGGGCAAAGCATCACACCATGATCCGAGATGAAATTCAATATTGCCGACTCCTAAAGCAGCAGCATTGCAACGCGCTACTGCCAAAGCATCTTCACTAATATCTACAGCATGAACCTGCCAAGACGAATTGGCTCGCGCCAGAGCAATGGCAATTGCACCACTACCGGTGCCCAAATCAGCAATACGCACCGAATCGTTTCTGCCATCCAGTTTATCTAAACATTTTCCTACTAATTCTTCAGTTTCTGGCCGTGGGATCAGTACAGAAGAATTTACTCGCAAATCGAAGTCCCAAAACTCTTTGCGGCCTATTAGATAGGCGATAGGCTCACCCCGCTTTCGTCGTTCAATTAGTTTGGTAAATTGATCAAGACAGTCCAATGAAATCTCCTTTTCATTATTAGCGCGGAGATATTCTCTAGTCTTACCAAGAACATGAGCGAGGAGAAGTTCAGTATCTAATAGAGAATTTTCGCTAACACATTTTAACGAGTCTGCTATACCAAGCGCCTTTTGCACAGATGAGGACATCTTAACTATTAATCGTCTTCCGCAAGGCCTGCGAGAAGATCTGCCTGGTACTCATTAATTAGCGGCTTTATGACAGCGCCAAGCTCACCAGCCATTATTTCTGGCAGATTATAAAGAGTCAGTTTTATTCGATGATCGGTAACTCGCGCCTGAGGGTAGTTATAAGTCCGAATCTTCTCTGATCGATCTCCGCTTCCAACCAGCTTTCTCCGGGTATCGGACTCTTCTTGTTGCTGCGCTTGTTGCGCTTGATCCAAAAGTTTCGCTTGTAATAGAGACATTGCACGCGCCTTGTTCTTATGCTGAGACCTTTCATCCTGGCACTCAACGACAATACCTGTCGGAATATGCGTTAAGCGAATAGCGCTATCAGTTTTGTTAACGTGTTGACCACCCGCGCCACTCGCACGGAACGTATCAATACGCAGATCATTTTTGTTGATATCGATCTCATCAAGCTCTTCGATTTCCGGCATTATCGCCACAGTGCATGCTGAGGTGTGAATACGACCCTGCGTTTCCGTTTCAGGGACTCTTTGCACACGATGAGCACCGGATTCAAATTTTAATTTTTCATACACATTCTTGCCATCTATCCGCGCTATGATTTCTTTAAAGCCACCGTGTTCGCCATTGCGCTCGGTGACCACTTCTAGTTTCCATTTTTGTTCCTCGCTGTAACGAGCATACATACGAAACAAGTCCCCAGAGAATATTGCAGCTTCATCCCCACCTGTGCCTGCACGAATCTCCAGAAATACGTTACAGCTGTCTTTAGAGTCTTTTGGCAAAAGCAGTTTTTGTAAATCTGACTCAAGCTCTTCTAATTCGTCTGTGTTACTGGCGATTTCTTCTTCAGCCATGGCACGAATTTCGGAGTCAGCATCTTTCTGCATTTCTTTCGCTTCAATTAAATTATCTGACACGCTCATAAAGTGATTGAAGTTTCGTACTACATCTTCAAGCTCACTGTATTCTTTGGACAGTTCACGAAAACGATTTTGATCGGCGATAATTTCGGCATCACTTAGCAAAGCTTCCAGCTCGTCGAATCGATCTTTTAAATTTTCTAATTTATAGCGAATTGATTCTTTCATGAGGACTGCGTCGTTGACCTTTATAAAGGGTCTTCTTCTCCTAAATCGAATAGCTCCTGAGTTAATGCTAAGAGCTCATCTCTACCTTCAGAACTGGCTTTCTTCATTTTTACACTTGGAGCATGGGTAAGCTTGTTGGTAATACCACGGGCGAGGGTTTTAAGGACTGCGTCGGCTGGCTCACCTTTTTCTAACAATTTTAAAGCCCGCTGCAATTCATGATCACGAATAGTATCAGCTTTATCTCGATAAGCTCTTAATGTAGTCACTGCATTTAAAGAAAGTATCTGTTTTAAATATCCTTCAATACCCCGCTCTATAATTGATTCCGCTTGAGCAGCCGCTTCCGCTCGACTTTTAACATTATCCTCAATCACTTCACTAATATCGTCAACACTGTAGAGGTAGGCATCAGCAATATCACCTACCTCTACTTCTATATCCCTAGGCACCGCCAAATCAATAAGGAGCATCGGCTTGTGTTTGCGTTGTTTTAATGCCCTCTCGACTGCACCCTTACCCAACAACGGCAATTGACTATTTGTAGAGGAGACAACGATATCAGCTTCAACTAGCTGCTCAGCAATATCCGACAGCAAGACACCGTGAGCATCGAATTTAGCTGCTAATTCCAATGCGTTATCCAGAGTACGGTTTGCCACAACAATTCCGGATGCCCCTTTTTCGGCCAAATGCTGAGCCACCAATTCGATCGTACGACCAGCTCCAATTAACAGCACTTTCAGACTCGCGAGATTAGAAAATATCCGTTCTGATAAAGAGACTGCGGCATAAGCTACTGAAACTGGGTTTTCACCGATAGCAGTCTCAGTTCTAACCTCCTTCGCAATTGAAAACGCTCCGTGAAACGCATGACTCAAGGCAGAACCGACCAAATTAAGATCCTTGGAGACGGCGAAGGCAGATTTAACCTGCCCCAGTATCTGAGGCTCACCCAAAACCATGGAATCCAAACCACAGGAAACCTTCATCAAATGGCGAACCACTTCCTGGTTGCTGAAGAAATAAGTGCTCCTTCTTAGCTCTTCAATTTCTAGCTGTTTATATTTAGCTAACCAGGCCACAATAGCTTGCTGTTGGTCTATTAATGTTCGATTAACGCTCAGCTCAGTGTCAGGCTTTTCCTCCCTTCCTGCCTCGCTAAAATCCAGATAAAGCTCTGTGCGATTGCACGTAGAAACAATGACAACTTCATTGACGGCGACCAGTGCGAAGACCTGATTGAGTGCTTCTCCAACTATTTCTGGAGGGAACGCCACTTTCTCGCGTAACGCGATATTTGCGGTCCTGTGGTTTATACCCACTAATACAAGCGCCATGAAATTTCCAGAAAACGGTCAAATAAAAAGCCCGATATAGTACTAGATATCGGCCGTGGTGCCCATTAGTGTCTGATTCTGCTAGCTTTATCGTAGAGCTTATGAAACTCAAGGAAATAAACTAACACCTACTCACAATCTAGGATTAATGTAATTCAATAGCTTCTGGCTCCTAACGATCCAGAATCCTTATAAAAGAAAGCAAGATACTATCTTCATCTCATGTCTTCACCTTTTACACTTGTGATGACTAACTCACAAACTGGTATAATGTCAGGGTTAATATGGAATCTATAGTTGTGACAATGAGAAAGAAACAGGCTCTAATAGTTATGGCAGTGCTGGCCACTTTTGCTACCTGCACCAGCACACCTGCGCCCTCCCCGCCTGAAATGGAAGACCCCGCAGTAGCAGCTATCGCAAACCCAGAAATAAGCTCTGAAGAAAAAATCGAATACGGGTCCTTCTCTGAAGAGCAACTTTATCAGACCATTATTAGTGAACTCGATGCCCAACGAGGTAATCTCGAGGAAGCCGGAGACAATTACCTTGATCTTGCCATGGCTACTCGCGACCTATCGATTATTCAACGGGCAGTTCAATTCGCTTCCGTTAACGGTGACTTGAATGCGCTCATGCAACTTGGTCTGCTGTGGTCAGACGTAGAACCTAAAAATGCCCAACCCCATTTGATGTTAAGTTTTCAGTTTCTGGAAAACGGAAATTACAGCCAAGCACTTTCACATATGGCCCGGGTAATTGACTTGGGGAGCGAAATAGACTTCACAGCGCTCGCCGCAAGAACTGGCAGACTCGAACCGCGGGATCGACAATCATTAATCGAGAATCTGCGCCAGTTAGCACGGGAATTTGAAGATGAAAACTCTATCCAAATCGCTCTAATACAACTCTTAGCTCAAAACCGCCAGCTTGAAGAAGCCCTTTATGAAATACAGCAAGTATTAGAAATCATCGATCTGACTCCTAATATGGTGTTGTTGCATGGACAAGTCCTACAGAACATGGATGACAGCGAAGGAGCTACACGAGTCCTGCGTGACGGGGTAAGACAATTTGAAGATGACAAATCCTTACGCTTAAGCTTCGCACGACTACTCATACAGAATGACGACTTTAAAGAAGCCCAGGAACAATTTGAAATTATTGTGGAACAAGACCCGGAAGATTGGGAAACACTCTATTCCGTTGCCTTGCTTGATATGGAGTTGGAAAACTTTGACAGCGCCATTAATAATCTTGAAAAGTTAATCCTCGCTGACCAACGTTTTGATGAAAGTCAGTATTATCTTGGCTTCATTTATGAACAACTTGATGAGATGGAAAAATCCATTAAGCACTATCGTGAAGTTCGAATCGGAACAAATAACTTTCTCGCGGCACAACAACAAGCAACTCGGCATGCTATTGATTTGGGCCAGTTAGATGATGCTCACAGTTGGCTTATAAGACAATCCAGCGGCCAACCTCGATTAGAAATACTCTTTACCACTATCGAATCAAATTTGTTAATTCAGTCAGGCTACATTACAGAAGCAAAAACGCTGCTAGACAGTTCTCTAAACCGATTTCCTAATGAATCGGAGTTATTGTTCGCTCGCGTGCTTTATTATGACTCCCAAGGTGACAAAGCTGGCTCAGAGAGAGACTTGCAACAAATTATTCGCATGCAACCTGATGATTCCAGGGCACTTAATCACCTCGGGTACATGCTTGCTGACCAGACCAACCGCTTCGAAGAAGCCCTCAAGCTCATTGAGCGAGCAATTGCCATTTCACCAGATGACCCTGCCATTATTGACAGTTTGGCCTGGGCTCAATATAAACTCGGCCATTATGAAGATGCCCTAAGTAACTTACGACGCGCATTTGCTGTGTTCCCTGATCACGAAGTTGCATCCCATTTAGGTGAAGTACTTTGGCAAATGGGTCGCGAAGAAGAAGCGACTCAAGTTTGGGAAGATGCATTGCAAGTCCAACCAGACAGTGAACTTATTAGGGAAGTCATAGAGCGTTTCCGTCCCTACGAATGATTTCAATCTTGTTTCCTTTTATAGGAGATCCCTCATAAGGAATAGCCGTAAGAACAGGAAAAATCTTTTACTGGGTATAGTAATGCTCATTCTGTTGTGTGCCTGCACTAACCTTCCACCGAGAGCGGTCGAATATGGTATTTGGGATAGCCAACGCGTTTTGCTTAAGGCGCTAAACGCTTGGCAGCTCAGCGGTCGAGTTAATGTGCGTTATGAGGAAGAATCTCATACACCCCGAATACGATGGCAACAGCTAAATAGCGAATACACTATCCGTTTATGGGGAACATTCAATGCGGGAAATACTCGAATTGTCGGAAGGCCGGGCTACGTTACTATGGAACACGATGGGGATGTGCTTACAGCAAACAGCCCTGAGGATTTAATCCTGCAACAGCTAGGATACGAATTACCAGTTTCCTATCTCGAATTTTGGATTCGCGGATTACCCGCTCCGGACTCCAAGGCGGAGCTTGCTTTCAATGAATTGAATCAGTTGTCTGAAATATCTCAGGATGGATGGAAGATCATCTACCCTGACCCGAGACAGTATGGTGCATTGACACTACCTCGGCGCGTTGACGTTAGTCGTCCTGAAGACGCTATTGTTTTGCGGTTCATCGGGCTTAACTGGAATGTTGCTGAGAACTTGGATTAACTACTTGAATCTGGCCTTAAATTCATGAGTGATAACGCACTTAGTGTATTAGCGCCTGCTAAGCTCAACTTATTTCTACATATCCTAGGTCGCAGGAATGACGGCTACCACAATCTGCAATCGCTGTTTCAATTGCTCGACTTCGGTGATGATTTGCACTTCGAAACAGACACTTCCGGAACTATTTCGCTGCATCTGGATTCAAACTCGAAGATCAAGAAAGTCCCCATGGACGATAATCTTATTATTCGCGCCACCGAGCTCTTAAGAGCAAACTATGGACGACATCAACTTGGCGCTTCAATCACCCTTACCAAACGCATTCCCATTGGTTCGGGCTTAGGTGGAGGAAGTAGCAATGCTGCAGCAACTTTAAAAGCTCTGAATAAGCTCTGGAATTGCGGCTTGGAGAAGCAAGAACTAGCTACCTTGGGGTTGGAATTAGGGGCTGATGTGCCAGTGTTTGTCTGGGGCAAAAGTGCTTGGGCTGAGGGTGTTGGAGAAAGGTTAGATGCTATCGAAATTGAGCCATGCTGGTACCTGGTAATAAACCCAAACAGCATAGTTTCTACGGCTCAGATTTTTTCTCAGGAAAATTTGACACGGAACTCTCCAGCCATCAAAATGGCCGACTTTCTGGCGGGCAGGGCTAAGAATGACTGCGAAGCGGTGACCAGAAATCTTCACCCCGAAGTGAATGAAGCCCTGAACTGGCTTGGCCAATTCAGCGAGGCTAGAATGACTGGAACAGGTTCTGCGGTGTTCAGCAGATTCGAGAATGAAGCCGCTGCCCAAGCAGTATTTGCGAAGCGCCCATCGAGCTTAAACGGATTTGTCGCCAGGGGTATTAATTCGCTGTAAAGTATTAAGAGTATGTACAATTGGGGTGTCGCCAAGTGGTAAGGCACAAGGTTTTGATCCTTGCATGCGTTGGTTCGAATCCAGCCACCCCAGCCATTTTTGACAGACCAAATATTAATAACAAGAAGTAGTAACCCAGGTCCAAGGAAGCAAGCGTGGCAAACAATTTAATGGTCTTTACTGGCAATGCAAATCCGCAACTCGCGGATGCAATTGCTAAAAATATCGGAGTACCACTGGGGTACGCCGGTATAAGTAAATTTAGCGATGGCGAAGTGTCCGTTGAGTTGAACGAAAACGTGCGTGGTAAAGATGTCTTCATAATTCAACCGACTTGCTCCCCTACCAATGACAGCATAATGGAATTGCTGCTGATGGCTGATGCATTGCATAGAGCGTCTGCCAATAGAATTACCGCAGTGATCCCTTATTTTGGCTATGCCAGACAAGACAGAAGGGTTCGGTCTGCCCGAGTCGCCATTAGTGCGAAAGTTGTTGCCGACATGATTGGCGCAGTGGGAGTTAACCGGGTATTGACGGTGGATTTGCATGCTGAACAAATCCAAGGTTTTTTTAGCATCCCGGTAGATAACGTTTACGGTTCACCGGTGTTAACTGATGACATTGAGCGCCAGAGTTATACAAACTTGACAGTGGTATCGCCAGACGTTGGCGGCGTGGTTAGAGCGAGAGCTGTTGCCAAACAATTAAATGTTGATCTAGCGATTATCGACAAACGTCGACCAACAGCAAATGAAGCACAAGTCATGCATATTATTGGTGACGTAAAAGGCCGCAGTTGTCTGATTGTGGATGACATGGTAGATACAGCCGGCACGTTGTGTAAAGCAGCTGATGCACTAAAAGAACATGGCGCACTAAAAGTAGTGGCTTACTGTACTCATCCCGTGCTTTCTGGCCCCGCAATAGAGAATATTAACAGTTCGAATCTTGACGCTCTGGTGGTAACGGACACGATCCCACTGAGTGATGAAGCTAAGTCTTGCGCCCATATTCGTCAGCTATCAATGGCCAAATTGCTAGCAGAATCGATCCGACGAGTAAGCAACGAAGAATCCATAAGCGCGATGTTTGATAATACTTAGGTTGCTTCAAACATCGTTTGGATAACACAAGGGCAGAAGTTTAAAGAGAATGGCTGCCTTTTTTATAAGCCTTTAATCAATTGGTCGCAAATTGATTAATGAAAAGCGATTATTCTCTTTATAGAGAGTCGCATTAGAGGAATACTACATGTCCAACGAAGAATTTGAACTGAATTGCACAGTTCGGTCGGACTTAGGGAAAGGTGCGAGCCGCCGCCTACGTCGACTGAATGATTCAATTCCTGCCGTGCTCTATGGCGGGGAAAAAGACGCTGTTTCATTAACTATTGCCCATAAAGATATTGCGAAGGCAACGGCCAACGAAGCATTCTTCTCTCATATTATTACGCTTAACGTAGGTAGCAAAAAAGAAAAGGCTGTTATCAAAGCCCTACAACGCCATCCGGCTAAGCCGTTTATTCTGCATGCTGATTTTCTGCGCGTCAGTGATAAGCAGGCGATCACTGTTAAAGTGCCTATTCACTTTCTTAACGAAGAAAAATGTATCGGCGTCAAGCTCAGTGGTGGCAATATCCTTAAAACGCTTAATGAAATCGAAGTCTCCTGTCTTCCAAAAGATCTGCCAGAGTATATCGAAGTTGATATGTTGGAAATCGACCTGGGTGAATCTGTTCACTTGTCAGACATCACTCTACCTGAAAACGTGAGTAGCGTTGCGTTATCTCACGGGGAAGGGAGCGACCTCTCTGTTGCTATAGTCCAAGCGCCGAAAGGCAGCGCAGACGAAGATCAAGTAGAAGCAGTTGAAGGTGGGGGCGAAGAAGGCGAGGATGCAGCTGGTAGTGATTCTAACGAGTCCTCCGAAGACGGCGGCGACTCTTAACTTACTGGCCTCGCCAGTTTGTCCGGGAATATGCTAATGCCGGATCATCCATTGAAGATGATTGTGGGCCTGGGAAATCCGGGCCCGCAACATGATTCCAATCGTCATAACGCTGGCGTCATTTTTTTAAACCAGCTCTGCAAGCACTATGGCGGACAACTGCGTGGAGAAGCTAAGTTCTTTGGTGAATTCACAACCATCAATATTGATGGCAGTGATATCAAACTACTCTTCCCCACTACCTTTATGAATCGCAGTGGCAAATCAGTCGCCGCTGCCTGTAAGTTCTACAAAATTACGCCTGAGAACATATTAGTAGCCTATGATGAGATTGATTTCGAAGTGGGCGTTACGCGTTTTAAACAAGCAGGTGGCCACGGAGGTCATAATGGCATTCGGGACATTATAAGCGCCTTAGGGGGTAATCGGGATTTCTTTCGCCTTCGCATTGGCGTAGGCCATCCAGGGCACAAATCCATGGTGGCCAATTATGTGTTAAGCGACCCCTCACGGTCAGAAGCTAACCTAATCGTCACTAATATTAACGACTCAATTCGAGTCTTACCCAAGGCGGTAAATGGCGAATGGGAAGAAGCCATGCGTTTACTCCATACTGATTAAAGATTTAAACAGAAGGAACAAGAAATGGCAGTTAAGTGTGGCATTGTTGGATTACCCAATGTTGGAAAATCTACATTATTTAATGCCTTAACCAAAGCCGGAATCGCAGCCGAAAACTTTCCTTTTTGCACCATTGAACCCAATTCAGGCATTGTCTCTATTCCTGATCATCGGCTTGATAAACTCGCTGCGATTGTGAACCCGCGAAAAGTGATTCCTACTACGGTGGAGTTCACTGACATCGCGGGATTAGTGGCAGGTGCATCTAAAGGAGAAGGTCTTGGCAATCAATTCTTAGCCAATATTCGCGAAACCGACGCCATTGCCCATGTAGTTCGCTGTTTCGAAGACGAAAACGTAACTCATGTATCTGATCAAATAGACCCTGCTGCAGATATTGAAACTATCAATACAGAATTAGCACTTGCAGATTTAGAAACCGTTGAGAAAAATTTGGATAAAGTCATTCGGGTTGCCAAGAGTGGAGACAAAGATGCACAGCGGCAGGCAGAGCTGATGGAAAAAGTCAAAACTCACCTAAATGAAGCAAAACCAGTTCGGACTTTAGAGCTTTATAAAGAAGAACAAGCAGAACTCTATTCTCTACATTTGCTAACTGTGAAGCCGGTGATGTATATAGCAAATGTTGACGAAGACGGTTTCGATAATAACGCACATCTGGACAAGGTTGCAGAGATTGCAGCTAGCGAAGGAGCTGAAGTCGTTGCTATCTGCAATAAACTAGAAGCAGAAATCGCAGAATTAGAAGACGATGAAAAAGTAGAGTTTTTACTGGACCTCGGCATGGATAAACCAGGCTTGGACCGGGTAATACAGGCCGGTTACAAACTGCTCGGTTTACAGACCTACTTTACAGCTGGCGAGAAAGAAGTTCGTGCTTGGACAGTAAAAGCGGGCGCTACAGCACCGGAAGCGGCCGCCGTCATCCATACAGACTTTGAGAAAGGCTTTATTCGTGCGGAGATCGTTTCGTATGATGACTTCGTAGCAAATAATGGCGAGCTAGGAGCGAAAGATGCAGGCAAGTGGCGTTTGGAAGGTAAAGATTATATTGTGCAAAATGGTGACGTGATTCATTTCCGTTTCAACGTTTAAACCGCGGGAGCAACAAAGTGAGCTATATAAAATATGGATTCGCCGTTACCAGCCTACTTTGGGTTATTGGAGTTAGCGGACAAAGCCTGGAAGACGAGTCTGTATCCTGGCTACAGGATTTTATTCGGATAGATACTATTAATCCTCCGGGCAATGAATCTCGCGCAGTCGATTTCTATGCCGAAATCTTCGAAGCCGAAGGTATTGATTATGAAACTGCAGAAAGCGCACCTGGCCGCGGTAATATTTGGGCAAAAATTGAAGGTGGCGATGAGCCCAGCTTAATTCTTCTCCAACACACAGACGTGGTTCCTGCGGAAGAAGAATTCTGGACGATCGATCCTCTGTCCGGCGACATTCGTGACGGCTACATTCTTGGCCGCGGCACACGGGACATGAAAGGTCTAGGTGTAATTCAACTCGCCACTTTTTTGAGCTTGCATCGCTCCGGAGTCGAGCTAAATCGAGACGTGATATTTCTCGCCACTGCTGATGAAGAAGCCGGCGGTTATTTTGGTGTGGGTTGGCTGATAGATAACCGGCCCGAAATTTTTGAAGGCGCAGGTATTTTATTAAATGAAGGTGGTGGTGGCAGTCGCAGTGAAGATGGCGATATCGTTTTTGGTGTTGAAGTCACACAAAAGGTGCCTGTTTGGCTGCGCTTAAACGCCATCGACATACCAGGCCATGGATCATCTCCACGCACAACAAGCTCTGTTACCCGCATCATTCAGGCATTAAACATCCTTCTAGAGAACCCCTTCCCTCCCAGAATAATTGGGCCGGTATCAGACTATTTTTCTGAGTTATCCGTAGACATGGACGCAAATTGGGGGCCCTCTTACGCTGATATCAGTAACGCCATTACCGATCCCGCTTTTGTAACAAGATTGCACGCTGCAAGGCCAGGCCACAATTCTCTAATTCGTGACACATGCTCAATGACTCGTATGAGCGGTTCAACAAAGATTAATGTTATTCCGCCAGAGGCTTGGGCCGAACTAGATTGTCGTATACTGCCAGACAAACCTTCAGAACAATTTATTTCCGAACTTAGAGACCTAATTGGGAGTACCGGCGTAACTATAGAAACTATAATGGCCTTTACACCAGCGATATCGGAAACCAACACCAGATTATTCGCAGCAATCGAATCAGTAACCCAGGAATTGCACCCTGG
>JAQWQD010000043.1 GCA_029244985.1 Gammaproteobacteria bacterium | reverse complement strand
TGCATGATGACGAGTAAAGAACGCGGCTAATGCATCTCGATCCTCATCAGTAAGTTTGCTGGTGTTATGTTCAATTACTTCATTCATATCACCGCCGACAAATTCTCCTTCAGGTTTTAACCCCAGCAATAAGAAAATATCGAAGTTGTTAGTTGTCCATTCTTCCAATGCTTCGGCATCAATTGCTTCAATGACTTCTTCACCGATCTCTGCACCCGCATATTCTCGAGTAAAATCAGGAATACCCATATCATTCCTCGGCGTATGACACTCACCACAGTGTCCTAGGTTGCGAGCCAGGTAGGCTCCGCGAGCGAGCATCTCATCCTCAAATTGTTCCTGGCTCGGTTGGCTTAGATCTGCCATCTTATTCCAGCCAGCAACTGTCCAGCGAAATAACCATACAGGTAGTTTGGGTTGAGGTGCTGCGTAGCTAACAGGCTCGAGTGAAAGTAGATAAGCGGCCATATCAAGCACATCTTCATCTGACAGCCCCGCATAAGCCCGGTAAGGGAATGCTGGATAATAAAAATTACCGGATGGAGTACGGCCGTGTTTGAGTGCAGCAATAAAGTCTGCGGCTTGCCAATTTCCTATTCCTGTTTGGTCATCTGGCGTAATGTTAGGCGCATAGAAGATACCAAAATCAGTTTCTAGCGCTAAACCTCCACTCAGTGCTTCTGAAGTTTTTCCCGTTTGACCACGATGACAACTAATGCATCCACCTGCGGTAATCAGATATTCCCCTCGAGCAATTGCTTCGGCAGAATTTGAGACTTGCGCAGATGAAGAGATATTCGGCGGAATAAACAGCCACAAAGCAATTAGACCCCCGACAAAGAGCGCTGTTGCTAAAACAATATTTCTTCTACGCATAATAATTAAAAGCTCACTATTAATTCTTACAATTTGAAAACTATACTAGAGAACCAAAATTTAATTTTCCCATTCTAGACAGTGCTCGAAACCTTGTCGAATTCCCTGGAATATCGGTAAACTGCTAGCACAGACGATCTGATGGATTTTAGCTTGTTAGAATTCGAACATATTGTATAAGTCAATGACCTTAGAAATAGGGCCATCACCCCCATTACAAGAAGTCAATTGTGGCAGGGGCTCGTTCTTCGTGCACGCAGTCCTGAGAAATTCAATCATGGGCTGCAATGTGATTCTGATGAGCTAATTGATACTAAGTTCAAAAGAATTATCAAGGCTGGACAAACAAACTTTTGCGAGCAAGTCGTACTTTATCCAGAACAAAAGATTTCCACGAAAACCGCAGGCAAACTCGATCAAATCAATGCTCAAAGCACGGCTTCAATTGAAGAGCCTGTCACTTGTGCGTTTTCACTACAAGAGAGAGTTGGATAATTCTGATACCCATTTAGACGTTGGCGCCCACCTAAAAGCGGCTTACGTTCAGCTTGATCGCGATGCTTTTGCTCTGATCCGAATACTGACAGGAAGCGAGCTCTCCGACCAATAAATCAATTAGAACGACGGTTTAAGGCGCAGCAACCATAGAGAGTTTTGCGTCCATTCCACGAATTGTTTATGCTCTACTTCCCCTATTTATGATTCTGGCGGACGAATAAAATGCTCAAGATAATAAATCGAATGATATTTGGTGCGCTCCCGCTATTTTTCATCTGCTCTTTCGCTCTCGCCGACCGACAAGAATCTGACGATGAAAGTCATATCAGCGATCCTCGAATTCAGCATCGCAATTATAGCTTTCCACCCACTGGAGAGAAAATTCCTTATGCCTTGTTTGTACCTTCTACGTATAATGAAGGTGACTTGGCACCTTTAATAATTTCTTTGCATGGCTTAGGAAGATCATATGACTGGCTAATGGGGTATCACGGCTTCCTCGATCAAGCTGAAGCTAATGGCTACATCGTAGTAACACCTCTTGGGTATATTCGTCGTGGCTGGTATGGATCACGTGTTACTGAAGATCCAGATGATGCCAAATACAGCGAACAAGATGTCATGGAGGTCATAAAGCTCGTACGTGATGAATTCTCAATCGACAATAATCGAATATATTTATGGGGCCATTCAATGGGTGGTGTTGGAACTTATCACATTGCCGCAAAGCATCCCGAGATATTTGCAGGCCTAGGTGTCGCGGCACCAGCTCCAGAGGGCAACCACGACATCATGGCAACATTAGAAAAAATAAAACATATTCCAATTTTCGTCTTGCAGGGTGATGAAGATGGTCTAGTCACTCGTACCCGAGAGTGGGTAGAGAAAATGGAAGAAATTGGTATGCAACATGTATATGCCGAAATTCCTGGAGGAGATCATTCTTTAGTCATTTCTCAAGACAGCGAACACATGCAGAAATTCGTCGACTTTTTTAACATAGTACGCAAAAAATATTAGAGAAGAACAGCGATGAGGAAGCTTAAGTCTATTTTTTCAGTATTTTTAGTTATGGTTACGTTTTCATGGATGGCGTTTGGGGCTGAATCTGATAGTTACGATGCTGCACAAGCCTATCAAAGAACTTGCTTTGCCTGCCATGGAACAGGTCAAGCCCATGCACCCTTAGTTGGTGACATTATTGAATGGGAAATTAGACTAGACAAGGGAATCGATACATTAGTGCAGAATACGATTAATGGTCTTAACGGTATAATGCCAGCTCGAGGACTTTGTACAGATTGCAGCAATGATCAATTACGTGCAATTGTTGAATATATGTTGGAGCAGAGCAAATAAGAAATTTAGTAGTTACAATCAAACGAAAGTTAATTGAAATAATCAGAACATTGGAGTTAACCGATGCAACTCATCGAATCACGTATTAATCACGAGACCTTAAAGTTCCGAATACTGCTAATAAGTTTCTTGTTTCTATTTATTAGTTGCTCTCCTGTGCCTGAAAACATATCGATCACTGTACCCACTGGCAGCGCCAGTACTGGCGGTTCAGTTGAAGCTGTAGAGCGTGGCATATCTGCTGTCTCCGATCTGGAATGGCCGCTGCATAATTTCGATTTGTATGGTTCCCGTTTTGCTCCTACTGATCAAATTACCAAAGATAATGTTGCAAACCTAACACCACGATGGCTGTTTCAGCATGGTGTTATCGATGGAGTTAGTAACCAAACCACGCCAGTCATTGTCGATGAGATTATGTATGTAACTGACTCGCGTGGAAGTGTTTACGCGGTTAATGCTCGAGATGGTCATTTAATTTGGACTTATGATGTCACTCGCCTTTTAGGTGGCGGTCGTCGAGAAGGTTATATCTTCCGTCATCGCGGTGTTGTTTATGATGACGGTGTAGTCTATACCGCCGCCGGCTCCTTTATGTTCGCTCTGGATGCAAAAACTGGTGAGCCGCTGGAAAGCTTTGGCGAGGGCGGACAGGCATCCGTCATCCTCGATGTATTACATCAACGTGATCCAACTATCGATACAGCAATCTCAGCAGGTTATTGGTTCACCACCGCACCACAAATTCATAATGACGTAATTTACATCGGCACTACTCGCAGTGAGAGCCATATTGCTGGCGGTTACGTACTGGCCATCGATGACAGAACTGGTGAAGTACTTTGGCATTTCAACACCGTTCCTCAAGATGAAAATGATCAGGGATGGGATATCGCTGGTCCAACTTGGGTAGGCGGAGAGCGAAATGGCGGTGGGATTTGGGAAACCCCTTCAATCGACCCTGAGTTGAATATGGTGTATTTCGCTGTGGGCAACCCATTTGGCGATAGTACTAAGCGAGATGGTATGAATTTGTTTACTGATTCATTAATCGCCTTGAGTCTGGATGAAGGCGAATTGATTTGGTATTACCAACAAGTACACCATGATGTTTGGGATTACGATTCCGGTAATCAACCAGTGCTATTCGACATGGAAATCGATGGTGAGCCAGTGAAAGCGTTGGCTCAGGCAAATAAGAATAGTTGGCTCTATATACTGGATCGTGAAACCGGCGAACCGGTGCACCCGATACTTGAAACTCCAGTGTCGGTAGAAACTGATTTAGAAGGAGAAGAACCCTGGCCGACCCAACCAATTCCTCATAAAAAGAACGGCGATCGTATGGAACCAGTCTCGCCTGTTTTCCCTACAGATATTCCTGCCCAACACATGGAACAAAATGATTTAGTAGAGCAATTTACTCCGATTGGGCCGAATCAAATTTTCGCGCCGGGTTTCGGCGGTGGCTCCAGTTATGGGCCATTAGCCTTTGGGAAGGAAACTGGCTATTTGTATGTAAATGCAATCGATCAACCTTTCAATTCAGGGCGAGATCCAAAAGGCTACTTCTCAGCCTATGATCCAACTACCGGCGAACTTATCTGGCGCCAGATCTATGAAGGCTATGGGCAAGCTGGGCCAGTAGTCACGGCGGGTGGTTTAGTTTTTGTCGGTGCTGGCAGTAATACAGCTGGCTACTTCTATGCCTTTGATGCAGAAACAGGCGAAGAGTACTGGCGCTACAATACTGGCTCTGGAATTTTCGCCTCTCCTGCGGTGTATTCGATAGATGGCGAGGAGTTTATTACCGTTGCATCCGGTGGCGGATCGCGTGGTCGCAGAGGAGGTGATCTAATCCTTACCTTCGCCTTACCCAAAAGAAATTAATTTTCAATTAACACAAAGGAGCGCTGGCTTTAATGAAAAACAACATTTCGAAGACAGTGTTCCCCATTGGCGCCGCATTTGCATTAGCAATCGCCTTTTCTGGCAACGCCTTCTCGCAGAGCGATTCCGATGACTTGATGACCGGATGGACACCTGAATTGTCCATGCAATTTCGTCGTATTCAGGGCACAGCAACTTCACCTGACGGGGAATACATTGCATATGTAGTAAATACCCCGCTAATGGAAGGTAGTGATTCAGAATTCCAAACCCACATTTGGATTGCCACAGCCGATGGTTCACGAAATACCCAATACACTCGTGGAAATTTTTCTGCCAGTGCCCCCGCATTTTCGCCAGATAGTGAACACCTAAGTTTTATCAGCAAGCGTGGCGAAGGTGATAGCGCGAAATCACAAGTGTGGATTATGCCATTATTTGGTGGAGAAGCACGGCAGCTTAGTGATGCAGAAAACAATGTTGGTGCATTCAAATGGTCACCTACAGGAGATCGCATCGCATTCTCCATGCAAGATCCATTCAGCGAAGAGCGAGAAAGAGAGATAGAAGAAAAACGCGATGTGATTCTCGTCGACCAGCAACCTCGGTATAGTCATCTGCATGTTGTTCCTATGAGTGATAGCAGTTCCAAATCTTCCAAATCGGTGCAGATAACTGCGGGAGAGCTTGTTGTAGGTGATTTTTCTTGGTCTCCCGACGGCGGGGAAATTGCATTTTCTCACAAGCCAACGGCAGATCTGAATGTCGCAAATCAGCATGGCGACATCTCAATAGTAACCGTACCAAGCTCATCTGCAATTATTGCAGCCAGCTCAAACAACGGACCAGATTTAGAAGAGCCAAGAGATCCACTCCACCTAGGTCAGTTACGGTCGCTGGTTGCCGGTAATGGCGTAGAAAGCAGTCCTCATTGGTCACCTGACGGTAACTGGATTGCATATACCTCATCAGGATCTGAACCAAATTTAATTTCACTTAATGACGTTTATGTAATTCCATCCAGTGGCGGCGACAAGAGAATGCTAGCGGAGACTCCAAATCGCAGCGCAAACATAGCCGGATGGTCTAAGGACAGTGATGAATTGTTTCTGACTGAAACTATAGGCACAGAGAGAGTCATCATTGGTTTGCCTCTTCGCGGTGACAACATTAGGACCATTACTCCGAACAGCGGCGTAGCTGGCAATTTGTCGTTAGCGCGTGACAGTGATCGCTTTACTTACACTTGGGAATCGACAGATAAGCCCTGGGACATCTTCGTTCAAGGTACAAATTCAAAAGATGCTAATCAGATTACTAATATCCATGCTGAAATTGAAATTCCAGCCATGGGAAAAACTGAGTTGTTGACTTGGACTGCACCAGATGGAAAAGAAATTGAAGGGCTACTGACGTATCCCATCGATTACCGAGAAGATTTTAGCTATCCCATTATTCTGAATGTCCACGGTGGGCCATCAGGTGTTTATACAGAAAGATTTACTGGCGGACCAGATATCTATATGGCTCAATATTTTGTGCAGAACGGTTACGCTATCCTCCGACCAAACCCAAGAGGTTCAACTGGTTATGGCTATGAATTTAGGGAAGCTACTGCCTTAGATTGGGGTCAAGGCGATCTTCAAGATTTACTAGCAGGCCTGGATTTAGTGATTGAAATGGGAATTGGAGATCCTGACAATCAATTCTTAATGGGATGGAGCTACGGCGGGTATATGACCTCATATGCTGTTACTCAAACAGACCGCTTCAACGCTGCCAGCATGGGAGCTGGGCTTTCAAATTTAGTCAGCATGTCGACGACCACCGATATTAGAGATTATTTAATCGAACATATGGGTGACTTCTTTTGGGAAAATCTCGAAATCTATCAGCGCTCTTCTGCAATTAATCATATTCAAGATGTGGTAACACCAACGCAAGTCATTCATGGTCAAGAAGACTTAAGAGTACCAATCGGTCAAAGTCAGGAATTTTACAATTCACTAAAATGGCTGGAGGTCGATACGGAAATGATTGTCTATCCGAGAACTCCCCACGGACCAAGAGAACCTAAATTTATGATGGATGTTTCTCAGAGAATCATGACATGGTTTGAGAAATATCGAGTTAACTAGTTTAAAAAATAGTAGTGCATTTGGAGCTCTTCACCATTTTTTGTTTGTCATTTATCCTCACCTAGACTCACTCAGCCAGAGGCTCAATTTAATTGCGTCAAATCCATTTCCGTGATGAGAGCAGAACGAGAAGTTAGGGTTTGGGTCTAAAAGGAAAGTAAGTTTGGTCTATCAGAGTTGGCTTATTACCACTCGAAACCCAATAGTTGCGTTGCGGACGCCAGGGTCCACTGCACCTCGTACGGCAGTTCGGATATTGTTCAGGCCATCGGCAAAAGAACCCCCACGCATGATCCAAAGTGCGTCTTCTTCAAGGTTCTCAGCATCATCGTCGGCATTGTAGGGGTATTCCTGGAAGGGACTGCGGGTCATTTCCCAAACATTCCCAGCCATATCCGATAGGCCATTGGCACAGCCGCTACAGACCGCTTCTCCCACGCTACGCGGTTCACCGCTATTGAAATTCGCATATTCAGAAGTAGGTTGTGATCCCCAAGGGAAAACACGCCCATCTGTGCCGCGTGCGGCTTTTTCCCACTCCGCTTCATTTGGTAATGAGACCCTTGCGCCATCATCCAGCATTGATTTCAATGCAACTGGCGTTGCTGCAGAGCTACGCAATTTCATGTCCAGCCATTTTGCGTAGGCTACAGCTTCAGGCCAAGTGATATTACTTATAGGATGGTTGAGATCTCCATTGCTGGCCGATAATCGATTTGGCATGTTTGTTTCTGCCAAATATGCATTGAATTGCGCGCGTGTCGTTTCGAAGCGATTAACGTAATAGGTAGGTAGTTCAACTCTTCCTTGCCTTTGTAAACTTGACCAGCGTTCATTTTCATAAGCCAGCCGATCGAGAGCGGGGTTACTTCCCATTGTAAATTCACCAGCAGCAATTTCGACAAATCCGAATAGACTGTCGTCAGGTAGATACCATGCATCGCTCTTGAATCCAGGGACATCAATTAGCGAGTCTAGTGCTGCATCCAAGAATTGATTAGAAGCACTCTGTATCTTCATCCAAAAAGCCGCTACGATGATAAGTGCCGACATTAAACTAAACCCTACTGTACGACCTGGCACTTTCCCTGAGATTGATTGTTTATTATTAAAACTTTTCAAATTTTCTTGAGTGGTGTTAGATACTTTACTGTTTTTACTCACAATCTTACCAGTGCATTGTCGCAGGCAAATGACCAATTATGATCACAGGCTCTTGCATACAATTCATTCAAGGGTTGCTCCATTAAGTTGAGTCCACCTTCTCTTAGTAATAAGCGTAAATCTAGTTCGCGCGGGTCTCTTTGTAATAGAGAGTTTTCACTGAGTAAATTTACGCAAGCAGCTCTAAATTTAAGTTCGCAAGATTGAGAAAAATAATCGAAAGCTAACGCATTATCTTGCTCAACAATAGAGCCTTCCCTGTATTGAACACCTAATTCATTGCAAGCCCAAGCTGCATTATCTGTGCAGTAAGTATTTTCCAATTGCACCAGCCTTGTGCAGGCATTTGATAAACCATCACTGCAGGCTTGCTGCCAAAAAGGAAGGCTGTCCCCGGTATGCTTGCCATCTGTCTTTCCAACAAATGACATTGAGCCGAATACAATTATCCAAACACCCATATGCGCTAGATTTGCTCTACCTCCAAACCAATTTTCTTTCCATAGATTTAATAGATTTCTTGATCTTATTGACCGCACTGTGTTGTCGATGGCGATAACACTCAGGTTTAACAAAGGTACACAAAGTAGCTTGTCATAAAAAGTAGGAGCACCTAGTGCTCCAAGCAGTGTATAGAGTGCAAATACCCCCAATCCATAAAGAATTCCAAACAGGGTTTTACCAAGTGGTGTGCGAGGGGATGTCGATGGATCAGTGACGAGTAGATGCAAGCCAAGAAATACTGCTGCTGGAATTTCTGAATCCAAGAAGTAGGGAACTCCGCTTGCTGCACTGTAAATTGCACTAAGTACAAACAGTGAAATTGCTGCCATACCAGCAACAAGTGTGATCGAAAAGAAATACATTACGACTAGACCAATCAGAAATAAGAAGGCGTAAATATTCGGAGCAAGAGTTAAGGTAGATGCGATTTCCTGACCCCAGGTTAAATGGGTGGTATTTGTGAAAATGAGTACCAAAGAAAACAGCCCGAGGGCAAAGGCAGATGGATTGAAAATATGGACATTTCGCCCTTCTCGCTGCCAGCGCACGTATTCTTTACCCATGAACCCCAGTGCAATCATCAAAAACTGCATATAAAACCAGTCATCTCTAAACCAGAGAAACAGGTTAATACTGAAAATGACTGGGATCGGCCCAAAGCCAAGTGTGTATTTTTGGCGGCGGGACCAAGCAAGCATCATGTCAAACGCATAAGCAAAAATTATTTGGGCAATGATGAGCCAGGCATGATCATAAACAGGACGCCAATAGTACCCCCAATAGGCATAGACGCTGAATTGCACCATAGCTTGTATATAGTGCTGAGGTCTAAGAATTACATCAAAGGAACGTTCTTCCCCCAATCGCTTGCTCATCAGCAACAAATAGGTAAACCCGGCCGCTAGAAACAATAAGGCCCCCACAAAAGACCAGAATAAAACGTCATTGCCCTGAACACGTGGAGTTACCGCAAGTATCGCCAACGCTACGATAAGCGTTAGAGGAATTTTGAAACTGCCTAACAAACCATTAAGACCTGACGGAGAGCCTGGAATCGCATTATCTGTTGGATTAGTTCTGTATTTACTGCGATTACGCATAGCTTTAGATGACATAAAACGATCTACTTAGCCATTGAATTGATAGCTTTTAAGAATAAACCAGCTCCTGAGGCAATTCAATTTAGCCGCAAAGCCTTTTTTTCGCTATGCCCATATTAGGATGCATGTTTTTAGTAGCCATTTTCAGGCCAATAATTTGCACAGTTTTAGTCTACGATTTAACTATAACGCCATGGACACGGTAATTATTTCAAGATTAATAGGAATTGAATTAAAACTCGATAAATTCAGGAATAATTCTGATACTGCCCTCTCTACAAAAGGCTAAAAAACAGGTGTAAAATCAAGGTTGTTGAAACAATCGGTGACTAATTTCTCCTTGAAAATCCGCTCCAACCCGCGTATTTTCAATTAATTAGGTCTTTCCAACCCAGTTTTAGCATTAGAACAAGATTTGGAGGTTCCAATGAAAAGCAGAGCCCTAACCAAACTGTCTTTGGCATTAGCCACTGCATTGGTTACACCCCTTACTCTCAGTCAAAACGATGACTTTCCAAGAACAGAGTATGGCCACCCGGATTTACAGGGTACTTATACATTCAGGACCATTACTCCCCTGAACCGCCCAAGAGAGTTAGAGCATTTAGAAACCCTTACTCCTGAGCAAGCGGCAGAATGGGAAGAATTTGAATTACGTAGACAGAATCGAGACTTGATCATCGATTCCGTTGGCGGTGCTGGCTACCCTCCCGGAGTTATTTCCTACAATAATTTCTGGTACGAACGAGGTGAGAATACCGTTGCCGATCGTCGAACTTCACTGATTTATGATCCGCCAAATGGGCGGTCTCCGCGGACTAATGCGGCAGGACAGGCGCGCCGTGCAGCCTACGGACAAATGGTATTCGAGAGTGCAGGCCCTGAGGGAAGAACTACAGTAGATCGCTGTTTAGTTGGCTTTGTTGCAGGTCCGCCGATGATTCCAGGTTCGTATAATAACAATATGCAGCTAGTGCAGACTGAAGACCACATCATGATTCTTAATGAAATGGTGAATACAGCTCGCATTATCCGGCTGGAGAGTGAGCACCATACCAAGCAGTTAAAATGGGAAGGTGACTCTATTGCCCATTGGGATGGTGACACCTTGGTGATTAATACTCAAAATTGGTATCACGACTATAACCTCCGAGGGATGTCTAAAGAAGCTGTTGTAGAAGAGCGGATTCGAAGGCTTGACGACAATACGCTTGAGTATGATTTTACTGTTAGCGACCCTCTTTCATGGGACCAACCCTGGTCTGCGAAATTTCCATTACGTGTATCTGCAGACCCGGTGTACGAATATGCGTGCCATGAAGGTAATCATGGCTTAGTCGGTATACTGGCTGGCTGGAGATACCAAGAGTCTCTGGGTAATAATGGCGACGGTTCACCAAAGTCTGATACTGGTGTTGTTGAAACCGAGGAGAACTAGAAACCCTCTGTCCCTTTAAGGAAGGAATAAAACAAAGGCCAGTAGGGGGAAACCTACTGGCCTTTTTCATTGAGTAACCTATTTGTGAAATTTATTAACAGCGTTTTTGCATTAATAACTATTTTATTATTTGTCAGTAATAGTCGGGCCGAAGTGAGTTCGCTTCATATTTCATCTCGACTAGACCCAAATGCGATCATCATTACTCAGGTTGATGTTGTTTTCGTCTATACACAAAAGCTAGTAGACGAATTTCCTACAACGAAAACTGACTGGTATTCCAGCCAGCGTCAGTTTATTGCCGAATCAGGTACCGATATCGACTTGGTAAGTATATTTATTCCTCAAGGATTCGATTCGGAAACTGCGAGTCTACCTACTCGCCGTAATGAAGCGCTTAAAGTTTTTGTGTTCGCACAACATGATGATTCTACAGCGCCACCAATTGATATCACTGAATTAGGCAATGTTCTAGTGGAAATTGATGCGTTCGGAATACTTGTCAGCTCGCGCACTTAAATATATTTATCAACTATATCATATATTTACTTTGCTTCTAGTCTCTAAAATGAACCCGAGACTTAAATGTTTGCGATGATCTCATTCAGAGTTGCGCTTGGTCTCATTACAGTATTAGCTAGCTCAGTATTCAGCTTATAGTAGCCACCCACATCTACAGCAATTCCTTGGACAGAGTTTAGTTCTTTAACAATTTTTTCTTCATTGGCAGTTAGTGCCTCGGAGACTGCAGTAAATCTTGTTTGCAAATCTGCATCTTCAGATTGAGCCGCCAAGGCTTGAGCCCAATACATGGCAAGATAAAAATGCGAGCCTCGATTATCGAGTTCGTTTACTTTTCGGGAAGGAGACTTATTAGTATCAAGAAATTGGCCCGTTGCACTATCAAGCGAGTCCGCTAAGAGTTTTGCCCGCCTGTTATCAGTTACATTTGCAAGGTGTTCCAGAGAGGCTGCGAGCGCGAGAAATTCACCTAGAGAATCCCAGCGCAGATGGTTTTCTTTTTCAAACTGTTGTACGTGTTTAGGTGCAGAGCCACCAGCCCCAGTTTCAAACAAACCGCCACCATTCATTAATGGCACGATAGATAGCATTTTCGCACTAGTACCCAATTCCAGAATAGGAAAAAGGTCAGTGAGATAATCTCTTAGTACATTCCCTGTGGCAGAAATCGTGTCTTTACCTTCTTTAATTCTCTCCAATGAAAATCGAGTTGCTTCAGTCGGCGCCTTAATTTGAATGTCTAAACCATCAGTGCCATGACCGGCAAGATACTGATTCACTTTTTTGATGAGTTCAGCATCGTGTGCACGATCTTCATTGAGCCAAAAAACCACCGGCGTATTCGACAAACGGGCTCGAGAAACTGCAAGCTTTACCCAATCTTGGATCGGAGCATCTTTAACCTGGCACATTCGCCAGATATCTCCTTCTTCTACCGTATGCTCTAGTAATGTGTTGCCGTCAGCATCGGTTACTATCACTGAACCATTTGCAGGAATTTCAAAAGTCTTATCATGAGATCCGTACTCTTCAGCTTTTTGTGCCATTAAACCTACATTGGGGACACTACCCATGGTAGAAGGGTCAAAGGCACCATGGGCACGACAGAAATCGAAAACTTCTTGGTAAACACCTGCGTAGCAACGATCAGGAATGATAGCCTTCATATCTTGAAGCTTGCCATCAGGCCCCCACATTTGACCGGAAGTTCGCAATGCCGCCGGCATCGAAGCATCAATAATTATATCACTTGGTACATGTAAATTTGTTATTCCACGATCAGAATCCACCATCGCCATTTCTGGGCGATTTTCATAACAGGCTTGAATATCAGTTTCGATGATAGCCCTCTCATCTTCGGACAAATTTTGGATCTTGGCATAGACGTCGCCAATACCATTGTTTGCATCGACTCCAAGTTCTGCAAATCTATCTGCATGCTTTGAAAATACAGCTTCGTAATAAACCGTTACTGCATGCCCGAAAATTATCGGATCCGAAACTTTCATCATGGTGGCCTTAAGGTGCAATGACATCAACACGCGTTGATTTTTTGCTTCGTCAATTTGGTCCGAGAGAAATTTTCGAAGTGCATTTTTGTTCATGCAAGATGCGTCGATAATTTCACCTGCTTGAAGTGATATTCCTTGCTTTAATACTGTGGCGTTACCATCACTATCTTTATGAATAATAGATGCCATTGTCGCGCTTGCAATGCTTTTCGATTGTTCGCTTCCGAAAAAATCGCCATCTTCCATGCTTACCACATGGGATTTGCTAGAACTTGACCAAACTCCCATGGAATGTGGATTTTTCTTTGCATAAGATTTGACCGATGCAGGCGCTCTTCTGTCAGAATTTCCTTCTCGTAATACAGGATTTACTGCACTCCCTTTGATTTGATCATAGCGAGATTTAATGTCTTGTTCCTGGTCATTCGCTGGCTCTTCAGGATAATCAGGTAGTTCATAGCCTTTGCATTGGAGCTCTTCAATTACAGCTTTCATTTGAGGAATTGATGCTGAAATATTGGGCAATTTGATGATGTTGGCCATTGGATCTTGGGTTAACTTACCAAGCTCTACTAATGCATCAGCTTGTTTTTGATCATCACTAAGAAATTCTGGAAAATTAGCAATGATACGACCAGATAAGGAAATGTCGCGAATCTCAACGTCTACATCTGAAGCGTTAGTAAATGCCTTAATTATTGGTAAGAACGAATAAGTCGCAAGCGCTGGAGCCTCATCTGTTTCCGTGTAAATAATTGTGGATTTTTGTTCTGACATCATGTTTCCTTAACTGTGAATGACTGCATCATAGTCCAATCTGACCTTAATTGGTTCTTAGATTCTTGCTCTATGTGCCTTGCTTTAGTTAATCTTTCAGCTGGCGATGCATTCTATTATTGGCTTTACTGCTTAGTAAGAGTGAGGCCAACTATTAAAAGTCGGGCCAAAAAAAGGCGCGTATTATAACAGCCCTAGGAATCTACGAATAGTAGATAACATCAGTCTATAAGCCAGCAATCTCCCTACAAACAAAGGTGTTTAAAAGTATCCATGATTCTAACAACGACAATTGATAATTTCGTGCTGCGAAGCACCACTATAGAGGACTGTCCGCTTATTCTTAGATTCATCCAAGAACTAGCAGATTACGAGAAACTCAGCCATGAGGTTGTGGCTACTGCGAAAACCTTAGAGGAAACCTTATTCGGTGCCACAGCCTATGCAGAGGTATTTATTGGTGAGTTCAATTGCCAACCGGTGGGCTATGCTCTTTTCTTTCATAATTTCTCAACGTTCACTGGTAGGCCTGGAATTTACTTAGAAGATATTTATGTGAGGCCAGAAATGCGTGGCAAAGGATTTGGCAAGAGCATGCTTTCCTATATTGCCAAACTTGCCGTTGAGCGCAATTGCTCACGAGTAGAGTGGTCAGTACTTGACTGGAATGAACCTTCAATTCAATTTTACCGCTCGATTGGCGCGATACCAATGGATGGCTGGACAGTTCAGCGCTTACATGGCGGCGCATTGGAAAGTTTTGCAAATGAATTTACCAATTCTTAAGGAAATAATTGCATGAAAAATAGCCTTAACAGAATCGTTTATGTGAATGGCGATTATGTAAAAGAAGAAAACGCGGTAATTTCTGTGTTTGATCGTGGTTTTATTTTTGGTGATGGAATCTATGAAGTAGTGCCAGTAATAAATGGAAAACTTGTAGATAAACAATACTTTTTAGAACGGCTAGAAAGATCACT
>JAQWQD010000028.1 GCA_029244985.1 Gammaproteobacteria bacterium | reverse complement strand
TGAAGTGCCGAGCTTATACATTGGCGCGGAGAATGATCTGTTCTTACCACCCTCTCGCGCTGACGGAATGGAAGATTTCATCAGCGACCTAGAGAAGCATACGGTTTTAGATAGCGGTCACTGGATCCAGCAAGAGCAACCTGAAGAAGTCAATCGAGTCATCGTAGAATGGTTGAATCGCAAGATTGCCTAAACGGTTTACTCATTATAAAGAAAATAAACAGGTGTCTTCCCGAAACGAATTCGACCTATTGAAGACTTCTAGGCCGTTCATCAGTTCTTGTAAGAAAACCGTTAATCGAATTGCAAATGTCTACGGGCAGTATGTGTATCACAGGGTTCGTCGGTGAACTCATAACCAGAAATAAGTCTGAAGTTTCTGCTTAACTCAACCGACTCCTTAAGATATTCGGGGTCAGTGATCCTGTAACTTAACGCCAAACCATAGCCACCTTCAATCAGTCGATAGCTTTCCACTACTATTTTTTGGTCGCTGGAACTGACGCCCCTTTCACTACCCCATTTAGTGTCTGCAAATCCAGCTGTCGTGACGACCAATGTTCCATCTTCCTCGATCCGTGCGATAGAGTAACCGTTCTTGTCTGGGGAATGGCTCGATGGCAGAGTTGCTCCTATTTCAAGGTTTAAATTCCTGACAGTATCGGCTTGCTCGTGAGTTATTGTGATCCCATCGCCAGAGGTTTCCCAACGCTGATTATAGGGATAACGGGTTATTCGCGGCATAGGGTAGGCCTCACAATCCAGCCCAGGGTCATCATTGATGTCAAATTGCGTTATTTCTGCCAACCCTTTTTCTGTGTATGGCCAATCAGAGGGAGGCTCGAAGCCTCCTACCAAGGTTTGTCGCATATCAAGTATAGGTCGCCAGGTTCCAGAAAAGTCAATCGATGGAGCAACTGGTCTGCGTGAAGGCAAAGCAGATTCCGGAGGTCGGGAAAATGCATAGAGTGTTTCGCCATCAATTCGGGTAACGTGACTAAGCAGACCAAAAAACCTTTCTGCATCTCGATTGGGCCTAGCAACGACGACGACACGTTCGCCTATATCAAAAGTATTACGCGACCAGCCATTGCGCATTAAGCCAGCTATTGAATGCCCCTCAAATGTCCATTCCACGGTATTACCAGATTCATCGATGCTTTCAACCACTAGGAACGCGTGGGGGTTTCGCCACGCCAGCTCTATTAAAGTTCCTTCTACTTCGATGCTTGAATCTAAATTAAAGGCAGAACGGGAATGGTGCGCGCTAACTGTGCCAGCGGTAAACAAGGCGACAACGAGTACACACCTGGCAATCATGAAATTTACCTATGTAAAGTAGAGATTGTGCAAGTAAGCGCTACGCGAACTAATTTGTCCAGTGACTTTCTTTATTATATTCGGGTTAAATACATCAAAACCACTAATTTGTTGATTCGTTAGGCGAGATTGAGAAAGTAACTACGAGAGTTACAAGTCCCAATAGAATTTTTTGCTCAAGCATAAGGTTGAAAAAATTGTCAAAGTTTAATGAGGCGGAAGGCTGTTACACAGATCACATCAAGGTATTAGAAGGCAAATAATATGCAACTAAAATAGCAAAGATATTAAGCAACTGAATTATTCTCTCCAATCGCCCGGTCAATAATTTTATCAGCAGAACCGAGATAATTAGCTGGCTGTTTTAATTTCTCCCAATCGATATCGACGTTTGCCAAGGCGCTTAACTCGTCCAGCATATGACTTCTGTTTTCAACACTTAATTGACAGGCACTTGCCACTAACCCAGCAGCATCTCCTCGAGGAATAACAGAACTTAGTTCAAAAACAGCCGCCTCTGCCAAGACTTGACCATTATCTACCTCGAGATTGCGAAGCATTTTTTGTTGATTTATTTTTACTGAATCGATGCTTCGCTGCGCTAGATTGATACACGCGCCTGTAGCACAGGTTAATGGGCCTAGCACCAACCTTTCCATGGACATGCCAATGCCATCCCGTTCATTTTGCCCGTGCAGCGTTTGTTGCATAAGGCCGGACTGAGTCCGGCAGAAGTTTGCGAGAGCTACAATAGACTCAGGCAAGACTGGATTCGATTTATTCGGCATAGTCGAGGATTTGCCGCCGTTATTAAAAGAAATTTCCCCAACCTCAGACTGAGCCAGTACAAGTAAATCTTGTGCCATTTTCGCAAGAATTCCTGCCGTCAAGGCAAGCCAATTACAGAACTCAACGATCGAATCTCTTTGCACGTGCCAAGGAGAAGCAGAATTCAGTTCCAGAGTATTGGCTAGCGCATTACTAATTTCCATTCCTCGCGACCCCAAAGCCGCATTCGTGCCGACAGAACCACCTAACTGCACAATAAGAAGGCGCGGCAATAATTCATGCAGACGCTGGCGCTGCCTAAGCAAGGGCATAAACCAATTAACCACTTTTAAGCCGAATACTGTGGGGGCGGCATTTTGATTTCTGGTTCGAGCTATCATAACTGTTGCCTTATGTTCATGGGCCAACTCGGCGAGTCGTTCGTTCAAAATTTTTATTCTTTTTTCTATCACCACTACAGCGGACTTAATACGAAGGATTAGAGCGGTATCCATAACATCTTGACTCGTGGCTCCCCAGTGCAAAAAATTTGCTTCTCTGTCGCCCAAATTTGTTCGCACCTCTTTAAGTAGGGCGGGAATGGGTATCCCATCTTTCTTGAATCCATCTGACACAACTGCTGGATCGACGGTTAAAGTTCCTAGCACAGAGGAAATAGCCTCTCCTTCCTCCTGAGGAATTACGCCAAGTGCTGCCTGAACCTTTGCCAATTCACTTTCAACTTGTATTAGAGATTTTATTTCCGCTTCATCGCTAAAAAAAGAAGCAAGCTCTGAGTCCGCAAATAGAGTAGAACTAATATGTGAATCGAAGGCACTAACCATTAAGTGAATCCTTTTCTATTCCTTTTATCGTTTTACTCATCCAGTCTTTGGTCTTGGATTCTATAACACGCCAAAGAAAACCGTTTCATTTTCACCCTGCATGTGTATGTCGAAGTGATAACTCGGCACAAACTTATTTTCTCCGCGTTGAGCGATTAACGTAGCTCTACGATTCTCTGGTACTTGGTTTAATACTGAATCTTGCTGATTGGCTTCTAGTTCATCAGAAAAATACAAACGTGTATAAACATGAGTTAGCAACCCGCGCATTGTCACGATAACGGAAATATGTGGTGCGTCTGATTCATTGACAGCCCCTGGTTTGATAGTAGTAAAAAAATAACTACTCTCCGAGT
The DNA here is from genome assembly GCA_029244985.1 of Gammaproteobacteria bacterium. Taxonomy (GTDB): domain Bacteria; phylum Pseudomonadota; class Gammaproteobacteria; order Pseudomonadales; family Pseudohongiellaceae; genus UBA9145. Next base: position 91,603 of record JAQWQD010000028.1, on the reverse strand, counting down.
TACTAGAGGTATCGCTGCGCGCGAACCCCAGAAAATCTGTTGATGTTAAATTACCCTGCGAATCCGCTTGCCAAATTTCTATAAGTGCATCAGAAACCGGATCTCTATTGCCATCTAAAACTCTACCATGAAGATTAATTTTTTGTCCGGCCCCAGAGACTTCATTGTCGACCGGACTGACAAAAGTATTATTATCTGAAGCAGTCAGCGCGGTAGTAAAAAAAGGGCCGACTGTCTGCGATGGAGTTAGTCCTCGAGGGAATTTAGAAGCCACTAACCGTGTCCTCCATGATCTTCATTAGGGGTAGCAAGCCCTCCCGCAATAACAATATCGAAATGATATCCCAAGGCAAAACCCGCTTCGCTTATACTAAGATCAAAAGTTGAAACTAAACGTTCTCGTGCAGCGGCAGGAACTGCCAAAAATATGGGATCGAAACTTAACAAAGGATCAGCCGGAAAATACATCTGAGTCACCAGACGGCTATTGATCGCCTCGCCAAGTAGCGAAAAATGGATGTGCTGGGGGCGCCAAGCATTAGGGTGATTTTTCCAGGGATAGGCACCCGGTTTAATCGTACAAAAACGGTATTGCCCATCACGGTCGGAGATACAACGACCTACACCGATAAAGTTTGGGTCTATCGGAGCTTCATGCTGATCGGCTTTGTGCACATAACGCCCGCTAGCATTGGCCTGCCACACTTCGATCAAAACTCCTGGAACAGGATTTCCTAGCTGGTTCAATACACGCCCTGAAACAATCATCCGCTCCCCTAACGGCTCCCCCCCACGGCAGAAATTCTGAGTTAGATCATGATCTAATTCACCAATTGCAAACCTAGAACTGAGTGAACCCAGTAATTCGCTAATTTTAGTTCCAGAATTTATAGAATACAGCGCTGCTATATCGATTGGCGATTGCATAGGCCCACGCAACAATGACGATTTATAATCAGTAAAAATAAAAGGTGGATGTTGCGAGGAATCAATACTTGCCATAGGGGGATATTAACTCACAAATTTACTCAATAATTGCCATTCTTTGGGCTGTTGTTTTTTTAATAGCTATTGTGCTAAGTCGTCTATTTCCTTAAAGACTTTATTCGCCACACGATAAGCACTGTTGGCTGCTGGCACACCTGAATAAACCGCAACCTGTATTAGTGCTTCCTTAATATCTTCTCGTGACAAGCCAGTATTTTTAGTTGCTCTGATATGCAAAGCTAATTCTTCATGATGACCGAGAGCAGCGAGCTGGCATATGGTTATCAAACTACGATCACGTTTACTCAAAGTATCTCGGCCCCATACAGCACCCCAGGCTGACGAAGTTATGTAACGCTGAAAATCTCCATTGAAATCTGTACTGGCAGAAAGTGCGACGTCAACATAGTCATCGCCCAATACTTCTCGCCTGATTTTTAGGCCCAATTGAAAAAGGTCTTTTTCTGACATTTCCTCAGACACAACTTACTCCTAATTAATCATTTACCAGAGCTTAAAGTTTCCAGCGCTGTCTGCTGATAAAATACGGCTACAAATATTTCGCCAGTAAACAACGAAGACGCCAACTTGTAAATGTAAAAAAGTGGTTCATTAAAATAGAAAATCAGGTTTTAATGCCGCAAATGCTAAAATTTGCCCATAGACGCTAAGCAGAATCAATAACATTATGCAGACACAAGTCGGAATCATTGGAGCAGGGCCCTCTGGCCTGCTTCTATCCCATCTGCTTGCCTTGCACGGTATTGATTCCGTCGTGCTGGAGAATCGTAGTCGCGAATACGTGGAAAATCGAGTTCGTGCGGGCGTCCTTGAGCAACGAACTGTTGATTTATTAATACAAGCGGGCCTCGGTAGGAGATTGCAGCAAGAAGGCATGCAACATCATGGCATTGAGCTTCGTTTTAATAACAAAGCCCACCGAATCAATTTTAACGAATTGACTGATGGAAAAGGCATTACTATTTATGGTCAGCAGGAAGTAGTAAAAGATCTTATTAGTAGCCGCCTGGCTGCAGGTGGAGAGATTCAATTCAATGTTTCTGCTGTTTGCTTACAGAAAATAGATAGTGAGAACCCTTCGATTGAATACACCGCAGGTGGAGCAAACCAAAAACTCGAATGTGATTTTATTGCAGGCTGCGATGGTTTTCATGGAATCAGTCGAAGCTCTATACCCACTAACAAAATTTCAAGCTTTGATAGAATCTGCCCATTTGCCTGGTTGGGCATTTTAGTAAACGCGCCGCCGTCATCAGATGTACTCATTTATGCGAATAGCCCAGATGGCTTCGCTCTTCATAGTATGCGCTCTCCCACGGTCACTCGAAATTATATCCAATGCTCTCTTGACGATAACCTAGATGCTTGGTCTGATGATCGAATCTGGCACGCACTCCACAGCCGGCTCGAAACCATTGAAAATTGGACTTTAATGGAAGGAGAGATCACCGAGAAGAGCATAACTCCCATGCGCAGCTACGTGTGCGAGACCATGCGCCATGGCCGTTTATTTCTAGCAGGAGATGCTGCTCATATCGTGCCGCCTACTGGTGCGAAAGGTATGAATCTAGCACTATCTGATGTTCGTTACTTAAGTGAAGCGATTAACGCATGGTACTTAGCAGGTTCTGAGGAACAACTTATTAACTATGCAGATAATTGTTTACGTCATATTTGGAGAGGCGAACATTTTTCCTGGTATATGACTTCACTCTTACATAAATTCCCAAACGACAATCAATTCCAAGCCCGATTACAAATTGCCGAATTAGAATTTCTCTCGCAATCTAATTCGGCCTCAACGGCCTTGGCTGAAAACTACGTAGGGTATAAATTCAACTAAATTCATCGAGATTAGAGCTTTTTACTAAAGTCCAAACTTGCCGCATAATCATTAATAGATAGCACCTAGAATAAACCGACCGGTTAATACGATTGCCATGTAACAAGGCTGCAGCGAGTAATAATTTTTGAACTAAGATTAATCCTCAACTTTTCCTACGCATTTTTGCAATACATTGTCTCTGGCAATCTCATAAACAGAGTTAAACCAGGCTGGATCGTCGTTCAGATTAGGCACTAGCTCGAATACCTCGCCGCCCTCATCCATAAACTCTTCTCGATAATCTCGGCCAATTTCAAACAAGGTTTCCAGGCAGTCGGAAATGAAGGAAGGCGTGATCACTGCAATACGTTTCTGCCCTTTTTCAAGCAGTATTTTGAGATGCTCATCCAAATAGGGCTGGAGCCAGGGCAGAGGACCGAACCGGGACTGGAACGCTACTGAATAATCAATATTTTTCCAGCCGAGAGTGTTAACTATGTATTCAGTAGTTTGAAAACATTGCGCTCGGTAACAATAGCGATTCTTTTCAGTTATTTCGGAACAACAGGTGCCAAACTCACAAACACTCTCGGAATCAAATTTCTTGATAGTTTTCTCAGGAACGCCGTGATAACTAAAAATGACATGATCGAAATTATCGACCCTTAAATGTTTGGTTATGACAATGGACCATGCACGAATAAAAGCAGGTTCCTGAAAAAGATCATCGACAAAGATAAGATTTGGGCGTTGCTTCCACTTCTCTGCCGCAATTTTTACCTGATGGAATACCGAAGCCGTAGTCGCTGTTGAATATTGAGGATACATGGGAAGTAACACCAATTCGGTAACATTTCGCCGTTCCAGTTCCTGCATAACATCCCAAATAAAAGGTTCACTATAAGCCATCCCATTTACTACGATGACCTCATCACCGCCCTTAGCATTTTCCTGGTCAAATTGATTCTGGACACTCTGCTGCATGCGATCCGCATATACTTTTAGAGGTGATCCCTCATCCATCCAGATACTGGCATAGTCCTTAGCAATTCGTGGTGCCCGAAACGGCAGGATAATCAAATTACGTAATAACCACCGCCCAATGGGATTAAAATCGAATACAAATGGGTCGGAGAAGAAATATTTGTAGAAGCTACGCAAGCCTTTCGCGGTTGGCTCAGGCGGAGTGCCTAGATTGAGTAGTAGTACAGCCTTTGTCATAACTATTGGATTCAAATTCCCACTTATTAATATCGGCGAGGAATGTAGCTGATCTTAAGCAATAACACCATCTCTAGAGAAGTTGCACCTATAAAGTCCGTTCGCTAGCTCTGATTAGACATGCTTATTGCTCGAGGCTCTTATTTCGGGACCTACAGACAATTTGTTCCCGTTGGTAACAAAAAAACGAAAAATGTACTGCATTCCCCTGCAAATTGAGTAAAATTGGGTAAGTTGATAAGCTTTTTTGTCTTAATGTTTAGGTTTAACCAAGGGAATCGATTCGTGAAAACATCTCTGCATTGCTTTTTAATTTCGATCTTTACTTTATTTACCTCTGCTCTATTCGCCGGCGAGCGTATTGGCGATTTCGCATTAATCGACAACCAGGGCACACAGCATCATATGGCCTGGTATGACGACCAAAATGCTGTGGTTATCTTGCCTCAAGCCGTAGGTGCCACAGATACCGATGCTCTCACGGCGCTACAAGACTTAGAAGCTAAGTATGCCGAGCAAGGCGTTGTGTTCTTTTTAATGAACCCAGGTATGCAGATTGATCGTGCCGCTGTATCACAAGACATTGCTACCTTGGGCGTAGAGCTTCCGGTTCTTATGGACGACGCACAACTAGCGTCTGAGGCCCTAGGGCTTACAAGGCTAGATGAAGCAGTTGTTTATGATCCCAAATCCTTTGAAATGATCTACCGCGGTCCAGTGGCCACTGAGCTGGAATCTTCAATTCAACGTCTTCTCAATGGTTCAGATGATTCACTAATTACACTATCTACCAGTGGCGCATCAATCGAATTTACCGGAACTGGTGTTCACATGGCGCCGTCTTACGTAAACGATGTAGCTCCTATAGTTAAAGAAAACTGTGCAAATTGTCACCGCGAAGGTGGTATTGCTCCGTTTGCTATGGATAGCAAGCTCGCCCTCCAAGGCTGGTCCCCAATGATTCGTGAAGTGGTAATGACCAAGCGTATGCCGCCCGGTCAAATTGACAGTAGAGTAAGCCACAACATGAAAAATGAAATGAATCTGACTGATGCAGAAATGCAAACGCTAGTTCGCTGGGTAAATGCAGGCTCTCCGATAGATGGCGACAGCGATCCTCTTGTAGGATTGGTCTGGTCTGATACCAAGTGGGCAATTGGTGAGCAATTAGGTGAGCCTGATATGATCCTTAGGATTCCACCTCAAGCAATTCCAGCCACTGGTGTTGTGGATTATCGCGACATTCCTATGGATCTTAACCTTACTGAAGATCGTTGGGTCCGTGGTTCTGAAGTAGCCCCCGATCAAAAAGAAGTTCTGCACCACATTATCACGACCGTCATTCCTCCTGGTGGTGGCGAAGATATGCAAACAGCGTTCTTAAGTGCAATTAACAGCTTGCCAGAAGAGCGAGCTGTTAAAATTCGTGCGGACATGTTTGCAGCGTTAGCGGCTGGCGAAGCCCCTCCTATCGATAAGATTTTCCAAGAAAATCCTGATATCGATGTAGGCGCCTTACTTGGTGGTAGCGACCCTGACCTTGGCTCAGTAGCAGGGTATGCCCCCGGAAACAGCTTTTCCTTGAACGAAGAAGGAGTAGGAGGATTGCTTAAAGCTGGTACTAATTTAAGCCTCCAACTGCATTACACTACTTCAGGGAAAGAAGTCACCGACGAAACTGAAATCGGTATTTGGTTCTACCCTGAAGGAGAAGTGCCGGACCAACGCATGTCTGGTGGAGTCGGTAATGCGTTCACAATCGCAATTCCTCCCCAGGCTAAAGATCATGAGATGCAATTAGTTACCTATGTGAAAGAAGAAGCTGATCTCTACAGCTTAATGCCTCACATGCATTTTCGCGGCAAGCGAATGAAGTTTACTGCTAAGTACCCTGACGGCAGCGAAGAATTACTGCTCTCAGTGCCAGATTATGATTTCAACTGGCAATTGGCACACGAATTTGAGGAACCTTATAGAATTCCTGCAGGTACTCAAATCATTGCAGAAGGTGCTTTCGATAACTCAACCCAAAATCCAGCAAATCCTGATCCTTCTCTCGAAGTAAACTGGGGCGAACAAAGCTGGGAAGAGATGTTCATGGGTTTCTATACTTGGAAGAATGTTGATCAAGGTGGTGAAGACTAGACTCTTGGTCCGCTCCTAACCGCAAAAGGCGAGGGCTGCCTCGCCTTTTTTATGTTTAAAATTTATTGATAATTACTTTGACTGGTCTTAGTTAACTGAGTTTACAAAGAGAGCATCCAAGCTTTTGTTGACCTCTTTCTGCGCAGCTATTAAAGGCCTTGATCAATAGCACTTTTCTCACTCGCTTATTGCATTCAATGAGTGCGTGCTTGTGAACTCTATTTTTCTGCAACACTCACCTTACAGGAGCTAGGGTTTAGCACTTAAATACGCTGGTGCTATTAAACATACGGCGACATCATTGACCCCTCGGGGGCGGAAGTGTCCAATCGCAGCCTGGACAATTTGGGTCCACATTATTCTGATTCATTACTTCAAAAATAAAATCTCGCCACACTTCATTTGGCTGCCATACTGTATTCATATCGGCTTTAGCCACCTCCACAGAAGTATTGTCATAAATTACGCGGTAAAGAAAACTAAAGGCTGTTGCGCGAGCATTAACCTGACAATGGAGCAAAGTTTTCTTTCCCCGATTGCGCTCCATAGAATCAGCAAAGGCATAAAATTCATCAGGCAATGGGTTAGAGAAATCTACAGGAACTTGCATGTATTCCATACCCAAATCTTTAATTACTATATCTGCATCGGGCAAGGCATTAGGATTGTTGGTAAATGCAATGTAGACGATTCGCTCAAACCCCTGCTCAGCAATAGTTTGAAATTGTTCTCGAGTTGGCTGACCAGCGCTGGCAAATCTTTCACTGTACTGGCGGAAGTTAATGATCTCATTCAGCGCCGGGTCTGGATCTTCAATAGCTAAGGAAATTGACGAGAAAAATGGGAGGAATATAACCCCAACTAGTAGCTTGTTCATTATTACTCCATATTAAGCAAAATCAGAATTGGGTAACTGGATTATATAAATCCAATAACAGTAGATACTATATCAAATGGCTGAGTAATAACCCAAGAATGAGGCACTCTACAGACATGGAAGAAGAAATACTAAAGCGCTGGCGGCACCAGCACTCTTTTGGTCAGGACCAGAAACGCCCTGGTGAATTCAGAACCTTGCTAGTAATCACCATAACCGCAAGCATGATGATAGTTGAGATTGCCGCTGGGATCGCCTTTGGCTCAATGGCTCTTTTAGCAGATGGATTACATATGGGGAGCCATGCTGTTGCCCTAAGTATCAATGCATTTGCCTACGTTTATGCCCGTCGCCACGCTCACAATGAACGTTACAGTTTTGGCACTGGAAAAATAAATACACTAGGAGGGTATACCGGCGCAATCTTGCTAGCAGTATTCGCCACTATGATGGCTTTCGAAAGCATTACGCGCTTAATTGAACCTGTAGAAATTGCTTTTAATCAAGCTATTCTTGTAGCTGTAGTTGGCCTGGTTGTTAATGGTGCATCGGTATTGATTCTAGGTCTGGATCATGGCCATAACCATGATCACCATCATCATGATCATAATTTGAAATCAGCCTACCTGCATGTCTTAGCCGATGCACTCACGTCATTTTTAGCCATATTCGCGCTTCTGATAGGAAAGTATTTTGGTGCGATCTGGATGGACCCGTTAATGGGGATTGTCGGTGCAATTTTGGTAGCGAGGTGGTCTTTCGGTTTATTGAAAACAACCAGCACAATAATTCTTGACGAACAGGCATCAGCAGACACATGTAATAGTATTCAGCTTGCTATCGAATCTGAAGAAAGCAGTAAAATTGTTGACCTTCATGTTTGGACTATCGGTCCTGGCATCTATTCAGCGGTGATTTCAATCGTTTCCAACAATCCACAACAACCAGCCTACTACAAATCCAGAATCGCAGAATATATTAAGTTGCAGCATGTCAGCGTCGAAGTGAATGCTTATGATGAGCAGAGTTCATGTTTTGATTGATTAATTTATTATGAATCCAAAAAGTTTCTCACTCTATTTAAAAATGCCGCCCGACACTAAGGTTTCTGAATTAGATTTACGCCAAGATCAAGTAGGAAATTGATTTCATTTTGGCTATACCTGTTTGCAAGACTCGAATATCCCTCAGAAATTTTTATTGACTGGGCACGGAGCACTTACCCATTGGCAACTTAATTCAATGCCATTGGGTCACTTGCATCTCGCTTAAATCATGCGTTACAGCGAATTGAATTAAGTAGAATTCACAGAACAGGTCGTTTTCGAAAGAAGTTAATGCGTATGCCTTGTCTAACCTCCCCATTTCAGAAAGTTCAAAAATTCTCGACGGTTCTTTGGCCCATAGGTGAGAAAGTTAGGTTGTGGATTTTCCTGATAAGCTAATTTCTCCTTGGTTACGAAATCTGTGGACGTTAAAGCCCGAATTTCTGCATCATCAATACCATAAGGAACCGAAGCGTTTAATCCAAATACCTTGCGCCTAAGTTCTGAGGTTATTTCAGTGTAGCCATAGCGCTCCCTAAACTCCTCAGAAATCTGAAAGGTTCTAAACGCCTGAATCTGATCTTGAGGAGATCCATACCAGATAGAGTCTGTTCCCCAAAGTACATTTTCTTCGCCGCAGTATTTTAAAAGCTTGCCAAGTGCGTGAGCTGCATTATCTGGCTCACGCATTAAGAAGCGCCAAGTGCTTCCTAATTCCGCAAAGACATTAGAATTTGGCCCAACTTCGTTATCTACAAGTGACTGAATTAGGGTATCAATGCCATCACGACCAGAACCATCTACAAATTCTTGCTCTTGATTACCACCAACGAAACTTGAGTGATAAACCAGGAAATTCATATCCGGAAACATTTTAGCAACAATTCCAATATCACTAGACTGGCTATGCTCATAGGATTGAGGTCCGAAAGGCAAACCTTTGTGAACACATATATTTTTTACACCTAATCTCTGAGCACGTTCAATCATTGCAACACCAGGATCATCGTGCAGAAAAAAACCAACACCGCCGGGGCCATATTGGGTATAGGTTTTAAAGGCAGAAATATCCCAGTTTTCCGCCAGCTCATCCATACCTTCTAAATCACCTTCTTGATTTGGATTTACCCGGCCATGAATCATCAATCGCTTACTTCCGCCCAGTTCAGCAACGATCTGTCGAGTTTTATCCGCATCTTCAATGGTTACCGGTTCATTTTCCCGGGTAGAGGGAACAAAGGACAACACCATTATGTCCGTATCACTGTCGAGAAAAATATCTTTTATGAATTCACTCTCAGAAAGGCAATTAAGGTAGCCGCGATCATCACCTGTTGCTCCAGCTTCACAACTGGCTTTGTCCATGCCAGCATAGGGTCTGGAACTGGGAGGGATGCGACCCAGCCAATCTCCTGCCGGGTTTACATAGTGCCCCTGAACATCAAAAATAAATTCACCTCCACTAACTTCCGCGTTTGCGGAATCATTGTCCAAAGCACTTTCATCACGGACATCGTAAAAGCCGCCAGTGCGACCGTGATATGCATTTGCCTGATTTATTGCCAATAAGGTGCTTGCTGCTCCGCAGCTCGACACTAAAAATTGTCGACGAGACTGACCTTTGCGCTTGGAATAATCCGTCGCCAGTTCCAGAGCTCGTTTGTTACCCTGCTGACTACGTTCTGAAATGGGTATAGGTTCGTACTCTCCATTTGAAGTACTATCGATTTTAATAGGCAGCCTAAGGCCGTCTTTATCTAATAAATCTTTTATTGTCATTTACATTGCCCCTGAGATTTTCCCCTTTTGAACTTACATGCCTCACACCAATAATTTCTGTTCTACTAATTCGATGGGCTTAGCTCAAGCTTTTCATAAAGAACACTTTCTATCTTGTTACGCGAATAAAACGCAGGAAAAACTTTATCGTTTGCCCAAAGTTCAAATAGATTCTCATACAAAGGACTGTCTGGGTCCCCTACCTGTCCTGGAGTATTCATTCCTAACGTATTATCCCAGTCACGAGTATCTATAAAGATTCGAAAGGATGCACCTGACGTTTGATTATCGCCACTGCCAGTATTCCCTAATGTAAATCCATTACCTCCTCGTGGTAGAGGACCAACGTTTAATCGTTGCTGAAGCTCATCGTTTAGCGCCGGACTAAGGGGATGACGAATAAGTGCATGTTTATAATCCTCCTGTCCATACACCCAATTCTCAATATTCGGTCCAAGTTTTTCTCTTAAGGTTGCAATACCTTGGCTTAAGGTGTTGATCAAAAACTCGTCACGCCCCTGAATCGGATCCACACCAAAATCCCCGTCTGGTGCCAGCAGCATATCGATTGTGGTTTTCATACCAACGCTCAAATAACTCTGGGCAATTTCCGGCACCTTTAATGCTTCGATGTTATCTAACAATTGGCGTTCGAAAGCGACATAGATACCTGCTTCAATGGAATCCTTATTCAATACGAAATCCCAATTAAGCAGCATCTGTCTTGCTTGCTCTACCTGCGGATCTTGCGCTTCCAGGCTTTTAAAGAAAGGCATAAGCGTACGCGCTGGTATAGACAGGTAATCATGTTGCAATTCAATCATGTCGGTCATGTTAAATTTTCGACCAGACCCTAACACTTCACTACCGCGCGCCCAGCGAAACGGATCAGTCCAGGTAAAACCGATAGCATCAAGGTAAGGATAATTAGGCGGCGTGTAGTTACTATTGGATGTTTCGATGAAACCTCGCGCTGGATTATATTCATTGGGCTTAGCTTTTATAGGGAGATAACCATCCCACTCATATCGGCCATCGCCTGGAACGGGCACCATGCCGCTGAAATTGCGGCGAATAGGAGCGATGCCTACCGCCTGCCAACCAATATTGCCTTCACGATCCGCCCAGATCATATTCTCCCCAGGGATATTGCTATAGTTCGACGCTTCACGAAACTCTTCCCAAGTTTGAGCTTGATCCATCCGTAATGAGGCTAGATAAGGTGCGCCGCCTATCTCCATCCAAGCGGGCCGAACTGCATAAGCTAAATTATTTTCCGCGTCTTCAAAACTTACTGGGCCATGACGAGTGTATTTCAATTCGAGCTCCACAGGCTCTGAACCTTTAACCTTAATTGTTTCAGAAATAACGCGCATTTCTTCCCAGTAGCCGTTGTAACGATATTGATTTGAGTTCAAGGGGTTAGTTTCATAAACATAAAGATCTTCGCCATCGGTATTAAATACGGTTAGACCCCAGGCGCCGAATTCGTTATGGCCAATCGAAATGCCAGGAATTTCAGGCTCACCACCTCCGATGACATTCCAGCCTGGACCCACTAAATGAGACCAATAACGTAGTGACGGTATAGCCTGGCTACGATGCGGGTCGTTAATCATCATGGGCCAACCATCTTGCGTTAATTCGCCACTGACTACCCAGTTGTTACTACCAATATCATCGATGCTACGTTTTTGAAGTTCTTTCTCTTCCTCGTTCATAACTGAGGCTATGCTTTCGAAAGCTATTTCTGAATTACGAAACTCTGCCAAAACAATGTCATCAGGCTCAAATCGGATCGGCCGCCGATAGCTGGTGTACAAATGCAGAACATCATTGCTAACTAATGAGTCACAATTAACTAGTGGGTCTAAAGTGAGAATCGGGTCATGCGGATGAAAATAACGAAGCTCACGAACTTTCTCCTCGCCGATTGTGCAAACCGCCCGACCAGTGTTTAGCTCAAGTCCAATATTTCCGAGTAATCCCTGATGTCGGGAAATCACAACCTCTGGCGTCCAGAGCTTCGGTTCAATACCCAACAAGCGAAATGGCAAGGGTAAATCGTCTGGAGCTGTCAAAGCTTCTTTGATATAGGCATTAACACCAGCGACGAAGGCAGTGATGATTTCCACGCCGTTGGGGTGGTAGTGATTCATCTCTTGGGTCATGTCGCCACGAAACTTAAATAAACGCGTACCATGATCTCTGTCGATAGCCCGCGGGCCCAAAATCTCCGCGGCAGTGCCGGTTGCCTGTGCCCGCCAAATTTCAAATTGAAATAGCCTGTCACGGGCAGCACTGTACCCTTGGGCAAAAAACAAATCATGCTCCGTTTGAGCATAAATATGAGAAATACCCCATCGATCCTTAAGTATCTCCACGGATTGTTCGAGTCCCTCTAGGGAAATTCTAGACGTGGTTTGGGCTAAAGTCACATTGCAGGCGATTAGAGTAAGGATAGAGACTAGAATCTTGCGTATGGCAACGGTCATTGTGCGGTCCTTTTTCTTATTCACTACTTTCGATGGCTCTGGAAAGTTTCCAACTATACCCTAGAAAAGTCGATCCGAGCTATGGCTGAAACTCCGATAGCCGGGACCAATCAAGAAACAGGGCTACCCCAAAAATGGAAGATCTTTAGTGGCCAGAAGCGCATACGAAGCAAAATGCCTACTCTGCTAATTCCGTTAAGAGTTGCAATGCAAATTGCGCTTTGTCTGCTGGTACAAAAACATGATCATGGTAGTAGGCCGCTACAACGTTAGCTGGAATACCATTGCTTGCCAGTTTATTTGCTACTGCTGCAGTAAATCCAACCGCATCAAGACTAGAGTGAACCGACAATGTGATTCCTTTTAATACAGATTCATATTTGATGTTAGCTTCGTCAGCATTTTGTTGAGAAGAAAGAAGGCTTAGTCCTTCTTCCTCCTGAAAACTAGCTATGGGAGCTAATTTTAATATGTCACTAAGGTCGCCATCAGAGATTGTACAAAACACAAAATTACCGTCCAGCAATTTCGGTTGCATTAACATCAAAAGCTTTTCGAGATTCTTTTCTCCTGACACGCGCCAATCTTCCTTTTTTGCTTTGGTTTATTTCTAATCTATTTCTGCAGAAATTTCTTCATAAAAACCTGGAATACTTCTTTGCATAAACAAACCATTCTCTGCTTGTGTCCAACTAAGCCCCTCGTCAATAATTTCATCAGGTGCATCATCGGATTCCAGTCCATTTCGTATCAAACTAGTCATGCGCTCTCTCACTGCTTCCATTTGGTTTCGAAAATTCAACACGTCTCGTCTATTCATAACTGCACCATGACCGGGGATTGCCGTATCAAAATCAATTGCGAGAATATTATTCATAGTTCCCACCCAACCATGACTAGACCCACCATTACCATAATCAATGAATGGTGCTGTTCCATGCAAGAGATCGCCTCCATGGACAGTTTTTAAATCTGGAAAATACACCACAGAATCACCATTAGTGTGACCTCTACCCAAGTGATAGACCTGAACCTCCACCCCTCCCAGGAAAACAGAAGTTTCACCGCTGTAAACAATTCGCGGCAACCCATCCTGATTTCCACGTATCATATTTTCGCGTGCGTTTTTATGCGCAATGACTTCAGCAATAGGTAAAAAACCAGCATTGCTTCCCGAATGATCGCCATGATGATGTGTGTTAATGACATAGCGCACCGGTAAGTCGCTCACGGAAGCAACAAGAGATTGAATTTCATCAAAGTCCTGGGGAAATTTATCATCAATCAGAATTACACCCTCCGAAGTTATCCTGACACCAATATTCCCACCGGGCCCAGTAATCATGTGTAGGCCACCTTTTACCTCCGCAATGCTGAGTCTGTTTTGCGCGTTAGAGTTAGAAGTAAATAATGCTAAAGCAGTCATCATTGTGACAACAAAACAAGATTGAGTGATTTTCTGCAAAAATCTATTTTTTTTTATCAAATTCATATTAGTCCATCCAATGCTAGTCAATCATTAATGAAAGAAATCGAAAGGCATAGATCAGCTCAACATTTCTGTTGGTTCTCATCTTCGATCTGTGAGATTTTATTCAATTACCTTAATTTCGCCTTAAGCCAACGCACTACTTAAACTTGAAATCACGAATTTGTATAGAAAGTAAGTTCACTTTTGGCCAACCTGTTTATAGCTGCTATTGATTTCAGTACGCCACTGATTCTGAGAAACTGTACATAATTATGACGCCCGCAATGATCAAAAGAATTCCGATAATTGCAGCCATGTCGAGTTTTTGATCAAAAATAATCCATCCTAGGATCGTGATTAGCGCAACTCCAACGCCTGACCAGATGGCATATGCCATCCCAACAGGAATGGTTCGTAACGTTAATGAAAGAAAGAAAAACGCTGAACTGTAGCCCAGTGCTACGATTATTGATGGTACTAGCACTGTAAACCCTTCGCTGGCCTTTAATCCAGAAGTAGCAATAACCTCAGACACGATCGCTATCGATAAAAATATCCAATTCTTCATAAGTTTTCTCTAAGCATATTATTTATATCCAGGCAAACTGATGCACTTTTATATTGTCCTAATCGAAATCGTTGAATTGTTTGAGTTTGCGTTTACGAAATAGGTACCATTTTGCGAACCTTGCCATCGCCTTTGGTGAGGAAATACAGCTCTCCCTGCGAATCGATACCAAGTCTAAGGCCAGCACGGTTTCCTCTGGAATAAGTATTAGGAAAACCTAATGCGTCTGCGATATTTCTTTCGACCCCAAAAAATTCTATTCGCAGTTCTAGAATCGTAGCTGGATTATCTGCTTCCAAGTTGGTCGTATCGATATAAAAAACACGGCCAGTCACCATATCAGTAAAAACGAATTTGCCTTGCAGCTCAGGTATTGAAGTTCCCCGGTATACAAAGCCGCTACTAATGGCATTACCTTCGTCGTGGTCAAATTGAGCTACCGGGTAGCTAAATTCTTGTTCATCCTCAGGTCTTGGATACACTGGATTGGGCCTAACATCGCCGATTCCGAACGCAGTCGCAAAAGTTCCCTCTCTTACCCGCCAGCCATAATTAGCTCCAGCTGCACCAATATTAATTTCTTCTATTTGGGTTTGGCCTATGTCGCAGATGTACATCGTGCCGTCTCTATCAAAAGAGAATGCTTGTGCGTGGCGCAACCCGTAGGCCCAAATTTCTGGGGCGAAGCCAGCAACCCCCACAAATGGATTATCTGTCGGAATACCATAAGCCGCATCACCTACTCCACCCAACGGATCTATCCGTAAAATACTGGACATAGGTTCTGTTGTAGACTGACCATACTCATAAGGGTCATTAGCCCCGCCGCCGTCGCCGAAACTTGCATAGAGCATCCCGTAATCAGCGTCCCCAGGATTGGCCGCTGGGTTAAATGCTATAGTCCCAATGTTGTGGTTCTGATCGAACTGACCCATTCGAAAAATTTCGCGGGACGTGCCAGAAAATGTATTGGATATAGGGTCACTGCTAGTCCATTCAAGAATTACACTTTCATGATTTTCCGCAGCGTTATCTAGATAATTTGCGACACCCGCATCTGAAGGAGAACTAGACGCAGTATAAAATTTTCCAAAACCCGCACGGCCAGCTTGGGCGAAGTCAGGATGAAAAGCTACTCCAGCTACTCCCGTTTCATTGGGGAAAGTTGAGTCACTAAAATCAATGTCTTCATTCCGCATATCGAGATAAATTGTAGGGTTAATGCCATTTTCATCAGTGAGGTAAATAGGCCCTCGCAGGTCATTTATAACTAAGCGGCCAGATCCATCCGGAAGAGGCATCATATATTGTATACGCGCATAAGCGCCGTTAGTTTGACGAGGCATAGCAGAATCTGCAGTACGTGGGACTTGAACAAATTCTTCGAGCGTAACGCTAATATCGCCTTTCTGTATTTGCTCCGGTATTGGGTCCGCGAGCGGATCTGGCCGCGATTCTGCTGCCATTAAAGGCATAGTTAATGCCAATCCAGTGATTAAAACAGAAAGAGTCGATTTCATGATTGGGTTCCGTTTGCTAAATTAGTATCTGATAACACTGACAAATAGCATGCTATTGTCAATATCCTTACTTAATCTGAAGTTAATGCGTACACTATAGGAATAGAGAACACAAAAAAAGATGTCTGACTCAAGCTATCAAACACTTCATTATGAAGTAAAAGAACACACTGCAGAAATCATCCTTAATCGCCCACCGGCAAACTTGATAGATCGCGACATGACTCTGGAGTATCACCATGCTCTCAGCACGGCGGATGCCGACCCTGAAGTTAGAGTTATCGTGTTGGCTGGCAATGGCAACGGCTTGTCCGGAGGAGTGGATTTAAAGTACGTAGAGAAGTTTAACTCGAGCGATATGAAAAAGTTCCTAGAGTTGTTCTACATTGAAACAATGGCGATTGTTCGCGGTTTATCCAAACCAATAATTGCCGCAGTACACGGCTATGCTAGAGAAGGCGCATGCACACTAGCATTTGCCTGTGACATAATCATTGCCGCTGATGATGCTGACTTCGGCTATCCAGGTGTACCAAACTTAGCCGCTCCTCCTGGCATGCATGTCTGGATACTGCAGCGATTAATCGGGCGCATGAAAGCTGCAGAACTTATCTTCACTGGAAAATCTCTAGAGGCTGCACAAGCTGAACAGATGGGGCTTATTACCAAAGTCGTGAGCGCAGGAAGTCTAATGTACGAGGCAGAAAAAATGTCTGCCAAGATTGCGGAAATGTCGCCTCTAGCCCTGAAGCGCACTCGAAAGTTGCTCTATGAAATGGAAGATATGAATTTCCAGCAGGTTCCAGAGGCCGCGGTAGAAGCTCTTTCCTCAGCCTTTGATAGTGAGGATAGCCTGGAGGCTCGAAAAGCTTATATTGAGAAAAGAAAACCTGTCTGGACTGGCAGATGAATAAACAAATTTATTACTAAATTATTGATATTATAATATATTATTTCTAGTTTGAGCTATATCAATCTCAGGAGTAGACTAGCCCTAATAACAAGTCTGGCGTTCCAAAGGGTTCCAGAATTAGTTGAAATCACTTTTGAATGGAGTAGTCAGAGTGGTACCAAGCAAAAATTTCATAAAAGATACACTTAATGCGCGGATCAAAAGATTTATGAGATCCATTTACTCGTTAGGCACTATTGCTTTCATGCTAAGCAGTTGTTCCTTTCGGGGCATCTATCTCTATGAAAGTTCAGACCAAGGCATGCCACTAAACGGCGGCGAGCATAGAAATTTTCATTTTTTTACGAAAAATCCAAACTACGATACTGGAATCAATTTACAATCTGGTGCTAACTACTCATTAGACATCACTATCTTAAGCTACTGGATTGATAGTTATATTGAAAAAAATGAGGATCAAGAATCTTTAGATGAACGTGGCTTCGCTAACAGTGTTATGCCGTATGAGTTTCTTGGCTTAACTCGGCGTTCAAAAGAGCATCGCTGGTTCGAGCTCATGTTATATCAATCTCGCTGCAGTCGCGAAAGTCTTCGTGGGATTACTGAGTTAAACGTCAATGGAGAAAATGGAAGTTATAATTTTACCGCAGCTTGTGACGGCGAACTCACCCTGTTTGTTAACGACAGTCATGGTTTTTATGGCAACAACGTAGGCTACGCTAATATTACACTGTCGCGGGTAAACTGATTGTCGTCACCTTCGCAAGAGGTGACATATACATGCAGTAAATCAGATTTTAAGCCAGAAACAGACTAACGAGATCTGGTCAATCGGTCCCGACGCGAGCGTATTAGAAGCGATTCAAGCCATGGCGGACAAACGCGCAGGTGCTTTAATCGTTCTTCGAGGGCCAGAACTAGTAGGCATAATCTCGGAACGTGATTACGCCAGGGAAGTCATCCTCAAAGGCAGAAAATCCCATGACACTTCTGTAGCCGAAATAATGAGCTCAAAAGTAGTTACGGTTTCTTTCTCAGAAAGCGTCAGATCATCTTTAGCTTTAATGACCGACAATCACATTCGCCACCTGCCGATCGTTGATGATGAGCGTGTAATTGGGGTAGTGTCAATTGGCGACCTGGTCAGAGATATTATTAGTGACCAACAATCTACTATTGAACAATTGGAAAGCTATATCAGGGGTTAACAGCCTCCACCGCTGTCTCTTCCACTTGAAATCCGCTGGCTGCATTCCGCTTAAAAGTTAGCCGGCGATTAATGCAGAGCGGTTTTTCATCCTCTATGTGGCTAACATAAAGGATACTCGTCGTAAATTGTTCAGCAATTTTATCCAATATCTCTAGTATTAATATACGATGAAATTCATCGAGACCAACACAGGGCTCATCAAGGATAAGAATTTGTGGCTGCTTCACCATCGCTCGCGCTAACAGAACCAACCTTTGTTGCCCAAAGGAAATTTCGTGATAAAAATATTTTGCTAAATCCAAGATCTGCAGCGCATTTAACCAGCTTTTTGCAATATCAGCTTCCTGAGTGCCACTATCATCGTAGAGTCCAACGGAATCAAAGAATCCAGAAACTACAACATCTAGCACCTTCCAACCTTTCGCATACTTGTTATGTAATTCATTAGAGACAATTCCAAATTTCGCCTTAACTTCCCAGATGGTTTCTCCGCTACCTTTTTTGCGCCCGAATAGTATTACGTCCTGACCATAGGCCTTATGATTGTCGCCATCTATTAGACTAAGTAGCGTTGATTTACCACAGCCATTAGGTCCTTCGATTAATACATGCTGGCCAGGATGCATTATCCAGCTAAAATTTTCTAACACTGAATGCTCACCATAAGCGGCATTAACAGAATTGAGTTCTATAAGCGGTTTGCCCGAATCTGTTTGATATTTATCAAAAAGCGATTGATTTTGTGGAAGTCTGTCCAACAAAACTGGTTTCTTATTTTTTACCTTTTCGAACGCTGCACCATTCTCAATAACCTCCCTTTTACCTTTTTCCAACAACCGGAGCCCATCCAGAAGAGCAATATGATTAACCCCCGACAGAATATTTCTAGCTCGGCGACAAAGTTGGATACTGGAAAATCCCGAATGGAGAAACTTCTCGATACAAATCTTGATTTTCACTTGAGAATCTAAATCAATACTTTCCATAGGATCATCAAGGATTAACAGCTGCGCCACCCCGGGGCGGTATCCATAAAGAGCGCGAGCAATTAACGCCTTCCTAATTTGCCCAGACGAGAGAAAACGAATACCTCTCTCTACTAAGGCGCTTAAATCTAGTTCAGTGACAAGCTGCTCAAATAATACGTTATCAGCATGAAGTGTTGATCTGGAGCTCTGTATTAATTCCCAAACGAGTGTGCCAGAATCTTCCGCGTCTGCGCTGTACTCGCTGACGTCCAAGCGATTATCTCGTTGCCAGAGTTTTTGCTGCTCTTCAAAAGAAACTATATGGATGTCACGACTGGGTTGGAATCCTTCGGCGTATTGAACATATTTGCCCGACTCAATACGCTTGGACGCGAGCAAACTAGCAAGCACAGATTTCCCGGCACCATTGGGGCCGAAGAAACACCAATGCTGACCTTGTTCTACCACCAATTCATCGATGCGCAGAACTTTGTGTAAACCCAAGCGGCAGATCGCATTGTTAACTCTAAGCAATTCAGTCATTTTTCAAAGAATTAATTTCCTTAACTTAAAAAAAATGTTTCCGTAATCTTTGTAGCCAAGCAAAGCTGATATAGTTCGTTCATCGCTAGCTTTTGAATTTCATCGAAGTCTTGCCAGCTTTATTATATCCGCGCGCCAAAATGCTTATTAGAAAAAATGCTTTATCATAGAGCCGCAGGATTTACCGACAGCCTTATCTATCAAAAAAGTACTCAACCGAAAATCAACGCGGAATAATTCATTCCTAATGAAAGGATTAAACCTTAATACTTGAAAGCAGATTTTCTTGTGTCGTTTATATTCGCGATTAAGGTCTATTACCCAGAGCACGCTGCATCACTTCATGTTGAATAGCCATCATATGCCCGATAGATCTGCGCCAGTATTCAGAATTGTGGCGACCACTGCTTTGCATAAAATCAAATGGAACATCGTTTATCATTAAAAGTTGAGCCATTTCCCTCGCATCAGAAATTAAGCCATCTTCTGTACCTGAATCGATATAAATATGAGGCATCTGACTCTTTGGGACTGAATAAATAATTTCAAATGGATCGTAGGCCTTAGCCTGATCTTCTGTTACAAACGCGGTCCCCCTGGGTGTACGTTCGTCTTGAGTAGAAAAGTTATCAATACTAATAATGCCAGATATAAACAAATCAGCTTCAGCTAATCGAGCTTCATCTTCGAGGCTTCGCTCCCGATTCTGAGCCTGAGGCGCCAAACCTAAAGCGATTGCTGAACCACTGCTTCGAGCATAGCTCAAGGCACCAGAGGTTGATCCAATTGAAACAAACATCTCGGGGTGTCGCAATCCGAGTGCGAAAGCGCCAAAACCTCCCATAGACAGGCCGGATATTGCTCGTCCTTCTCGACGCGCCTCGGTACGAAAGTTTTTATCAACATAACCAATCACATCCTCAATAATATGGTCTTCCCAGTTATTAGTCTGGCCAATTTCATTTTGTGCAAAATTCACAAACCAACTGTTACCTCCGTCGGGTAATACCAGAATTAAATTGTCTAGATTGCGGGAGTAGAAAGCACCAGGAAGGTTACGCGCCCACACGGTATAGTTCTGCATATAGCCATGCAATAGATAAAGAACTGAGTAACGCTTCTCGCTTTCCCAATAGTCTGCAGGAAAAACAATGTCGAATTTCATCATCCGATTGACTGCCGGGCTAAAAAATTCGACTGTTTCAAGGCCCGGCGGTAGTGGCGCCTGACTTGTTTGTAAAGATTGATCTTGTGCCGCCGCTGCGCAGTTAAACACCAAACAAAAACTTGAAACCAAGGCTAGTTTACTAGGGAAGACCCTCATAATTTACTTAATTTATAGTTCATATACTTGTATTTATATCATTTTTTACACTTGGGTTCCCCAGCTACTACAACTGAAAGGTCGATGCTATAGTTGGTTATAACTATATTGTGATAGCTAAACTTGATGCCATATAAAAGCAAATTTTTATGGATATTCTGCAGTCTCCATTGGACAGCAGTATCGAGCTTTGCAGAAAATAACGGCGAACAGCTCTTTCTGGAAAATTGCGCTGAATGCCATCAGATCGATGGCAAAGGAATTCCCAATATTTATCCAGCTCTAGCTGGAAACGAACTCGTCCAAGCAAGTGGTGAGGATGTAGCTCTAGTGTTAATTATAGGAAGAGGAGAGATGCCCTCCTTTGATGGCGCCATTTCCAGTGAGGAAATGGCATCTATTATTAACTATGTACGCAATTCCTTTGGCAATAAAGGCGAGTCAATTACGGGCAAATCAATTGAATCTTTGCAATAAAAAAGAGAAACCAAAGCTAACCCCGCACTTTTAAATCTCCGTCTATAATAAGCGAGCCCTATGACATTTATGTAATTGAGCTGCTATGCTTATCCACACTGCTAGATAGAAGAATTTTTAGAGAATCAAAATGTTTAGACCTGCCGTTCTGTTGTTAACATTATTTGCATCATCACTGGCTTTAGCACAAGAGGGTGAAAGAACTGCTGTACTCGAGACTATTCAGAAATTTTTTACTTCTATAGAGACCCGCGACCGAGGTTTGCTGGAATCGATTTTAGTGCCTGGCTCGTTGAATATTTCAGTAAGAGAACTAGACAATGGTGATGCCAGCTTTAATGTTAGGAGCTATGAAGAAGTTATTGCTACTCTAACTCGACCCGGCCGACCGGCACTGGAACGCTCGTGGAATGAAACTGTTTTAATCCAAGGTTTTATAGCAATCGTATGGACGCCCTATGATTTCCATATAGATGGAGAATTTAGTCATTGCGGCGTAGATTCATTTCAATTAATTAAACAAGACAACCAGTGGCTTATCAGCAACTCAAGCTGGACTCTTGAAACTAAAAACTGCCCAACTAGTCCTTTAGGTGCTATCAATTAGAAAATTCGAAGCATAAGCAAAGAGTTAAATTGACTAGTGCAGTCCAACCCTCAAAGATTTTTAGATTTCACCACCAACATTTTTTCTATTTGCATATCGTCATAAGTGTAGGGAATACCACCCACTCCATAACCAGATTGCCTTAGCCCAGTGAATGGCATCCAATCTACTCGAAACGCTGTGTGGTCATTTACCATAACTGCCGAGGCATTGAGGTGTCGATAGGCATACATTGCCTTATCGATGTCTTGCGTCATAACCGAAGCCTGGAAAGAAAAAGGTACATCGTTAGCCATATTAATGGCCTCTTCCATATTCTTATAACTAAACACAGAGACTACAGGTCCGAAAACCTCATTCTTACTCAAACTTACATCAGTCGGTGGATTTAATAACACCGTTGGCTTGTAAAGTGCTGCAGAAATTTTCTCTCCGCCTGTAACAAGCTCTGCACCCATTGCGACTGCCTCTTGAACCCACTTTTCTACACGATCTGTTTCCTCGTGACGAATCATCGGCCCAACTTCAGTGGCAGGATCAGCCGGGTTACCTACTATCAAAGTATCCGCCATTTCACTTAATTTTTTGGCTATTGTTTCGGCAATTGATTGGTGGGCAAAAATTCGCTGGACCGAAACACACACTTGCCCAGCATGGTAGAAACCGCCTTTGGCAAGTAACGGCAACATCGCATCAAGATCTGCATCTTCCGCAACTATCACGGGTGCTGCACCACCATGCTCCAAAGCACAGCGTGTTCCCGGAGCCAATTTACTCTTTAACATCCAACCGACTTTGCCACTGCCAATAAAACTGAAAAATGCAATGCGGGGGTCAGTCACCATGTTAGTTGCAGTGACATTGCTGGTTACAGCTACTGCTTGTGCGTATTCGGCTGGCAATCCTGCTTCTCGTAATAATTCAACAAATTTAAAACAGGACAAAGCTGTGTCGCTAGCAGGTTTAACGATAACTGGGCAACCGCTGGCAACAGCTGGACCGACCTGATGAACGATTAAGTTCAAAGGATGATTAAAAGCACTTACTGCCATGACTGGCCCAATCGGCTCCTTGCTTGTCATTGCTAAGCGATTCGATGACGCAGGATTTATGCCCATCGGAATTTCAGTGCCATGCTCCGAGCGCACACATTCAATACAATTCTTCATACCATCTATAGCTCGAGCAACTTCCACTTGAGAATCAGTAAATGGTTTGCCACCCTCGCTTAAAGCAAGATTCACAAGCTCATCAAACTGCGCTTGCATTAACTCCGCCGTCTTCTCCAAGACTTCTACTCGCTCATGAACCGGCAGCCATCGGGAGCGATCATTGAATAGTTCAGAAGCAGTATTTAACGCGCGGTCGGCGCCCTCCTCATCAATTCTCTCTACAGATCCGACAATCGCACCATCATAGGGCGAAGTAATTTCAACGACGTCGGCAGCACTTGCTCCAGGAACCATGACTTTAAATTCATTCAAAGCAGCAATCCTTCTTTTACTAAAACGTTTAGATCAAATAGAAAAGACTAAGCGGGAATAAAATGATTCATTCCCTCAACGCTTTTAACAGTGCCAGATCTCCCTATTTGTTCTGATTTTGTCATACTTAATAACAGATCAATATCTGTGGGGGTATTAGCTATGAATCGCTGATTAGTATCTGCGAGACGCCCAATGACAATACCTTTTTCTGGAATACCACGGGCAAAACACACAGTATACGTTTCTATGGTAGCAGCGCCATTCGGTGTTTCGATGAATTCTGGGCTAGCCAGAGCATCTATTTCGCCTTGATAAGCACTAGGCTTTTCTCGCTCCCATTTGCCCTCAACTGGTTTCGCCGAATAAATTCCTGTCGCATGTTTAGAAAGATAACCACCGTTCGCTGTGACACAGCCATAATGTCTGGGGTTAGTTCTTAATTTAGGCAGCATCGTGGCAATAGCATGCATTGAATAATTGTTGCCCGGACCACCAAAGAAAGGTAAACCGCCTGTCACCGTTAAGCCTCTTGGATCATCATAGGCTAAACCGAGTTCTTCACAAGCCAACTCTACCGCTGAAGGAAAACAGGAATAGAAATCGAAGTAATTTATGTCATCTAAGCTAATACCAGCCATGGCAAAGGCATGTTTACAGTTAACTCCAATCGCCGGAGCAGAATAGTAATTAACCCGATCCATCACCATAAGTTTTTCATTAGCCTCCGCGCAACCATGGAGGAAGACCCATTTCGCCGGATCTATCCCCAAATCCCTTGCCTTTCCAACAGAAGTCATAATCACTGCAGCGCCTTGATTCACTGCGTCCATAGCATTCATCCATTTTGGATAGGGAAAACTGATAAACCTGTTTTCTTTTGTAACTGTGGCAAGTTGTGTCGCTGTACGAGCGGTGCCATAAAAAGAATAAGGGTTGGCCGCGGCTACCCGAGAAAAATTTTCGAACACCGACCCCATCTGCATCATATGCTCTTCAATATCCAAGCCTTTGTGATGTCTGAATGCATTCTCAAACAAGGGGTAAGTCTGGATAGGTATGCCTACTCCATGAGCGAATTCATGGGGGGTCATTAACTTCTCACCTAGCCCTCTGTCCTCCAGGGACCCTTCAAACTCTTCTTTCCAGTCGAGCATAATGTCATTACGCATAGCCGTTTGGGCGGTCTTTATTGCTTCTGAACCGGCAAGTAGGACTGTTTTAACTTCGCCTGCAGCAATGCGTTCCGCCATTTCATTAATGTATTTTTGAGGTGTATTCCCACCAACATTGCCATAAATTGCATTAACTGGATTTGCACCTATACGCTGTGCGACTGCTCGCGGTGGGTTTTCTGCACGGCCAAAAGGAATCTGTAATCGAGGCCGATTGGTGGAGTCAGGAAAAATTCGAATAGAAACTACAGTATCAATCTCAGCTGCGATAATTTCACCTATTCCTGTGTCGACAAGTGCAGCTTTAGCTGCTTCCGCAGCAATGCCCAAAGGAGGCTGTGCCTGTTCGGGCAAAAACTCTTTTTCCGTAAATTGACCTCCCCCGACTAGTATAGGAGTTGATTCTTCCACTGCGTATTCCTTAAAAATTAGAGATTAAGAATGAGAATTATACTCATTGGTTTGTCGAACTTCTTATTTGCTCATTGTTTAAATAGTTATCGCGCAAGATTTTCAGTAGAGGCTGCCTTAGGTTTTCTTGGCTGTAATCTTCTTTAAAGTAACTAGTATAAACTGCTACAAGATCAAGCCTCGGATTCACGATCAGCCCCTGACCTCCCCAACCACCTTTAATCATAAACCCATCATCATCTATATAGTCCCACTGCGCAGCATTGTGACTGCCGTCGTCTCGAACAAGATTTGGATTTGGCTTTTCTAACAATTGATCAATAGTTTCCTCTGAAACTATTTTTTCTTCAGAGACAACAGAATAAGAAGGCGTAAATAACAAACCAAACCTAGCCATATCTCTCATATTAGAAAGGAAGCCTCCATGGGACAGAGGGATACCATAACGATACGCAAGAAACGAAGCATCGGATTCGGCACCAATTTTTCTCCACACCTCTCGCGTAAAAGTATCTTGAAAAGACTCTCCACTAATTTTCTCTATCAACCATGCCAATATGAATGTATTGACTCCAGAATATGAAAATTGCTGCCCTTGGTCGGCGTGTTTTGCTACTTCAAGGTTTTCAAGAAAATCATAAGGGTTATCAGGAGCGCCTTCCTCGCGATAACCATCTCCTATCGCCATAGAATATTGGTAATAACAGGATTGCCTATCAGTGTATTCATCTTGACAATCCAAACCTGTGGCCATATCGAGAATATTTCGTACGGATATGCCCGCAAAACCTGAAGCAGTGAGCTCGGGAATATAGTGTTGAATCATTTCTTCCGTATCCACTAATCCCCGTTCTTCGAAGATTCTAATTAGTAGCGCCGGCATAACTTTCGCAACAGACCAGTAGATGGGCTTTTCATAGGCTTTCATGCGGGGATAAGACTCAAAAACTATTTTACCTTTATGCACAATTACCATGCCCAAGGTAGTGGTCGCATCACTACTGAGAAACCTATCAAAAGAGACTATTCCATTTCTGGTATCAACAGAAGTTTCAGCAATAGCGGGATCAAGTTCCGTCTTTAACTCACTAACTTGGCCTCCACGATAGACATTGACTGTTGGAAAAAGTTGATGGACATTCTTGTGCATCCAAGCCATTTGTTGGCCCGTGACAGTCCACCAAATATTATCCGTAGGCACTAACCTCTGCCTTTGTTGCGTCTCCAACCATTCGGCCGCTGCGATAAATTCTTCCGGCTCAGCACCGAATGCATGAAAACCATTAGAGAGAACCCCAATCAAAGAAAAGGTTGCAAGTAAGCTTCTATGAAGTCTAGAAATCATATCCATTCAAAAGCATCAAATAATAAGCTTAAGCATATACAGGATTGCTTTCCAGAAGAAGACTTAGACATTCTTATTTGATGTACATTATTAACAAAAGCCACAATAGAATAGCTAACTGAGCTGATGATAGACTAAGATTCTGTTTATAAATTAGTTAATTTCTAACGAAGTGAATTTTGGATACCTTTATGTCCTTAGATCTGCAAGCCAAGGCACTCCTGGACAGCGTTGAACAATCTGGCGCTTCACCATTTAATGCCTATCCTGCGGCGGAAGCTAGAGCGATTTATGACCAGACTAGTGAATTAGTAAAAGGCACACCACCTAACCCATTTAGTATTGAAGAATTATCCATACCTGGTCTAGCTGGCAATATTCCTATTTGGATTTATCGCCCTAACGATAGTGAGAGCCTACCTTTACTTATCTACTTTCATGGTGGTGGCTACACCATAGGCTCATTAAAGAGTCACGATAATGTCTGTCGTGCTTTGTGTGTTAAGTCCGGCTGTATCGTGGCCTCTGTTGACTATCGCTTAGCGCCAGAGAATAAGTACCCGGCGGCTGTGGAAGATGCTTGGTCAGCAACAAAATGGCTTTCACAAAATACAGAATCAATCGGCGTTGATATAAAAAAGATAGCCATCGGCGGGGATAGCGCTGGAGGAAATTTGGCTGCAGTTGTATCGCTCTTAGCTAAGGAGTCAGGTAGTCCTCAAATTGCTTTTCAATTACTTATTTATCCCTGTACCGACATGACTTGCTCTTTCGACTCCCATAAAACCTTTGGTAAAGGCTATCGCCTTACCAATGAGCTTATAACTTGGTTTTATAACCACTATTTTTCTGCTGATGATGATATTAAACACTGGAAAGCTTCGCCTTTGAATGCCGACGATCTCTCTGGCCTACCACCCGCGTTAGTTATTAGCGCAGGGTTTGACCCGCTGCAAGATGAAAATCGTGCTTATGCGGAAAAACTAATGCAGGCTGGTATAACTGTTAAACATTCTCATTACGAAGGCATGATCCATGGCTTCATCACTATGCCAGGAGCACTCGACAAAGCCAAAGAGGCCACAAATGAGTGTGCTGCCGAACTAAAACGGGCGTTTGAGCCATAGTCTGGCGCTATGCCATTTTTTATCAACTAAGTTGAAGCGTCAGCCTCAACCGAGGTAGAGATTCATTATGTCTATCAAGCTTTCATTTTTGATTCTATCTTCTTGTTCTGTGATATTTGCAAGTAGCGTGGTGTTAGCCCAGTGCAATAA
This sequence comes from Gammaproteobacteria bacterium, assembly GCA_029244985.1. Classification (GTDB taxonomy): domain Bacteria; phylum Pseudomonadota; class Gammaproteobacteria; order Pseudomonadales; family Pseudohongiellaceae; genus UBA9145. Next base: position 63,914 of record JAQWQD010000028.1, on the reverse strand, counting down.
TACGCGAGCAGACGCCGAAATTGCGCGGGGAACAGTCTTTCTTGACGCAAATCAGAATTTACTAAAAGAGCCGGTTGAATTTGGTGTCGCTGGAGTGGTGGTATCAAACGGCTGCAATACTGTACTTACGGATAGCGCTGGCGACTACCAAATTAGTCTTGCCCCGACTGAAATATTATTTATATCTAAACCTGCAGACTACTCCACCCCTGTTGATGAGAACAATATCCCACAATTCTTCTATCGCCATTACCCTAATGGGACACCAAATGAGATTACTGGAACTTCAGTAGAATGGCTTTGGCCAGTAATTGAACCCACTGGGATCTTACCCGACTCAATAGATTTCCCACTATTTCCATCTACCATGGCTAACGAAAATTTTTTAGCCCATGCTTTTGCTGATACCCAAGCCCAGTACGGGACTGGTCAAGATATGGTGCGAGAAGAATTAGTGAATCCATTAATTGGGAACCCTTATGGCGTAAAATTTGGTCTAACAGTTGGGGATGTTGTGTTCGATAATTTAGATCTTTACGAGCGCCATAAAGCCATGATGGGTTTAATGGATATTCCACAGTGGTATTTACCCGGCAATCATGACATGAACTTTGAATCGCCGAATGGATATTTTGCTAATGAAACTTACAAAAAACATTTTGGCCCTACCTATTACTCCTTCGATTACGGTAATGTGCATTTCGTGATGCTCAATAATGTTGAGTATGCAGGCGAAGGCAAAGATTTCGGTCGTAGCGAATACCGTGGCTATATCAATCCAATTCAATTGCAATGGTTACAAAGTGATCTTAACCATATTCCACCAGAAAAATTGCTGGTGATCGCGAGCCACATTCCTTTAATTGCGGAAGCAAACGATGGCATCTCCGAACCAACGACAGGCCCGAATACAGAGAATTTCTCTGAATTACTCCAAATACTTGAGCCTTTTGAGCATATATATGGTTTAGCAGGGCATGACACCAGTAACAGCTTTAAGGTTGAAGTGAATCATAATCATGGCTGGACTGGCTCTCCCTGGATTGCCCATACGCTCGCTGAAGTTCGAGGCAGTGGTTGGGTTAGGGGTCCAAAAGATCTGCGAGGTGTGCGAGATGCAATGATGGAAGACGGCAATCCGAATGGGTTTTACGTACTTAAATTTAATAATACGAAGCTAACCCCAGAATTTATACCTTTTCCTTCTGGCCCAGACGGAACTAACAGAATGCGAATTATGTTAGATCCGATTATTGACCAAGCAGAAGGTAGCAGCATTCACCGCGGCTCTCTCTCAGATGATACCAAAATCGTAGTAAATTTATTTGATGGCGGGGTAAGAGATATGGTTTGGGCCTCACTTGATGGTGCCGCTGACCAACTAATGACTTATACAGTGAGAACCGACCCTTTTATTGAGTTACTTTTTGAGGAGTTTCTTAACTCTGATGACGCTTACCCTACTCCAGATCGCTCATCTCATATCTGGGAACTACCTCTCCCTGCTGGTCTTAATATTGGGCTTCATCACATCGTTGTATCGAGTACAGATGAATTCGGTCAAATCCAGCAAGGTACATTTAGTTTTGAAATTACAAACGATTAATTACAATCTATGACAAAAGAATATGACTATATAATCGTTGGGGCTGGCACGGCAGGGTGTGTGCTTGCTAACAGACTTTCAGCAAACCCTCAGACCGAAGTGCTATTGTTAGAAGCAGGCGACAAGGATAATTATTTCTGGATTGATATCCCAGTTGGTTATCTGTACACCATTGGCAATACGCGAACTGACTGGTGCTATCAGACTGAACCTGATCCAGGGTTAAATGGCAGAACAATAGGTTATGCAAGAGGCAAAGTCTTAGGTGGCTGCTCCTCTATTAACGCGATGATTTATATGCGCGGCCAGAAAAGTGACTATGATCACTGGGCAGATTTGGGAAACCGGGGCTGGAGCTGGGACGAAGTCTTGCCAATTTTTAAAAAATCTGAAGATTACCAGCATGGCGCAGGGACGTTTCATGGAAGTGGCGGAGAGCTCAGAGTAGAAGAACGAAGAGTGAACTGGGAAATCCTTGACGCATGGCGCGAAGCCGCAGAACAAAGTGGTATTCCAAAAATTGCTGAATTTAATCGCGGTGATAACTTTGGCAATGCCTATTTTCAAATGAATCAACGAAGAGGTAAGCGTTGGAGTGCAACCAAAGCTTATTTGCGCCCTGCTGCTAATCGCCCCAATCTAACTGTTCTGACTCATGCACACGTAGAACGGATCGAATTTTCGACCCATACGGGCCAATTGCAAGCTACTGGTATTCATGCACGAGTTGGAAATAATCCATCGCATTTATTCCATGCTCATCAAGAAGTGCTGCTAGCTGCAGGCGCTATTGGATCACCACAGCTACTGCAATTATCAGGAATTGGCTCAGGCAAACTATTGCAAGGGAAGGAAATAACAGTGCGCGCCGAATTAGCTGGCGTGGGTGAGAACCTGCATGACCACTTACAAGTCCGCAGCGTTTACGAAGTAAAAAACACAGTGACTCTGAACCAAAGAGCAAACTCCTTATTTGGAAAACTGGCCATGGGTGCCGAATACCTGTTCTTTAAGTCTGGTCCGCTGACCATGCCTCCGTCACAATTGGGCGCATTTGCAAAGAGTGATCCTGATCAGCCGTCTGCAAATATAGAATGGCATGTACAACCACTGTCTTTGGATAAGTTTGGCGACCCATTACATACATTTAATGCGATAACACCCTCTGTATGTAACTTACGCCCAAGTAGTCGCGGGCATGTGCGAATAAAAACCCGCAATGCAGAAGACTACCCGGCGATTTCTCTAAATTATCTCTCTACTTCTGAAGATGAAACTGTAGCAGTGAGAGGGTTGCAATTCACCAGAAAAATAATGGCTGCTAAAGCACTAGAAAAATTCAAACCAAAAGAATTAAAACCAGGTTCAGACATTCAAACGGATGAACAACTGTTAAGCGCAGCAAGAGATCTAGGTACTACTATTTTTCATCCAGTGGGAACCTGTAAGATGGGTAATGATAATATGGCAGTGGTTAATGATCGACTGCAGGTTCATGGTATCAAAAATTTGAGAGTAATAGACGCTTCTGTAATGCCGCGCATAACCTCGGGCAACACGAATGCGCCAACGGTAATGATCGCAGAGAAAGGGGCAGAATTTATTTTAAAAAGCAAAAAGGAAAATTAAAACACTAAGTGGAGACACTTGGAAAAATTTCTCCATCCATATTTGAGTGTAAACGAAATCGACAATTTCACTCATAATGATATTGTATATAAAACGAAGGTCTCAAACTTACTAAAAGTAGCTCAAACTATGATTTTTTATTATGCATTAAAGACTGTTTCTGTGGCTTCTCAAATTGCTCTAGAAGAAGCAGGGGCAGATTACGACCTACATGAATTAGATTTTTCAACAACAGAACAGCAATCAAATGATTATTTAAATGTTAATCCCAAGGGCCGCGTACCTGCTCTCGCAACTAAACACGGGATAATCACCGAAACACCTGCGATTTTGGTTTACATCGCGCAAACATACCCCAAGGCAAAATTAGCTCCGCTAAATGATCACTTCCAGTTCGCCAAAATGCAGGCCTTTAACAATTACCTCAGCTCAACTGTTCATGTAAATCATGCGCATAAGATTAGAGGTAATAGATGGGTGGAAGATGAAGACAAAGTATCCCAAGCAGCAATGAAGGCAAAAGTGCCAAAAACCATGGCCGAATCTTTCACTTTAATCGAAAAGGAAATGTTTTCTGGCCCCTGGGTGCTGGGTGAAAACTTTAGTGTCTGTGATTGTTATGTGTTTTGTATTTCAACCTGGCTTGCTGGAGATAAAGTTAATATTGAAGATTTTCCAAAAATACACAAACACCACAAACGTATGCGGCAGCGAGAATCTGTAAAAAAAGTTACCGGAATTCATGGCATTTAAATAATCTCCGCCAATTCATAAATAGTTCTCTGGAATATCCTGAGCGCTAATTTTAAGCCGGAAGTCGTGCAAGTCTGAAAACTACGTTACTGAAACCGCCAATACCCTTCTCATAGAGCATAGTTCCTGTCAAAATGATGGTTAAGGTATCGGCTAGCCTGCGTTAGGAGTTGTTTTTGCAACCCAGAGATCATTGATTGCAAGGCTTAGCTAACTTACATATTGGAATATTTATACTAGAGGGTAGATCATGAAAAACTGCATCAATTTGGTTTTATCCATTCTGCTTTGCGGGACATTCTCTGCAAATGCACTCGGTGCGGAACTCGAACAAGTAGGGACTTTCGACTTCCCAACTTCCGCCTCAGGGGAAGCTCAGCAACACTTCACGCTGGGAGTCGGATATCTACATAGTTTTGGCTGGAAGCAAGCTAGGGGTGAATTCCGTAAAGCCCAGGAAATTGATCCTGATTTTGCTCTTGCTTATTGGGGGGAATCTTTAACTTACAACCACCCTTTAATACCGGTTCTGCAAGACCCTGATTCGCCTAAAGAAACATTGAATCGCCTTGGTTCAACTTCAGAAGAAAGATTGTCAAAAGCACCGACAGCTAGGGAAAAAGGATTTGTAAGAGCGGCAGAGGCATTTGCATTTACGGAAGGTTCTCTGGGCGATAAAAGGTTGGCATGGATGTATGCCATGCTGGACCTCTATGAAGATTTTCCTCAAGACCGAGAAGTAGCCGCCTTTACAGCAGTATCTATGTTAAGTGGCGCAACTGTCTCTGAAGACGATCGAGTGCTAAATAACTTCCTCACAGAGTCAGGCACAGAAATCAGCATGAGGGCTGGAGCAATCGCAATGGATTTGTTTCGAGAAAACCCTAACCATCCGGGTGCTGCTCACTACATAATCCACTCGTTCGACCACCCTACCTACGCCCCCTTAGCGCTGACGGCTGCAGAAAAATACGCAAGTATTGCTCCCGCGGTATCTCACGCGCGCCATATGCCCACGCATATCTTTATTCAACATGGCATGTGGGACAGGGTATCTGAATGGAATGATTCCGCCTTCCAGGCAGGCTGGGATCTTTGGGAGCCCGGTGATGCTGCTGGTGACCAAAACCATTCATCTGACTGGGGACAATACGGAGACCTTCAGCGCGGAGATTTTGACCGATCTAACATGTGGATAGGGAGAGCAAGTGAAGTTTTGGAGAAGAATGGAGATCCAAGATCAACAGGTACCCTCAAAACTATGAAAGCGCGCCACATAATAGAGACTGAGAAATGGGATACTTACGAGCTGACAGATTCGTTAAATGCTGATGAATTATTAGCGCTTGGCTTGAGTGCTGCGAACCTAGGGAACCTTGATCTAGCGCAATCGGTTTCAGATAGACTAGAAGAGCTTTCTTCTCAGAGCCCCAACAATACTTCTCTTAGCCTTATAGCCACGGAAGTGAGAGCTCTGACTAAGTTTAAGAAAGGGCAGGAAGATGAGGCAATCTCTATGATTATGGACGCGGTATCGATTGCTGAAAATCAATCACCTCCAAGAGGCGCAGCAAGCCCACTAAAGCCGGTTCACGAACTAGCTGGCGACATGTTGCTAGAGATGGGAAATCACGGAAAAGCAGCAGAACTTTATGAGGCCTCTCTAGGCCGCATGGCAAACCGGCCGCGAGCACTACTAGGAGCAGCAAGAAGTTACGCCGGCATGGATGACGCCCAGAATGCCCGACAAAGTTATCAGGCTTTTTACACTCTATGGCAGGATGACAGCCTTAGCGAAGTAACCGAAGCCAAGGGTTTTCTCGGCATTTAAGAAATAGGAAGGAGCAACTATGTCCGACAAAGTTTTTGAGAAAGTTGCAGCTAATGGACTGATTAGCCGGAGACACCTTCTTGGTCTCGGGGTTTCTGGCACCGGTCTGGCTTTGTCTGGCGCAGCTCTTGGCGCAGACTCCGGGATAAACTTTCAAATCCCTTCTTGGTCTCGTCAACCCGGCCCCGGAGCGAGCGCTTATGGCGCCCGCTCCTCATACGCTGAAAACCTTGAGAGACTCTCGGGAGCACCAAACCCCACCTATCCTGGCGGGGGCGCCTCACGCTCACCTTTACAACATTTACAAGGAACAATCACCCCGAATAGCTTGCATTTCGAAAGACACCACGCCGGCATCCCAAATATTGACCCGTCACAACATAATTTGGTTATAAATGGCCTGGTAAGACAACCCCTCGTGTTCCGATACGAAGATCTCTTAAAGTACCAAATGGTAAGCCATATTCATTTCCTCGAATGTTCAGGTAATAGTGGAGCATTGATGCGAGGCGAGGTAGGAGGGTCTGCTCAAAGCTTGCACGGATTAGTATCCTGCGCCGAATGGACTGGCATACCTCTGTCTACTCTTTTAGATGAAGCTGGCGTGCTTCCTGAAGCAAAATGGGTGGCAGCGGTCGGTGCCGATGCCGCAAGCATGGGAAGGTCTGTGCCCATTTCCAAGGCGCTTGATGACGTTATGGTAGCTTTATATCAAAATGGAGAAGCTGTTAGGCCTGAGCAAGGTTACCCTATGCGCTTATTCTGTCCTGGCTGGGAGGGCAATATCAGCGTCAAGTGGCTGACTCAATTGAAGCTCACGGCTGAACCTGCTCAATTTCGGGATGAGACAAGCAAATACACTGATACTCTGCCAGATAGGTCAAGTTACCAATTTACCTTCCCCATGGGCACAAAGTCCCTTATCACATCCCCATCGGGGGAAATGACCTTGGACCAAAGGGGCATTTATCAAGTAACCGGCATCGCATGGAGTGGAAGCGGGAGCATCAGAAGGGTAGAGGTAAGCGCAGATGGAGGTCAAACCTGGGCTGAAGCGGCGATTCAGGGGCACCAGCTTGATAGGGCTCTCACTCGATTTACTATACCTTGGGAATGGAATGGAGGCAGAGCAATATTGCAAAGCCGAGCGACAGATAGCCAAGGTAACGTGCAACCAACCCGTGAGGCTTTAATTGCGCAAAAAGGCACGCTAAGTTTTTATCATACGCCGTGTATACAAAGTTGGGGCGTAAACACACAAGGTGAGGTAACAAACGTTTATGTATAAAACATTCTTGTTATCGGCGGTTCTTTTTTCTATCAGCACCTATACAGCAGTTGTAAATTCCCAAGAAGGCGTGAGGTTAGGTATTCCAGTAAGCGAAGAAGATCTCAGTCAGTTTGATTTGATCGCAGGACCAGATGGGAGTGGATTTCCCTCTGGCAGCGGCACAGCTAGACAAGGAAAGGAGGTGTTCGACGTTAATTGCGCAGTCTGCCATGGAGCCAATGGTGAAGGAACCTCAGGTAATACCATAATCGTAGGCGGCGATATGCAATCGGAGGGGCCCCCGTTAAGAACGGTAGGAAGCTATTGGCCTCATGCTAGTACTTTATTTGATTTTATTCGACGAGCAATGCCCGCAATTGCCCCTAAATCCCTCACTAATGAGCAAGTGTATCAAGTTACAGCTTACGTCCTATATATGAATAATATTATCACTGAGGACATGGAACTTAATGCTGCCAACTTAGCTGGCATAGAAATGCCAAATGCTGATGGCTTTATCGATAGAAGCGATATCCAATAATATATAACTACTAAATCCTAAGTTACGGCGCATGTTTTATGCGTTGATATCTGTTAGCCGGGATTCTGCAATAAATTGAAACCTAGTCTTGCACCACTCCTAATAATCCATATTATTCGCCTCGAGATTTAGGAGAGAGAATTGAATGAATTCAGTGAAGTTTTTGTCTTACTCACTTTTCACAGTATTAACAATGTCAATCGCCACGCTAAATTATGCCGCTGAAAGCGAGTTAATGATACCGCGTATCGATGGTGAACCTGCACTTTCCGATTTTGAAGGGATGCAACCCATCACACCACTAGCGAGATCAATGGCTAAGGTTGAAGACTTTATCCAGCGGGAACCATATGACGGCGAGATGCCTACTCAATCTACCGAAGCCTACATTGGCTACAACCAAGAGAACATTCACGTAATTTTTCTTTCCTTTGATACTAACCCGGAACTAATTAGATCTAATCTAGCTCCGCGGGAAAGCATCTTTGAGGATGATAGGATTTCCGTAATGTTCGATACCTTTAATGATCAAAGATCGTCGTTCGCCTTTGCCTCTAATCCTAACGGAATTCAATTGGATGCTAGGTGGACAGAAGGCTCGGGAAGGCGTTCTGGGTTTGATCGCACGTTTGATGCAGTTTGGTTTAGCGAGGGCACAATAAATGAACAAGGCTATATAGTAGCAATTACGATTCCTTTAAGAAGTCTACGCTTTGACGAATCGGAAGAGCAAATTTGGCGTGTTCAATTTAGAAGGGATATCCCAAGATATGGGGAAAGCGTCTACTGGCCAGAATACTCAATAAATATTGACGGTCGCTTAAACCAAGCAGCAACCCTAACAGGAATTCGAGACGTCTCTCCCGGGAATAATTCCCAGATCATTCCCTTCTTCTTCGCACGAGAACTTGATTCTCTAAATAGAAACGCTTCTGGCGGGCCCAAATTTGATACCTCATCTGAACAGGAGATTGGGCTCGACGCGAAATTCGTTTTCAACGACAGCTGGGCGGTAGACCTCACGCTTAACCCTGACTTCAGTCAAATTGAATCAGATGAACCGCAAGTTACTGTCAACGAACGATTCGAAGTTCAATTTCCTGAGCGCCGGCCCTTCTTCATCGAGAATGCGGATTTTTTCTCAACAGATTCAACCCTCGTATTTACCAGAAGGATAGTAGATCCGGAAGGCGGAATCCGACTGACGGGACGATCGGGAGAATACGGATTTGGCGGCATCCTTATAAATGACGCTGCGCCAGGTCTAAATAGGGGTGCCGATGATCCACTTAGAGGCGAAAAAGCTAATATCGCCATAATTAGAGGGTTTAGAGACATAGGCGACCAAGATCGTATCGGTTTCCTGGCGACTGAGCGTCAATTGGGAGATGGCTATAACAGAGTTCTCAGCTTTGATAGTCGCTTCTTATTGAACGAAAACTGGTCAACTCAAATGCAGTTAGTTGGAACCGAGAGTGAGCCGTCGACTGAAGGCTCTGAAACTACCGGATATCAGCGGAATATAAGTCTCAATCGTCAAGGGCGAACCTACACTAATCACACGCACTTTGTAGAGACGACTTCAGATTTCAGAACGGAATTAGGTTTTCAGAACCGCTGGTTCAAACCTAATACCTCTGGCGCACACCAAAGATCAACAATAAATTTCTATCCCCAGGATTCTTTGATAAACCGTTGGAGTGTGATGGCAAATGGTGCTTATCTTGAAGACATACAAGGTGCGAAGATTTATTCAGAACTTGAGCCCGGCCTCAGCCTTAGGTTTGATACAGCCGGGTTAGATTTGCGATGGACTGAATATGCCGAAGTTATTAAGGCAGGAGAATTTCCTGGCCTAAATACGACTCGCGCATACGATTATGATTCTTGGCAAATTGGATTCGATAATAACACTCTTGAGAGATTGCAGTTCGATGCTAACTATAGACAAGGCTCCACACTAAACCTAGTTCCACAAATCGGCTACCTCCCATCTGTCGCTGATACTACCCGGATAGATTTCAATGTATTGATCAGGCCAATTGAGCAGCTGAGCATAGATAATACTTATTTTCTAACTGAGCTCGAAACTCAAGGTGGTACTAAAATCTTCTCTAATGAGATTGTTCGCTCTAATTGGAATTATCAGTTCACAAAAGAACTTTCTTTACGGCTTATTGCGCAATACGATAAAACCGAAGCAGGTCCAGCAACACGACTAAAAGATGATGAAAATTTAAATTTCGACGTCCTCCTCCGCTATGTAATTAATCCTTGGTCAGCTTTTTATGTTGGTTACAATTCAAATCAAAGTAATTTTGATATTGTAGATATGGAAGGAGAAAGAGAGTTAATAGTAGCTAATGATCTGCGCCGTGATGGGGATCAATTTTTTGTCAAATTCTCTTACCTTTTTCAGCGCTAGGAAAAAAGCTTTGGTTACCTCTGCCTCACAATTAAATAATGTTTTGGCAGAGAAGCCTGGTGGCAAATGAATCTATCACAGCTATCCCCAGTTCCAGACCTACGATTAATTTAAACCGCTTCTTGAAGTGTCCTAAATAATCCGTAGTATTCGCATCACGATTTAGAAAGGATAACCGAATGAACTCAGTGAAGTTTTTGTCTTATTCACTATTCGCAGTTTTAATAATATCCATAGCCATTCCTAATAACGCCGCGGAACCCAGCCTGACGATACCGCGTGTTGAAGGAGAACCAACACTAGCAGATTTTGAAGGGATGCAACCTAACACTCCTCTCGCTAGATCAATGAGTAAAATTGAGAATTTCATCCAGCGCGAGCCATATCCTGGTCAAGCCTCGACACAACGAACTGAAGTTTATGCAGGCTACGATCAAAATAATCTCCACGTCGTTTTTCTGGCATTTGATTCCAATCCGGAACTTATAAGATCCAACCTGTCTCCCCGGGAGAATATTTTTCAAGATGATCATGTGGGATTTATGGTGGATACCTTTAACGATCAACGGTCTGCATTTGCTTTCTATTCAAACTCCCGGGGTATCCAATCTGATTCAAGGTGGACGGAAAGCTCTTCCAGGAGAGGAGGCTTTGATTCAACTTTTGATGCAGTTTGGTTCAGCGAGGGTGAGTTAACCAATCAGGGATATATGGTCTCGTTTGCGATACCGCTTAGAAGTCTTCGTTTTGATGAATCCGATGAGCAAACATGGCGTATTCAGTTTAATAGGCGCATCCCCAGATATGGGGAAGAGGCACATTGGCCTGAATATTCTGTGAATGTCGAGGGCCGATTAAATCAGGCTGCTCCGCTTACTGGCATTAAAGATGTTTCCCCTGGAAATAATTATCAAGTTATACCTTTCTTCTTTGCTCGAGAAGTTGATGCCCTCGACCGTTCGGCTTTTGGTGGACCCAAATTTGATACATATTCAGAGCAAGAAGTTGGACTGGATGCTAAATTTGTTTTCAATGACAGCTGGGCACTGGACCTAACGCTAAACCCTGACTTTAGTCAAATTGAATCTGATGAACCACAGGTCACCGTGAATGAACGTTATGAAGTTCAATTCCCAGAACGTCGACCGTTCTTTATTGAGAATGCCGACTTCTTTGCAACTGATTCAACTCTCGTATTTACCAGAAGAATTGTCGATCCAGAGGGCGGAATAAGATTGACCGGAAGGTCTGGTGAATATGGCTTTGGCAGCATTCTAATCAATGATGCCGCACCAGGAATGAATAGAGATACTGATGACCCGCTTAGAGGCGAAAAAGCCAACATTGCTATAATTCGCGGATTCAGAGACCTTGGTGATCAAGATCGAATAGGCTTCTTAGCCACCGAGCGTCAGCTGGGAGATGGCTACAACAGAGTGCTCAGCTTTGATGGCCGCTTCTTACTAAACGAAAATTGGTCAACTCAAATGCAACTGATTGGAACCGAGAGTGAGCCTTCCGCTGGAGGTTCTGAAACTACCGGCTACCAGCGCAACATGATGATAAACCGTGAGGGCCGAACGTATACAAACCACACTCACTTTTTAGAAACAACTTCAGATTTCAGAACGGAGTTAGGTTTCCAGAACCGCTGGTCAAAGCCAAACACCTCGGGTGTTCACCAGAGTTCAGGTTTGAATTTCTATCCCGAAAACTCAGCCTTAACTAGATGGGGTGGAAGTGTTTTCGGAGTCTATCTAGAGGACAGGCAAGGAGAAAAAATTTATACACAACTTCAGCCAAGAATTGATTTTCGTTTTGAGACGACGACCTTGAATTTCAATTGGAGCGATATTGAAGAAATACTCAGACCTATTGATTTTCCGGGATTAAACTCAGTCAGATCTTACGATTATGATACTTGGCAAGTGGGCCTGAACAATAATACATTTGAAGCGGTTCAGATACGAGGAAGATACCAGCAAGGCTCTACCTTAAACTTAGTTCCGCAAGTTGGGTATCTGCCAGCTGTTGCAGACACAAGCAGAATAGATCTAAACATACTTGTTAGACCCATGGACCAATTAAGCATAGCTAACACTTATTTTCTTACTGAGCTTGAAACTCAAGGTGGGACGAAAGTTTTTTCTAATGAGATTGTTCGATCAAATTGGAACTATCAATTTACGAAAGAGCTTTCTTTACGGTTTATAGCCCAATATGACAAAACCGAAGCGGGCCCGGCAACGCGCCTAAAGGATGATGAAAATTTAAATTTTGACATTCTACTTCGCTATGTCATTAATCCGTGGTCAGCTTTCTATGTGGGCTACAACTCTAACCAAAGTAATTTTGATATTGTAGACATTGAAGGTGAAAGAGAATTAATTATAGCTAATGATCTGCGCCGCGAAGGCGATCAGTTCTTTGTGAAATTCTCCTATCTATTTCAACGCTAAAAATAACTTTGCTTACCTTTTACAGAATCAAATGAATACGCTAGTTTTATAGGTTAGAAAAATAACAAAGGCTGTCTCCTTAACTGAGATCGACAGAATGGGCTTCAAAAATGGCTGGACTCCTATCTAAAGAACGCATTATCGCGCCCTCTGACTACAACCGATGGCGGGTCCCTATTGCATCTGTGGCGATACACCTTTGTATAGGCTCAGTTTATGCTTGGAGTATCTACAATCCCCCACTAACCCGTGTATTTGGGGTTGTTACCAGTGCGGCTGATGATTGGAGTTTGAGTGCCGTGGTATGGGTCTTCACAGTTGCTATCGTTTCATTGGGTTTAGCAGCGGCCTTCGCGGGTAGGTGGTTGGAAGAAGCAGGCCCGCGAAAGGTAGGTGTTGTTGCTGCCTGCTGCTGGGGCGGTGGCTATATGGTGGGAGCAATCGGTATTTTCACTCACCAACTATGGTTGCTGTACCTGGGTTATGGCGTGATAGGCGGATGTGGGTTAGGCATGGGATATGTTTCCCCAGTAAGCACTCTCATTCGCTGGTTTCCAGACCGAAGAGGCATGGCTACTGGCATGGCGATCATGGGATTTGGTGGCGGCGCAATGATCGGCACACCAATGAAAGAATATTTCATGCGTATGTTTTATCAAGCACCAGATTATTTAGGCACAATTGCCGATGTCAATCTAGTGACCGAAGCTGGGCGCCGATTTGCTGAAGTGGGCGGAGCGCTGAGAGAAGTTGTTGTTGTTGGGGCGAGCGAAGTCAGAGACATGGCCATTCCAGGGCCCGAAGGTGTCTATGTAGTTGATACAGGCGCTACAGGTGTAGCAGAAACATTCTTGGTTATAGGTCTCATTTATCTTGTGGTGATGTTGATAGCCGCGTTTTCCTACCGTATCCCTGCGGAAGGATGGAAGCCATCCGGGTGGAAAGAACCTAATGAAGAAGAACGCGGAAAACTGGTATCCAAGCATAATGTTCATATTGATGAGGCATTAAAGACCCGGCAGTTTTATCAACTATGGATCGTGCTTTGCTTCAATGTGACCGCTGGCATCGGCGTGCTTGGTGTTGCACGCACTATGATTACAGAAATTTTTGGTTCTTCCCTTCCACAAATTGTTGATACAGCCTTTGCTGCAACCTATGTTGTGATGATTAGCGCATTCAATATGGTTGGCCGGTTTATCTGGGCTAGCGCATCAGACTACATAGGCAGGCGCAATACTTATTGGATCTTTTTCTTACTCGGCATAGTACTTTATCTCTCGGTGCCTTTTGCTGCGCAACAAGTTAGCGCAAGCCCATCCATGATTTGGCTCATTTATTTCTACGGCGCTACCATGATTATTTTTACGATGTATGGAGGTGGTTTCGCAACCATCCCAGCATACCTTGCTGACATTTTCGGTACGAAGTATGTAGGTGGAATTCACGGACGCTTGTTAACAGCATGGAGTACTGCGGGCGTGCTCGGTCCACTAGCAATTACCTCCTTGCGCCAAAACTCAGTAAATAAAGCCATCAATGATCTGGTTGCCGTTGTAGAGCCTGCAGCATTTCAGACACAATTCGGAGCAGGTATCGACCAATTAGAAGCTTTGGTAGCATCCAATACAGTCACAATTTCAAGACTCATGGAAATCGCGCCAATAGGAACTAATGACCCAACTAGCAGCCTCTACAACTCAACCATGTTTCTTATGGCGGGATTGTTAGCAATTGCGTTGGTAAGCAATGCCTTAATGCGCCCGGTTGATCCAAAGCATCATCTGATCGAAAACTGAGAACGAAGAGCTCAACATTAGCGGTGGTAAATTTACTCACTCCGCTAACAATTGGCTTATTTCCCCTGGTTGCGGAAATCTGGCTACTTTGTGTTTCGAAAACACAAGATTACCGTCAACTTTAACGTCGAAGATACCACCACTGCTGGGAACTAAAGAGGCATCTTCTCCGGTCGCTTCTTTGATTTCAGCCGACACACGGTCAGCATCAGGTTGATAGTTTCAGGCCATGCAATAAGTAATTTCGATATTCATTTATCTTAACTCTGTGTTTTAGTAACGGTATGGGAGATCATATTCTATTCTAGGGGATAGGTGCCATTCTTGATTGAGCTTACACAATTCCCTCTGTCTGATTTTCATGTAACATAGCGAAATTCATAGCAAACTTTCAAAATGGATCAGCCCTATGACGTCATCTACAGGTAGAATCATGTTCCGCAGCACTGTCTTTGCTCTTAGCACTCTTTCTTTAACTTGCCTTGCCCAAGAAACTCCGGATAGCTGGTATGAAGATGGGCGCAATGTTGTAGAGCGCAACCTCGCCTACCGTAATTTGGCGTCTTCAAACGCAATTGCCAAGAATGTCATTTTGTTTGTTGGGGATGGCATGGGTGTTTCCACCGTAACAGCGGCAAGAATACTGGCAGGTCAATTAGAAGGTAATCCTGGCGAAGAAAACGAGCTTTTCTTCGAAACATTCCCAAATGTAGCGCTTTCAAAAACTTACAACACCGACGCTCAAGTACCTGATTCAGCGGGCACTATGTCAGCAATGGTAACCGGCATAAAAACTGATCGTGGCGTGATAAGTATCAATCAGAATGTTTCCCGAGGCGATTGCAATTCAACTCAAGGTAATCACACTCAAACTTTTCTGGAACACGCCGAGCTAAAAGGTTTATCAACAGGTGTTGTAAGCACCGCGAGGCTTACTCACGCCACACCTGCGGCTAACTATGCTCATACCATGGAACGAAACTATGAGGATGACAGAGATGCCGAAACCTTGCGCGTAGTCGGAGACTGCGCTGATATTGCCAGACAATTAATTGAGTTTGTCGATAATTTTCCTGGCAGTAATGGCATCGAAGTAGCTATGGGTGGCGGCCGCCGAAGCTTTATTCCGCGTGTTGAAGGGGCTGACCCTGAAAATAACAGACAGGGAGAACGGCTTGATGGAAGAAATTTGACTGATGAATGGTTAAACACTCTGAGCAATAGTGCCTATGTCTGGAATAAAGAACAATTTGATGCAATAGATGTTAGTAGCGTAGATCACTTGTTAGGACTTTTTAATGCTTCCAATATGCAGTACTCGCATGACACAGCCAGTGACCAGGGTGGCGAGCCAAGCTTAAGTGAAATGACTGAAAAAGCCATAGAGTTGCTCAGTAAAAATGAAGACGGTTTCTTCCTAAATGTTGAAGCCGGCCGTATCGATCACGCCCATCATGCCTTAAACCCCTATCGTGCCTTAACCGATACGATTGAACTTGCCAACGCCGTTCAAACTGCCGCAGAAATGGTCGATCTCGAAGAAACTTTGATCATTGTGACGGCAGATCATAGTCATGTTTTTACTATTGCGGGATACCCAAAGCGCGGCAATCCAATTCTTGGAAAAGTAGTTGGACTCGACAGCGCAGGCGAACCTAGAACCGAGCCCAGTCTCGCAGCAGACGGCAAACCTTACACCACATTAGGTTATGCTAACGGCCGGGGTCATTACGAGTTACCCGACCGCAATACTGCAGATGCTATTTACACGATGCCAATTAGTGATGAGCGACGGAACGACCTTAGTGAAGTTGATACCACTCATGAAGGTTTTCATTCCGAAGCACTTGTGCCTTTAGGAGATGAAACTCACGCCGGTGAGGATGTGGCAATTTATGCTATTGGACCAGGTGCGGATTTAATCCGTGGGGTAATGGAGCAGAACGTCATCTTTCACGTCATGATGGAAGCATCTCAGTTAGAGTCTCGTTAATTGAGTTGAAAATCATAAACCGGACCTAACTTCAGAATCGTAGTAAGCTGATCCAGAGCTTGTCTACATTCATTAAGCAGCGCAGGATCGGCCAAGTCTTCCGGAGCCAACCGCGTACGATAATTAGCTTCAATCCATTTTTTTAGATCACGATAGAGCGCATCGGACAGAAAGACCCGTGCTTTGCAATTCGTAATTTGTTCTTCACTCATTACCACGCGCAAGCGCAAACAAGCGGGTCCTCCACCATTATTCATACTTTGACGCAAATCAAAATAGATCACTCTATCGATTTCCTCATGCGCTGATTCCAGCTCAGTTAGATAATTATAAACTGGCTCTACCTCTTTACACTCTGCTGGCACAACAATAGAAGTTCCTTGAGAACCTGGAATACTTACTAATTGTGAGTTAAATAAATAAGAAGAAACTGCATTTTCCAGACTAACCTTGCTACTTGGAACTTCGATGTAAGACAATTCTTTACCGAAAAAAGCAGAATTCAGGTCTTCTTTAAGTTTACTTTTATCCAAAAAAGCTTCCTCATGAAAAAATAGTAAGCTTTGATTTCCAACTGCAATAACATCATTATGAAATACGCCTGCATCAATCGCTGCTGGATTCTGCTGCGCATAAACCGTTTTATTCTCCAGTAGACAGTGGCTTCGCGCTATTGCCTCACAAGAATCCAACGTTTGTCTGGCCGGAAATTTTAATGGTTTCCTAGAGTTGTATTTCCTACTGCTTCCATAAACGAAGAGTTCTGCGCCTTCGTCGCCATAGTTATTACAGAATCGAGTATGATTGGCAGCACCTTCATCGGCAAAGAGTGGCCCTGAAGGCAATGCTTTGTGATGAACATAGCTTTGATCACTGAATATAGATCTCAGAACTCGGGAAGTCGTGTCAATCTCGATAGAGCGATGGAACATGCTAGTTAAGTTAGCGGGAGTAATATGAGTTTTCCCATCGCTAGTATCAAAAGAAGGACTAACAGTGGCTGCATTCGCCACCCACATTGAAGAGGCTGAACAAACGGAGGCAAGGATCTCTGGAGCAGTTTTAGCAACCTTAGCTATTAGCCCAATATCATCTTCAGCAGAAAAACCCAAGCTTCTTAAAGTTGGAATATGGGGCCTTTCTTGAGGCGGCAACACTGCCTGTTTAAGGCCAAGTCGATGCAATTCCATCATCTTCTCGAGACCTTGCAAAGCAGCCGCCCGAGGCGACGAAATTAAGCCGCCATGAGCCGATGACGCCACATTCCCATAGGACAAACCGGAATAATTGTGACTCAAGCCAACGATACCATCAAAGTTAACTTCGCAACTTGTAGCGTCGCTCATAAAGAAATGCCAGGAGCAAGCGACTCAGGTAATTCGACAGATTGACTGAGCATACTGGCGATGGGGTATGCGCTGTAGTCGGCGGCATAATAGGCACCTGGTCGATAGTTTCCACTCGCACCGACGCCACCAAACGGCGCAGCGCCACTGGCTCCCGTAATTGGGCGGTTGAAATTAACAATACCTGCTCTAATTAGGCTAAAGAAAGTTTTCCATGATTCTTGATTATCACTTAAAAGCCCTGCAGAAAGCCCATAACAAGTGTTATTGGATTTTTCGATAGCTGAATCGAGGCTTTCTGCCCATTCAACTTGCAACAACGGTCCAAAACATTCTTCATCCGGCAAATCCTTTGCTGTAGTAATATCTATTAAGCCCGGCCGAAGAAAGGGGAAGTTTTTGTCAGGTCTATGCAATGCAACAATAGGAATAGCACCATTTTCAGTAAGCGTGGTTTCGAATTTCAAGATATTATCGGCTGCTACATTCGATATTACTGGACCCATGAAACAATCGTCCCCTGTACCAACCCGAATTTTCTTTGTAGCTTCCGCTAAAGTCTTTACTAGTTCTTCATTTCCTGAGTTACGCACTAATATTAATCGACGAGCACAAGTACAGCGCTGACCCGCCGAAATAAAAGCTGATTGAAGAATCATATAGACGGCCGCCCTGCTATCCCTTACTTCGTCTACAACCAGTGGATTGTTTCCACCCATCTCCAGGGCCAACATCTTATGAGGCTGACCGGCCAAAGCCCGATGAATAGCATGACCCGTTTTCGAGCTGCCGGTGAACAATACTCCATCAACACCCTCAGCATTAATTAATGCTTCTCCTGTCTCCCCACCACCTTGAACCAGATTTAGAACCCCTGAAGGAATGCCTGTTTCAGCCCAACATTGAACCATCAATTCACCAACCAATGGTGTTAACTCCGAGGGCTTAAAGACCACAGTGTTACCTGCCAATAGCGCTGGAATAATATGCCCATTAGGAAGATGCCCTGGAAAGTTGTATGGGCCTAAGACAGTGAACACACCAATTGCTCGATGTTCTAACTGAACAGAAATATTGTTGTTCTCTTTGCCAAAACTTCCCGTTCGGTCATGATAAGCCTTGACCGAAATAGCAGCTTTGCCAATCATAGTGGCAATTTCCGTCTTACTTTCCCAGAATGGCTTGCCTGTTTCTCTATGTATTGCCGTTGCTAATTCTTCTGACCGCTTTTCTATTTGGCCGATAAAAGCAGAGACATAGGAAGATCTTTGTTCAAAGGTGAGCAATTTCCACTCGACAAAAGCTGACCTGGCTGTTTGTATTGCTCGCTCGACAAAGTTGTTACTGGCTGCACTCCCTTTCCAAAGGAGTTCGCCTGTGGCAGGGTTTTCTGAAGAAAAATCCTCGCCGTTATCCGGTAGCCATTCACCACCCACATAGTGTTTTTGCGTTACCTGACTCATAACTTCACCGTAATTCCAAGATTTGTATTTGAGCACCTACACTGACTCCCAATACCGATGCATCTTTTTCCAGAATAGAAACTTCTTCTCCGTTACTGTGACTCACCTTAGCCAAAATCAAACGGTAGTCCGTTAATTTGCGATTGCTAACGATGCACAACGTTGCTTCATTATCACTCTGCTGCGAGATCAAGCTACTAATGGAAGCCGTTCTAGCATTTTTGATTGATGCTATATTTGCGCGTTCACACTCCATGACCGGTCCCGCATCAAATATGTCAACAGTTCCTTGGTAGCTAAACCCTTCATGTTCTAGCAGCTTCCTCGCCGCAATAGAGTCTTTATGAGATTTTCCAACCACATCGACAGCTTCTTGATCCAGTAGCTCTAGATAAACTGGAAATCTAGGCATTAAATCTGAAATAAATTGAGACCCATTAACCGCGCTTATGAAATCAGCGCGGGCAAAGGGAAGATTAAAAAATTTTTCTCCTAGATTTTGCCAAAAAGGTGACTTTTCATTTTCATTCAGCCAGCCTCTGATTTCAGCAAAAACAATATCACTGAAACGATCTGGAAAGTCGCTCATAAACAAATAGCGACACCGTGATAAAAACTGTCCAATATTATTCTTTCGATACTCCGGCATTAAGAAAAGCGAAATAAGTTCTGTTTCGCCAGTAAAGTTGTTTACAAGGTTGAGCAAATTACTATTAACTCGAATATCCAATGATTCTGAATACTTTGATTCTTTACTAAGTTTATAGTTATAAAATGGTCGCGTAAGACCAACACCTGCTACGATGCCTGCGGTACCTACAATATTTCCAGTTTCTGGGTCTTCAAGCACTAAAAGATAGACTGACTCTGAGTCTTTACGCTCCAAACCCCTTAGACTCTCAACAACAAGAGCCAGCTTTTTTTCCCAGGTCTTTTTATCAAAAGGCATGGACGTCATACCACCTGGCAACTTTGCAGATAACTTCAATAAGCTCGGCAGATCATCGGGGCGTGCGGTACGAATTAACATCCTCAGCTCTTCTCGCTGATCAATCTAGTCGAAGTCGACTCTTGTTCATTTAGTTTTTTTAGCTGCTCACCTTGTTCAGATATTTTATGCAACAAGTTCAAGCTCAATTTCGCGCGCTCGGCTAGACTGTTGATCAACATAAACTCATCTGCAGTGTGTATACGCCCTCCACAAACTCCTAACGTATCAATATTTGGCAATCCCGCTGCCGCGAGATTGTTGCCATCACAACAACCGCCAGTATCTTTAAACCTTACATCTATTTCTAATTGTTTTCCGCCTTCAGATAGCCAATCCATTAACAACTGATTAGTGCGAGAAATTATCTTTGGCGGACGAGAGAAACCTCCCGTCAGTTTCAGCTCCGTAGCATGTTCCAGTGAAGCTTTTTCAATTATTGCTGCTAACGATTCTTCTAGACCTTGCTGTTGCTCAGAAGATTCGCAGCGCACATTAAATTGCAACACTGCATTTTCGGGAACAACATTTAGCGCAGTGCCACCCGATACTTTTGCAATATTCAAGGTAATACCATTTTTCAAGTCAGTAAGCTGTTCTAAATTCATTGCCAGATTACAAAGCGCGGAAATAGCATTGCGACCTTTAGCAAACTCTCTTCCGGCGTGAGCCGCTTGTCCTTTTGCTACTACCGTGTAGTTGCCTGACCCCTTCCGTGCCCTTGACATGGTTCCATCAGACAAGGCTGGCTCATAGATTAGTCCAGCATCGGCATTCTTAGCCGCTTGCACCAAGCATTCCATTGAGCCATGAGAGCCGGTTTCTTCATCGGCATTTAGCATTACTTGCCAACCTAGCTGGGATGAATGATTTGAGGATTCAAAGGCTTGCAATGCTGTCATCATTACCAATATTCCGCCTTTCATGTCTGCCACACCAGGCCCTAACAACGTTTGCTCATCAATTCGACTTGGTGACTGAAAACTATGTGATTCAGGAAATACTGTATCCATATGGCCAACTAACAAAACCTGCAATGGCGCTTCAACTCTTTTCTGGAACGTCAAAATATTTCCAAATTCTTCTCGGACTAATTCTCCTGAAATGTCTACATGCTCTCTAGGGTTAGAATTTATTGTAGAGAATGTATCTGCTGTATCAGAAAAATAGGTATTGAAGAATTGGCTGACTTTATTGATACCACTCAAATTACCAGTACCTGAATTAATTTCAGACAACTGCATTAGGTTACTCAACAAATCTTCTTGTCGAGAATCGATCCAACTACATCCTTCGCTGAAATTCATTTTCTCTACATTTCTCCTAGAGTTTCATCCATGATAGAAATCGCTTTTTCAAGGTGTTCTCGAGAAACATTCAACGGCGGCAAAAGTCTGATCATGTTTGATCCAGATTTACCAACGAGTAATTGCTTGTCGCGCAATGCCACTAATAATTCAGCACTGGGAACGACGCATTTGACGCCAAGCATAAAACCTAAACCATGAACTGATTCAATCTTGTTAGGGTGCTTATTGATTAGCTGCTCCAATGCCTGAACAAAGAACTGACTCTTTGTTTTAACGTCATCCAGCAAACCGTTTTCAAGTACTAAATCTAGAACCGCATTCCCCACGGCTGCTGCTAACGAGTTCCCCCCAAAGGTGCTGCCATGAGTGCCAACAACCATTGGCTCTGCGACAGCCTTGGTGGTAAGACAAACACCAATTGGGAAACCTCCTCCCAAACCTTTAGCAAGTGCCATTACATCTGGAAATACGCCGAAATTTTCATGAGCAAATAAATGCCCTGAACGACCAACTCCACACTGAACTTCATCAAACATAAGTAACAAGCCATGCTCATCACAGAGTTTCCGTACTGATTCCAGAAACTCTTTGTTGATTGGCCGTATGCCGCCCTCACCCTGAATGGGCTCCAGTATTATGCCAGCTGTTTCAGCATCAATTGCACTGTCTAGTGCGGCAAGATCTTCCCAAGGCACATGATCAAAGCCATAGTCACCCGGAATAAAATTTTTCATATGTGCCTGGTTGCCAGCGGCGGCTAGCGCAGCCAATGACCGACCATGAAAGCTCTCGCTAAACCCTATTATCCGCGTTCGCTGGGGATGTCCTTTTGATGCTTGATAACCCCGAATTGCTTTTATACCCGCTTCAACTGCTTCGGTGCCCGAGTTAGCTAAGAAGAGACTATCTGCAAAGCTAACCGCAACCAAACGTCGCGCCAATTCCTCTGCGGCGGGTATGCGAAACACATTTGACAGATGCCAAAGATCGTTCGCTTGATTCGTAAGCGCAGACACTAAATGCGGGTGGGAATGACCAAAACTCGTTACCGCGATACCTGAGAGAAAGTCGAGATAAGCCAAGCCTTCCTCCGTAAACAACTCACTGCCACTACCGCGCCTAAAAACTAGCTCACCAGGAGGACTATAGTTGGGCCACAGGGCAGCTCTTGGATCTGTTTGAAATCCAGTTTCAATGGCATTGTCAGACACTTTAACCTCCAGCGAATAATATTTAGCAATAGAGTACCAAGAACGTAACCAAAGGACTTATCTATCTTTTTCTAACTGATAAATAAGCTGTTTTATTTGCAGAATTATCCGAATATAATTCGGCCAAATCTAGGTTTGGCAATAATCCGGACTATTTTAAAGAACTTGCCCCAATGACAGAGCTGAAAATCGACAAGATCGACCTGAAGATATTGCAGACATTGCAGCGAGATGGTCGCATTACTAATCAAGACCTGGCAGAGAAAGTATGTTTATCTCCCAGCTCGTGTTTACAGCGGGTGCGTCGACTCCAAAAAGAACAAGTCATCCAATCTTATCACGCCCGAATAAACCTCTCGCGCATCGCTCGACACATCATGTGCATCGCCACGGTTTCCCTCAAAAATCATACACAGCAAGAATTCAAGACATTTGAAAGTCTAATCGCCTCAGTTCCTGAAATCGTGGAGTGTTATACCGTTAGCGGTGAATCAGACTTTTTAATTCGCATAATTTGTGCTGACATGAATCGTTACTTAGAGATTAATGATCAGCTGGTTAGTGCTAGTAGCTACCAGGTTACTATTAATTCCTACGTGGTAATGAAAGAGAACAAAGCCTTTGAAGCAGTGGAGTTGAATACCCTAAAAGGTAACGCAGCGCCCTCTCCCGATTGAGACATAGAAAGCTGCTCTAGCCACACGACCTTTTAACTTAATGAATGTCTTGTTTTTAAACTAGAATCCACTTTTATCTAACAGGTGTTGCACTAAAATTCGCAGGGACTTTAGAGTAATGGTCTAAATTTTCGATAACAAAATATGAAAAAATACTATTCAACACCAAGCTGCGATTCGAGAAATTCTGCCTGCCTTCGGTAGTAAAACAAGCGATTCGACATTTTTCGCCAACCGTGGCCCTCATCCGGTATCAGGATATAGGGTGCTTCAACGTCGTTTTCACGCAATGCTCGAACCATAGTTTCTGTTTCATCCATATCGATACGTGGATCCATTACGCCATGGGAGTACATTACCGGCACATTGATTCGATCCGCCTGGGCGATAGGCGAATTTACTTCATAGAAACTGCGCCACTCAGGCAAAGTGATGTCTCCATACTCTATGCGGTCAGAAGCCTTTAGGGCAGGTGATGCAATTTCCAAGGCCGTGACCCAATCTGCAACACCATAACGGGAAACTCCAGCTTTAAAATATCCAGGGTAAGCAGCAAGAACAGCGTTCACCATATAGCCACCATAAGATTGCCCAGATACTGCTGCCCTTTCTGAATCCACTCTTCCATCGTTTTCAAAGAACTGCAACATATCGATTAAATCCCTTACACTGTCCAGGCGATTCGTGCGGTCATCGAGAGTGACATAAGTTCGTCCAAAACCGGAAGAACCTCTGACATTGGGCTCGAATACCGCCACTCCCCGGTCAACATGATACTGAACAACAGCATCAAAATTAGCGACAGATTGCCTCGAGGGACCACCATGAACCTCAAATACTACTGGAGGCGCTCCTGCTTCAGTTCTGGAGCTAGTATCTGGCAAATACAGCAAGCCTTGTAACTCAACTCCGTCTCGCGCAGTAATCCGAATACTTTCGGGGCGGACCAGTCGCTCAGGATCTAATCCTGCCAGGTTTGATTCGAAACTCTGTTGAAATTCTCCGTTATTAATATCCCAGGTGTGAATATCGCCAGGCGTCCGCCACCCATTGGTAGTAATTACCAGTTTGGATGATTTGGCCGAACAACTGATGTTATAAGTCCCTTCTGGAAGCCTCGGCGTTTCAACATTACTGCCTGTCGATAAATTCCGGACTTTGAGTTCGTGGAAACCGTCAATGTTCTCTGTCCAGGCTAAAAAACCACTAGTTTCGCCACATAACTCAATGTTAGCCGCATCATGACTAGTCGATTCGATAGTTGAAAATCGAGCACTACTTAAATCGTACTTAACCACTGCGCTAAACTCCCGATTAAGATTTGAGGTTAAGTAAAATCCTGAACTATCTGGCAACCAGGCGAAGCCACCATCGGCATGATTTGCTCTAGACTCTGGCGCAGAGATCGTAGTTAATTCAGTAGACGATGTATTTAAAAGATAAAGATTGTCTCCATCCTCACCCACAGTTTCACTAACAAGCAAATATCTGCCGTTAGGAGAAAGCGAGCGAGCGTAATACCCGTAAGTTCCTTCAAACAATAATTCACTTGCTCCAGATTCGAGATCGGCTTTATAAATATCAAAATCTAATCCGTTTCTCTCGGTAGAAGCAAAATAAATTGTCCGCCCATCTGCAGAGAAATCTCCAAACGACCTAAATCCACCAGAGACAGGAGGCCGTACTATTTTTTCATCACCGCCATCAACGTTTATCAGCGCGTAGGATTCTTGTTCATTGCCGTCGTTATCAGCGCCATATAAAAGACGTGTACTATCTGGAGCCCACCGGAAAAAGGTAATACCGTTACCAAATGTTAATTGTTTCATCTGACCCTTATTAGTTGACAGAGTCCAAAGCTGCGGCGCCCCAGTCACCGAATAACTAAATGCAATTGAGTTTCCATCGGGGGATACACGAGCAGACCGCGCGCCTCGGGCTAAGAGATATCTACCTATGTCCGCAGGATTATCTCCAGCCTGACCAACGACTATCGGTTCATTTTCTGGCGCGACATAGGAAAGCTCGGACAAGGGGTTTTGTTGAGCTAAAACTAATGGCTGAAACATTAAGCCACTAACAAAAAAAATGAAATTGAACATTCTCACAAGCTGACACCTTCAAATTAAATTTTAGTTAAAAACTTCTGGACCAGTGAATTCAGAAAAAGCGCTTAACGCTCATTATGTAACCCTTAAGCAAAAAATTAACTAATGCTCCTTTTTTTTGGAATCTTGAGGCAATAATGCTATCAATGCTCAAATTTTCTGCACTATTTTGGTTCAATTGAACACCTCTCCCCGATTTATTAAAGATTCTTATGCTAGTTGAAATTAGAACTCTGACGTAGTTAGATTCTCAAATAAAGGCCTATGTGGCTAAAATTAGCCTAAAAACAGGTAAATTTGGTTCATTTATCACTAAGCTAACTTTGAATCTCCCTAGCATACACCTATAATACGCGGTTCTTCGCGGTATACCGTGAACATGCTAATTAACGTTATATAATGGGGCTCAACATGAAGAAGAAAAACTTCCGCCACCAAGTAAATGGCGGTGCTGTAGCGCTCTTCGCTGCAAGCGCGCTTCCTTTTAGTGGTCAAGTCGTTGCTCAGGACGAATTGATTGAAGAAGTCATCGTCACTGGCTCGAGAATTTCAAGGGATTCTAACCTAACTGGTGCATTGCCTGTTCAATCAGTTAACGCCGAGGATATCCGCAGGTCTGGTGAATTTTCCATAGCAGATGTAGTTAATGACATACCTGCTTTATTAACCTCTGTAACTGCAGAACAATCTATCGATGGCGGAATTGATGGGCAAAACACGTTGAATTTGCGTGGCCTAGGAGCCAACAGAACATTGGTGCTAGTAGATGGCCGACGCCATGTTGGCGGACTTCAAGGATCTTCCGCCGTTGACGTGGGGTCCATCCCAATGCCCCTAATTGAGCGAGTCGAAGTTTTGAGCGGCGGTGCTTCGGCGGTATACGGTGCAGATGCTGTAAGTGGTGTAGTTAACTTCATACTTAAAGATGATTTTGAAGGCATTGAAGTTAACGCAAACTATGGCCTTTCAGACCGTGGTGATGGAGAGCAAAGCGCTCTATCTGTTGTGTTTGGAGAAAATTTTGACAATGGCCGCGGAAATGTAACTGTGGCATTAGATATTAGAAACGACGATGGCCTAACAATGGGCGAGCGTTCCAACTATTCGATAGGCTCTGCTAACAATTGGGTGAACCCAGACTTGCGCTTCCAGCAGGGCGAAATTGGTTCGGCTACTCCGAATTTTGCGCAGTACTATAACTATGCCAATACAGGCTTAACTAATTTTGGTTTAACAATTCCTACTGCGTCAGCTTTTACCTCTGATTACACTAGCCAGTTCGGCTCTGCCCCATCCTTAACAGCAGCAGAATCTGCATTGATAAACAGGGCAGCTAACGCTCCCCAAAGGGCAGTCCTGCCTCAGCGAACCTTCCCGTTTACTTCAGGCTATGGATACATAATTCCAGGTAATCCCTTAACCTTTTCTGGGTTCGATGCGGCAACGCCAATTGATCTAGACGGTAATGGAAATCCCGACTGTCTAGATTCTTTTACCGGTTACAACTCCTCATTTGGAGCAGGCGCCTTTGGTGTTGTTGGTGGTTGCTGGAATATAGGCCCAGACGGATCCTATGCGCCGATTCAAGACGGATTGGTAGCAGGCAATTTTGCAGGTTTCGGAGGTGACTCTTGGAATGTCTATGGGAACGATAACTTCGACATACTTCTGCCCGATGAGAAGCTTACACTTAATATGCTGTCACACTATGACCTAACTGATCAGACGACTCTATTCGGTGAATTAAAATACGTGACTCAGGAGACTGATACTGACTCACGACCAAACTCTTTTTGGGATTTAATGGTTGGTTTTAAAGATAATCCTTACCTACCCTCATTTATCCAAGGGGTAGCCAATCAAACTGGAGCCGTTGCTAATACAGTTGACCCTATCTTCTTTGATTCGCATACGACAACAGAGCGAGATACGTATCGCTTAGTAGCTGGACTTGAAGGTGAGTTAGACAACGGTTGGAGCTGGGAAGCCAGCGCCAATTATGGACGTTTCGACCAGGAGAGGAATACCACTGGATCAGTTATCAACGATAGATGGTTTGCGGGAGTTGACGCTGTAACTGATCCTGCAACTGGCCAACCAGCTTGCCGCGCAGATGTTGATCCAACTGCTGCTGCAATGAATACTCCATTTAAAATTCCTTCCTACGACGCTGGCTACTTCTCCTTCACTCCAGGGGC
The DNA here is from genome assembly GCA_029244985.1 of Gammaproteobacteria bacterium. Lineage (GTDB taxonomy): Bacteria > Pseudomonadota > Gammaproteobacteria > Pseudomonadales > Pseudohongiellaceae > UBA9145. The sequence goes on along the minus strand of JAQWQD010000028.1, from coordinate 36,307 downwards.
AGGAGACTGTGTGCCGATCAATATCTGGGCTGGACAAGGAGGAATTACTCCCGAAGCAGCCGCATGGGTTACTACCCCTACTTGGAATAGTTTACAGTTGGAACAAACTGTTTTTGCTGCTTCATTAGTCGGAGATACCGAGAATTTTGTTAATCTTCCCGGAGGACCGATTGGATTCGCGACTGGAATCGAGTGGCGTGAAGAAAAGGCAACTGCCAAGTACGATTCGTGGCAGCTTGGTGTAATTCCTGCTGGATCCCCATTTGCAGCTGGAACACTTTTGGAAGAGCATTCTGATAACTCTAACTTGGTGTTCAGACCGCAACTCGGCAACAAGAATGAGACCGGCAAGTACGATACGACTGACGTGTTTCTTGAAGTTTCCCTACCATTACTTTCTGATCTCCCTTTTGTTCGAGAGCTAACAGTAGATGCTGCGGGCCGCATTGCAGATTACTCAACTATAGGCAACAGCACATCCTGGAAGACTAGTATGGTATGGGCGCCTATCGATGATCTCGCATTCCGCGGCAGTCTGTCTCAAGCGGTTCGCGCACCGAATATCACTGAATTGTTTGGTCCGGCAATCGGCCAAAACTACCGACCTAATGACCCTTGTGATGCAGCGCAGATTACAGCTTTGGCAGGTGATCAACCTGGCTTGGCAGCCAACTACCAGAGTAACTGTGTGACGTCTTTACAGGCTATTGGCGTTGACCCATTCGACAGTAGCGGTAACTACGCGTTTGCCGACCCGCTTTCTGCTTCCTTTGGCGGTGTTGCCGGCGGTAACCGCAACTTAACAGAAGAAACAGCAGATACAATAACGTACGGGTTAGTTTACCAGCCAAATTTTCTGGAAGGTCTAAGCTTCACTGTCGACTACTGGGAGATTGAAATCGAAGATGCTATTTCTTCAGTATCTGCTCAGGATATTGTGGATGGTTGCTATAAAGAAAAGGCTCTAAATGGTGCCTTCTGTAATTTGTTTACTCGCAACGCTGACTCCACGTCTATGCAACATGGCGGCTTCAACTTCCTAACCTCTACTGACATTAACTTTGCCACCCTAGAAACCAGCGGTATCGATCTAGCGCTAAGCTATGATTTCAGTATTGGTGCTCACAACTTCGGGGCAACTGTTCAGGGAACAAAAGTAAATGAAATTGATTTCTATACAAACCCTGCAGATTTAAGTGAAGTAAACCCACAGCTCGGGCAAATCCTGCGCCCAGAAGAGGCGGGTAATGTCTACCTGAGCTGGGACTATGGTGACATTAATGTTTCCTTCCAGTCGCAGTACCTTGGTGAAATGCTGCTTGGCACGCTTGAGATAGAAACCGCTGAAACCTTATATGGTAAGAAGGTTTTTATGGATGAAACCTGGATTCACAATATCAGCGCCAGTTACAACTATAGCGATGAAGTCACTCTTTACGGCGGCATAAGGAATCTGAACGAAGAAGACCCGTTCATGACTGAAAATGCGTTCCCTACGAGTCCTCGCGGTCGTATGATCTTCATAGGTGGAACTTATAGGCTGTAAACAGGCTGTCCACAATAAGTATAAAAAAAGGCTCACGAAAGTGGGCCTTTTTTTTTGCTTTACGTATCTAAGTCGAACCCATAGAAGAATTTCTCAGACTATCTCTAAAGGTAGAGTAAATTGGGATCCGCATCTTTTGATTCGTTGAAAAGAACCTAACTCTTTATTAATTTAAGGGAAGGAAAGAATGATTTGGCCGATCACTTAAGTACACTATTACCATGAAACTTAAGATCAAGTTCTCAGTCTACTTAATAAGCACCGTCGAATAGGCCAACTTTGAGCTTAAACATCAACTCCACATGAAAATTCTAAGGCGCAGCCTTATAGGGCTTCTTCTATTTGTTGTCTTGATTGTTGGTCTGTTACGCGCCGCGCCAACAGCACCCCTTGTATCAATATCAAATCATGTCTTGAATGATCGTGACATACGGTTAAGCAATGTAGCCGGGTTAAGTATTTCTCCGACCTCAGTCAGCCTGGAATCTATAGAAATAAATTCCTCTCGCTACAGCATCTTGATTGATTCGCTGAATTCTAGCTTCTCATTATTCGAACTATTAAGAGGAAGATTATCCTTTTTAGACATTGATTCGATGAAAATATCTTTCAATGAAATCAGCGGTGAAGAAAATGAAGGAAATAATGGCCTAAGTAACTTCGATATTTATCAACTTCAAAATCAGATAAAGAGCCTACCAGTAGACCTGCTAACTGTTTTTTCCTACGAGCTAGATTTTCAGAATTTTTTCGCAACAGGCAATATAACACTTGATCAAGGAGCCATCGAACTTAATACCCGCCTTCAGGCTGAAGAATCTCCCTCTTATCTGATTACGTCTTCAATTGATACAACCGATTTTGAAGTTGTCACCGCAGAAATAATTTTTTCCTCTATCTCTGAACCTGAAACAAGTATCGCTAAGTCAGACATCAACATAGTCATCAAAGAAGATGATGCAACGGTCACTGCAAACAGTATTATTGTTCCCGATGCATTTTTACACTTCTTGGCCCAAGCAGAGCTTTTAGCTGGTATTTCTTCCAATAATCAAGCACTGCAGCTGGAAACTCATGCGCAAATCTCAAATTTAAGCAGCACAATCACGCTCAACGAAGTTCTAACCATTATCGACTCTGAAGCAGACCAATCCATTGTGTTCTCGAATAACTTTACTTCAACTACCAAAATTAATCTGCCACTGACAATAGCTGTCAACTCACAACCTTTGACTGGATTCCGTGCAACATTGTCAGATGTGTTACTTACGACAGAATTACAAAGCCCCCTGGAAGCACATTTCGAGGGCCGTTTAGATGGAGTTTCTATTCAGTGTGAAAGTTTTGAGAATTGTGAAGTCGTCGGAGATATTTCAGCTCAACTAGAAGACTTAAGTTTTGATCAGATAAGGGTAGCTTCGGCAACCGCCAAAGGGAATTTCCAGGCAGTTCTGAATGGCTCAGAAATTCGGCTTTCGCCTTCGCAGCTTCGAGTTACAGTTCCTTCTTTAGAATATGGAGCAGTCCAAACTTCTATCGAGGCATCTCTCGACAATATTGTTGCTTCATTTAATGACCGCCTTCAAGTGGGCGCTTACCTCAACTCACAAAACCTTGAGATCGAGCTTGACCAAATTTCTTTAATCGAACCAAGACTATTCGGAAACATTGAATTTCATGACAAATCTATTTCTACATCGCTTATGCTGCGCACTAATAATCAAGTAGATACAGCTATTCTTGCTAACCATAATTTGCAAAATAGCCAGGGATCTTTAGAGATTGATTTAAGGGAGTTCCAGTTTGGCGATCTAGTCCCTCTATCTTCTTTAACCAGTCAGCGTCTAGTAAAAGGAGATGTTTTTTCGGGGAGTCTCTCCGGCAAAGCATCTATAACTTGGAAGCAACAAGAAGATAAAACTAGGCTCTATGCAGGTCAGATTAATTTTAATCTTGCGGAGCTCAGTGGATTCGTTGAAGATAATTTCTTTGTCAAACTGACTTCGGAATTAACCGCTGAAATTACCAACCCACTAGGCCTCAGAACTTTAGATGAACAGAGCGCCTCTATTACAAAGCTAGATACTGGTCTTGCGATTGAACAAATCAATTGGAACTATGGATTCAATACCGCCCTAGGTGACTATTATCTTAAGGATCTAAATTCAGAAGTCTTAGGGGGCAATATAACCATTTCCGATTTTAATTTCACCGCTGCCAATGCTGAGAACCAACTCGCAGTCGTAATGACTAGCCTAGATCTGGAGTCCATCGTAGACTTTGCTGATTACCCCGGGGTCGCAGTAGACGGATTAATAAGTGGCTACCTGCCCTTAATAATTTCTGATAATGGCATAACTATCGAAGAAGGTTTGGTAGGGGCGATAAACCCCGGCGGGACTATCCGCTATACCCCAACTAATCCTCTCTCTAGCGGAAATCCTAGCATTCAGTTAGTCAATGACGCACTCTCGAATTATCAGTATCAAACTATGAATACCGAAGTGGACTACGATAATAATGGAGATCTAACAATGGAAGTCCAATTACAAGGTTTCAACCCTGACATGAATGGCGGCCAGCCAATTAACTTAAATGTAAATATAACCGATAATATTCCAACGTTGTTAAGAAGTTTACGCGCAAGTAGCGTAATCACTGACGCTTTGAAAAAATCCTTAGAATAATTACTAAAGGAATAGTAAATAGAGCGGTAACATTTTCGTTAAAAGAACGTCTAATAAGGTAAAGGCTCAACGAGTATTAATCTTAATCCTTCAAATAATAATCTTCGCAATTAATTGAAATGAATTTAGTGATAGAAATAACATAAGTATAGAAAGAGATTTGTCTGCTATGAAAAAAATACCGATTTTGAGCTTAATATGTACTGCAGGCTTCCTGATAGCCTGTACACCAACAGTGCAAGTAGCTGTTCCCAACGAACCTATTACTATAAATCTCAACGTCCGCATAGAACATGAGATTAGAGTGCAAGTTGAAGAAGAACTTGATGATATTTTTTCAGCCGATAGCGGTTTATTTTAATGGAGGCGACCATGAAAAAAATTAATTACTTAATAACTATATTTGTTTTTACCATGATGCTCGTTTCGGTTGCTCATGCTATTACTTTGCAAGAAGCCAAATCGGAGGGGTTTGTTGGAGAACAGAGAGACGGCTATGTGGGCATAGTGAACAATAGCGCTTCCACTGAAATACAGACTTTACTGAATGATGTGAATTCTCAACGTCGTCAACGCTACCAACAAATTGCTCAACAAAATGGCCTATCGGTAGACCAAGTTGCTGCGTTAGCCTATGAACGTGCTGTTGAGGCAACACAAGCTGGTCATTTTTTCCAGAATGCCAGCGGCTCATGGGTCCGCAAGTAAAACGCTAAATTCTAAACAGCATCAGACAGGCTGGTTTTGTAGGTTTCTGTAAGCATCCCTACAGCAATTATTGACGCTACCGACGCAAGAGCCATATATACAGAAACCCAGATAATGGAGTACTCGGTCCACAGAATAGTTGCAATGGTTGGCGCGAAGGCTCCCCCGACGATAGCCCCAAGCTGATAGCCAAGCGAAGCGCCTGAATATCTTACTTCAGTGGAAAACAATTCTGTGAAGAAAGCCGCTTGCGGCCCATACATCATTCCAAGAGCACTTAGGCCTGCACTTATTCCCAACACACTCAGCCAGAAATTTCCTGTATCTACCAAAGGAAAGAGAGCAAAAGCAGCCACACCGGTTAGTGCAGCACCCAGCATAAAAATACCTCGCCTTCCATGTCGATCCGAATAGGAAGACGCCCAAAATTGTGCAGGGATTTGAATAGCAGAGGCTACTAGCACTGCCCATAATATGGTATTTCGACTCATACCTCCGCCATCAGGATCACTCCCGTAGGCAATTATAAAACCAATAAGAATGTAAAAATTTACCTGCACGGAAAGAAAGGCTGCCGCAGCCAAAGTGATGCGTTTAGGATATTTCACAATTGCTTCAAGCACAGGAGAACGTCTAGCTGGCATGGGAGTATCAGAAGAATTCTCAAGGCGTTCTTTTTTAAGAGATTCCAATTCCTTAAATGCATCAGTGTCTTCCAGGTTCAACTGCACATACATGGATATTCCAATGAGTATCACACTGGAGAGGAATGGAATACGCCACCCCCAAGCTTGGAAAAAATCCTCAGATACTGAGGCACTAATAATGATGAAGGCCAGGTTCGCCAAAATTACACCCACCGGGGCACCAGCTTGGGCAAATGCTCCGTAATAGCCACGCTTGTCGTCAGGTGCGCTTTCTGTAACCAACAACATAGCACCACCCCACTGCCCACCGATTGCCAAGCCTTGAGCGAAACGCAATACTGACAAAAGGATTGGTGCTGCAATCCCTATAGTTGCATAGGTTGGTAGCAAGCCAATCAATGTGGATGCCACACCCATTAACATAAGAGCGATTACTAAAGTCTTCTTACGGCCAACACGGTCTCCAAAATGTCCGAAAAGAATGCCGCCAACTGGCCGAGCAATAAAACCAAAAGCAAAGGTACCAAATGAAAGAATTAAGCCCATTGTGGGTGTTGATTCAGGGAAAAACGCAGCGGGAAATACTAAAGCAGCGGCGGTTGCATAAAGGAAGAAGTCATACCACTCAATACTGGCCCCAGCGAGCGCTGTTAGCGATACTTTACGCATATTGGATTTTAGATTCGCATCATTACCCACCGATTGGTCATTAGTGTTCATTTCTGACATGTCTCCCCCATTACCTGATAATTGCTGGTTGTAATTCAAGCTCTCGAAGCATAACAAGAATACGCTAGAATCTTCATCTATTTATCTCGAATTTCCAGTATCATCAGATTTATGCTCTACACCTTGTTCAGGTACCTTCATTTTCTGGCAATATTCGTATTCGCCGGTTCGCTTGTGATTGAAAACATGGCACTAAAGCCAACAATTAACGGGGAAGACGCTCGAAATATTGCAAAAGTAGCTGCAGCCTATGGAATTAGTGCCGTACTAGTCTTCGCGTTGGGGCTGGTCCTCTGGTTGGGAGTAGGAAAGCCAAGTGAATTTTACACAGACAATCCAGTATTTCAGGGAAAGATTCTGTTATTTATCACCATTGTTCTAGCTTCAACCTACCCCACTAGTTTTTTTATTAAGCATCGTAATTCAGAATCTGAAGCAATCGAAGTACCTCGAATGGTTCCAATTTTACTAAAACTCGAATTGATTGCGCTGTTAATCATTCCAGTACTTGCTTTTATGGCAGCACAAGGTATCGGTCTTACACCTTAACAGATTTTATATGGTCTTCTGATCACGCATTGGGTGAATAATGGCAACTAAACTCTTTAAATTTATTACTCTTGGTCTATGCGCGATAGTCATAACCTCAAAAATATCAGCCACATTAGATACTGAAGAGTTACGGCTATTGCTCTCTAATTCAGGGCGTGACGTTTCTGACTTTGCACGTGACTCTGTGCGCAAACCAATAGAGGTGATAGCTTTCGCTGGCATTGCTAAAGGAATGACTGTGCTGGATCTCTATGCAGCAGGTGGGTACTACACGTTTATTCTTTCCAAAGCGGTAGGTGATACAGGTACAGTCTATGCTCAAAACACTGAGCGGGGTCTTCGCTTCGTAGAGGATCGTCAGAATCGAACACAAGGCGAGGCTCTTAAGGAAAAAATCGAAGAAGGTAATTTAAAGAATGTTACTCAACTTATTGGGCCAATAAGAAGCTTAAGTCTTGCAGACGAATCCCTCGATGCAGTGATGTTGGCCCAAACACTGCATGACTCATACAACTCGAATCCAGATCGAGCACTAAACTTACTACAGGGACTAAAAATCTTACTAAAACCTGGAGGATTTATTGTGGTAACAGATCACGTCGGTATTGGTGGTAGCAATAACCGAGAAATGCACCGAATGGAAATCCCACAAGCAATCGCTATCGCGGAGCAGGCTGGCTTTAGTGTGGAATCCAGTGATCTGCTGCGGAACCTCGGTGATGATCATCGCCGCAGCATCTTCGACCCACGTTTAGCGCGCAATACTGATAGGTTTTTACTAAAACTAACTAAACCTTAGTTCTATTTTGGCTAGTCAGGCTTTGGACCTCTACCACCTATTTTGATAACCTCAGGCAAAACTACCTCCTTACCCATCAAGGCTAAACCATGACTAGCAAAAAAGTAATTTCTATCAATGAGCTCTACCAGCAAGATCCAATTGCGGCGGATAAAATAGCTTGGGGAAGAGAATCCAAAGCAGTTTCCAGGCGCGGTTTTTTGAAGAAATCTGGACTGTTAGCCTTGTCGACTGCGCTAGGGATGACCATTCCTTTTTCTCGTTTTATGCCAGCAGGGCTAGTTCCAGCAGCATTCGCCGCAGATAATGCAGATACAACTATCGAAGGTAAGGAAGGTCTAATCCTATTAAATGATCGCCCGGTGAACGCTGAAACTCCAGCGCATTTGCTTGATGATGAAGTTACCCCAAATCGCTACATGTTTATTCGCAACAATGGGATCCCCCCAGAGAATATTGACCCTGAAAATTGGCGATTGGAAATCGGAGGAGAATCTTGTGTTACACCAACTACTTTTTCTATAGCTGATTTAAAAACTCGCTTTGAAGAAGTGACCTTACAGTTGCAGCTTGAATGTGGCGGTAATGGCCGCGCCGAATTTGTGCCCGCTGCCAGTGGCAATCAGTGGACTACTGGCGCCATCGGCTGCCCTACATTCACCGGCGTAAGGTTGCGCGATGTACTAAATTTCTGTGGCGTTGCCCGAGACGCTGTTTATGTTGGTTATTATGGGGCTGACACGCATGCCAGTGGGAACCCTGAGCTAGACCCTATCTCTCGCGGAGTTCCAATAACTAAAGCAATGGAGAGGGAATCCTTAATTGCTTGGGCAATGAACGGCGAGGACATTCCAATACAAAATGGCTATCCCTTACGCATGGTTTGCGCAGGATGGCCAGGTTCAGTCTCTGGCAAATGGCTAAACCGAATAGTGGTAAGAGATCGTGTCCATGATGGTGAAAAAATGGCGGCACCCTCATATACGGTTCCTGCTGCCTCAGTAGCACCGGGTAGTCGCGTACCCAATGAAGAGATGCGTATTATTGAATCAATGCCAGTTAAATCGTTAATTACTTTTCCTCAATCTGGGATTAGTCATGATGCCAGACAACGACTTACCGTGCGCGGCCATGCCTGGGCAGGCGATAGCCAGATCAGTGGCGTATTTTTATCTATCGATTTTGGTGCAACATGGTTGCCAACAGCGCTAAACCCAGCTGCCAATAGGCTAGCTTGGCAGAGTTTCCAATCCTGGGCACAGTTTCCTGAACCAGGCTATTACGAAGTATGGGTCCGCGCGATGGATAATTTAGGTCAGTCGCAACCGATGGTGGTTCCAGGCTGGAACCCAAGAGGATATTTGAATAATGCCTGTCATCGAATAGCAGTCCAGGCGGTTTAATGAAACCCTATTTCGCTTTATTTTCTTTCTCGATAGGACTGTTTGCTGCTAGCTTATTGCTCCAAAATACATCAGCTCAGGATACTGAAAGTGATGAAAGGCTGATCATTGACGATGGCTGGCAGGCAGTTCAGGAGAATTGTACGGAATGTCATTCGACATTATTAATTACCCAGAACTCTGGCAGCAAAACTGTGTGGGAAAGCAGGATCAGATGGATGCAAGAAACCCAAGGGCTACAACAATTAGAAGAATCATTAGAAGAATCAATTCTGAATTATCTTGCCCAAAATTACGGGCAAAAAGAATCTAGTCGTCGAGCTTCCTTGGCGGTAACTCTAATGCCAGATAACCCCTATGAATCAATTGATTAATGCGTTCTGATCAGCTGACATTCTTTGACAAAAATGATCGTGAACTAAGTTTGATTGAACAACCGGCACCCCAATTAAAAGCAACAACGATCACAGTCACCAAAACTATTATCGCTCCCGCTCAGCAAGTATTTGATCAGTGGCTAATCCCTGTATTTATCGGGGAATGGATGTTTGGGCCCAAAATTCAACAAGAAAAAGTAATTCACTTAGAGAACGAAGTTAGGAAAGGTGGTGGTTTTAAATTCAGACTCAACAGAAAGGGGCTGGATCTAATCATCAGCGGAGAACTATTGGAATTAGAAATTCCAAAATGCTTAACCATGTCTTGGCGAGAAAGCACCCACCCTGATGAGCAAAGCCAAATTATCGCGCAATTTGATTCACTCGAAGAGAAAACTAAACTTAAAGTCTCAATTAGACTTCCTGCTCAATTAGGCAATCAGAAAGAGAGCACGAAGAAACTCTGGACAGCACGACTAAAAGTTCTAGCTAAGAAATGTAATTAGATTTATTGCTATCTATCTAACGTCCGATTCTAGAGGCTTCTGCTTCTTGAATTGTTCTTTCCGCAGCATAAGGAAGAATGTAACCCGCCTCTAAATTACCTTGAACAACTTCAGTCACAGCTTGTACATAAGCTTCGTGGCTCGGATATAGATTATCAAGTGTTTCCTCAGTAAACGGCTCATGAGAGCCGTATAACCCACAAAATCTATTGATAACACTAGTGTTCATCCCTGTATTTTTAGCGGTCGCAACAACATGCTCTGCTAAACGTATACCTCCCAAAATATTACCAAACTCATCTCGGGCGAATTCAAGTTCCGGCAACATACGTGCAACCTGGAGCGGATCTGCACGGGGTGGTAGCACATCCTCTTTAATCCAGTTAACTAAGTGCTCGAACGCGGCATTAAATGGATCACGAAATGGAATTCGGCTATGCGATGGTAGTTCACAGCCTACATCGCGAGGCTCTGCCTGACTAAGCGGAAGCCCATCGCGCAGCAAGCGTAATTTAGAGTATTCAATTTCAAAATCGTAATCAGCGTGAGACGTTCCCGCCACTTCCCATTGCACAAAGGTATTAGAATTCGGTTGTGGTGATGCCGCACGGCCGCGCATATCTGTTTCAGCCATTATCTTAAATATTTTTGTATTCTGATCATCACGAATGCGACCGCCGCCACCATGCACCATTACCCCGTCATAGATTGGCTCAAGCGGGTGCACATTATTTAAATAGGTAGCTAAGCGACTCGCTGATTGCGAATGCCCTGTAGCGATAATGATTTCGGCTTTTAATCCATCAAGGATATCGATTTTTCCTGAGGGTATAGATTCCCCCACTCTACTAATTGCTTTCCCGACAGCAGAGAAAATGTCATAAGAGAGGCCATCTCTGCTTACCATTCCATCATGAGTCGTATCAAGGCTGCTATAACGTTTTGGACTCCATTCCTTCATAGTGTCAATGCCCATTTGCTGAGCCGATACAGCAATATACGCATAGCCATTACGGACGAAATGCGCTCCCGAGAGCCACCAATCGATATCTTTATCGGGACCGCCCGTCACATTGATCCATTCGACTATAACAATTCCATTGAACTGATCTGCCTGAGGGCGACGCACGATCAGACGCGTGCGATAACGATGGCCACTATCAATAACTTCAGAGTTTTCAAGCTCAGGATTTGTGTATTGATTAGCCGTCCCTTCAATAAAATACTCTTCTTCGATATAGCCCTTGTCCGTTAGCTCAATAGCTGATGCCGCATAAATAGAATTACGGGATGGATGACCAGGCGAGTCGGCTTCTACTGGGCCAACAATAGTCGAATTCGGAACTGCTGCGAAGGTGCTCGCCATTAGATTCAGTCCAAACAGCAATGAAACCAACATTTGTAAAATACGCATTTTACCGCTCCAATTCGAAGGACCTGATTTGAGATTTACCAATTCACTTACTCGCTAGCAAAGAAACTTTAGGTGGTTTTCGAGCTTAGCAAAAATTCACTTCAGTCCCAATCATTTCACTAAAACTTTAAGCGGTAGTTATTGATTTGCGGAGCGACGAAAGCAGGGCTGCACCTTAATCTAGTTTGCTACGATAAACAGCTCGGGCGTCATCGAACTGACCGAAAACATGGTCCTTTTCAGACTGGGAGCGCCAGCCTGGCCAGGCTTCAGCAAGCTCTTGCAGTTTATCTATCCAATTCAACGCATAGTTCGCCGAATCGTTATCTTGAATTGGCTCATTGCCAACTTGAAACCAAACTGGATTAGTAAACGCTTGTGCATACGCAACATCCAATACATCTCGCCGGTCAGGATCACCCTCTACGCGCAAATGACACCAACCTGAGCTTTCTATTCTTACACTGTAATTAATATCGAGACTTGTTCCATTTCCTGTTAACGGAAATCGCTCCACTTCTTTCCCATTACAATATAAAGCAACATCATCCAATTCAGTTATTGAACGCAGACGACCACTAATAACTACGCTCCCACCATTCGGTGGCAGTTGCACGGTATCTCCAGGCAGTGCATTTCCAACTTCCATCTCCAACAGCGGGCCAGAGCTAACCATCGCCCTCCCTCGTTTTAAACCATCGAACCAAGCTTCCATACTAAGGCCTTGATTACCGGTGTACACATAAGTTCGAAAAGACCCCACTAGCTTACTTATGTGTAATGAACTGATTGAATCTTCGCCTCCAACGGCGGTCACCTCTAATCCATTGTTCCAAACTGCGTACAGTGGATAGAAAGCACCCCTACTAGAATCGGACCACTCTAATGCATCAGTGGTGCCTAGCGCAGCATCCACGATAAAACCTTTGCCACCCCCCAAGTTCGCAGATAATGGATCATTTTCGCCGAGAAACGGATGCACATAACCCGTCACGGCACCTTGAGCCTTAGCCTTTAGTAACATGTCGGTATTGCTTGGATAGAGACTTTCAATCGCTGTTCCTTCATAGCCAGTGACAAAAGGGGAAATTAAGTGTTCCTTAAGTCCGAACATAAACACGTGGCCGTAAAATGGGGGTCGATACTCCTGCCCTACTACAACTATTTGATCTTCCTCAGAAACTGAGTGAGGGTCGCCACCAGGTTCAAAGTAGTGATAATCGAGAATGCGGTTGTCTTTATTTGCAACTTGCTCCAATACTAAATCTTGATCTTCTGCTCGCGACATCATCATCAAGTTTTCGAGTGTGTTATGTAAGTTACCACCATAGTTCGAATGGACATGAGTCGAAGCGCTATACCAACCTTTAACGCCCATATCCGCTAGCCTACTTAACTCGATCGTGAGTTGAGCAACTTCACCTTCTTCTATATCAACCTCAACTTCAGTAGGAGTGAATTCAAACCCTTTAACAGCTGTTAGACGAACTTCACCAACAGGCAAGGTAAGTTCAAATGTCCCATTATTATGAAAGATAAGGTCTCCTCTTGAACCAGCACGAGCATAAGCATCATTCGGCACATATAATTTCCCGTCACTGGCAGTTAGATGAATGCGATTATGGGTAGGAAGTTGTAAGTCAGCATCCAGAACTCTTACAGCAAGGGTTCCCATTGGGCGCTTATAATGCAATTCAGTAATATCGCGCCGGATGAGCTTGCCACCATAAGTTTCCAACAAATTAAGTTGTGATAGGCCTTCTTCATTAGAAATAAAAGCAATCCATTCGCCGTCAGCTGACCAACGCGGGTGGAAGGCATCATGACTGTAAAAAGTGAGTTTGTATGGCTCCCCTCCAATTGTTGGTTGCACATACAGATTATTGTATTGATCGGCAGATCCACTGGTGGATGAATAAACAAATCTTTTCCCATCAATTGAAACATCAGGTCTGGTTCGATAAAGGGACTGCTCAGCTAACACCGTTTCTGCCTGACTAATTCCACCTGCGATCGCAGGGACTCGTAATACGTTTCCAGACCCAAGTGGTACATTACGATTAGACACGACAAGCAGCTCATCGCCATTGGGCAACCAAGATGGACTGATATGCATGTCAAAGTTGCCGAAATACAAGCGGCTGCGGCCGAAGTCATTGTCTACCGAAACGGCGATTGGGGCACCGCTCCATTTCCCATCGACAATTGATCGCACGTAGAGATTAAAGTAACCATTAGGGCTAGTAGACACATAGGCTATTTTCGAACCGTCCGGAGAAAAAACCGGATCAGTGTATACAGCTTGATCATCAGTTAGTTTACTTATCTCTCCGGTTTCCGTATTTAAAATTTCCAACTGAATCCGCCGATGATCATAATCAGCGGTAAACACTATCCAGTGCCCATCCGGTGAATAATTTGGTGAAGAATGATAAGCATCCTCGCTATAGGTAATTTCATAGGCAATGCCTGTCTCTGGTTTAACTTTCCAAATGGATCCATGCATTGCCACGGCAATCCATTCACCCTCTGGGGACCAGTCTGGAGACCAAGGGGTCGAACTAGGGGAAGGCGGGAAATAAAAGTTATGCATGTAGTTCCCGCCACTGCGAGCGTCAGGATAGAAACTCCCCTGAGCTTGAGACTGAGAAGCTACGGCACTGATAAAAATTGACAAGCAGGAACAAATAAACCATGTGGAGTGATTACGACTCATTTAGAGATCTACCTTTTCGAGAGCACTAGAGGTGTATTGTACCGATGTCAGTCTGAATAACACACATCGGAATAAGTACTAAAAGAAATTATTCTGAGAGCGATTCGCGGTTCTAAGAATCAACACTGCAAGCGCTATCGTGCTTGAGCCGAAAGATTGATCCAGAGAGCAAACTTAGCAGTGTTGACCACTCAGTTAAATCCGCTCACAATTATCAGGAAGTCATAAAGAGAGTTAGCTTGATTTACAGAAACTTCTCAGCGAGGAAAAGCATGCCATACAGCACTTAACATAGTGTAATATGGCTTCTGATTGACCTGCTTTAACTAACCTTAGACAATTTTTATGTGAGCCAGCGAAATATTTCCTATGAGCAAATACATTCTTGCCATTGATCAAGGTACAACTAGTAGTCGAGCCCTTCTTTTCGACAAAGAAGGGGCCCCAGTTAGTGTTGGGCAGCAGGAGTTCCAGCAACATTTTCCCGCTGATGGCTGGGTGGAGCATGACGCAGATGAAATTTGGCAAACAACATTAAGCTGCTGTCATATAGCCATGTCAGAAGCGGGTGCAGATGCCAATGATATCATCTGCATTGGCATCACAAATCAAAGAGAGACAACAATTGTTTGGGATAGGAAAACAGGCAAGCCGATTAGTAATGCGATTGTTTGGCAAGATCGACGAACTAGCGGCTATTGTGACTCATTGAGAGAAATAGGCCATTCAGAGGTGATCCAAAATAAAACTGGATTACTTTTAGATCCTTATTTCTCTGCAACAAAATTACGTTGGATTTTAGAAAATGTGCCAGATACACGGGCTCGCGCAGAAAATGGTGAATTAGCCTTCGGCACAGTTGATAGTTTTCTGTTGTGGAAACTTACTGATGGCCAAAGCCACTGTACAGATGCGACAAACGCTTCTCGTACTATGCTATTCAATATTGTAGAGCAGCGATGGGATTCTGATCTGCTAACAATGTTTGACATACCTGCAGCTGTACTTCCAGAAGTAAAAGACTGTGCCGCAGACTATGGTAACTCTGCCACTGAACTTTTTGGTGCTGCCATTCCTATTACTGGAATGATCGGAGACCAACAATCTGCTGCCTTTGGCCAGGGTTGTTTTACTAGTGGCTCTGCAAAAAGCACTTATGGTACTGGTTGTTTTCTATTACTTAATACCGGCGAGCAAATAGTTAGATCTTCTAATAAATTACTGTCTACGGTTGCTTATAGACTAGCTAATAAAACCTGCTATGCCATAGAGGGCAGTATATTTATGGCTGGAGCCACAATACAGTGGTTAAGAGATGAATTAAAACTAATAGCGACTGTCGAAGAATCCGAGCAACTAGCTAGGGGAACTGCTGATGACTTAAAGGTCTATCTGGTTCCTGCCTTCACTGGCTTGGGTGCACCTTACTGGGATACTAATGCAAGGGGCTCAATTTTTGGCATGACTCGCGACACCGGTATCAAGGAAATTGTCACTGCCGGACTTATGTCTGTTTGCTATCAAACAAAAGATCTAGTCGAAGCCATCGCTGCAGACGGCGCCAGCTTAAGCAGTCTAAAAGTTGATGGGGGTATGGCGAACAATAATTTTGTAACCCAAAAGCTTGCAGATCTTTTGGGTTGTGAAGTGCAAAGGCCGACAATTACCGAAACTACCGCATTAGGGGTAGCCTATATTGCAGGCTTACAAGCTGGTGTTTTTTCATCTCTCGAGGAAATTAACCAGAAGTGGCAATTAGATCAGGCGTTTGAGCCAGCGAAAGACCAAAGCTGGCGAGACACTCAATATTCCGGCTGGAACGCCGCTGTAAAAAAAACCAGAACACAGGAATAGCAGAACAAATGGAATTGCATTTAATTCGTCACGGTCAGACAGACTGGAATGAAGAACGGCGAGTTCAAGGGCAAAGTGACTCGCAGTTGACGCAACTCGGCATCAACCAAGCTATCGCTTTAGGTGAACGGATTAGCGCTATAAAATTCGATAAAGTTTTTTGTAGTAGCTCATTACGAACACGTCAAACCGCTGCAAACCTCTTTCCGGCAAACCATTTAGACATTGAGTATTTGGACTCTCTTAGAGAAATCTTTCTTGGGCCTTGGGAAGGCACTCTCTATGAGGAAATAGAGCGGCGGGAGCCAGAATCTTATCAACATTTTTGGCAAGAGCCACACCTGTTCAGTGTCAAGGGTGCTGAATCATTTTTTAAGCTTCAATCCAGAGCAATCGCTACAATTAAGAAAATAATGGAGAGTAACCTCAACAAAAAAGTCGTCTTGATAAGTCATGGCGCACTGATTAAAACATTTCTATGCCATATCGAAGATAAACCTATGTGCGAACTATGGACACCGCCCCGCATGCATAATTGTGCTCATAGTATAGTAAGTTTTTCTGATAGCGGGCTAGGCCAGATCACTCAGTATGCCGATGTGCCTTATGCAGAGCTCACTCGATAATTTGGTTCTGCTATTCAGGGTTTAGCGAGATGTAAATTACTTAATCACGATTATTTTATGCTAATTTTCTATACCTACAGAGCAATTTAAGTTGCCAACAGTCTATGAATACAAGAATGCGAAATATATCTCTTTATGGCGGCATTGCCTTTGTGGCTCTATTCCTATCCCAACTTATTGGCTATTGGGTGAACAGCTCGATTGAAATAAATTCTAGCATGGAGATTAATTCATTCATTCATTTTACGCATATTCGAAATTATGGCGGTATTTTTGGCATGGGTCAGGGCATGGGTTGGTTATTTGGCCTTATATCAATTACTTTATTAATTGCCGTTTCAGCGTATTTATGGATAGGCAAAAACATATATCGTTACGAATACATTTGCTTTGGATTTATTGTTGGAGGCGGTGCTAGTAATATTCTCGATCGATTAGTCTATGGAAGCGTTATTGACTTTATCGATATTCAGCATATTCCCTACTGGAACTATATATTCAATACCGCGGATGTCATGGTGCATGTGGGCATTTGGCCTATGTTGTTATTTAGTTTTTTATTCAATCCGTCAGAAAAAGCATAGTTGAAAACCACTCCACGGACCTTGGTATTTCAAGCTTTTTAATTAAGTACAAAAGGAATTTTGAAGTGTCCCAATCTCGATTCAGCGGGGTATTAGCTCCAGTAATTACCCCATTTAATGAAGATTTATCACCCGACTCTTCTCGCTTCATAAAACATTGCCGATGGATAGTTTCCCAAGGAGCGAATCTTGCAGTCTTCGGCACTAACAGTGAAGCAAACTCTTTAAGTGTTAATGAAAAAATTAGTCTGTTGGATGATTTAATCGAAGGCGGCATAGAATCGCACTCCCTAATGCCTGGGACAGGTTGCTGCGCCCTTAGTGACACCATCGAATTAACTCGGAAGGCAGTCGAACTGGGCTGCGCCGGTGTCCTAATGCTGCCGCCATTTTATTACAAAGGTGTATCTGACCAAGGGCTCTTTAACTATTATGCTGAGGTAATTGAAGCAGTTAATAATGAAGATCTTAAAATTTATCTATACCACATTCCTCCTATTTCACAGATTCCTTTAACTCTCGATCTAATAGAAAAGTTAGCGTATAGCTATCCCAAAAACATAGCTGGCATAAAAGACAGCTCAGGGGATTGGAATCAAACCCAAGCGTTTAACGAATTATCTATAGACAATTTCCGAGTGTTCTGCGGATCCGAGAGCTTCCTGCTACAGAACATGAAGGCTGGAGGAGCTGGCTGCATCTCTGCTACTGCCAATGTCAATCCAGCTGCGATTAGTAGTCTTTGTTCGGCTTGGCAGGGCGAAGACGCGGAGCAGAAACAAGTAGGACTTGATCAAATCAGAAATATTTTCCAGAGTTATCCAATGATTCCTGCATTAAAAGCAGCAACTGCAATATGCACGAAGGATTCCCAGTGGTTTCGAGTACGGCCTCCTCTCACCAAACTAAATAATACCCAGCTTTCAGAACTCACTGCGGCGCTCTCTTCCTCCCAATTTCAGATGCCAGACATTTAGATGTTTTCTGACAAATCTCGTCACTTTTTCATCGTGGACAATACCCTCTCCTTGCGGTAGCCTCAGTTGAGTACTCTAACCAGTTAAGATCATGATTGATGTTATATAACTAGCTGTTTTTACTAGATAATATTCAATTAGATTTAACTGTAAATCCATTACACTTTAGTGGATTCAAAACTCTTCGAATGCGATACAAATTTTTATCAACGAGGCGAAAAATGATAATAAAAATAGATATCTGGAAACGCATTAAAACCGTCGCTCTGATTAGTTCGTTGCTGAGCGGCTCTGGCAGCCTTTTCGCTGCTCAGGACGATGTGGAATGGTTCACTCTAGGTAATGACTACGCTCATACCCGTTACACCAGTTCCTCTGAAATTTCATCAGAAAACTTCAGTGAACTGGAAGTTGTGTGGGAATGGGATGGAGCTAGTTTAGGAGCAGTAAGCGGCCGTTCAACTCCGAGCTATATCAATGGCACCCTTTATACGGTCGCCGGTGCTCGTCGCAGTGTCGTTGCGATTGACCCTAAAACTGGCGAAACACTTTGGAGCTACCGCTTACCGAATACTGGTCGATGGGAATATTCCATGCGCGCGGACTACGGCAAAGGGATTGGTTATTCAGAAGTTGACGGCAAAGGCGTAATTTATATGATTACACCTGGATTTTTTCTGACTGCTTTGGATGCTGAAACTGGCGCTCCTTTACAAGGATTTGGCAAACCGGTGCCAATTGATGGCTTTCCTGAATCGGGAGTCGTTGATCTACTGGCAGATTTAGGCCATCCATATGACCCCTATGAAGGTATTCCTCTCGAAACCGGCTACATCACCGGATCATCTCCACCTATTGTTGTAAACGACACAATTATTGTGGGGAATTCAGCAGAGCAAGGCTATCATCAGTCCCGAATTGAAAACGTGCCAGGTGACATTCTTGCTTACGATAAGAAAACAGGGGATTTTAAGTGGAAGTTTAATGTAATCCCAAAGCCTGGCGAATATGGTCATGAAACTTGGGAAAACGATGCCTGGCAATGGACTGGTGACGTTTCTTCATGGGCCCCAATTTCGGCTGATGTTGAAAACGACATAGTGTACATTCCTACTAACGGGGCAACTATAGATTACTACGGTGGTTTCCGGCCTGGTGATAATCTTTATGGAACTAGCCTGATTGCACTGAATGCCAGCACTGGCGAAAGAGCATGGCACTTTCAGATGGTCCATCATGATATCTGGAACTATGACAATCCTACGGCGCCCGTGCTTATGGATTTAAATGTTGAAGGTCAAGGGGAAGTTCCAGCTGTGATGCAGGTGACGAAACAAAGTTTCGTCTATGCTTTTAATAGACTAACCGGCGAACCAATCTGGCCTATTATTGAAAGACCAGTTCCTCAATCTACCGTACCTGGGGAGGTGCTTTCTAATACGCAGCCATTTCCTACCAAACCTGAGCCTTATGATATTCAGGGCGTATCCATTAATGACTTAGTTGATTGGACCCCGGAGTTAAGGCAGCAAGCGATTAATGCATTTGCTGATTATCAAATGGGGCCTTTGTTTAACCCTCCAATTCAGCGCGGCCACGAATCTGGTAAACGCGCTGCAATGTTCTGCCCAGGAGGTGGTGGTGGAGCAAACATTACTGCACCAGCAGTTGCAGACCCAACGACTGGTTATCTCTATGTTTCATCCCATTCGGCATGTAGCCCAATTCAGCTAGTTCCAGGTGAAGAGGCAGACTTGCAGTATGAATATCCAACGGGAACAACCTACTCTCAGTATGCGAATGGCCCTGGAGCAGGCGCACCGCGTCATGCAGCAGGCATTCCACTTTACAAGCCACCCTATAGTCGCATTACAGCTATAGATATGAATACTGGGGAACATGCATGGATGATCCCAACTGGCGAAACACCGGCGCGAGTGCAGCAAGTTATTAATGACAATAATCTTGATATAGAGAACACTGGCACTGGCGCACTTGTACCGATGGTAGTCACTCCGACCATGCTGGTTTACTCAGATACTAAAACTGATGGCACACCCATGCTTTACGCTATAGATAAAGCAAACGGTGAGACTATAAGTTCTATCGAATTGCCGGATCGTAGCCGCTATGGCATGAGCTCTTGGACACATGATGGTCATCAATACATCATGCTGCAAACGGGTTCAAAATTAACTGCTGTAGCACTACCTGGTGCAGCTCCTGCTGCAGGTGGCGCTCACTAAGTTATAAGTCGACTACAAAAACCCGATCATGGAAGTGAAGTGGTCGGGTTTTTTTGTGTCTATAACTATAGTCTCCGATAAGTTTAGCGGTGTTAACTCATGGTTCCTCTGCGCTCCGTCGGACGAGTATCTATTGCTCATTGACCTAACTGATATTCTTGTGTCCAGAGGATGTTCGATTTCGAAAATAGACGGATTTTTCAAGCAGTCGACATTAGATAATGTGGAAGCAGATAGCAACCGTTGCGTCAAAGATACTGGTTGATTTTTAGTATCCTTTAGTTTGTTGTTCTAGTTAATAAAGCAATCCCTGGAAACCTGCCGGTGGTCATGCCAACTCCCGAAAGTATCAGCATACCGCCAAAGACCATGAATAACGTGATGCTTTCTGCAAGAAACAAATTCCCCCATAGGATACTGAAAAGTGGAATTAAGTACGTAGTCATAATAGCTTGCTGGGATCCGATTCTGGCAATTAATCGATAGAAAAGTAGATAACCAAAGCCAGTACAAACAACCCCTAATGCCAGCACACTGAACCAAACAGAGCCTTGCGGCATCACTTCGGGTTGCTCTATTAGTGCGAATGGCAGAAGAATTAGACTGGAGAAAAACAAGCCACCAGTGGTGATGGCAACACCAGAAACTCCTTGAAGTTTATGAGCTACCAAATTCAGGGCAATTCCGTACAACACACAAGCTAGTAACGCCGATGGAATCGCGAGATGACTAGTGATTCCAGAGGACTCCGAAGGCTCAAACATCAACACAACTACACCGCAAAAACCCACAAGTAGGCCGAAAAAACCTAGTTTGACGAGCCTTTGTTGAAAAAAGATGAATGCTATCAAAGCCGTAAAAAATGGCACTGTAGCATTCAGTATTGAGAGCAACCCAGCTCCAGCGTTAAGTGCAGAGTAGGCAAAGAAGCAGAATGGAACTGCCATATTGGTGAGACTAACAACAAATATCATTTTCCAATGTTGTTTCAGTTCAGTGACCTTTCCGAGTAATAGACACATAGGCAGCATTACAACTAATCCGCTAGCTACACGCATTTCTATCAAAAATACAGGACCAAACACAGGCGCTGCAATTCTAAGAAATAAAAAAGATGAGCCCCATATTGCCGAGAGAATCAGGAGTTCAATGAAGTCTCTTGAGGTTATTTTTTGCATGTTAGGAAATACTGATAAATTTCTGGGGCCTAAAACTGAAAAACCCGACCAGTTGCAAGTAGTCGGGTTTTGAAATGCTAAAGTGTGATCGAGAGTTTATTCATCATCTACTTCGGCTACTGTTTCAACTTCTTCATTTAAATCATTGCTGTTATGAAGCGGACGATCCACAAGCTCGACGTAAGCCATCGTTGCTTTGTCACCTGCCCTTTCACCACATTTAAGAATACGAATATAACCACCAGGGCGATCTACATAGCGCGGACCCAGTTCAGTGAATAATTTACCCACGGTGGCTTTACTGCGAGTTCGATTAAAAGCTAACCGGCGATTCGCGACTGAATCCTTCTTGGCAAGAGTAATTAAAGGCTCGGCCACAGAACGTAACTCTTTCGCTTTTATCAGGGTAGTTTTAATTATTTCATGTTCGACCAATGACGTAGTCATGTTGCGAAACATAGCTGATCGGTGCGAACTATTTCTGTTTAGTTGGCGACCGCTTTGTCGATGGCGCATAAGATTATACCTTTATCTTTATCTTTCTCTGACTAAGCTGCTCGATCGTCAGATTTCAGGCTTGATGGAGGCCAATTCTCCAGGCGCAAACCTAAAGAAAGACCGCGAGTAGCCAAAACATCTTTGATTTCAGTTAGCGACTTCTTACCTAGATTTGGAGTCTTCAACAACTCAACTTCTGTGCGCTGTATAAGATCACCGATATAGTAAATGTCTTCCGCTTTCAAACAGTTTGCTGATCGAACCGTAAGTTCGAGATCATCAACAGGTCTTAATAGAATAGGGTCAATTTCATCTTCAAGCTCTTCAGGCTCAGCAATAATCTCGCTCTGAAGATCAACAAATACACTTAATTGATGCTGAAGAATAGTAGCTGCCCTGCGGATAGATTCTTCTGGGTCAATAGTGCCGTTAGTTTCAAGATCAATAATCAACTTGTCCAAATCAGTGCGCTGCTCCACACGAGCGTTTTCAACTGAATATGAAATTCTCATAACTGGGCTGTAAGAAGCATCCAATAGGAGCTTGCCTACAGACCGGGTTTCATCTTCTTCCCCTACCCGGCTATCAGCAGGAGAATAGCCCCTACCCTTACGAACTGTGAGACGCATGTTTAGTTCACCATTAGTATTCAGATGAGCTATGACATGATCAGGATTCACGATTTCAACGTCGTGATCTTCAGCAATATCTCCAGCAGTAACAGTTCCCGAACCTTTTTTCGAAAGAGTGAGTATGGCTTCATCATTGTTATTCAAAACAACCGCCACACCTTTCAGATTTAGAAGAATCTCAATAACATCCTCACGAACACCTTCAATTGTGCTGTATTCATGAACAACACCATCGATTTCAACTTCTTCTATAGCGCAACCAGGCATGGATGACAGAAGGATCCGACGCAATGCATTGCCCAAGGTGTGCCCAAAACCCCGCTCAAGGGGTTCTAAAACCACTTTAGAATGACACTTGTCGAATTCATCAACCTGTATCACTTGTGGTGTTAAGAAGTCTGATAAAGAAATTTGCATGTAATCCACCCTCTGTGTGATTAAGTCACTACTTGGAATAAAGTTCGACGATCAAGCTTTCATTAATTTCAGAAGGCAAATCAGTTCGATCTGGCTTGCGAGCAAACTGCCCTTCCATCTTTGATGAATCAACCGACACCCAATCTATTTCCGAACGTTGAGCTGCTAATTCCAATGCAGATTTAATTCTTAGCTGTTCCTTGGATTTTCCTCGAACCGTAACAACATCACCTTCAGAGATTTGGTAAGAAGGAATATTTACTACTACGCCGTTAACGCAAATCGATTTGTGCGATACAAGTTGGCGTGACTCAGCGCGAGTTGATCCAAAACCCATACGATAAACAACGTTATCTAATCGACATTCAAGTAGCTGCAAGAGATTTTCACCTGTAGCCCCTTTAAGTCGCGCAGCTTCTTTGTAGTAACCACGAAATTGTTTTTCAAGTACCCCATAAATACGGCGAACTTTTTGTTTCTCTCGAAGCTGAACCCCATAGTCGGAAAGGCGACCACGTCGCTGACCATGTTGACCAGGAATGACATCGGTCTTGCACTTACTGTCTATAGGACGAACACCGCTCTTTAAGAACAGATCCGTACCTTCACGACGAGATAGCTTACACTTGGGGCCTAAATAACGGGCCATACTTTCTCTCCTAGTTTAAACACGCCGCTTCTTAGGCGGACGGCAACCGTTGTGTGGAATTGGAGTAACATCGGTGATATTACCAACCTTTAGCCCACAGGAATTTAGTGCGCGAACTGCTGACTCGCGACCCGGACCAGGTCCGTTTACTTTTACATCCAAACTCTTAAGACCATATAATTCAATCGCTTGTTTACCTGCTTTCTCAGCTGCAACCTGCGCCGCGAATGGAGTACTCTTTCTAGAGCCTCTGAAGCCAGATCCACCAGCTGTTGCCCAGGCAAGAGCGTTACCTTGACGATCTGTAATCGTAATAATGGTGTTATTAAAAGAAGCGTGTATAAACGCAATCCCGTCAATGACAGGGGTACGTGTTTTCTTCTTTGTCGTTGCTTTTGGTGTGGCCATGTTCTTTCCCAAATACTCCTGACGGCTTAACTAGCCCATCATTCGTGAACGCTTATTTATTTTCTAATTGGCTTGCGCGGACCCTTACGAGTCCGTGCATTCGTTTTAGTCCGTTGCCCTCTTACAGGCAAAGATCGACGGTGACGGATGCCTCGGTTACAACCTAGATCCATCAAGCGCTTAATATTCATTGAGACTTCGCGACGCAAATCACCTTCAGTAGGGACTTTCGCTACTTCAGCTCTAATACCATCGAGCTGTTCTGGACTCAATTCAGAAACTTTAGTTGAGGGTTCAATACCAGTTGTATCACAAATATTTTTTGCAATAGTTGGACCAATGCCATATACGTAACTTAACGAAATCACGATGTGCTTATGATCTGGTATGTTAACCCCGGCAATACGTGCCATAGATTTACTCCGTTCTCTTTTCCGCGTTAACCTTGACGTTGCTTATGTCGAGGCTCTGCACTACAAATAACCCGAACCGAACCATTACGTCGTATGACTTTACAGTTACGGCAAATCTTTTTCACTGAAGCTCTAACTTTCATTTTCTTACTCCTGCCAGCGACAGATTTAAAATCTATACTTAAATACCACTACTACCGTAGCTACCTAATTTTGATTTCTTCATAAGTGAATCATATTGATGAGACATCAAGTGAGATTGCACTTGGGACCAGAAATCCATAGTAACCACAACGGAAATTAGTAACGCAGTCCCACCTAAATTAAATGGCACATTTGCCATCATCTGCATGAAATTTGGTAGCAAACAAACTAGCGTAATGTATATCGCCCCAAACATTGTTAAGCGGGTAATAACCCCATCAATATACCTAGCAGTTTGTTCACCCGGACGTATACCTGGAATAAATGCACCAGAACGCTTCAAGTTCTCTGCAACATCCCGTGGATTAAAAACTAACGCGGTATAAAAGAAGCAGAAAAATATAATCATTGCGCTAAAAATTATTATGTAAAGTGGCTGGCCTGGACCTATGAGTAGAGCAAGATCTTGTAACCATTCGGAGCCTTCCGATTGGCCGAACCACTGCCCCAATGAGGCTGGAAACAATAAGATTGAGCTAGCAAAAATTGCTGGAATTACCCCAGCCATATTAATTTTAAGCGGCAAATGACTGGCCTGAGCCTGATACATTTTTCGACCCTGTTGACGTTTCGCATAATTAACCGTAATACGACGTTGAGCCCTCTCTACATAAACAATACCAGCAACAACACCAACCGCGATAAGCGCAACGACCAACAGCAGTACACCACTAATTTGTCCTTCATAGGCCTGGGTTAGAGATGTGCCCACAGCAGCCGGGAATCCTGCAACAATACCTGCAAAGATAAGCATAGATATGCCATTGCCTATACCTTTTTCTGTAATCTGTTCACCTAACCACATGAGAAACATAGCACCTGTAACCAGCGAAATAATTGCTGTCAAATTAAATGCTATGCCTGGGCTATAGGCCATCGGCGACAACAAACCAACTGTCATACCTGTTCCCTGTACTGTTGCTAGTACTAGCGCACCATACCGGGTGTACTGAGTAATCTTGCGACGACCGGACTCTCCTTCTTTCTTTAGCTGCTCTAATTGCGGACTTACTGCTGTCAGCAATTGCATGATGATCGATGCGGAGATGTACGGCATGATGCCAAGGGCGACAATGCTCATCCGCTCCAAGGCACCACCAGAAAACATATTAAACATGCCAGCAAAGGTGCCTTCGTTTTGTTGGAAAAAAGCCTGTAGCTGCAAGGGATCAATCCCTGGCACAGGAATATGTGTACCAACTCGATAAACAAAAATAGCAAACAACAAAAATAATAGTCGCGACTTCAGCTCGCCAAGGCCGGCGCCGATATTTTCTGGGTTGATGTTAGGTTTATTTGCCATATTTAAATTTTAGTATCACTAATTAGTCAATTACTTATTCTTTGTCAGCTTTATCTTCGCCTTCAGATGATTTATCTGCGGGACTTTCCCCAGCAGGTGCTGCATATTTTGCCTCCGCTACTTTTACTTTTTCCGCCGCCTTCTTTGCTTTAGCTTCTGGTTCTGGTTCTGGTTCAGTTTTCTTAGCAGGTTCAGTAGCTTTTACTTCAATAACTTTGCCGCCAGCTTTTTCAATAGCTTCTTTTGCACCTTTAGAGACGCCAACACCCTCTACAGTGAATTTCTTTGCTACTTCACCAGAAAGCATGACTTTAACGCGCTTAATATTTGCGGTAATAACTCGTGCTTTCCGTAAACTCTCAATAGTTATTAAACTGCCATCTACTTTATTCAACTCTGAAGTCCGAACTTCTGCGGTAATACGACCTACCCTTGAGCTAAAACCAAACTTCGGCAAGCGCATTTGCAAAGGCATTTGTCCGCCTTCAAATCCAGGCTTTACCGAACCACCACTGCGAGATTTTTGACCTTTATGCCCTGTTCCGCAGGTTTTCCCCGAACCGCTACCTATACCTCGACCGACACGCTTTTTTGCTCTGGTACTGCCCTTAGCTGGGCTTAATGTATTAAGTTCCATGACTAACTCTCACCTTCAATAGCTAACATATAGTTAACTTTATTGATCATACCGCGCACTGCAGGCGTATCTTCTACTTCTACAGATTGACGCATACGTCGAAGACCAAGCCCTTTCAAACAAAGCTTGTGCTTCGGCAAAATGCCAATTGGGCTTTTCACTAAAACAACTTTGACAGTCTTCTTTTTTGCCATCGTTCTAATCCTTATCCAGCTAGCCTGCTACTTCTTCTAGAGCCTTTCCGCGTTTTGCTGCTATATCTTCTGGCGAACGCATATCGCGCAGACCCTTAAATGTAGCGTGAACAACGTTTACCGGATTTGTAGAGCCATAACACTTAGCTAATACGTTCTGAACACCGGCTAATTCCAAAATCGACCTCATTGCTCCGCCAGCAATTACGCCAGTACCTTCAGAAGCCGGCTGCATATACACTTTTGATGCGCCGTGGCGAGACTTAATAGGGTATTGCAGGGTATTCCCATCCAAATTCACAGTGATCATGTTGCGTCTAGCTGATTCCATCGCTTTCTGAATTGCCAAAGGCACTTCACGAGCCTTACCACGACCAAACCCCACACGACCATTACCATCGCCAACTGCTGTTAGAGCAGTAAAACCAAATATTCTGCCACCTTTTACAACTTTGGCTACACGATTAACTTGAATGAGTTTCTCTTGCATGCCCTCTTCGTTGTTTTTACCTGGCTCGTCTTTAAATGCCATATTTTTAATTCCTTAGAATTGCAATCCGCCTTCACGTGCAGCATCAGCTAACGCTTTTACTCTTCCGTGATAGGCATAACCAGAGCGATCAAAGGCTACTTCCTCGATACCTGCTTTTTTAGCCCGCTCAGCTATTAATGTACCAACCTTAACCGCCGCCTCAATATTGCCAGTAGCTCCTTTCTTACTGTCTTTCTCAACAGTGGAAGCACTTGCTATAACTGCATCGCCAGCTGGCGAAATAATCTGCGCGTAGATGTGCCGAGGCGAACGATATACACAGAGGCGATTAATTCGCAGCTCACTAATCTTTGCTCTTGCTCGTTTTGCTCTTCTTAAGCGAGCTGTCTTTTTAACACTCATCTTTATAACCTATTTTTTCTTCGCTTCTTTTCTAAAAACACGCTCATCAGCGTAGCGAATACCTTTCCCTTTATAAGGCTCAGGTGGTCGGAATTTTCTAATTTCAGCAGCAACCTGCCCTACTAATTGCTTATCCGCACCAGAAATTACAATTTCGGTTTGGGAAGGAGTTTCAGCAGTCACACCATCTGGCAATTTGTAGTCTATTGGATGCGAGTAACCTACAGTCAAATTAACTGACTTGCCGCCCGCCTTAGCGCGATAACCAACACCTTGCAATTCTAGTTTCTTTTGAAACCCTTCAGTTACACCTAAAAACATATTATTTATCAATGAACGAAAAGTCCCTGCCATCGCCCCTGCTTCTCGCGACGTGTTTCTAGCAGAAACCTTAAGCTCTTCACCATCTTGTGCAACAGCAACCAAGTTATGGAGCGCAAGGTTTAAATTACCTTTCGACCCTTTAACAGAGATCTTGCTATCACTTAATGATGTTTCAACACCCTTAGGTATAGCCACTGGTGCGTTTGCAATTCTAGACATCTTCTCGTTACTCTTTCTTAGTTAGCTTAGTTAGCACCGTGTTAGAAAACAGTACAAAGTACCTCACCGCCAACTCCGGCAGCATCAGCCTGTTTATCAGTCATTAGTCCTTGATTAGTTGTTAGTATCGCAATACCAAGGCCGGCTCGATTCTTCGGTATATCTTCTTTCCCTTTGTAATTGCGGAGACCGGGTCGACTAACTCGTTTAATTTCCTCAATGACAGGTTTGCCTTGGAAATATTTAAGATCAACATTAATGACTGACTTCCCGTCTTCGTTATTAACCTCATAACCGTTAATGTAACCTTCGTCTTGCAGCACTTTGCTAATAGCCACTTTAATTTTTGATGAAGGGCTGCTGACAAGTGGCATTTGCGCCATTTGCGCATTACGAATGCGAGTTAAGAAATCTGCAATTGGGTCTGACATACTCATATCTCTACTCCCACCTACCAGCTTGCCTTGGTTAAACCAGGCACATCGCCGCGCATTGCAGCTTCACGTAATTTGTTTCTACAAAGACCAAATTTTCGATAAACACCATGTGGGCGGCCAGTGATTCGGCAGCGACGTTGCTGCCTAATTGGGCTTGCATCTCTTGGAAGTTTTTGTAACTTCACTTGCGCTACCCACTTCTCATCATCAGATGCGTTTGCATCCCTGAGAACAGCTCGCAGAGCTGCTCGCTTTTCAGCATATTTAGCAACAATTTTGGATCGCTTATCTTCCCTGGCTATCATAGATGCTTTAGCCATACTATGGTTCCTCTTTATTTTCTTCGGATGAGTTGTCAGCAGCTTCTTTTGCTGGCGCCTCTTCAGCTTTTTCGGTTTCAGCGACAGTTTCCCCGGCTTCTACAACTGGCGCTTCTTCAGCTACCTCTTCTACTAATTCTTTATTTGTAGAAGCATTTTCCTCTGCGTCAGGACCCATACCACGAAAAGGAAATCGCATTGCAGTGAGTAATGCACGACCTTCATCATCATTCTGAGCGGTAGTAGTAATAGTTATGTCAAGGCCGCGCAAAGTATCAATCTTGTCATAATCAATTTCAGGAAAAATGATCTGTTCATTTACGCCCATCGCAAAATTACCACGCCCATCAAATGACTTTGGGCTTAAACCGCGAAAATCTCTAATTCTTGGAATCGCAATACTGACGAGTCTTTCTAGAAACTCATACATACGATCACCGCGTAAAGTAACTTTACAACCAATTGGCCAACCTTCGCGAATCTTAAAACCAGCAATACTTTTACGAGCCTTCGTAATTACTACTTTTTGACCACTAATCACCTGTAGATCATTTGTAGCGTTCTCTAATATTTTCTTATCAGATACCGCTTCACCCACGCCCATATTGAGAACAACTTTTGTAATCTTGGGCACACGCATTGTATTAGTGAAACTAAATTGTTTCGCTAATATGGGCACGACTTCTTTATGATAATAATCTTTAAACTGAGCCATGATCGTCTCTTAATCTATAACCTGACCGTTGGACTTAAAGATGCGCTGCTTATTGCCATCTTCGTCTATCTGAATCCCAACTCGGTCAGCCGTATTAGTTTCTGGGTTAAAAATCGCGACATTAGAAACATGCAGCGCTGCTTCCTTTTCCATTATGCCGCCTTGCACGCCTGCGTTAGGATTTGGCTTAGTGTGTCGCTTGACCATATTTACACCAGCGACAACTACTCTGTCTCCTGCTATCTGAGAAACAGTTCCGCGCTTACCTTTGTCCTTTCCTGTGACTACTATTACTTCATCATCACGCTTTAACTTATTCATCTATTCTCTCGCTTGCGCTCGCTACTTCTTCTCACTTAATTCTTTATAGAACTTCAGGAGCCAGTGAAATTATTCGCATGAACTTCTCATTTCGAAGTTCACGCGTTACTGGGCCAAATACTCGTGTACCAATTGGTGCTTCCTGATTATTTAACAAGATTGCTGCATTATCATCGAATCGAATTAAAGAACCATCACCGCGACGCACGCCTTTCTTCGTTCTTACCACCAAGGCAGTCAACACCTGACCTTTCTTAACTTTGCCTCTAGGAATCGCTTCCTTAACAGTAACTTTAATAATGTCACCAATACGCGCATAACGTCGGTGAGAACCACCTAACACTTTGATACACATTACGCGTCTAGCGCCGCTATTATCTGCGACGTCTAAGTAAGACTGCACTTGAATCATCGATTCACTCCAATTTGTACTTGCTTAGCAAATACAAAACCAAATTCTTAATTAAACCTGTGTTGCCCGCTCATCAATTGAAACTAGAGACCAGCTCTTAGTTTTTGATATTGGACGAACTTCTTTAATCGTTACCTCATCCCCTGGCAAACAATCGTTATTTGCATCGTGGGCATGAATTTTTGTTGAGCGCTTAATGATTTTCCCATAAACAGGATGTTTAACACGCCGCTCTACGAGCACAACGATAGATTTATCCATTTTGTTGGATACAACCCTACCCGTCGCCGTACGCGACCGCTCTTTTTGACCGTCTGTACTAGCTTGGCTCTCTTTAGTTTCAGTGTCCGGCATAATTAAGTTTCACTCTTATCATGTTCTGTTTCTGAATTCTTCTTTTCAGAAATAATTGTCTTAATTCTTGCTATGTCCTTTCGCACTTCTTTGACAAGATGATTTTGACCAAGTTGACCCATGCTATTTTGCATACGATTATTAAACTGATCCTTATAAAGTTCCTGCAGTTGTGACTGCAATTCTTCCACTGTCTTGTCTCTTAATTCTTCCGCTTTCATTACATTACCTAAAGGGATCTTAAAACTATGTTCAACAAAGTTAAGAACAAGTTTTTACATTACTGTACGCCTTACGAAAGATGTTTCGAATGGTAGTTTTGCAGAAGCCAATGAAAATGCTTCTCGCGCTACCACCTCATCTACACCTTCGATTTCAAACATGATTCGGCCCGGCTGAATTTGAGCTACCCAATATTCAACATTGCCTTTGCCCTTACCCTGACGAACCTCAAGAGGCTTTTGGGTAATTGGTTTATCTGGGAAAACTCGAATCCAGACTTTTCCGCCTCGCTTAATATGACGTGTCATTGCTCGTCGAGCTGCTTCAATTTGACGTGCTGTCAAACGACCACGCGAAATGGCTTTAAGACCATACTCGCCAAAATCCACCTTGCTGCCTCGATGAGCTAGACCTCGATTACGCCCCTTCATCATCTTGCGAAATTTTGTGCGCTTAGGTTGTAACACGTAGTTCTTCCTCTATTCTGCTTTCGCTTAACTTGACGCTGGCTGCTGCTTTGGAAAAATAGCTTCGTCAAGGTCCAATATTTCACCTTTAAAGATCCAAACTTTCACACCAATAATTCCATAGGTAGTGCTTGCTTCTGAAGTTGCGTAATCGATATCCGCTCTCAATGTATGCAAAGGCACGCGCCCTTCCCGATACCATTCTGAACGAGCAATTTCAGCGCCACCTAAACGACCGCCAACTTGTACTTTGATTCCTTCAGCACCTTGTCGCATAGCATTCTGCACTGCACGCTTCATTGCTCGGCGAAACATCACACGACGCTCTAGCTGTGATGCAACACTGTCTGCAACCAGTTGCGCATCTAAATCTGGCTTCCTGATTTCTTCAATGTTGATTTGCACAGGAATTCCCATTTTTTTTGTAAGAACACCTCTTAATCTTTCTACATCTTCGCCTTTTTTACCAATAACGATACCTGGTCGTGCAGTGTAGATCGTAATTTTCGCGGTTTGCGCTGGGCGCTCAATATCTACTCTAGATACGGAAGCGCTGGCCAAGCGTTTCTTTACAAATTCTCGAACTTGCAAATCAACTAATAAGTTATCAGCATATTCTTGCCCTTCTGCAAACCACACTGAAGTGTGCTTCTTAACGATTCCAAGGCGAATACCAGTTGGATGTACTTTTTGACCCATAGCTATTTCCTAACTATCAGCGACTGTAATTGTTATGTGACAAGAACGCTTGAGAATACGATCGGCGCGACCCTTGGCTCTCGGCATTATGCGTTTCATAGTCATACCTTCATCAACACAAATCGTTGATATTTTAAGTTCATCCACGTCTGCACCTTCGTTATGTTCAGCATTCGCAATCGCGGAGTTTAAAACTTTCTTAATAATGGCAGCGCCTTTTTTGGAGCTATAAGAAAGAAGCTCCAATGCTTCTTCAACACCTTTACCTCGAACTTGATCCGCAACCAATCTTGCTTTCTGTGCAGAGAGGCGCGCGCCTTTTAATCTTGCCTGAACTTCCATAACCATCTCCTAGCGTGCCTTTTTATCCGCATTGTGGCCGCGATAAGTTCGAGTTTGTGAAAATTCCCCCAATTTATGACCAACCATATCCTCAGTAATAAACACTGGAATATGCTGGCGGCCGTTGTGAACGGCGATAGTTAACCCAAGCATGTCTGGTGAAACCATTGAACGGCGCGACCAAGTTTTAATAGGTCGCTTGTCTTTATTGTCAGCTGCGGTCTGCACTTTCTTCAAAAGATGAAGATCAATGAATGGACCTTTTTTCAGTGAACGTGGCACGTATTTAATCCTCTATCACTTGTCGCTATTTGCGACTGGCATTTCTACGACGAACGATCATATTATCAGTTCGCTTGTTTGTTCGAGTTTTATATCCCTTAGTTGGCGTACCCCAAGGTGATACGGGGTGACGCCCACCAGATGTTCTCCCTTCACCGCCGCCATGCGGGTGATCAACTGGATTCATGGCAACACCGCGCACGGTTGGGCGAACTCCACGCCAACGTTTCGCTCCGGCCTTACCTAGTGATCTTAGCGAGTGCTCTGAATTAGAAACTTCTCCAAGAGTCGCTCGGCATTCACTTAATACTTTTCGCATCTCTCCTGAACGGAGTCTTAGTGTTGCATAATCACCTTCTCTTGCAACGAGCTGCAATGAAGTACCAGCACTACGAGCAATCTGAGCACCTTTACCTGGCTTCATTTCCACACAGTGCACGGTGCTACCCAATGGAATATTGCGTAGAGGCAAGCAATTTCCTTCTTTAATAGGAGCTTCATCTCCAGACTGCAACACATCATCTTTGTTAACTTTTGCCGGCGCAATTATGTAACGGCGCTCACCATCCGCATATAGCAACAATGCAATATTTGCAGAGCGGTTCGGATCATACTCAAGTCGCTCAACTTTAGCTTCGATACCGTCTTTGTTACGACGGAAATCGATAATGCGATACTTTTGCTTATGCCCTCCACCCTCATGGCGCCGAGTAATGCGCCCCTTATTGTTGCGACCACCAGATTTAGATTTTGGTGCTGTTAAAGGCCCATATGGTTCGCCTTTATGCAAATCAGGATTCACAACCTTGACGACAAAACGGCGCCCTGGAGATGTAGGTTTACACTTAACTACTGGCATGATTTAACCCCTCACCTCAATTAGCCTATATCCGCAAAATCAATTTCGTGGCCTTCCTCTAGTCGGACATAAGCTTTCTTCCAACTCGGACGCCGGCGAATCTTGCCACGATTATTACGCTTGGTTTTTCCCTTCACGTTTAACACCTGCAGATCGGCAACAACAACATTAAAAATAATTTCAACGGCTTTTTTAATTTCAGGCTTGGTAGCGTCATTCGCCACCTTAAACGTGTACTGGTTACTTAACTCACCAGCTAATGTAGCTTTCTCTGAAACATGCGGCGCTAAAATGACGGCATAAATGCGTTCTTCATTCATGAAAGCATCTCCTCAACCTTTTTTAACGCAGGCACAGTGATCAACACTTTCTCAAAACCGATAAGACTGACTGGATCAAGTCCGGAGACATCCAGCGCATCTACTTTATGGAGGTTTCTTGCGGCGAGAAAAAGATTCTGTTCGATTTGATCTGAAACTATTAGTACGCTGTCTAGATCAAATTCTTTGAGCTTGTTGACTAAGTCTTTGGTTTTGTATGTTTCAATCGTGAAATCATTTACGACAATCAATCGGTCTTGTCGGATTAGTTCGGAAAGAATGCACTGCATTGCTCCGCGGTACATTTTCTTATTGAGTTTTTTCGAATGATCTTGTGGTCTTGCTGCAAATGTCACTCCTCCTGAGCGCCAAATTGGACTTCTAATTGTTCCAGCACGTGCGCGACCGGTTCCTTTTTGGCGCCATGGCTTGCGCCCACCACCACGAACCTCTGAACGAGTCTTCTGTTTGACGCTGCCCTGACGTGCACCCGCTAAATAAGTAACAACTGTTTGATGCACTAATGACTCATTGTATTCACGGCCAAAAGATTCATCTGAAATCGATATTTTTTCTTTCCCTGCTGTCTTGCCAGGTAAAGCTAATGCTAATTCCATCGCTTAGTTACCTCGCGTCTTAATTGCAGGTTTAATGATTACGCTTGATCCCGGTGCTCCAGGCACAGCGCCCTTAATTAAAAGCAGGTTGTTTTCTACATCGACTCTTACAACTTCCAGGGATTGAGTAGTCTTGCGCACATTTCCCATTTGGCCGGCCATCTTTTTGCCTTTCCAGACTTTTCCAGGGGTCTGACATTGACCAATTGATCCTGGCGCACGGTGAGAAATGGAGTTGCCGTGAGTCGCATCTTGCATTTGGAAGTTGTGACGCTTAACGCCACCTTGGAACCCTTTACCTTTCGAAGTACCAGTTACATCTACTTTTTGGCCAGCTTCGAAGCGATCAACTTTGATCTCACCACCTAATTCAATTTCTTCTAGTTCTGTTGTACGAAATTCCCAAAGACCATCGCCTGCTTCCGTGTTTGCCTTTGCATAGTGCCCAGCTGCTGCTTTACTCACACGGCTCACACGGCGGGAACCAGTAGTCACCTGGATCGCACTATAGCCGTCAGAATCAGGAGTTTTAATTTGAGTAACGCGGTTCGGCTGAACCTCGACAACAGTAACAGGAACAGAGTTGCCTTCTTCAGTAAAGACGCGCGTCATGCCGCTCTTTCGACCGACTAATCCTATAGACATTTTTTATAAACCTCATCGTGCAAGGGGCTAAAACCCGCTATGGCCACTGACGTGTTGCACTTATGCTTTCCCGCATGGGAAATTTGGATATTTCAGTGCTCCAAAACTTTGTCAGAAAGGGCAACGAGGACTGAATGCTCTATCGCCTGGCTATATTTTTATTGATTTACTGCAAACTGATTTGTACTTCCACTCCTGCTGCCAGATCCAACTTCATCAAGGCATCAACTGTTTTCTCAGTTGGCTCAACAATATCCAGTAAGCGCTTATGGGTACGTATCTCATACTGGTCTCGCGCGTCTTTATTGACATGAGGCGAAATTAATACAGTAAATCTTTCTTTATTCGTTGGCAGCGGAATCGGTCCTTTGACCTGCGCTCCGGTGCGTCTAGCGGTCTCTACGATTTCTTGCGTAGATTGGTCAATCAATCTGTGATCGAAAGCCTTCAGCCTAATTCTGATACGCTGATTTTGCATCTACGTAAAACTCCAAAAAGTCTTTATTAAAGAACAAGTTACCGCTATTTTTTTTGACGCTCAATTTCTAAACGCCAAAAAGGATCCGAATTTTAGTGGTCTTAACCCTTTAAGTCAAGCTATTTAAGGCTCTGAAAGCCCCAAAAACACTAGCTTTCCGGCAATTTGGCTATCTCGAAAGTAGGAGTTAATGATCTCTTCACCACCACACTATGATTGCGGGATATCTTTACACAAAAGCACCCTATTTCTTTCATTCCAGGCTGCGCCTCAACAAAAAACCGGGGTGGCTTTAAAACCACCCCGACTTCTTGAAAATGAGCTGAATTACTACTCGATTATCTTAGCGACAACGCCGGCACCAACTGTGCGACCACCTTCACGAATAGCGAAACGTAACCCTTCATCCATCGCAATCGGTGCAATCATTTCAACTGTCATCTTAATGTTGTCACCTGGCATTACCATCTCAACA
>JAQWQD010000072.1 GCA_029244985.1 Gammaproteobacteria bacterium | reverse complement strand
GGTTTTTCAAAGCCATTACATTTGAATTTCGATGCGGCTGTTGTGCGCGAATCGCCGCTGGGATGGCTGGGACTAAGCACCAGTCGGCCGGGGCGGATTGATTCTAATGCAATAGTTGCGCACAGCAGCAATGAATGGGCTAAAGAATCGTTTGAGCAATCATTAGAATGGGTACAGAAGGAGTTGCTCAACGCGACCCGGGAAGTGTTAGGTAAACATGCAGCCAAGCTCGTTCATGTTGAACTGCATCGTTGGCGTTACGCACGTGTAGAGCAAGCTTTAGAAATAGAATTTCTCATTGATCGGGAAAAAGGATTAGCGGCTTGCGGCGACTGGTGTCTTGGAAACCGCGTGGAAGACGCTTTTCTTAGTGGTCTGGCTCTGGGAAAGCAATTAGAGGGTTAGAGTAAACCTACAGTATTTTTATTCTGACTTCTTTTCATTCCGTCCTTATTTATTCAATTGGCCTAAAAAACCAATTAATGTAAGAATCACATTTATTCTCGCCTTTATACTATTTGTGTATTTGAAACTTAAAAATTACCGTACATTAATCGTCTTAACCTTAGCTCAATGCTTTGGTCAAACCGCAGCACTAATTCTTGTTTTGCTCGGTGGTATTGTTGGGGCAAGCATTGCACCTTCGATGGACTGGGCGACTTTACCCATTGCTCTGCACATTGTTGGTCTTGCGTCTGCCACTATTCCAGCTTCCTATCTAATGTCACAGCTAGGCAGGAAGGCAGGTTTTCTTATTGCCTCAGCCCTGTCAATCATGGCTTCACTCCTGGCGGCCCTGTCCGTCTATGTAGAGTCCTTCGTGCTTTTTTGTATTGCCGCTTTTTTGATTGGCAACTACATAGCTTTTTTGAAACAGTACCGTTTCGCTGTAGCCGAATCGGTGCCAAAAGAACAAGTACCAAAATGTTTGTCGATATTGATGTTGGCGGGTATTGGCGCAGCGTTTCTCGGTCCGGAGGTAGGTCGTCACTTCAGCGTCGTTTCAGGGCTGCCCAACTATGTTGGTTCATTTTTGGGTTTGGCCGCGATGTTGTTAGTCTCGTTTATTATATTGCTTCTCTTTTATCGAAATACGGAAGTCAAAATAACAGCACATGAAAGTGTGGTGAGGCCACTGAGTGAGATATTCAGACAGCCTGCACTCATTTTGGCAATCGCGTCCGCTGCTGTGGCTTACAGCGTTATGAGTTTGGTAATGACAGCTACCCCACTCAGCATGCACGAAATTGATCTACATTCTCTAGAAAATACAACCAGGGTGATCCAGAGCCATATTCTAGCTATGTATGTACCCTCATTCTTCAGCGGGCTATTAATTTCCCGATTTGGTGTCATGCGTGTCATCCCGGTAGGTTTATTCTTCATGGTCGTTTGCGTGATCATAGGTTGGGGTCAACCAGAATTTATCCACTATTGGAGTTCGTTGATATTTCTCGGCATAGGGTGGAATTTTTTGTTTCTTGGCGGAACTACACTTTTGACTCAGAGTTATCGTAGTTCGGAACGCTTTAAGGCTCAGGCAGTAAATGACTTTCTGGTATTCGGCATGCAGGCAGTAGGGTCGCTCAGTGCTGGGGTACTATTAGCTAATATTGGCTGGAATGGTGTCATGGGTTTTGCATTGCCGATGTTAGTTTGGCTTGCTGTAGTGCTGATTTTTAGTGCAGCTGGAAAGAAGAGCACAAGTTTGAATTGATTAGAAATTATTTTGACCAGAGTTAAAAACAGAACTAATAGAATACTAAGTCCAGTTTTGTGATCGAAAACCTTTTTTAATTAGATGCTTACAATCAATTAGAGCATCTACCTGCTATCCCGCCTGCTAATCAAATCGAAACTGAGGAGCCGTTGATAATGAGCAGGGCTGCTATAACCCTTTTCATTTCTCTCGACCCCATAGATCGCGAGTCATGATGCCAGCAGAATTCTCAATAGCTTCCATGGCGTCAAGAATAAGATCTTCGCGCCATTTTTGACCGATCAGTTGCACACCTGACGGCATATTTTCTACAAGATCAACGGGCACATGGCCTGCAGGCATCCCCAGGTAATTCACTCCATAGCTATAAATAGAAGCATCAAAAATATCTTTAACGCCTTCGAAAGTTTCATCATAGTCATAGGGATAACCTGGTCGCATCAGATATGGAGTCAGTATCAATGGATATTCTGCTAGAAAAAGATTCCATTCGCGGACTAAGCGTGTGCGTTCGGCAATGCCGAATAAATATCCTTCGGCGTTCACCATGTCTTCGAGTTGGTAGTAATCATTAAAAATTTGGTTAATGATTTCGCTGCCATGCTCGGCAAACACCGGCTCGATAGTTTTTTTCATTTCGAAATTCATTACTGAGAGCCATGCTTTCGCCGCTTCTGCAATGGGAGGTATTTCAATCTCTTCGATCTGGTAGCCTGCTGTATCGAGAATTGATGCTGCCTTGTCCAGGTTGGCAATAACACCTTTGTGAATGGAGTAACTATGGCTTTCTCTGCAGTAAGCTATTTTTGGTAAGCCCGTGCCTCCCAGTTTGAAAGGCATAGGCACATGCCAAGGGTCGCGCGGATCATGCTCGATCAATACTTTGGTTGCAAGTCTTACATCTTTTACCTCGCGGCAAATCGCACCCTGCACAGACAGAAGTTGTGCCAGCATGCCGCGCTCAGTTTTTGCAGAAGGAAGATAAGCTGGCACCCTTCCGAGTCCTGGCTTAACTGTACTCAACCCGCAAGCGGTAGCAGGATAGCGCAGTGAACCAGCAATGTCGTTGCCATGATGAATTGCACCAAAACCAGCTGCAGCTGCAGAGGCAGCTCCCCCGGAAGATCCGCCCGGCGACATGGATAAGTCCCAGGGATTGCGAGTTAGACCATAAAGTGGATTATCTGTGGTCAAGCGCATAGACATTTCAGGTGTATTTGTACGACCAATAATTATGGCGCCTGCGTTCAACAGATTTTGCACAATAGGTGAATTGTCTGGCGCGATGACATCTCTGAAGATCTGCATTCCATTGGTAGTTGGTCTGCCTGCGGTATCGACGTTCACTTTGACGGTGACTGGCACTCCATGTAATGACCCTAATGATTCATTATTTGCGACAGCAGCATCGGCTTTTTCAGCTGCCAGTAACGCTTGTTCGTTTAATAGATCAACAATGGCATTTAATTCAGGATTCTTTTGAGCAACGCGTTCGAGTACAGATTCAACAACTGACTTTGAAGAAAAATCGCCAATACGGATCCCTGCTGCCTGATCGACAGCGCTAAGTTTCCAGAGTGGTATCATGAATTTTTTGCCTATTGCGAAGATAGAAAAGTCTCGGATCTAAAGCGAGCATTCTCATGTATGTTCATGTAAAACATATTGTAATCGAAAAGATGATAGGACGCGCCTGCAAATCCTGATTCTCCAAATGCAGGATCTTCCAGTCTTTCTACAAACAAAGTTCCATCGCGACATTGAGCGCCACTTAAACCCAAAATTGGTGCGGCCAGAGAATTAAATATTTTGCCTTGCGCAGTGTCTTCCGAACCACTGAAAAACAAGTTGTATGAATGCTGCGGGATAACGATACCTGCATGTTGCTCAACACTGGCTGCTTCTTCACCTAGACTCCAGACTAGAGGGTTAGTACAAATAGAAGGTGCAGGTCTTTCTAGAACCGAGCCACCATCAGGTATGGTATCCCAATGTATAACACAACCTAGATCCGACGCGTTATTGCAGGGTTCAATATTTTCCATCTCCGCAAACCATTCGGGCGATAGCGGAATATTTACCGCGCCTATAAGATAAGCGGCAACCATACGTTCGTGTATATCACTCCTGTCGATGATATCGCTCAGCAGATGCATACTGTGATGAGTGCCCTGACTGTGGCTAGCGAGGACAAATGGCTTGCCGCTATTGTAGTTGTTTAGGTAGTACTCGAAAGCACGTTTTACATCCTGGTAGGCAAAGCCAAGGATGTTCTCCCGTTCTTCCTCGCTACCGAGATAGGCAAAAATGTTCGCTTGTCGATAACGCGGTGCATAAACATTACAACAACCATTAAACGCGCTGGCCTGGTTTGCCATTACCCAGTTCACGTTCTCTTCCGTGCCAGAGTTAGGGTCCATTGGCGAAATCCAGCTAATTGGAGTCAGATAACCAGTGGGATGAACAAAAAACACGTCAATTGGTAGTTCTCCTTGAACCGGAACGATGATCCCTTCAGGTGAAAGATCAGCAGGGTCAATTGTTTCAGGATGAGCCGCCCAGTTTTCTATAAGGCTGTAATCCGGAGCGGGAGTGATTACATTGTCAGGATCAAAGTCTCCCGGAGGTCCAGCGATGGCGTTGATGCCAGACATTAATAATCTACCGCCGACTCCAGTGATATAGAGACCTATCCCGACGGTGATTAGTGCAACAAATGAATATACAAAAATTTTGCGCTTTTTCATGACATGTCCGATTCTCTTACGTCAAAGAATAGGTTTAGCTTACAACTCGATTGAGCCGATTGATAGTTATCAAGGCTTTAAACAAGGCGCCATTTTATGGTTACACTTTAGAAATAACGGGGACACTTTCAATTTCATCATCAGGCACTTAGTTTCTCAAATTCCAACTCTGGATACCCTTGTTCGGCCGAATGATCCAACGCATCATAATAATTGTTTGCGCCTCCAAAGTAGATGAGCACGCGCGACTTCTTGTCCCCGAGATTGGCTCCCATCATCCACGAATTAACTCTGTCGCCCTGGGCCATCAGGGTCTGGCTGTGAATATCAGAAACAGTAGCTGACCACTCTTCTTCTGCTTCTTTTCGAGGTTTGAAGACATCGTAACCTTCGGCCTCCATTTTACTAATGCAATTGGCAATCCAGATTGCGTTCTGTCCGATCGATGTAGGTAAATTGGCAAAGGGTGCTTGCGGGCCTGTAACAATAAACAGGTTTGGGTAATCTGAAACACAGACTCCCATAATAGATTGTGATTTATCTTTCCATTTTTCACGCAAGCTTATACCGGATTCACCGCGAATCGGAAACGCTTCCAGTGCCCCGGTATAGGCCTGGAATCCGGTAGCTAATACGATGATGTCAAACTCGTAGAGATTCTTTTCAGTGCGAATCCCAGTATCGGTAATTTCTACTAGAGGTTCACGATTCCTGATGTCTACCACATGCACATTATCTCGATTAAAGGCTTCAAGGTAATCATGATCGAGAGGTGGTCGCTTGGCAAATAGTGGATAATCATCCGCCTTCGGTACCAGTATATCGGCAACTTCTGGATCGTTGATGCGCTCGCGCATCTTGCGAATGATGAATTCGGAAGCCAGACGATTAGCCTCCTGTGAGGCTAAAAGATCATCGAAGGTCTCAAACACCCAACGGAAGCTGCCGTTCCAGTTTTCTTCGAAGATTCGCTCACATTCTTCTAGTGAAGTTTCCATTGCCATTCGACCATTAGCGGTGCCGAATGCCATTCCGAAACCGTGGTTGCGGCACATGGCAACGATCTCGTCATAGTTGTCCTTGATTTCTTTTTCCCATTCTGGCGTCATGGGTTTCTGCATTGCCGGAAGAATGTAATTGGGCGTGCGATGGAACACCGTAACTTCCGCAGCATCTTCGGCTATGGCAGGTACTAGCTGCACAGTGGTTGCTCCGGCACCAATGATGCCGACCCGCTTACCTTTGTAGTCCAGTCCATCTGGCCAGCGCGCCGAATGGAAGATCGGACCTTTGAAACTGTCCTTATCTTTGATGTCCGGCACCACAGGATGGGAAATCATGCCCATACTGCTGACAAAATACTTACAGGTGAAAGATTCGCCGCTGGCTGCGGTGACTTTCCAGATACCTTGATCATTTTGATAATCAGCCGCGACGATTTCTGTGTTGAGTTGGATGTGCGGCCACATATCGCAGCGTTCTGCGACGAAATGCATATAAGATAGCGTTTCTTTCCAACTCGGGTAGCGCTGGGTCCACGACCACTCTTGTAAAAGCTCTTTCGAAAACATCAGGCAGTAGTAGTAGCTTTCACTATCGGTCATCGCTCCTGGGTAGCGATTCCATGTCCATGTACCACCGATATCAGATGCGCGGTCAAACACTCGGATGCTCATGCCAGTCTCTCTCAAATGATGAATCAAAGCCAGACCGGCGAACCCGGCGCCAACACTGATGACGTCATAGTCAGGTTTTCGCTTTTGGTCCATTAGTAACTACCTCGTTTTCTTATTTTTAGGTTTGCTGTTAAAAGAAAATTTAAAAAGTTTAATTTTTAGCTAGTAACACAAGCAGGGTTATAGCTTAAGAGTGCCCTCTGCATCATCTTTTATCAGGACTCGTCAAGGAAATGTCCGTACTTGGCTAGCGCTGCCTCGCGCTGGGTCGATGTGTGATAAGTCGGAAAGAGCCCCGGTGCGGCTTTGTAGTCCCGTAACACTGTCTTGGCCACGGTAGTTTTATGAACTTCCGATGGCCCATCTACTACCCCAAGTTCCGGAATATTTGCCCACATTGTTACCAAAGGTGTTTCGTCAGACATACCAAGGCTGCCATGCAGATGCATGGCCCTGTATACAACATCTTTTAATACAATTGGTGTTGCAGCTTTAATAGCAGCGATTTCCTTGCGTACCTCTCGATTGTATTGCTTGTGTTTGTCAATCAACCAGGCCGTGTAAAGTACATGTAGTCGATACTGCAAAACTTCGGTATAGCTATCGGCAATTTTCTCTTGAGTAAATTGTTTGTCAGCCAGTACTTCACCTTTGGTAACACGACTCAGAGCCCGCTCGCACATCATGTCCAGGGCCTTATTTAGCACACCAACGGTACGCATCGCATGATGTACGCGGCCGCCGCCAAGCCGCGTTTGAGCGACCAAAAATCCTTGTCCCGGTTCGCCAAGCATGTTGTCTAACGGCACTCGGCAATTCTTAAATTCTATGTACGCGTGCACTCCATCGCCTTGTTCGGCATAGGGGCCGACAGCTGAGTTACGTATTATTTCCATCCCTGGTGTGTCATTTTCAACCAACAACATTGAAGCACCCTCGTGAATCGACACTGACTTGTCCGTTACCACCATGATGATTAGAAACTCTGCAAAACGTGCGTGGGAGGCAAACCATTTTTCACCATTGATTACCCATTGCCCCTTTTCTTGTTCTGCAGTGCAAGTGAACTCAGCTGGATCGGCCCCGGCCTGCGGTTCAGTCATGGAGTAGCATGAGGCAATCTTGCCATCGAGTAATGGCTGCAGATATTTCTTTTTCTGTTCTTCGGTACCGAAGTGCGCCAGAATTTCAGCGTTGCCGGAGTCCGGTGCTTGGCAACCAAAAACACTGGGCCCAAAACGGCTGCGACCTAGAATTTCGTTCATCAATCCTAGTTTGACCTGACCATAACCACCGCCTCCCAGTTCTGGTTCAAGATGGCAGGCCCAAAGACCTCGTTCTCTGACTATTTCTCGAAGCGGTTCCATTGCTTTTGCCGCTGGCGAGGCAGGATCCCACGGGTCGCCGGGTTCGCGGAACACAAGATCTAATGGCTCTATCTCATTTTTGGTGAAGTCGGCAATCCAATCCAATTGGCTTTGGAATTTAGGTTCGGTTTCAAAACTCCAGCTCACAGAAAGTTCCTTGCGTTATATTCGTATGCGAATTTTTATTCTACGGGTTTATCAGCCCATCATGCCGAGCGAGCCGTTGACTTGGTAGTCTACAGAATTATACTTGCTAGACACAAGCAAGCGTTTTCCTGGAGGCCCGATTGTTGAATTCTACAAAAGTGTGGCTGGTGACCGGTGGTTCTCGCGGTATCGGTCAGGCTATCGTTGAGCGAGCTTTGTGCGGCGGAGATCGGGTAGCTGTTTTGGCACGAAATCCCGAAAAAGTTAGCAACGAAAACTTATTAAGTCTAGCCGCTGATGTCTGTGATGAAAACCAATTG
Source organism: Gammaproteobacteria bacterium (assembly GCA_029244985.1). Lineage (GTDB taxonomy): Bacteria > Pseudomonadota > Gammaproteobacteria > Pseudomonadales > Pseudohongiellaceae > UBA9145. The sequence continues at coordinate 23,186 of JAQWQD010000072.1, read as the reverse complement.
CGTGCTGCAGTTGAGCAGGTGATTACCGTATGGGGAAGGATTGATGTCGTAGTTAACAATGCTGGCTTGCATCGGGGTGGCAAGGTTTCACGCCTGGACCTTAAGGATTGGGAAGCGGTACTGGATACCAATTTAAGTGGTGCAGTAAAAGTAATACGCACCGCCGAACCACACCTTAAGCAAGATGCCAGCATAGTAAACATTGGTGCTGTCGTAGGGTTTCGAGGATTCCCCGGAGACGCAGCTTACGCCAGTTCGAAGGCAGGCCTGGCTGGACTCACTCGCGCATTATCGATTGAATTTGCAGAACGTGGCATACGCGTCAACCTTGTGATCCCGGGCCTGGTACTTACAGACATGACCAGCAGTCTCTCGGAAAAAGCAATGGAGTCAATGCGCAATATGATTCCCCTTGGCCGCCTTGGCGAGACTAAAGAAATTGCCGACGTGGTTCACTCAGTTGCCTCTGCTAGTTATATGACTGGTGCATTTATTCCTGTTGATGGTGGTCTGATGAGCACTTTCGGGCTGCAGGGCTGATCAATGACGGAAGAATCGAATTTAATCTCCAATCGCCAGAATCAAGACGTGCAAACTACAACTGAGCGCATGACTCAGGCGGAACGAACAGCACTCTCCGATCAGCGCATGTTTGATGCAGCTATCAAATTGATTAGCCAACACGGAACTCAAGGCACCACACTTAAGGCGATCGGAGAATTGGCGGGTTACAGCCGTGGCCTTGCTAACTCACGTTTTGGATCGAAGGAAGTTTTTCTGCTTGAATTGTTTCTGCGTTTTGATTCTCAATGGAAGAATTTTCTTGGCAATTACACTGAGAATAGAACCGGAGTACCAGCAGTGCAGTCTGCGATCACTGCATTAAAGGATTTCATCAGTAGTGAGTCTAAAACCATGCGAGCGATGTACATCTTATGGTATGAATCCCTTGGTCATAAGTCTCAGATTCGAACCCGACTTGCTGCGAATCACTTAGCCTATCGCAAAGATGCGACTCGCTGGATTCGTGAGGGCATCGAGAACGGTGACATCGACTGTACAATTAATCCAGAGCAGTTCGCCGTGCAATTTTGTTCCTTTATATTTGGTACGGTCTATCAGTGGTTGGTTGATGATAAGGTACTAGATCTGGATGAAGTTTTTTCCCACTATGAGCAAGCTATTATAAAGTTGCTAAGTATCAGGAGTTGATCATGGCCTATCTGGAGCGTGACGCGGGCAGACGCATCTATTTTGAAGATTATGGATCGGGAGGTAGTGCAATTGTGCTCGTGCACGGGTGGGGAGCAAGTTTGCGAACCTGGGATTTCAACCTCAATGCAATTCGTGCAGCAGGCCATCGAGCGGTGTTAATTGATCATCGCGGCTGTGGATTATCTGACAAGGATTTTTCTGATTTTTCAATCGAAGCGATTGCAAGTGATGTGACCGCGCTGGCAGATCATCTAAAGCTTGCGAAGGTTGTGCTAAACGGTTGGTCACTTGGTGGTTCTGTTGCTGTGCAGTCAGCTCATGAGCTTGGTGCACGTTGTGCCGGTGTATTACTCACCTGTGGTGCTACGCCAACTTATCTTAAGAAGCCCGACTTCCCGCATGGCGGAGAAGAGTCTGCGATGGCTGAGACCATGGAGGCAATAGAGGACAACCGCGCTGAATTTCTATGGGGATTAACCCAGGGGATAGCTGCTAAACCTCTTGGTGATTCTACCCTGCGCTGGATCTGGCAAATATTCATGGATGGCTCACCTGCAGCAGGGGCATCGTTGGCAGCATTAGGTCCACTTGATCAGCGTTCCATTCTTGCTAATCTCGACTGCCCGATACTCTCCTGCGTTGGTACTGAAGATGTGGTTGTGGACCCGAACATACCGCGATCGGTGGTGAGTCTGAACAACAATGCACGTAAATATGAATTTGCAGGTTGTGGTCATGCACCTCATATGGAGGATGCATCGGCCTACAACCAACTGCTGCTTGAATTCATAAGCGAGTGTATTTGAATTAAAAACAATAATTGAATTTCCAATTAGTGACTAAGAGGTTTTTAGATGAATAACTACAGATTTCCAGACGGGGCAGCGATTGTTTTCGGAGGATCCGGCGGGCTTGGTGGAGGAGTGGTCGACTTACTAAGCAAAAGCGGTACGGATGTTGCGTTTACTTACCTCACCAATAAGGAAGCTGCTGAAAAGAACATTGCGATGGTGGAAGCAAATGCTCAGCGGGGTATGGCAGAGTGCGTAGATCTGCTCGATTTAGATCAGGTTGAAAATTTTGTTGCAAAAGCCTGTGAAGAGTTTGGTCGCATTCATTCAGTAGTGTTTGCAACTGGCCCGTTTTTGCACATCTTACCGATCATGGATGCAGATCCGGATGTCTTTTACAAAACACTAGACACTGATATCAAAGGTTTCTATCACGTTGTACGCGCATGCGTACCTGCGCTTCGCGAAGGCGGTGGCGGATCGATTACCGCTCTGACGACCGCGGCGATTCACAAGTACATCAGTACCGATGGCCTTTCTTCGATTCCGAAAGCGGGCGTGCAGCATCTGTGCACTGCAATTGCCCGTGAAGAAGGGCAACATGGTATTCGCGCTAACTGTGTTGCCGTGGGTTTGATTGCGATTGGTCTATCGCAGGAAATAGATTCACCGCCGGGAGGCATTCTTGATCAGTGGATGCAGCAGGTACCCTTGGCAAGAGCTGGCGCACCGGTGGAGTTGTTTGACACTGTGGTCTTTCTTGCTTCAGAAAATGCCGGCTATATCACAGGTCAGTCACTACCAGTTGATGGCGGTTATTCAGCTTAAGAGATCCAGAACAAAATAGACAGGATGGCAAAGAGGGTAAGCTTAAAAAGCAATGCTGTATTTTTACACTAGTCCTTTTACTCTTAATGCTTCAACCTCTAACATGTTAGCTAAAAACAACAGGTTAAAGAGGGTAGGGCATGTCATGTTGAATCTAGAATTTATCTTAAATCTTAAAGTTTACCTCCGGTTATTGGCTGCACTTGCTGCTCCACTATTTTGTGCAACAGCATTTTCGCAGCAACCACCGCCACCGCCCGGTGCCTATGATGCCGCTCCTTACTTGGGACAGATTCGCAACACCTATGTGTACGGCGACATCTGGAAACGTTCCGGCTTGTCATCCCGGGATCGTAGCATGATTACTGTCGCTGTGAATCAGGCGCTTTATGCCACTAACGAGTTGCGTTTGCATATGGGGCGAGCTCTTGACAATGGCGTAACTCAAGCCGAGATATCAGAAATCATTGGACACGTCCTTTGGTATTCGGGTTTTCCAACCGGCGTGAATGCAGCTCGGGTGGCAGCAGAGGTTTTTGAAGAACGAGGCCTGCCTACTCAGCCACCTGGGACCTCTTCACGCCAGCCACCGGAAGACCCCGAATTAGAGTTCCCGAGTGCATATCCGCAAACCCCCTACCTACGGGATCTACTTAACCAGGTCCTCTATGCTGAAACTTGGGAGCGCAATGAGTTGTCGCCTCGTGATCGCAGCATGATTACTGTGGCTGTGGGTACGGCTCTTTATGCCTCTAGTGAAGTACGCTATCACGTGGGGCGGGCATTGGATAATGGTGTTACGCAGGAAGAGATTAGCGAAATAATCACCCATGTGACTTTTTATTCCGGCTTTCCCTCCGGAGTGAATGCGGCTCGAGTTACTGCCGAAGTGTTCGAGGCCAGGGGCCTGCCTATGGGAGATGAACGTTTTCCCGCAGCTCCCTATCTCGACATATTGATAGATGGTTTGGTCTACGGAGAAACCTGGACCCGCGAACAATTGTCAGTTCGAGACCGTAGTCTGGCCACCATCGCTGTGACCCTCGGCAATTACCAAACTGATCAATTACGGGTGCATCTGCGTCGTGGTTTGGATAATGGCCTGACGACGCAGGAAATCGCAGAGTTGATCGCCCAGGTGACACTGTATTCGGGTTTTCCGTCTGGGGTTAATGCTTCTCGGGTTTTTGCGGGGGTGTTGCAGGAACGGGGCATGCCACTGCCTGATTAAAGTTAGAAATGGATCAAAGGAACCGAGATTAGCTCAAGCTAAATGCTGCTGAGATTAAATAAAGAGTAATAACCATGAAAAAATTAAAGTCCACCTTTATGGTTGGGTTATTGTTAGCGGTTTATTTTAGTAACACAATCGCGGCAGAATTTTCACAGGTGCGACCCACTGCTGAAACCCTTTTGGAGTTGCCAGTCACTGACTGGCTTTCCAATGGTGGAGATCTATACAATCGAAATTTTTCTCCTCTGACCCAAATTAATACAACTAATGTCGATCAGCTGGGTCCGGTGTGGCGCACACATCTTGAAGGGTCAGGTGTTGGGGCAAAGTATTCAGGCGAGGCACAGCCTCTTATTTATGAAGGAGTCATGTATATCATTACTGGAGCCGACGATGTATTTGCTCTAAGCATTGAAACCGGTGACCTGCTGTGGAGTAATCAGGCGAACCTCACAGAAGAGATTTCAACTGTGTGCTGTGGCTGGACTAGTCGTGGAGTTGGGTTTGGTGAAGATAAGATTTTTGTAGGGCAGTTGGACGGAGTTTTAAAAGCTTTGGATAAAGACAGCGGAAAAGAAATTTGGTCCATCCAGGCCGAAGCCTGGGAAGAAGGATACACGATCACGAGTGCACCACTGTATTTCAATGGCATGGTGATCAGCGGCTTTGCTGGTGCTGAATTCGCTGCCAGAGGTCGGGTAAAAGCTTATAGTGCGGATGACGGTAGTTTATTGTGGACGTTCTATACGGTGCCAGGGCCTGGCGAGTTTGGTTATGATTCTTGGCCCGCCGACAATGAGGCATGGAAAACTGGAGGTGGCACAGTTTGGCACACACCAGCGGTCGATCCTGAGCTAGGCATGCTCTATTTTTCTACAGGTAATCCAGGACCTGACTATAATGGTGCGATTCGAGCTGGAGATAACTTATTTACCGCTTCGATCGTCGCATTAGATGCTTACACAGGCGAGTATCGTTGGCATTTCCAACAGGTCCATCATGACATCTGGGACTTCGATGCACCTAATCCAGTCGTTCTCTTTGATCTGGACTATGAAGGGATAATACGCAAGGGTCTAGCCCAGGCAGGTAAGACAGGTTGGGTGTATATTCTTGATCGAACTAATGGGCAGCCCCTAGTCGGTATTGAAGAACGGGCTGTGCCCCAAGAACCTCGTCAAGCTACTGCGGCCACTCAGCCTTACCCATTGGGAGATGCTTTCGTTACTCAGACTCTGGACATACCGCCAGAAGGATTTAATTTAGTTAACGACGGAGATATCTTCACTCCCTTTTGGGAAGACCCGGTTTTGCTGCGACGCAGCGAGGCTAATTGGCCTCCAAGCACTGTAGACCCAAGCAAAGGTGTTATGTATGTTTGTGCTGGTGAGCGCCAGGCCGCATATTCTACTCGAGCTGATATTGAGCAGGTGGAAAACGGGGCCCGTTATACTGGTGGCAGCATGCGCTTTGCTCCAATTACAACTACTGGTGTTGTGGCTGCCATGGACCTGCGGACAAACCGCAGGTTATGGTCTCAGCGTTGGTCCAGTCGCTGTTACAGCGGGCTCGTTGCCACTGCTGGAGATCTTTTGTTTGCGGGTCGCAACGACGGCCGATTTACCGCAATGGATTCTCGTGACGGGACCAAACTATGGGAATTTATGACCGATGCTGGAGTCAATGCACCTCCCTCTGTATTCGAACACGATGGTAAACAATATATTGCCGTGTTTTCTGCTGGTAATTTGCTGGCTGCATCTAATAGGGGAGACAGCATGTGGTTGTTTAGATTGCTGGAGAAGGGGGAAGAAACTTCGATCGCACTCGAACAAATCACCCCGCCTCTGGCAAATTCGGAGGGTATGGCCTTATTTCAAAATTCTTGCGTATTTTGTCATGGGCGTCGCGGCGAGGGAGGTCACAATGGCATGCCGCTGGAGGGTTTGGCATCATTTGGTACCGGTTATGTAGCGGATATAATCAGCGGGGGACAAGGAAATATGCCGCCTTTTTCAAGTAACTTGACCGATAGTGAGATCAGGTCGATTGCTGAGCATGTCAGAACCTTGAATCCGGAAATTCCTAATCGCAATACCCGATAAAAGATCAACGCAAAAATTGAGCAGTTTCTGGTTGTATGGAATTCTTTGGCCAGGCGGAGCCTTGGTCCATCAGATAGACTGCAGGAGTAAGAATTTAGGCTCTGAAGATCACGCTTGTGCCCTTCGGATCTAGTTCGTTTTCCTTAATTGAATAGTAGCTAAAATAAGTATTACTCTGGTCACCTGTATTCGTTATGCTTCCCTCTGAATTAACTTTTAGGAACTAGGTCATGAGTAAAATCACACGCCGCAATTTTATTCAGCAGGCAGGTTTATTTGGCGCCAGTGGTGCTGCGCTTGGTGCTATCTTGCCCGGATATAGTTCGAAATCGGCAAACGCCCAAGTCATGCCGGACTGGCTTGAATTAACCCAGGAAGTTGCGCTTGAGCCTGACCTTCCAATTATCGATCCACATCATCACTTTTGGGATCGGCCAAACAATCGCTACATGCTTGAAGATTTGCTTGAAGACACTGCCGCTCATAATGTTCGACAGACAGTTTTTGTTGAATGCACGTCCATGTATCGAGCAGATGGTCCGGAAGAATTAAAAGTTGTTGGTGAGACGGAGTTTGTGCAAGGTATTGCGGCAAAAAGTGCCAGTGGTGGTTATGGTGACATGCGAGTTGCTACTGGCATTGTTGGTTCTGCAGATCTCAGACTTGGAGACGGTATTGCACCCGTGCTCGAAGCGCATATTGCCGCAAGTCCGCAACGATTTCGGGGAATAAGGCATCGCGCAGCTTGGGCGGATCGGTCAGTATTGCCTAACCTGCCTGCGGATGCTCCACAGCATATACTTTTAGATTCCGACTTTCGCAAGGGTTACGCACATCTGCGAACTTATGGCCTATCATTCGAGGGTTGGCTCTATCACACGCACATCGCTGACTTAACCGATCTGGCGAAATCTTTTCCAGATACAACTATTATTTTCAACCACCTCGGCGGACCGATTGGAGTGGGTTCTTATTCGGACCGTCGCGATGAAGTATTTCAATCATGGAAGACCGCTGTTGCTAACTTGGCGGAATGCCCCAACGTTGTAGCTAAAGTAGGCGGGATTCAAATGGTTGTTAACGGCTATGGATGGCACGAGATGAGCAGGCCTCCCACATCTGATGAATTGCTCACCGCCAATAGAGATTGGTACAGCTACATCATCGATCAGTTCGGGCCTGACCGCTGCATGTTCGAAAGTAATTTTCCTGTGGATAAGCTGTCTTGTTCCTACACAGTCCTCTGGAATCAATTTAAAAAACTGACCGCAGGATTCTCAAATGGTGAACGCGCAGCCATGTTTCATGACAATGCGATGCGCGTTTATCGATTGCCGCGGGTCTGAGAAAGAGGGGAGTCCACTCTGCTCCGATTATTGCTAAGTTAAAAAAACCCCGTCTCCTCATGGAGGCGGGGTTTTTACAGAGCTGGCTATATATTTTTGGCTTTACCAGCAATAATTACGCGCTTATTGCCCGCTTAACCAGGTTCTGTAGTAATGGTACCTTAAAGCCATTGTGTGCCAGAGCTCGTGCGCCATCAGTAGCCATATTCATCACAGACTCACCGGTCTCTTGATTTTTAGGCTGACCCTGAACGGCACTTTCCACATTAGTGAGACGACGTGGAGTAGTCTGCACCGCACCTGCGACGATTCTCGAGTCAGTAATATTCCCGCCGTTTAATTTAAAAGCCGCTGCAATATTCACTAATGAAAAATCCCATACATTGCGATCTGCCACTTTCTCCCAATAGAAAGAAGCATTTGCCCAGGTGCTTGGAATTCTCACCGCAGTGAGAATGTCTCCGGGACGAAGGATAGTAGTGTTTTCGATATCGTTAGCCGGTCCAACAAAAAAATCTTCGGCAGAAACTACTCGCTCACCACTACTATTCTCAATAACCATGGAGGCGTCTAGTGCAACTAATGCAGAAGAAGTATCCGATGCGCCAGCAGCAACGCAGCGGCTTGCATCGAAAAGGGCATGCTCGCGGTTCATCCCTTCAGGGGTGTCGGCATAGCACAAGTTGCCGCCAGCACGATAGCAAGAAAGGCCACGGCGGTAATACCAGCAGCGGACATCTTGCGACACATTACCACCAAGGGTGCCGATATTTCGGATTTGTGGGCTTGCTACTACTCCAGCCGCATCAGTTAACAATGCATAGCTGTTTTTAAGAACATCACTGTTTATGATTTCGGTCAAAGTAGTAAGGGCGCCGATTTCGACCCCGTCTGCAGTTTCACGAATTCCCCTGAGGGATTCGATAGCACTCAAGTCGATGAGGGCATCGACATCTTTGGCGCGGTCTTTTAACCAGCCATAAGTGTCTTGTCCGCCACCTACTAACCAACCTCTATCTGCAAGGCGGTCAGCTATCTCAAGCGCATCTTCGACCTGTACTGGTTGGTACAGTTCCATATTTGGCATTACGTCATGTGATGGCATGGGTTCTGCTACCTCTAGAATGTATTGGTTTTAAGGGACTTGGTGCTGTAGTCGTTACCAGCCAAGTGGTCAATGATCATATCCGTGGTGGTTGGCGCCGTATTAAATAGATGGCCTTCCAATGCATCGGTTATGGCGCTTGCCAGAGCTGCCGCCATGGCACCCTGGGTTGGCTCCCCTATTCCGCGTGCACCCACTGGGTTTTGTGGGTCAGGAATATTCACTGCCTGTTGCACTGTGTCTACCGGTACATCCATATTCGTTGGAGGCTTGTTCTGGTAGAGGCCAGTGTTGGCAGGTAGCCCATTCTGAGGATCGTAGACATGTCGCTCGAGGTTGGTTAAACCAACACCCCAGACCATGCCGCCGCGCATAGCATTTTCGAAGTTCTTTGGGTGCACAACGGTGCCACAATCGGCCACTGCTGTGTAATCTGTGATTTCGATTTTGCCGGTGTCGGTATCAAGCTCAATTTCACAAAAGCCAACTATGTTGCCTGGCGGTTGACCTTGACCAGGAATATTGTCTTTGGCTACACCGACCAAACCAGTCCCGGCAACACCTTGTGTTGCTAAAACAGTGATTGGGTTAATGTCGTCTGGATAAACAGAACCATCGTACTTATCACCCAATGCCATGGCACGTTGGGCAGTCTGGGCATAGGTGAGACCTTGAGATGGGTCGGCTGAGTTAAACACCCGTTGATCAGCGATTTCGTAGTCATCCGCTTCGCCACCGAGATCCATTGCCGCGATTTCTTTCATTTTAGTAATGAGATCCTGCCCGGCTACCCACATCGTTCGACTGTGAGTGAAGATGGTATTACTCCCACCTTGGCCGGAGCTGTGAGGCAAATGGCGGTCAGTGCGGCCACGGTGAATTTCACAATTCTCCCAAGGCATTTTCATCACTTCGGCAGCAACTCGGCAGTTTCCTGCATAAGAGTAGGTGCCTAAATTTCCCACACCAGTATGGATGTGCAGTGTGCCATCAGGTGTGATGCGTAATAAACCATCGTAGCCACGACCGCCGGCACCGTGATAACCGATGCCAACACCGATGCCTCGCTTCTTGCTGCCACCAAGTTCTCTTGAGCTGGCTTCGCGTGCCTGCCAATCGAATTCCCGTGCGCCTTGATCCAATGCTTCGGCAATGAAGGAGCTAGTTACTGGCCCCTGGCTGCCACCTTGGAACCCGTCGCTTCTTAATGCATTAAGGCGACGGAAGGCTACGCGATCGATATCCACTTGCGCAGCAATTTTGTCAGTCATTGGCGCCAGGACTGCTGCTATTTCATTCTGGCCTGGGCCGCGCTGGGCCCCACGAGGTGTTGTGTTAGTGTAAACGGAAATGCCACGATAACGCATGGCTTCTGGCTGCAAACAAACAGTGACATGCTGAGCAGAGGAGTTACCACTCCCACCACCAGTTGCACCGCCATCATTCACTATAGCCAGATCAACTGCACAGACTTTGCCGTTTTCCCTTACACCGATTTTGAGCCAACCCTGAATACCCGAGCGGGCGGACCCGATGTAATATTCTTGCTCGCGGGTAATTCTTAATTGCACGGGGCGATTAAGTACACGGGAGAAGTTTCCGGCAACAGCCATGATGGGGTAGGGCCCGATCTTGGAACCGAAGCCACCACCGGTTGCTTCGTTGATGAACACAAGATCAGCAAGATCAATGTTTAACATACGGGCAAGGCCAGCGTTGTTAGCACTTTGTGATTGTGAAGAACCGTGGAAATAGACTTTGCCATTTTCCCAATAGGCCATCGAGGTGCGCGCTTCCAATGAATGATGGGCATATCCCATTGTGACGAATGGCTCTTCGATAATGGCTGCCGCTTCAGCAAAGCCAGCATCGATATCGCCGAATGCCCAATTGGTCGTGAACTCGCCACCTTCTGGATTACGGCCACCACGAATGGCGTCGATATCAGCCTGATTCCATTTAATGTCTTTGATTTCAGCATTTAGAATTGGTGTGCCTTCGGGCCCTTCTTCGCGGGTGCGAACTAGCACGTTGCCTTCTGGGTAGGCATTGCTGCCCCCGGGCTTCAGACTTTCAAGGGGATCAACTACGAAATCTCTGCGTTCGAAATCGATGCGGATAGCATCGATGGCTGATTCGGCGATCTCTTCAGAAGTTGCTGCAACAGCCAAAATGGGTTGGCCGACGTAGGTGACGTATTCAGAAGCTAAGGAGGGATTACCAGGAGGAGCAATCGGTGCGAGGTCGTCGGCGGTTAATATGCCAACTACGCCGTCCATTCTTAGAGCTGCTGAAGCGTCGATGTTTACCACTCTGCCGCTGGGCAGTGGGCTTGTCAGTAAGCGGGCGAAGACCATACCTTCTCTCTTATAGTCTTCCGCATACTTGATCTCACCGGTGACCTTTCCAGGCACATCTGGTGGCACGAAATCGCGTCCTATATGAGTAGTCATGCTATTTGCCCCGAGGCGCGTAAGACGCCATTAATATAATGTTCATAGGCACCGCATCGGCACAGATTACCTGATAGGCCGGCGCGAACTTCTTCACGGGTAGGGCGAGGATTATTATTAAGCAATGCTACTGCTGACATCACCTGGCCCGGTGTGCAGAAACCGCACTGGGGTGAGTTTTCTGCTACGAAGGCTGCCTGGACGGCGTGCAATGTGCCATCTGCAGCTTTGACCCCCTCGATGGAAATCACTGCTTTGTCTTTGACGTTATGGGTCAGTACTGAGCAGGAATAATTCGGGACACCATCGATCAACACTGTACAAGCACCACATTCGCCGCGATTACAACCGATTTTGGTGCCGGTCAAATCAAGTTTGTAGCGCAGGGTGTAGGCAAGTGTCTCAGAAGGCATGACATCAACAGGTCGCGAACGCCCATTAATGTTCAGATTTACCAAGCGCTCTGCGGCGCCGCCACCAGATTGGGCAGTTGCAAGGTAATAACCAGCGCCGGTTGAAGCGGCAGCACCGGAAAAAATTACCCCCTTGATAAAACGTCTGCGAGTTAGTTTGGAATTCACTGACATAGCTCCGTTTTTTATTGTAAGAACTCACTCAAATCGAATTGCTGTTTGGGTGGCTAATTTGTGTATTTTGTGCGTGTTTGCCACGCAACTATCTCAAGCATGTATGGCTAATTTAAAAGGTATAATTTTTAAGGGTGAAAAGCAACAAATTCAGAAACCTAGAAAACTCTGAATGTCACGAAATGCGGTACTTTTAGCGCAAATTGCTTGGGAGAGTAACATACTGTTGCAAATGGCTGTAAACGCAAGAGGTGGAATAACAAATTAGGAATTGTTATTCGGGCAACTTGCCTGCTTTAATTTATACTAAACAGGTAGAAAAGAATTCTTGGAAAAGGGGTTCGTGTTTATGAATCGATTAACTTTGACACTGGGTTTATTGATGCTGTTGCGTGGGGTATTTGCTGCGGAAAACTCTAGCGTTTATTCCGAAGCGATGCTGACAGTTGCTGAGAGAACAAATTATGAACGTACTTCCTCATTACAAGAAGTGGTTGATGTGCTTGATGCCTTGAATGCACAAACTGAATTAATGCATCGCGAAACGCTGCTATTAACTGAACAGGGTAGAGAAGTACCATTGGTTGTATTGGCTGATCCTCCCGTAACAACTCCTGAACAAGCTTTTCAATCAAACAGTTTAGTGGTTTATATTCAAGCCAATATTCATGGCGGTGAAGTTGAAGGGAAGGAAGCTTCTCTTATCGCGATCCGTGATATTTTATTTGGCGATAAGCAACATTTGTTAGAAAACCAAATACTCATTTTTGTGCCTGTGTATAACGCCGATGGCAACGATACTATGGATTTAAACACGCGGCCGAATCAAGACTTGAGCCCTGCTATTACTGGTATTCGAACTGCCAATGGTTACGATTTAAACCGAGATGGCATGATCGTGGAGGCATTGGAAACCAAGGCGCTGTTCGAGAAAGTTATAAACCGCTGGGATCCGGATTTGTTGGTCGATCTGCATACCACTAATGGCACCTGGCATGGCTATTCACTGACTTATGCCCCAGCCTACCACACGGCTGGTGAGGCGCCGCCGACCGATTATACAGCCTTTGAAATGTTGCCAAAAATCCAGGCGGCTGCAAGAGAGAAGTTCGATTTAGAATTCAGTTGGTACGGAGGTTTCGATTATCGTGATTGGCCACCCAAAGAGTTGCGCACTTATAGTCATGCGCCACGATATTTAACGAACAATATGGGGCTACGGAATCGTATGGCCATTCTAAGTGAAACATTTTCTCATGATCCTTTTTACAAGCGAGTGCATGCGGCCAACGTATTCATCGAAGAGATTTTGGAATACACCTATATATTTGGCCCTGACATTCGGGCGATTAATTTAAGTGCCGATGTGGCTGTGAGGAATTCTGCAATTGGACAAGAAAAGGGTGTGCAATTTGATATGGTGCCTCTGCCTGAACCACTAGATTTGCTAAGTTACAAATATATTCCCTTCGAGAAAGAAGACGGCAATATTGATTTCGTTCGAAGTTCTGAATTAGTTGTTACAGAAGGAGTGCAGAATTACAACGCGTTTATACCTTCCTTAACTTCCAGAGTGCCTGCGTCTTATATTTTTAATGGTGACTTTACGTTTTTAAAAGACAAGCTGGAAGAACATGGGATTAAAGTAAATATTCTCCAAGCGGATGTCACCTATACTGGTGAAGTATTTGTCGTTAGTGGCATGGATAAAAGCAACTTTCAATTAAATGGCCACGAAAACACTTTGCTTGATGGCAAGTTTCAGTCCGCAAAACGCACATTCTCACGCGGTGATTTTATCGTTTCCCTCAACAATCGCCTCGCTTACCTTATTTTCTATTTGCTTGAGCCCCAGGCTGATGACGGGCTTGTGTTTTGGAATCTCTTCGATGATTATTTCGCGGAGGCGTTTGCGGCGGATAACCCGGTTGAATATCCATTATTCAAGGTTCATTGATTGCATAACAATTTGCTGTAGCGATTAACAAAGGCGTGATTAAAAGCATTTTTTATTGCAAGAATATTTCGCTAAGATAACTATCTATATTTTGCTCCGCTTTAATTAAATAGTGAGTTTTCTTTTGAAATTAAAATCGAGTGTTAAGGAAGTTCTACTTCTATTGTGTTTTTTTATTTTTGTATCGCAAGACAATTTAACACGTGCTCAGCCAGAAAATGCTGTGCGTAAAGTATTGGATATTGAATTTCCGGCCATTAATGAGCAAAGTGGTTTGGCAAAATCACAGACATATGACGACGTGCTTTGGGTGCATAACGATAGCGGCGATGTGCCGCGATTATTTGCGCTAGATAGTCAGGGCAAGATAATTATCCCTTCTTTTCTGGAAGGGCGATTTCATGGAGAGGAAGTTGAGGCTGGCAAGGAAGCTTATCCAGGTTTGACTATCGAATTGGCTGCTAATATAGATTGGGAAGATATCGCCATCACTAAAGGTGCTATTTATATTGCAGACATGGGTAATAATGGTAATGCGCGTCGTGATCTCGGTATTTATGTCATCAATGAGCCGAACCCCGTTGCAGTTTCTCGAACCAGGCCATATCAGTTTATTCCGGTCAGCTACCCTGATCAATCACATTATCCGCCGGAGCGTTGGATTTTTGATAGCGAAGCGCTTTTTGTTCATGATGACGCGATCTATGTAATAACAAAGCATCGTGGAGAAGGGGTTTTTCAATTGGCGCCAGGAGCGAATCTTTACCGCTTGACTGATTGGAAATCAGATCAAATCAACGTTTTAGAAAAGGTTGATAGCCATGCTGATCTTTTTTTTATTACTGCGGCTGATCTGTCACAAAATGGGGGATGGCTTGCCGTGACAGGTTACACGGAAGTTTGGCTGTTTCCAGCTCCGGGAGTTGAGGGAAAATGGCTCTCTGGAGAAGCGCGCAGATTGTCGTTGGATCCTGCTGTGAGCGGCATCGTTGAGGCTCTAACATGGATGGATGATTCTACTCTGCTTTTGGGTAGCGAAGGCGGATCTTGGTTTAGCGTCGATATCAACGATATTCCTATCTATGATGGTGAGCCGAAATGGAAAGAAGGTAGGGCGCAGATACGGCAAAGGTTACCCATCTACCGTTAATTCAGCCACTCCTCTTTTAAAATCGTCCCTGGTTTTCTATTTTGCCATTCTAAATCTAAGCACGAGATCAGCCTAAAATATAACTAGAGCACTTTCTTTAGATAGCTTCCCGTATGGGATCCCTTAACTCTCGTCAGCTGCTCCGGTGAGCCTTCGGCAATAATTTTCCCACCACCACTTCCGCCCTCGGGACCAAGATCTACAATCCAATCGGCCGTTTTTATTACATCAAGATTGTGTTCGATGACGATAATAGTATTGCCGTGATCTCTTAAGCGATGGAGTACTGATAGCAATTGTCGAATGTCTTGAAAATGTAACCCAGTGGTTGGTTCGTCGAGGATATAGAGAGTTTTTCCCGTATCGCGTTTGGATAATTCACGAGAGAGTTTAATCCGCTGCGCTTCGCCGCCAGATAAAGTTGTTGCTGCCTGACCCAGGCGAATATAAGAAAGCCCGACGTCCATTAGTGTTTGTAGTTTGCGGGCAATAGCGGGAATCGCATCGAAAAATTCTCTGGCGTCTTCGACGGTTAACTCCAATACCTCATTGATATTTAGCCCTTTGAATTTCACTTCCAGGGTCTCGCGGTTATAACGTCGGCTTTTGCAAACATCGCAGGCAACATACACATCGGGTAAGAAATGCATCTCTACTTTTACGACACCGTCACCCTGGCAAGCTTCGCAGCGGCCACCTTTAACGTTAAAGCTGAAGCGCCCTGGTCTATAGCCACGGGAGCGTGCTTCCTGGGTGCCGGCGAATAATTCTCTGACTGGCGTGAAGATACCGGTATACGTTGCCGGGTTTGATCGGGGAGTGCGGCCGATAGGACTTTGATCAATATCGACTACTTTGTCTAACAACTCCAAACCTTTGATCTCTCCATAGGCTGCTGGATTCAAGGTAGTGGCATTATTCAGTTTGGTGGCAGCTATAGGATAGAGTGTGTTGTTTATCAGTGTGGATTTCCCAGATCCCGAGACGCCTGTGATGCAAGTAAATAAGCTAATGGGAATAATAAGATCCACATTTTTCAAATTATTACCTGAGGCACCTTTCAGCGTCATCAACTTTTTTTCGTTGTATTTGGAGCGCTTAATCGGGACAGATATTTTTTCTTTACCACTTAGAAATTTGCCAGTTAATGATTCTTTTGATTGTTCTATTGTCTTTATATTGCCTTCAGCAACAATGGCACCGCCATGCACTCCGGCGCCAGGCCCTATATCGATGATGTGGTCAGCACTGCGGATTGCCTCTTCATCATGCTCAACTACAATTACCGTATTGCCAAGATCTCGTAGATGAAAAAGTGTCTTAAGGAGACGATTGTTGTCTCGTTGATGTAAACCGATGGAAGGTTCATCTAGTATGTACATTACCCCAACGAGCCCAGCACCAATTTGACTGGCCAGACGGATACGTTGTGCTTCACCGCCAGAAAGAGTGTCTGCTGAACGGCTTAAGGAAAGATAATTTAGGCCAACATTTTCAAGAAATTTGAGACGATCTTGAAGTTCTTTTAGTACTTTTTCTGCAATCTTGGCGCTTTTTCCAGTGAATTTCAGTTTATGAAAATAATCCGATGCCCCTGTAACTGTCATCTCAGTGATTTGTGGCAGATTAGTACCTTTGATCAATACGAAGCGTGCATCACGGCGCAAACGAGTGCCTTCGCATTCAGGACAGGATTGAGAACTTAAATATTTCGCAAGTTCTTCTCGCACCATATTCGATTCGGTCTCGCGGTAGCGGCGCTCCATGTTTGGCAAAATGCCTTCGAAGGGCCAGCTACGTGTGTAGGTACTGCCTTTATCATTCACGTATTTGAAACCGATAACTTCCTTGCCACTGCCGTGGAGAATAATGCTTCTATGCTTTTTGCTGAGCTTCTTAAACGGGGTATCAACCTTGAAGTCAAAATGGTCAGCAAGCGATGTCAGCATTTGGAAGTAAAAAATATTGCGTCGGTCCCAACCTCGAATCGCTCCTTCTGCAAGAGAAAGTGCTTCATCAGTAATTATCCGGGATTCATCGAAAAATTGCTTTAGGCCGAGCCCATCACAACTAGTGCAGGCACCAGCGGGACTGTTAAATGAAAAGAGTTTGGGCTCTAATTCCGAAATACTGTGTCCGCACTTTGGGCAAGCAAAAAGAGCGGAAAAAACCAGGTTAGCTTCTTTATCTTCATTATTGTCTGCAGGGGCCGAGACACTTACTGTTGCTAACCCATCAGCCAATTGGATCGCTGTCTCGAAGCTTTCCGCTAATCGCTGCTCAATGCCTTCTTTGATTTTTAGACGATCAATGACGACATCGATGGAGTGTTTCTTCCTTTTTGCCAGCTCTGGCGGATAGTCGATTTCGCAAACAATGCCGTCAACGCGTGCGCGGATAAAACCGCTGGTTTTAAGTTCATTAAACACGTGAATATGTTCACCTTTGCGCTCTCGAACTACGGGCGCCAAGATCATGATGCGTGTGTCTTTTGGCAGCCCCATCACTTTGTCAACCATTTGGCTGACAGTTTGCGCTTCTAGCTTAATATTGTGGTCTGGGCAATGAGGATCGCCAACTCGTGCGAACAAAAGTCTGAGATAGTCGTAGATTTCTGTGATCGTGCCCACTGTTGAGCGCGGGTTATGAGAGGTCGATTTTTGTTCAATTGAAATTGCAGGCGACAGACCTTCAATGTGATCGATATCCGGCTTCTCCATCATGGAGAGGAATTGCCGTGCATAGGTGGAGAGAGATTCAACGTAACGGCGCTGTCCTTCTGCATATAGAGTATCAAAAGCGAGGGACGATTTTCCTGATCCCGACAACCCGGTAATTACCACTAGTTTGTCGCGGGGGATTGTGAGGTTTATATTTTTTAGATTATGGGTGCGAGCACCGCGTACAACAATCTGGTCCATGAATTACTCAATACTGCGTGGCGAAACCGACCATTATCATTAATTATTGATACGCGAGTAAAGGGCCGTTTGGATTAAAGGACTTAAACGTTGGAATTAGTTGGTTTGCTTGTACAAAGACCGAACAAAAAGCCAGAATTCTGTGATAGATAGCTGTCGGTAGAGCGTTTAACCGGTATCTTTTTTAGGACTCCAAAATTTCAAATCCAATTTCACTAGAAATATCCTAATTCCCACGGCAATGGTATAAACTTAATCTCCTCTGTATCCGAATTCTGAAAGGGAGATAAGCGTGGCGAGTCGAGGTGTAAATAAAGTTATTCTGGTGGGTAATGTGGGAAACGACCCAGAAGTCAGATATATGCCAAATGGTAATGCCGTCGCAAATATCTCAATAGCGACTAGTGATACCTGGAAAGATAAGACTACTGGTGATCAGCAAGAAAAAACTGAATGGCATCGCGTAGTATTCTTTAATCGTTTAGCCGAAATTGTCGAGCAATATGTAAAGAAGGGGTCTAAGCTTTATATAGAAGGAAGATTGCAGACTCGCTCCTGGGAACAGGATGGCGTGAAGCGCTATTCCACCGAAATTGTGTCCAATGAAATGCAGATGTTAGACAGTCGTGGTGGTGCAGGTGTAGGCCAGGATTTTGGCAATCAGTCAGCGGCGGCACCGGCGCAGCCGGCTCAACCACAGGCCGCTGCTCAACCGCAGTCGGCGCCGGCTAACTTTGATAACTTCGATGACGACATCCCTTTTTAACCAAGCTACGGCACAATGTGCTGGTGCCGTCAAAATTCGTCTTTCCTAGTCACTTGCTAAAGTCAGCTCCCATGCCAGAACTGAGTTGTTGATTGGTTTCTAAAATAGGCGGGTATTAGCTTTGAAGCTCTTTATTGTTGGTGGCAATAGCCCTACAGCCAAGGATTTGATTGAGATCTTGCGAATGCACAAGATCCGCTTTCAAGCGCCCGCGGATAAGTATTTTGATCCGGACGACCCGGTAAGTATTGCCAAATTAGTAACCGACTACGCACCCACTCAGTTAATCAACTTGGCTGATTTTATTTCTGGTAACCACAGTGTCCTGCGGCGCGCAGAAACTTCCGAAGAGCGTTGTTATCAGATTAATTCTCGTTTGCCAGCCGCTTTGTCAGAGATTTGTGATCATCTGAATATACCCATATTGCATCTATCCAATGCCTATGTATTCGACGGCACCAAAAAGCTAGGTTACAACGAGACAGATGAAACTAATCCCCAAGGAGTTTATGGTATGGCTTCGTTGCATGGGGAGAGAGTAGTAAGAAGGCACACCTCTCATATAGTGATTCGCTCGGGCTGGCTGTTTGGTAAGAAAAAAAGGGGGCTCATCAAGTCATGGATTCGAGCTGCAGCGCGTGATCAAGGGCAGCTTCCAGTATCTCGGCGGCGCTTTAGTCCAACCCATACAGGTGATTTGGCGGCGGCGATTTTAGCGGTTTGTCAGCAAATTGATTGTGAAGCTAATGTTTGGGGTACGTATCATTACTCCGGCTTAGAGACTAAACGCGAAAATGAATTTGTTGAGCAGGTAATGAAATATGCGGCGAATCACGATGAATTAATTTATCAGCTTCTAGACTCCATAAAAATTACTGACCAGGATGTGAGAGCGCCAGAAATTCTTAATTCAACGTTGTCGAGTAAGAAAATCTTTGACACTTTTGGGATTAAGCAAAAATCCTGGCATGGAGATTTGCAAGATGTCATCAAGCTACTCTATGGTGGAACTGCTTTATCGAAGTTGCAGATTAAACCCAGCGAATCTGGGGAGTCTGATGCTGCATAAATGCAGTCAATTGTTAATTCTATGTCATCACTTACGCCAATAAACGAAGCATTTGAAACATTACTGAGTACATTAGCGTCTATCGATGAAAGTGAGTCCGTTCCCCTACTAGAAAGTACTGGTCGGGTGTTGGCTACAGACATTGTTTCCAATGTGGATGTCCCACCACTCACCAATAGTGCTATGGATGGCTATGCGGTCCGCAGTGCTGATCTAAGTAATGAGCCAAACGGTGAATGTGCGACTTTAAAAGTTACGCAGAGAATTGCCGCGGGTGAAATCGGTAGTTTTTTGGCCGAGGGTGAAGCTGCGCGCATTTTTACGGGAGCTCCAATTCCCCTGGGAGCTGATGCGGTTGTCATGCAAGAGAACTGCCAGGTTGCGGGCGATCACGTAAAAGTCTTGCAGACTGTTGCGGGCGGCGAAAATTTGAGACGAGCGGGTGATGACATTAAAGCTGGGGTTACTTTGTTAACAAAAGGCCATCGTTTATTGCCTCAAGATCTTGGTTTAGCTGCATCTACTGGTGCATCTTCTCTTGCAGTCAAACGCAAGCTTTGTGTTGCGTTGATGACTACCGGCGACGAACTTGTGCCTCTAGGCAATGAGCTTAAACCAGGGCAGATATATAATTCGAATTACTATTTTCTCGCAGCTTTATTGCAGGAATTGAAGTGCGAAGTGAAAGAGCTTGGGGTGGTAATTGATGATCTCGAAACTACGAAGCAAGTGTTGGCTGATGCTGCGGCAAAAGTTGATTGCATTATTAGCACGGGTGGGGTGTCTGTTGGAGAAGAAGATCATGTAAAGGCGGCGGTTGAGGCAAATGGCCATCTCGATTTGTGGAAGTTAGCAATTAAACCGGGGAAACCCTTCGCCAGTGGTAAAGTTGGGAAAGCTCAGTTCTTTGGTCTTCCTGGAAATCCGGTTTCGGCTTTTGTTACATTTGTCCTCTTGGTAAGGCCTTCTTTGTTGGCGATGTTAGGTTGCGACAGCTCCCTGCCTAGTGGTTATCCTGTCACTGCTGGTTTTACTAGTGGGCAATCGGGAGAACGCCAGCAATACATAAGAGCTAATTTGCATTCTCATGGCGAAAACGGGCTTCAGGTCAAACCATTCGTGGACCAAAGTTCTGGTGTTGGTGCATCCTTGAGCAACGCTCAGGGCCTTGCAATAATTCCACCCCACACGGCTGTTGCCTCTGGTGACATTCTTGAATTCATTCCATTTACTGAGTTACTGGGATAAGCACTGGTGAATTTTTTATCAGCTATGTTATTCAGTTTCAGAAAGGCACGGCTAGTGGCAATAGCATTATTCCTGCTGCTCGCGGCCTGCGAAGCACAGGAAACTATTCCTGTGCCGGTGGCACCAGCAGAAAGCGCTGTGGTTATTCCTGAAATCCGACCATTAAGTGAGCCTCGAGTCGTAATTGCGAGTCAGCAAACCGCAAGAGAAAGATTTATAGCAGATACGCTGTATGAAGCACTTCAGGCGCTCGATGATGATCGTCTGTTAAAACCGGCTGACGATAGTGCGCACGGCCGGTTTAAGCGGATCTTGGCTATGGACCCTGAAAATGAAATTGCAACTGATGGTCTGGAACGTATCGTCCTGCGTTATGTGGAACTGTCTTTAGAGGCAAGTCGGAGAGGTTTGTTTGTTAATGCGGAGGAGCTGCTGGAAAATGCAAGATTTGTCGATGAGGATCATCCTGCCCTGCTACAGGCTTGGTTGTCTTTGCAATCTGAACAAAATTCTGGTGATTTATTTTTTAATTTAGACAATCAAGAGTTTTCCGCCCGCAGCGAATTTGCCCAGGCGCAATTAGCAGATATTGCTAACCAGGCGAAACAGCATGAAGCTTTTTTTCTAATAACAGCGCCGAATGATGCACTTGCGCGCTGGATGTTTCTTGAAATGCGGAACGCTGTTGAAGGATATCGACTGCGGGGCAATATTGAATTAGCGTCGGAGATAAGTATTCGACTAAGAATATCTGAGGATTAAGACTCGTTTATGAAGGTTTGGGAATCCATTAAGCAAAAACTTTCTGACCCTATTGCAGGGCTGCAGTTTAGCGGAGATGGCACTATCTTTCGAAAAATAGCTTTTTGTATTCTTGGTATTCTTATTATCTTCATGGTGATCGTGGGAATGTATTGGAGTAGAGAGCCTGCCGAATTTTCCATTAGCCAAAACACCGCAGCCAAACTTGCTGTTGATGGTAATCAGTATGTTGTAGGTGCCGCTACTACCAGTGCTTTAATTCAAGTTGCAGAAACCCTACTTGGGAAACCAGGAGGTTACTTAACTAACGATGTTATGCCGCCTGGTGTGTATCTGGATAATATTCCTAATTGGGAGTTCGGTGCGCTAGTACAAGTGAGGGATTTGTCTCGTGCATTTAGAGAAAGCTTCAGTCGTTCTCAATCTCAATCGGTAGAAGATCCTGATCTAATCATCAGTGAGCCGCGATTTCATTTTGATAATGACAGCTGGCTCTTTCCGCCGACGGAAGTTGAGTATAACGAAGCGGTGGAAAGTCTCTACTCTTATTTGGGAAGAATTGCAGATCCGCAAGACGTTGATGCGCAGTTTTTTGCCCGAGCAGATAATCTTGCTAATTGGTTGCTGGATGTTGAATCACGCCTTGGCAGTTTGTCTCAACGATTGAGCGCCAGCGTTGGCCAGGAACGCATTAACACTGATCTGATGGGCGAGTCTGGTACCGAACGATCTGCCCTGGCGAGCTCTGAAGCAGCCATACGCACGCCATGGTTACAGATCGATGATGTGTTCTACGAGGCCCGAGGTGCTTCTTGGGCGCTTATGCATTTTTTGGTTGCAGTGCGTAAAGACTTCGAGCAAGTATTGAAAGACAAGAATGCGATGACGAGCCTGGATCAGATTATTCGCGAGCTGGAAGCGAGCCTGCGTACTATGTTTTTTCCTGTTATTTTAAATGGATCAGGCTTTGGTATTTTTGCTAATCATTCTTTAACAATGGCGAATTACATATCTCGGGCCAATGCGGCCATTATTGATCTGCGTAATTTATTGGAACAAGGATGAACTAATTAGTAACTTTTCTAGTCAAAGAATGAACTAAGGTATAGTTCACAGTGATCCCTCTACTAAATTTTCTCTTTCATGTTTATTGTTAATCTACTTAAAGCTTACAGTCGCTTTGCAATCTTTGCGACCGGAATACTCATTGGTATTCAGGTACCTAGTTTTGTCGATCAATATGCCAAGCGCATTGATGCGCACTATCAAGAGGTAAGTATTAATATTAGTGGCTTTCAGAAGACGGCGGATAGTTTATTTGACGGAGACCTGGAAGCTCTAATCACTTACTATGAAGATAGTAATGACACTGTTTTTCGAAGTGATTCTGAGAGTATTCGGTTAATTATGGATCGTTATTATAGATTAGAAAACGAAAGGTTGGCGTTGGGATATAATCCGCTTGCTGTCGCCATGCATGTCCTGTTTGCAGCGGATCAAGAATTCTTTCAGGAGACTTTAGATCAATACACTTATACAGTGCCTTTGAATTCGATCGCGATAGAATGGGGATTAGCTCTCGCCATTTTCTCTATGTTGATAATCGACTTATCATATTTTGGTTGCAAGAGATTTTATAAGCTAGTCAA
>JAQWQD010000065.1 GCA_029244985.1 Gammaproteobacteria bacterium | reverse complement strand
GTTAGTTGCTGGAACCACAGGTTCCGGTAAGTCCGTTGGTATCAACGCGATGATTCTTAGTCTGCTATTTAAATCTACGCCCGAGCAGGTCAGGATGATCATGATTGATCCAAAGATGCTAGAGCTTTCTGTCTATGATGGTATTCCTCATCTGCTTACGCCCGTGGTGACTGATATGAAAGACGCTGCCAATGGGCTTAGATGGTGTGTGGCAGAAATGGAAAGGCGCTATAAGTTAATGTCTGCTTTGGGTGTTCGTAACCTTGCAGGTTTTAATAAAAAAGTAACGGACGCTAAAAAAATTGGTAAACCAATTCTGGATCCTACTTGGCAACCCGATGCGATGTTACTGGAAGAAGAACAAAGTGCCCCCGAGTTAGAAGCTTTGCCTTGTATTGTTGTTATCGTAGATGAGTTAGCCGACATGATGATGGTAGTCGGCAAGAAAGTCGAAGAGCTTATCGCTCGTATTGCCCAAAAAGCTCGAGCTGCCGGGATTCATTTGATTCTCGCCACACAACGCCCCTCAGTAGATGTGCTTACTGGCCTTATCAAGGCAAACGTCCCAACCCGGCTTTCCTTTATGGTGCAATCAAAAGTAGACTCGAGAACAATTCTCGGAGAGGGCGGAGCAGAGCAATTGTTGGGCCATGGTGATATGTTGTTTCTCCCACCAGGCGGTGGAGTTCCCACTCGTGTTCATGGTGCGTTTGTTAGTGATGAAGAGGTCCATAGGGTTGCCGCAAATTGGAGACAACGTGGTGACCCGGTGTATATCGATGCCATTACCCAGAGCGTGGAAGAACTTGATATGGGAGCATTTGGCTCGCAAAATGGAGATGGTAGTGCAGAAGAGGACGCTTTATATGATGATGCGGTGCGCTTTGTGACCGAGTCTCGAAAAGCATCAATTTCTGCGGTACAACGAAAGCTCCGGATAGGGTATAACCGAGCGGCGCGCATGATAGAATCCATGGAAGCCACTGGGGTAGTATCTGAAATGAGTAATAACGGTTCTAGAGAAGTTATTGCACCGCCACCACCTCGCGAATAAATCTACTGCTGAAGCTCATAAGTATATGTCCCGCGTAGCCGTTACAATTTTTATTATAGTTAACCTGTCCCCAGTTATCGCTCAAGGTGGTGCAGTTGGTGAGCTCGATGGATTGTTAAAAGGCATCGATTCTCTGTCCGCAGAAGTGTCACAGCTAATTGTGGAATCTGACGGTGGCATCCTCGAAGAAAGTAATATTCAAATGCACCTGAAAAAGCCAGACGGGTTTTATTGGGAGACTGTCGACCCATTCCCGGAACTTATTGTCACCAATGGTGTTTTATTATGGAACTACCAACCTGATCTGGAGCAGGTTGTCATTGAAAGTTGGGATAGCAGTGAGTCAGAATTAGCTGCGCAACTCCTCAACGGCCGCACCGAAAATCTAGCTGACGAATACACTATTGAGTTGATTGCAGACTCTGACATCACCGAATTCGAATTAACGCCTGTGGCGCTGGATAGTATCTATGATCAAATTACCATTAGCTTTATTGCCACCAATTTAGACATGATTCATCTTGATAATAAAAATGGCGAACAGACTGTATGGCAATTTAAGAACATGGAAAAAAACCATCCTCTAGCCGATAGTTTGTTTGAATTTGAGCCACCTACTGACATTGAAATCATTAATAATGTTAGGAAAATTCAGAATACAACAACTAATTAACTTTAGGGTCAAGCCATGAACACTTACCTCGCTATTGCTGTAGGCGGAGCATTCGGCGCCATGTCTCGTTATTGGATAAGCCAGTCAGTACCGCGACTTGATGGTTCCGGGTTTCCGTTAGGGACATTTACAGTTAACTTGGTAGGCAGTTTTCTTATTGGAGTGTTATTTATTTTATTCGTTGAAAAACTCCAGGTAGCAGAACAATGGAGCCCTTTGTTTATTGTTGGGTTTTTGGGTGCCATGACAACTTTTTCAACTTTTTCACTTGATGCGTTATTGTTGTTTCAGCAAGGTAACTACAATGTCGCGTTTTTTTATATATTCAGTAGCGTTGCAGCCTGTTTGTTTGCCGCTTACACCGGCATGCAAATCACTCGAATTTTTCTCTGAATACACTTAGGAATTTAAAATGTTAGATCCGAAACGGGTTCGTTCTGAGCCTGATGTTATTGCTTCAAAGCTACGCAGGAAGAAGTTTGACCTTGATACTGAAAAACTCGCTTCTCTCGACAGTCAGCGAAAGGAGCTTCAATCCCAAACTGAAGCATTGCAGAATGAGCGAAATTCAAAATCTAAGCTAATTGGCAAAGCAAAAGCTGCGGGAGAAGACGTTAACGAGATATTGGCCGGTATGGAATCGATCAAAAGTGAATTGGATGAAAAGAAAGCAGCCTTGGAGATTTTGCAGGGTGCGCTGAGTACTTATCTTCTGGGCGTGCCTAATCTTCCAGACGACGATGTTCCAGAGGGTGATGATGAAACTTCAAACCTGGTCCTGGAAAAGTGGGGTTCACCCCTTGATTATAGCTTCGAAGTTAAAGACCACTCCTTTCTTGGTGAGGCACTGGCAGAAGGTTTGAATTTTGCTAGTGCTGCTAAAATAACTGGCGCTAGGTTCGTTGTATTGGAAGGGCAACTTGCCAAGCTGCATAGAGCTCTTATCCAATTTATGCTCGACATTCATACCGATGAGCACGGCTACCGCGAATTAAACGTTCCTTATATTGTCAATGAAACTTCACTAATTGGAACTAGTCAGCTTCCTAAATTCGAAGAGGATCTCTTTAGTCTCGATCATGACCCAAAGCTTTATCTTATTCCAACAGCGGAAGTACCTGTGACTAATTTGGTACGTGATGAAATAGTTGAGGCAGATTTACTTCCTTTAAAATTTACAGCGCATACACCTTGTTTTCGTTCTGAGGCAGGGAGTTATGGCAAAGACACAAAAGGTATGATTCGACAGCATCAATTTGAAAAAGTTGAATTAGTTCAGATAGTAAAACCATCTGATTCTAGAGAGGCATTAGAAGAACTCACTCATCACGCTGAGGTAATTCTGCAGCGACTCGAACTGCCTTATCAGAAAGTACTTCTGTGTGGTGGTGACCTAGGGTTTGGGGCTTCTAGAACTTATGATTTAGAAGTTTGGCTTCCTTCACAGGAAACCTACCGCGAAATATCTTCCTGCAGTTGCTATACAGATTTTCAAGCAAGGCGCATGCAAGCTAGATGGCGTAATCCAGAAACTGGAAAACCGGAAATGGTTCACACGCTAAATGGGTCGGGATTAGCTGTAGGTAGAACCTTGGTCGCTATTATGGAAAACTTTCAGGAAGAAAATGGTCATATCCGGATTCCAGATGCACTTAAGCCTTACATGAATGGATTAGAGTTCCTCGAATAATGGAATTTCTGCCTATATTCCTAGATATTAAGGAACGGCATTGTGTATTAGTTGGCGGTGGAGAGGTTGCTTATCGAAAAGCACTTCTGCTTATTAAAGCTCAGGCAAAGCTGATAATTGTTGCGACAAATTTTTGTGATTCTCTTGTCGAATTAGCGAATGGAAATTCTTTTGTCAGGATAGATTCTGATTTTTCTCCCCGTCATTTACAAGATGCTATTCTAGTTATCGCGGCGACTGATGATGAGCATGTAAATGCCTTTGTTGCAGAAACTGCTGCTAAAGAAAACATACCGGTAAATGTCGTCGATCAGCCAGCTCTGTGCTCATTCATTATGCCTGCAATTGTAGATCGCTCACCTGTGGTTGTTGCAATTTCTTCTGGCGGTAAATCCCCTGTTTTAACTCGAAAGATTAAGACTTTAAATGAGTCAATGATTTCTGACCGAGAAGGAGATCTTGCATTATTACTGGGTGAATATCGCGATGCTGTGAAAGAACGGTTCAGCAGCTTTAATGAACGCCTAAGATTTTGGGAAGAATTATTAGAGAGTGAATTAACTGAATTAGTCTATAGCGGCAAAACAGATGCCGCAAAAGAATTAATAGTAAGGTATTTAACAACAAAGAAAAAAGAACGACTAGGTGGAGAGGTCTATCTTGTTGGCGCGGGTCCTGGCGATCCTGACCTGCTCACATTAAGGGCGCTTCGATTGATGCACAAAGCCGATGTAGTGCTTTACGATCGATTGGTCTCTCCAGAGGTGATGAACAAACTTCGACCCGATGCAGAGAAAATTCATGTCGGAAAAGCCAGGTCTAATCATACAGTGGAGCAAGAATCCATTAATCAGATGCTGGTTCGGTATGCGCGAGAAGGGAAAAGAGTTTTGCGCTTAAAGGGTGGTGATCCTTTTATATTTGGCAGGGGAGGAGAGGAGTTATCATCGCTTACGAATGCGGAAATTCCATTTCAGGTAGTACCCGGTATTACCGCAGCGTCTGGCTGTGCGTCCTATGCCGGCATTCCGTTGACACATCGAGATTATGCACAGTCTGTAAGGTTTTTAACCGGACATCTGAAAGATGGAGAACTGATACTAGATTGGAAAAACTTAGTCCAAGAGCACGAAACCCTCGTGTTTTATATGGGGCTGCTTGGGATATCCACTATATGTGAACAATTAGTCAAGCATGGGATGGAAGCATCGATGCCAATCGCTGTAGTGCAACAGGGAACTAGAAGGTCTCAGAGAGTTCTTTCGGCAGAATTAAAGACCATGCCGGCGTTGATCGAGAATTCAAATCTGAAAGCACCAACAATTATTATTATCGGCAAGGTAGTTGATCTGAGAGCAGAATTAAATTGGTATAATCCTCAGTAATCTATATGCAATTATCAGGCTTCGGCAATCCAGCTATTTTGTTCGCTGTTTTTGCTGGGCTTCCACGAAAAAGTTTCATTAAATAAACACTTCGTCCTTTGTCTGCCCCAAGCTCTCGCTTCACAAGATTTATTAGAGCGCGTGTTGCTGGGGAAGCTTGGTGGCGGTGGTAAAAATTACGTAATAGTTTTATGACTTCCCAGTGTGAAGCATTAAGTCTTATATTTTCCTGTTGCGCTAAATACTCTGCAACCTCTTCATTCCAATCGGCGAGTTCTCGAAGGTAACCTTCTTTGTCAACTGCAGGATGTATATGCATCTTTAGAACCAACTAATTACCTTGTCGAATTCTTCACATATTTCAACAAAATTTTTGTAATTGATTATTTGTATAGCCTTTATATCATCTAGTTCTAATCCTCTCGCGTTTAAATCTTCTTTTAACCCATACCAAGTAATATCTGACTCAAAGTCATCTGACAATTTGTTATTAGCGCAATAATAGACCCCATCTTCGATGAAGAGAATTCCATCTCCTTTGTCTACAAGTGGAAGACATTCTCTTAAGAGGTGCGATTTTGGTGATTTACTAATCGTGTGTAAAGTGCTCATAGATTAATCACGGTGTCACTGGAGTTCAGCACAGTCTTTAGCTCATCACCTTTGGTTAGCTTGGGTTTAATTACCAAATCCCCCAAACTCAGCCCTCTGGACTCCAGGGACTCGTTGCAGACATAGGTATTTTCTATACCGTATAAATCCAATGTTTCTAATGTTTTGCCAATTGTCTTCGTGTGAATTGCTTTGGCGTCCTGGTTCTTTAATAATTGATAGACGCCGTCTTCCATAAACACATAGTTCACCTGTTGCTCAAAGACCGCGGCAGCAAGTGCAGTGTCTAAACAAAGTTGTGGCCTATTGCTTCCATAGGGAGCGGTTCGACTAATAAAGGTAAAAGTTTGTTTCTGTAATTTGTTCATGGCTATCCAAAGTTAAGCAAGCGGTCAGAGTTAATCGCCGCATCTATTAATTGACCCAACCCAGCTATTTCCGAACTTTTAAATAAGCTCACTGTAGACAATTCATGTCTCTCTGCTTCTTGTTCATCTACTATGCCACGCTTTATAGCTGAGCTTACACACACCGCAGAGTCTAAGTCATAGTCACGAATGAGCTCATCCCAGCTAGCTTGCAGATTAATTTCGTCCTGAGGGACTCTTGCTATTTTATTTGTGTTATGTGCGCCATCGGAGAAAAAGAAGAGACGATAGATTTCATGACCTTCGTCCAGGAGTGTTTTGGAAAAATTGAAAGCAGTAGCTGCCGCTTGAGAGGAGTAGGGCGCCGCGTAGACGACTATTGTAAATTTCATTAATAATACTATTTACTAGTTTTAATGAAAAAGCCCCGACTAGGCCGGGGCTTTGTATATTTGGAGTGTTGTCTTGAGACTAATTTCTGCCAGTCAATGAACCTAGCAAATGAAGTAGATGAATAAAGATGTTAAAGATACTTAAGTAAAGAGAAACTGTTGCAATTATATAGTTACGCTCGCCACCGTTTATTATGCGGCTAGTATCAAACAGAATGAATCCGGACATTAGCAAGATTACACCAGCTGAAAGCGCGAGGCTGAATGCTGGGATCTGTAAAAAGAAGTTGGCTACCATTCCGAATATTACTACAAGCATTCCTGTAAATAGAAACCCTCCGAGATAACTAAAATTAGATCTCGTGGTTAGGGCATAGCCAGAAAGTGAAAGGAATATAAAAGCTGTACCCCCTAATGCCTGTGCAACGATTGCAGATCCGTTTGCGTAGGCCATCATGTAAACGGAAATAATCGGCCCTAAAGCGCCTCCCATAAGTCCGGCAAAGATAAATATTGCCACTAGTCCTTTAGAGGAGTTCGCATTCGCTCTAATTACAAAAGTCATTATAAATCCACCAAGAAACATCAGGATACCAGTGCCTTGACCCACTTGCATGACCATCGTTACGACAGCGGAAATAGCGCTAAAAAATAGGGTCATTGCCAGAAGTGAATAGGTGTTTCTGATTACCGTATTAGTAGCCAACACTGATTCTTGAGTACGTGAGATATTCAGATCAACTTCGTTCATTGCTTTCTCCAGC
>JAQWQD010000060.1 GCA_029244985.1 Gammaproteobacteria bacterium | reverse complement strand
ATAATTCCATTTGGATCTTTACAGACCTCATAAACACTATGCCCGGGTGGCGAAATTGGTAGACGCAAGGGACTTAAAATCCCTCGGTGGAAACACCGTGCCGGTTCGATTCCGGCCCCGGGCACCAAATCTCCGTAACTTGCAAGAACATCCCTGTCTTGAGGTTGCCCTAAAAGCCCCGATACATATAGTATCCCTTGATACGACCCCTAACTAAACATTATTTATGTAGGGTGCTTAGTTGGGTGACTTATGCCAAGGATAGCTTCCAGACTGTCTGACATCCACGTCAGGCGACTCATTCACACAGGATCTAAAACTACTAAGAGCGGCAAACCAAGGAAGAGGGATTTCTGATAACAACTAGAGGAGCTTACCGTTCGCAACATTAGCTTCATACTCATCGATTGTAATGATTCCCAAAGATTCTGCTTCTGCTCTGTCTTTATCAGTTATTACATCTTGAACAAGATCAACTCGTTTCCATAAGGCTAGTGGAATCGTGCCGTCTTTTGCTGGTATGTAAGGTGATTGATCACTCAAATTCATTCGATGAATATAGCGAGGACAATTTACCCATACGTTACTTATTGTTAATTCCACAGCTAAATTTGCTCCGGGATAACTTTTTAAAACCGGACCTTCTTTAATGCACTTTGCTTCACCTCTAACGCGAATTCTTTGAGGCGTTTGGAAATCAATAAAAAGTAAACCGATCTTTGACTTTGCTTGTATGTTTCCAGTAGACATGAACATACCGTTGCCATCATAGTTAGGAAAAACAAGTGTCTTGGGGTCAATGACTCTTACAAACCCAATATCTCCGCCTTTATAAGA
This sequence comes from Gammaproteobacteria bacterium, assembly GCA_029244985.1. Taxonomy (GTDB): domain Bacteria; phylum Pseudomonadota; class Gammaproteobacteria; order Pseudomonadales; family Pseudohongiellaceae; genus UBA9145. Next base: position 46,598 of record JAQWQD010000060.1, on the reverse strand, counting down.
GCAGGATGGATATCCTAGTTCATCGACAGTTGATAAATAAAACATATTTCTAGAGTGAATGAATGCTGCTTGTTGATCTGATAAAATCTCGGTTACAACAGCTTCTTTGATTCTTTCGGCAAGGTCTCTAGTGCTAAATTCATTCTGAAGTGTTCTTTGAGCTTCGGTATAAAACTGCTCCATAATTTTCTCTCCTGTAGGATTTTTTTTCAGATTTTTTTGAAATTATCTGCTGTGTACTCATTAGACAACCATCATTATAATACGGCGCAAAATAGGCCTCGGGGTCGTAAAATAGCACTACCCCTTCAAATGCGAGAAAGGGAGGTGGCTAGAATCGGCTTTATGACAGGTATTAAGACGGGTATTAGGGTAAAAACCGCTGTAAAGCCTATAAATATTGGAGTTGAGACTCCGTCCCTCGGCACCATTTCCTAGAAATGGCTTTTAATTTTTAATAAAAATATCTTACTAGTAGCTGCGTCAGAGAGATCTATACGCATGTTGCTGGTCAGCATTATCGAGACTTTAGAAATGAAAAAAATGAACTTGCTACAACTGGTCGGCTTAATGGGAGCGCTCTTGGCACCGATTGTTTCATATGGCCAGTCCCATGGAATTACATTTCACAAAGACATCGAGCCAATCTTGCAGCGTAGCTGCCAAAGCTGTCACCGAGTGGGTGGTGTGGGTCCAATGTCCTTGGTCAGCTACGAAGAGGTGGCACCTTTTGCTGGCCTAATAGAATACAAGACTTCCATTCGCGACCGTGCTGGAGCGATGCCTCCCTGGTATGTGGAAAAGGGAATAGGTATTCAAGAATTCAAGAATGACGTATCTCTTACTGATGCGGAAATTGCTATGATTTCTAACTGGGCACGGTCCGGCACGCTAAAGGGCAACGAAGTAGATGCACCCGAACCTTTGGTTTTCAATGACAGCATCAAGTGGACTGCTGGCGAGCCAGATTACATATTGACGAGCAACGATGTGACAAAGCTGCAGAGCACTCCCGACTGGTGGGGTGAGATTGATAGCATGCTCATCGATATCCCGGAAGATCGCTGGGTTAAATCGGTAGAAGTCGTTGAAATAAATGATGTCAATAACCAGGCCGGCACTAGTCGCGAGACAGTGGGCGGAGCCTATATCTTTCACCATATGATTTGGGGCACCGCTGAACTCGACGAGAACGGAAATCGCACTGGTCCTTCCTTGGCCTGGCCAGTTCATGATGTAGGTCGAAACGCAGATATCTTCGATGAAGATGCCGGTCGTCTGCTCAAAGCAGGCAGCTACGTGGTTTCAGATTCAGTACATTTGCATTCGAATGGGCGCGACACTACTGCCCATTTGGAAATCGGCTTCCGCTTTCATCCAAAAGGCTACCAGCCAAAATTCAAAGATGCAGCTTTCAATGCACAAGGTAATGGTGTCGACATCAGTATCCGCGGCAATGAAAAGGATCAAGAACTACACGCATACACAACGCTTACCGAGCACACTAAAATCTCTACTTTTGAACCACATTTACACGCACCGGGTGAGCGCATGTGTCTCGAAGCGATTTGGGGCTATAGTGTTGAAACGCTGTCTTGCGTAGGCTATGACCACAACTGGGTGCGTGGTTATGCTTATGACGATGATTCAGCGCCGTTATTGCCGAAAGGTACTATCCTACACATCGTCGGCTACATGAATAATACCGACTCCAATCCCAACGTACCCGACCCCAGAAATTGGCAAGGATCAGGTAACCGTTCCGTAACCAATATGTTTATTGATCTCGGTATACGCGTCACCATGACGGACGATCAGTTTTTTGAGGAAATGGAGAAGCGTCGCCATAATCTCAATTTAGGGCCAAACGACCATGTTGTCGGATGTCCTCTGTGTTTAATACCTCTAGTGCAGCCGCTCGACAGTGCCTTGACAGTCGATCCGATCAGCAATGAAGTTGCTTCACGGGAGGTATCGCCATAATGGATATCATCACTCTTTTAAATCGCAAGGCCTTGATACTCGGCCTCGCAGTAAGTGGGCTTGTGGGCGCGACTTTGGCGCAAGCGGAGACATTTAACTTCGGAAAAAATATCGAAGTAGCTTATGAGGGTTGGCGCCCGCTCGAAGACGGCACATTCAACTTCATGTTTGGTTATATGAATGAGAATTGGAAAGAGGAGCCTGATATTGAAATCGGTGAGAATAACTTTTTCTCTCCGGGCGAAGCAGATCGAGGCCAGCCCACTCATTTCCTCCCGCGACGCAATCGTTTCACTTTCGAGGTAAACGTACCTGCCGACTGGGGCGACCGCGAGTTAGTGTGGGAGCTAACAGTTCATGGCGTGACACGTCGCGCTTACGCGACTCTAAAACCCGACTACCTTGTTGACAATATGGTCATTGCTTCTGAAACAGGTGCACTGGGTGCGGGCTCATCGAGCCCAGAGTCGAGAGCGAATATTGCACCGGTGACAACTTTACTGGGCGAGATGGTAAACGGTCAGCATTTACGCACAGTAAGAGTTGGCGAACCCTTGAGCTTCACAACCCATTTGACTGACGACGGGATACCGAAAACAACAAGCCGAGTTGAGATGATTCGGGCGATGGCCGCCAGGGGCGGCGAATCAACCACCGAAGAGATGATACAGCGACAAATGGCTATGAGAATTCCCTGGCAGCCAACCGTAGGCAAAATCAATGGTTTGTACTTGTCATGGAATGTCTATCGCGGTGCCGGTAAAGTCATATTCGATCCTCCTCAGCCAAAACCGTGGGAAGACACGCGACCCGGCTCAAACTCTCCCTGGGGGATGAGTTGGTCACCGCCAGTAATTGTTGCAGACGGAATGATCGATACAACCGCCACCTTCGACGAGCCAGGCGAGTATGTATTGTGGGGCCGAGGCGATGACGGTATGTTGTATCACGATGCCTATATGACAGTCACTGTAACTGAGTAACAGTCTATATAGATAACTCAAGAGTCTGTACAGCCTATTGAAAAAAACCGCGACGTTGTTCGCGAATTTATTGCTTGAATTAAGCAGTCAATGAGTCAGGCTTAATGCGAAGCCAAACATTAGCATTAAGTCTTAAACATCTTGAGCAAGGCAGACTAAGTTTTGAGACGGCCTCATCTCAAGATCAACAAAAACAAAAACAAAAACAAAAACAAAGCCTGCTAATAGACTCAAAATGCCCAACAATTGAATTCTAGTATTTCAGCCAACTTTCCTCATATTTATGATTGAACGATACTACAAATATTAGCTATCTGGGACAATTTTGAATACTGTAGGTCAGCTTATTCCTTTCCTTCAACTTACGGGAATCTGCAGAAAGATACGAGTCGACTTCTTTTGCGAAATAATTTAGTGTTCTGCTTGAGAAATTATTCCTTCATTAAGAGGTTCGACTTTATGAAACACATGATTCAATGGGCATTTACCACCGATACTTATGAAAGAGGTGTGAAACAGTTTTTAGAAACGGGTGGGCCTGACCCTGAGGGTGTTAGGACCATTGGCCGATGGCATGCGCCTGGGACTATGTATGGCTTTCATTTGGTCGAAGCCGACCCGGCGGATGTAACAAAACTAACTTCTCAGTGGGCATCATTAGTGGATCTAACCATAACCCCGGTAATCGACGATGACGAAGCCAAGAAAGGTCTTAGTGCGACTTTTTAGTTAGAAAGGATAAATCTTTGTGGCGTCTTGGATGCTTATAATAGTACTGAGGCATCACAAAATTTATATGGGTCTCTTCTATAAAGCGTTCATATTTCATTTTGTTCGTTTGTATTTAGTTTTCAGAATCACAAACAAATACTTCAGTATCAGCGGCAATAGAAAAGCACAGAAAGATTATTGTTGTTAGTAATGTTTTATAGATTACTCTCGACATTGGGAAGGTATGCTATCTAATATTTTTTTAAATTCAACTTCCACTAATTCACTTCTCAATTCATTTATTTCAGGATATTCACATCTTTTTAAGTTAACCTCCATTGCTCGTAATTTTGCTTGCCAAACGGGTTCCGTCATTAAGCCTGGGGAATATTGAAAGTAATCAGCTTCTTAAGTTATAGCTTAATTGTCGTTGTTGGTTCTTTCTACGCTTTTAGATTTAACTCGTAATATTCAGTAATGCGTTAGTCTGAACCCAAGGCAGATCACCTATTTTCGTCTATACCAGGGCAAAAATCCCACTCGTCGGTAGGTAGGTAGCGAGTCAGTAGTTGATAAAGGCCAGGATGATTAGCTGCAATATAGGCCCTTGTCGGGAAAACATCCTTAAAGTCTGTACCTTTATTCATAATATAACCTTCCACGGCTTGAGCCCAATATTCGCCCAGTGGAGCATCGGCGGGGTATGTTCCGTTTTCCTTTGCCGCATACGCAAGAGGGGTGATGCGATCGTACCAATACGTCTCGTTGGTCTCTTCGAATATGAGATGATTTATGACATGCCCCAATTCATGAATCGCAGGGTTACCACCAGCCGCCCAGTTGCCTGGATAGCAGAGCCAAGTGGCATTTGCCGTCATATTGGCGTCAGATGTGCCTTGTGCGAAACCCCCTATTTCGCCTTCCATGTCAGCTCCATATTCAGGTAATTCAGACGCGTTTTCTGTAAATAACGAAACCCTCGCGTGACTTCTTTGCAGTATGCCCCTCATTTCTGGCCTAGCTGATGTCATATAGATAAAAGCATCTCTAGCCGCGAGTAATGCTCCGTCATCAACTTTTGCGCCGGCCACTATGATTATTCCAGCACCAGTTGTGTACTTTGTATAATATTCAAGGCCCACTGGACTGGGAGATTCTATAACCTTGCGACCTGTATCAATGTATTCAAATTGTCTCCATTTTGAAGCATGCGCTGACCAACCGGTCTTTCCGAGGAATACTTCAGCTTCGATTATCAAGGCAGACTTAGCATCCTGCTCCAGATAGACGTTGCATAGAGCATTAAAATATTTCTGGTATCCCGCCCAGGAGACTGTCTCATCGTCAGCCACTATTTCGACACCATCAAACTGCTGTAAGTATGCAGTGCCAGCATATTCGAGCGCTGCTTCAGAAAACCAATGCGCCACGGGCCCATATTTGGTTTTCTCTATAGGGTCGTCGCTAGGATTATCAATATATTGCGTTATGGAATCATTTTCAGCTTTTTCAAATATAGCTCTCACCTCATAAAAATAAGTCTGAGGACTGACCAGAGAAGCATTTTTAGATATATCTGTACAAGCTTTAGCAGTAGCAACGCTATAATCAATGGCATCAAATAAGTATTTGCCGGTTTCAGCCATAGGTTTTCTGGACTCGCTAAAGCCGGCACTCAAATTATAGGCTGTTGAATCTCCACCGCTTATAGTTAAAGCGGAAGTTGAAAATAGTGCAGAAGTGAGCGCACCTTCGGCATTCAAACTAATTTCTAGCACATCATTACAGCCGACAAGAGGTCGGCGATCTTTTAATTCAAAAGAATCTATTTCGAGCATTCCATTGTCTAATTTGAAATCAATCGAAAGTGCCTCGGCTAAACCGGCCACGTTTGAATCCACATAGGAACAGCCAGAGGAAAGCACTGAGGTTTCACCAGAGTATGTTGTTTTTGATAAATAAGGCTCAAGTGGGTCAGCTGCGATCGAATATGATACTGAAATAACGAAATTTACGATAAGAACGATTTTCGAAAATAGGATGAATATTTTAGAACTTGCCATCGGTTTACTACTTTTAACGATATTATAACAATCTCTGACGGGCAGAGTTTTAAGTACCACAAATAAACTGGTCGTCATTATAGTTAATAAACAAATAATGCAAAGGTATTTTGGTCTTTCCCAATCCGCTTTTAATGAGAATATCATTTCCATAAGACTATTTGCCGTTAACAATAAATAGGCTATTTTAATTTCTTGTTGTTATGGTGTTATGTTTGTTATTCAAATCATAATCAATATACAACGCGACGAATAAATTACTCTAAATGTGAAAGTGAGTCGTAGAGTAATTTAAAATTAAAGTTAATTTTAATCCCTGGAGGTAAAATGAGTATTCAAGATATTGGTTCCCTTGGAGAATTTATGGCTGCGTTAGCGACTGTTGCTACGCTTATTTATCTTTCTGCTCAAATTAGACAAACAAATTTGACCACTAAAGCACAATTTGGCCATGGGCTTACTCACCGGTTGTATGATCGTTTTTTTAATACAGCAAAAGATAAGGAATTCGCTGAGTTCATAGCTAAAGATTGGGCAGCTGATGACCTTGAGGATAGTGAAAAATCACGGGTCACCTGGTTTTCGATCATGCTCTTAGTAGATGTTTTTGACGTTTACGATAAAGTTAAGCAAGGGTTGGTCGAGGAAAAGCACCTAGATATGAGAGTGCATATGTTAAGCACCGGTATTTTTAGATCGCCTATAGGGAATCGCGTTTGGGAATTTTGGAGCAATGTTCGAGATGAAGAATTTGTTACATGGTTCGAAAATAATGTTCTTGATCCCACTGCGGCAAAAGAAAAGATGAAGAAATTGAGAACAAAAAATCCTGAACTTTATGAAAAATCAAAATCAGGTAATACAGTTTTTAGGGACTTAGATTGAGATTGATTAAGTAAACAAATGAATGTCATCTTACTGACGATATAAGGATGGCCTCAACTAGAGTGGTAGGTTAAATTAACAGAGTTATGAAAACTAAGTTATTAAGCCCAGACTTTATAAAAGAGTAAAGAAGGATGATTTAGTGCTAAAAAAACCACGATTGGATGGTATTCAATTGATACGCTTTGTCATAGTTGTTTTTACAACAACTCTAACGTTATTGCTATCGCCGTACTCGCATTCCCATGGAGGTGGTTTGAGTTCTTATGGGTGTCATAATCAAACGAGTAATGGCTCCTATCATTGTCATGGCGGGAACTACTCTGGCCTTTCTTTTGCATCACAAGAAACATTTTTGTCGCATGTGCAATCTCAAACCGGGGTGATCATAGCGCAAGTAAAAACTTCTTTTGGTAATTTTTCTATAGAATTATTTGAAAACATAGCCCCTGGTACAGTTTCCAATTTTCTTAGTTATGTAAATTCGGGCCGTTATGATGGCGTTCTATTTCATCGCTCAGTGAACTCTTTTGTCCTTCAAGGGGGTGGATATATCTTTAACCAATCTGGTTACACCTTGGGTTCGGTCAGGACTGATGAACCGATCCAAAATGAATTTAATGTGTCCAATACTCGAGGGACGATTTCCATGGCAAAGCTCAGTGGAAACCCTAACAGCGCGACCAGCCAATGGTTCATTAATCTTGCAGATAATAGTGCAAATCTTGATGGGCAGAACGGAGGATTCACAGTATTCGGCAAGGTTATAGGTGATGGCATGGACGTTGTAGATAGAATTGCAGCGCTACAGACATATACGGTCGCAGGGTTGTCAGATTTTCCTTTAAATAACTATGTAGGAGGCACTCTGGTTTCTGATAATTTTGTAGAGATGAGTATTACTCAAACTGATAGTTCATCTACTTACAGTAGGGACGATTATCTTCCCTACTGGATGGATGAAGATGAGGATTGCATAAATACTCGCCATGAAATATTGATTATAGAGTCACGAATTCCAGTTACGATGAATGAGAATGGTTGTTCGGTTCTCAGCGGGGAATGGCTGGATCAAGCAACAAACCAAATTTTTACTGAAGCTTCAGATATTGATATTGATCATACTGTTCCTCTCGTAGAGGCTCATGTTAGCGGGGCGTCGCATTGGCCGATCGAGCGAAAAAGAGTTTTCGCCAATGACTTATTAAATTCACAGGTGCTAAAGGTAATGGATGACAGTAGCAATGCCTCTAAAAGTGACAAGGATCCATCTGAATGGCTGCCTCCTAATGAGAGTTATCACTGCGATTATGTGAAAAACTGGATTGAGGTTAAAACGTTATATGGGCTTACTGTTGATGAAGATGAAAAAAGTGCAATTGAAAAAATACTAAACACGAGCGTTGAATATGGAGCAAGAAAAGGGGTGTTGGGTACTCAAGCCTCCACAGGTAAAGAGATGGCTAGATTTGCTATGGGTATAACTGAGGGTAATAATTGTGGTTATTCATCTGCGGGAAGTTTGTATCAAAACACGCTTATCGATTTCTCTATTAGCCCAGATAAATCCCATCTGGGACAAGCAGTCGACATTCTTGTCGTTGCAGTGTTAGGAGATGAGATCTATTCAATTAGTGATAAAGCTGGACTTGTACCCTTCACGGGAGATGCGAGCAGTTTAGTGGCATTTATCCCTTCAACTGTATTTCGTGAAAGTTTTAGCTTTAAATTAGTAGAATCTGTATTTAGTGAAGCGATTAACGTTCCTATTTATATAGCCTATCGCCTGGATAATGGTGATCTAATTTATTCAACAGAGCCATTCATCGCTGAAATAAAATAACAAGGCTAAAATTCAAAACATATCGTGTTAAAAGGGCTAGACACGGTAATTTTTGTATCGAATCAGTCGTTAACCCTTTCTAATGATTCAATAGTGATTAGTTTCCGTCTCTTAATGATCTAGGCTGCGCTATACCTGCAGCATCGCGTTCGGCAGAAGACATTTGATTCGTACCCAATACGCCGAGTAGACCCTGAACTCTGGTGACTTCTGTTTCACTTAAGTCGGCGATAAACTGGTCTGCAGCTGTAATCCAGGCGTCTCGGTCATCGGCACGGGCGGCGGCATCTAGTGCCGAAAGCATTTCTGTACGGTCAATGGTTGGAGCCTCAGAATAATTTGAAGCGCCAGCCGTACCATCGGTAGACGAGGCGCCGGCAGCACCATCGGGCTCTTCCCTGTTCTGAAGTGGGACGAGCGCGAATGAAACATTCCGAATACGTTCCGCGTCCTCTTCATCGGCCATCCAGCAAGGATTAGGTATCTCAATGCCTGCAGTTTGATATGGTAGCCAGAAGTTTAGTCCGGCGAATGGGCCATTGGAGGAGGGGACGAACCAAACGTGCAACATGTGTAAAGTCTCACCGTCTCGGGCAAACTGGGGGTGGTCGTGCCAAGAAGCGAGATCGCTAGCAAATGGCAAAGGAACGTCAGTGTCGGGTACGTCGGTGAACGAGTATGCGGCACCCACGAGTTGATCTTGGCCATCGATGCTAGCGAACAAAAGCTGATCCGGCACATTGACGTCTAAATCTTTTCCTCGTTGAGCGCGTGTAAGATTCACATAATGCACACCCATGCCGGGGATATCACCAAATACGGGGAAGAACCCTGCCGCTTTGGCCGCCTCGGGTGTGCGAAGGTCAGCAAGATCCTGCTGCAAACTGGCCATTTGTTGACGATCAGTGTCAGGCAGCCCGTTCCATGGCGGTGTCGCCAGGTTCGTGCAATCCACCGCCATATTTGAGTGAGCGTGACTGTGACCATCGGCACCGTGTGCCTGGGCGAGTGCTGTGTTTGGCATGGACGTGACGGCGATCGCTATAGCGGCACCAATAAGGGAATTGAAGTGCGACATTTGAGGTCTCCTATAGGCCGTTATACTCGTATTTGCATCTTGGTAACCATGTAGCTTAGGAATATTACCATAATTAACCTTATGTCAAATCTTAAGCTAATCTAGATCCATTAGCACATTCTTTATCAGGTACTGCGAGTATTATGGAACCATCTTGCTGGGTAAAACCGGTGACAAGGCATTCAGACATAAAAGGCCCTATTTGTTTCTTGGGAAAGTTGATTACCGCTGCAACCTGCTTCCCCACTAAGTTTATCGGATCATAATGATCAGTAATCTGAGCGGAAGATTTCTTTATGCCTATTTCGCTGCCGAAATCTATTTCCATCTTGATTGCTGGTTTAATAGCTTCTTTAAAGATTTCAGCAGAAGTTACTGTTCCTACACGCAAATCAATTCTCTCAAATTCATTCCAAGTTAAATCATTCATACTTCCTGATTGTCTCCTTGTTAGGTTAATTGGTGTTAAAACTTTAAATTCGATTAAAAAGCATCGAAATATATGAGGCCTTTTGATTATTTACGTAACAATCAGACATTGAGAAACAATCTTATTCTAGACTTAATTTTTCAGAGCCCTCAATTGAGTTGAAAGAAGTTATCTACCTTCCGTTTTTAGCTTTTTAATTAAGCCGTAACACATTAACACCATAATTAAAGCGACAGGTAAGGCACTGCTAAGCGTGGCTGCTTGTAGCGCCGCCAACCCGCCACCAACAAGCAATACCGAAGCTACAATACCTTGAGAAACCGCCCAAAACACTCTTTGCCATACGGCAGCATTTTTGTTGCCGCCAGAGGTTATGCTATCGATAACTAAAGAGCCGGAGTCCGAAGACGTCACAAAGAAGGTAACAATCAATAAGATTGCAATCATAGAAACCATAGTTGTCCAAGGCAATTGTTCTAGCAATACAAACAATGCTGTGGGCATATCTCCTAGTGTCGCAGCTGAAATATTACCTCCTTCCGCGCCTAGCTCGATAAACAAGGCAGAGTTCCCAAAGATGCTAAGCCAGAGAAAAGTAAACCCTGTAGGTACCAACAATACCCCTAGAATAAATTCTCGAATAGTGCGCCCTTTGGAAATTCTAGCAATGAACATGCCTACAAATGGTGACCACGAAATCCACCAAGCCCAATAGAATAGTGTCCATTCTCCCATCCAATCATTTGGTTGATAGGCATAGAGATTAAAGGTTAGCGATACCATGTTGCTCAGATAGTTTCCAATATTTTGGATAAATCCACCCAAAAGGGCTGCCGTGGGTCCAACCAGTAAGACAAAGCTAAGTAAAAGAATTGCTAGTATTATATTTAATTCACTAATTCGCTTAATGCCGGCATCTAGCCCGGAGACAACGGAAATAGTCGCAAAACACGTTATTACTGTTATCAGTATCACTTGCGTATAGATAGATACATTTATGTCGAATAGGTAATTTAGACCTGCATTGATTTGCATTGCACCAATGCCTAGTGATGTAGCTACTCCGAACATTGTTCCTAATACTGCAAATACATCGACAGCATGCCCGATGCGACCATGAATTCTTTTACCGATAATTGGATAAAGTGCGGAGCGCATGGTTAGGGGCAACCCGTGACGAAAAGAGAAGTAAGCTAGAGCTAAGCCCACCACGATATAAGTTGTCCAAGCTTGCAGACCCCAGTGAAAATAAGTGAATAACATAGCGTTGCGAGCAGCTTCCACGCTATTTCCTTCGCCTACGGGAGGGGCATTAAAATGAGTTATTGGTTCTGCTACCCCAAAAAACAACAACCCAATCCCCATGCCGGCGCTAAACAACATTGAAAACCAGCTCCCATAGGAATAATCCGGATTAGAGTTATCAGCCCCGAGTTTAATATGCGCATACTTACCGCAAGCAAGGTAAATGATAAATATAAAAAATAGGGCCACGACGCTCATATAGAACCATCCCATATAGACAACCAACCAAGATTGGATGTTAGCGAAAGTGGCAGCAGCATGCTCATTGAATGCACCACCATAAAAACTAAAGAAGGTAATTAGTCCAGCTGAGGTAAAGAATACAGGTTTATGCATCGTCCCTAATATATTTCTGGGCATAGAGGTTCCAATGGTTTTTTATTCACTTTGATTAAATCCCGATAGAGCTATTAAGAATTTCTGTGCCAAGAGATTCTTTTAAAGGGGTTAAAAACTCTTCAAATGGTTTCCAGTTATCGACGCCAGATCGACTTATAGGTTGTCGTACTTGTTCAGCACTCGGTGTACGCACATTTCTTTTAGTTTGGTGAAAATTCAAACAGGATTCCTGAAATTTTAAACCACAAAAGTCCAACATGCGACGTACCTGTCCTTCAAGGTCATCGATAACATCTTCATTATTTACGCGAAGGATAAATCCTGGAAGTACTTCATTCCAATGATTCATCAGGTCTAAATAATTGCGATAGTACTGACCAATGTCGTGTAAATCATAAGTGAACTCTTGACCTTCGGCGAATAGCTGCTTAAAACCGCTAAAGCAGCAGTCTAGTGGATTCCGGCGCGCATCGATTACCTTTGCATTGGGTAATATTAATTTAATTAGAGCTATATGTCGGAAATTGTTTGGCATCTTGTCAATGAATAAAGGGGCTTCAAGGCGGTGAATTTGCGTATCCTCAATAAATGCCTGTCCATACTCTTTGAATTGTTCGTTTTTTAGAGAAGACAGTATCTGCGGATAGCCAGGAACCTCATTCTTAAAAGATAGTCGACGGAGTCGCTGAGACAGCGAAAGAATATTTGGCAATTCCAGTGTCCCATCAATTTCACTATGACTCGAAAGAATTTGCTCCAATAAAGTAGAGCCAGCTCGGGGTAGGCCAAGAATGAAAATAGGGTCTCTATTTTTGTGCCCAGCATTCTTATGACGGGAAAAAAAAATAGCCTTTATGGTTATTTTGATTATAGGACTAGCTTAACATAAAAGTCCCCTCTAATTGGCGCCTTCTGAATGCTGATCTTATTAGGCGTGCATGGGTAAACTTACTTAAAGTTAGGATAGGCAGTTCAGCAGTACTTAAACAAGAATTAATCCCGTTGTTCTATGCTTTTCAAATTAGAATTTTTCTTCCTGTGGTGAAGGTAATAAATCTCTGGTAAACCCAAAAGATTAAATAACATCATAAATACGAACCATTTAAAATCACTAGATTTAGCTGCTTTCCAGCATGCTTTTACAGTCCAATAGGCTTCCCACGCAATCAAAATCAAAATCAGTAAAATTATCAAAATGTATCTTTTTGAAACTTAGTATTAGATAGCAGAATAGGAACAAGAATAGAGCAAACATAAGGCGACTAATTAGTCGTATATATCTCTTCTTGCTGGTTGTATTATTTTAATCATAGCTATTTTTGGAATTTATTGAATCCGTTAATAGGAATTAAAGCTTACCCTTGAGTCTTTAGTGTCATGGCTCGCTTTACCTCGCTTACGAGGAGCGCTACTTTTAGCTCTCTTCAGATTCAAACAATTCTTTCATTTCTTTAAAATCATCAAAGCTTACTGCCTGCTCGACTTCATTATTTTCATCAATGATTTCATATATTAGCCCATTACTATATGGCCTTAGGCTAAATAAAATAATGACATCCTCTTCACCACCGCCTTCTCGATGAGGCTCCATGCTAGGCAGTCCGACTTTATAGGTGCCAACGGGCCTGACCTCCGTAAGTTCGCCATCTAAGTCATATAAGCAATGTTCTCCCTGAATTACGAAAGTGTTAAATACTGAGCTATGCCTATGAAGAACGATCTTCTCGTTAGCAGAAAACTTCAAAAGTATGTCTACAATTTTAGCTGTATCATCAATATCTAAAATCGATATCCACGCATGTTCGACGTTAGGCATTGGATTCCAGTTAATTTTAGATTCATCGAATGAATGTAGATTATTCATAAGTTTTTCCTGTAGTTTGATGATTTAAATATTGGTTAGTAAAATTATCTTTAGGTTTTTTTAAACTCACTAAGGAATACCAGGTAAGTTTTATTGAAATATTTCCAAATGGACTTAGGGCTGTTCATTACTGAGCTTCTCTTTCAGCCAAAACTATAGGTGGGGCGCCATTATCATTATAGCCTTCGAGGTTTATCCACCCGTAAGCCTTTACAGATTTTTCAATAATGTTTCTAAGAGAAACAAATCCTTCTGGAGTATTAATTTCTTTAGATTGTGCCGCGATGATTGTCGGTATCACTGAAGGCCAAATTTGGCTTTCCTCCGGACCTTCCATAAAGCGAGGACCTTCGAAACTTTGACAAATAGCAGCTTCTCGATTGCTAGGGATATCTTTCTCAAATATTTGAGCAGTTATCTCGCATGGTTCGGCGCCGTTTACTTGACAGAAATCAACATCTATACATGCGATATTTGGTCCCAGGATAGACAAATTTTCTACGAACAATGACGAATAGCAACATACCGCTACACCTCGCAAGCATACAGAATCTTTAGTTATTTTTATCCACCTTAAATTCTGCTCACCTTTAACAATTTTTAGACTATTTTCCAGGTAAATTTTATCTATTCCCTGAAATGCCGGGTAAAAAATTCGATCATTCTTCCAGGCTGCCCAATGGAGTACCGCGTTGCAGTCATTACAACAACAAATTAATCTGAATAAAGGCTTTGTGCTTGAAAAATGAGCCTCAGTTTCTCCACAGTTGCATGTGATGACTGTCATTTCAATTCCACTTATCCGATCTTTTAAGAATTTTTGATTTAAAATGCTCAATTATACTGATAGCAAAAAAATATCTAGTCTAGGCTACTTGTAAGAAATACAATTTCCAATGTTTTTATAAACTAGTATGGACACTTTAATCGTCGATCCTAAAGCTAATTGATTCGTTCTCTTTCCATTTCGGATCTTTTTCATTCATTTCATTCACAAGCTGTTCAATTGCCCGCTGATCAATGATGTTGTGCTCGAACCATTCAACAAAAGTTTTTTCTCTTGTTATTTTCCAAAAATTCCAGGCCCTTAAGCCTAGTGGCGATCTAAAAATTCCTGTTCTCAGAACATGAGTTCTAAAATCTAAGTGTTTCTTTTCGACTAGGCCTTGATCTACCTTGTCATAAATATCAAATAAGTCAACTAGTAGCATGACCGAGAAATTCAGAACTCTTTGTGTTTCTGATTTATTAAGATCTTCTGTGGCCCAATCTTTTGCAAGGAATTCAGAAAACTCATTATCTTTGGCAGATTGAAAATACCTTTCATAAGTCCGCTCTGTAATTTCATGACCAAAACGCGCTTTTGTAATTAGGTTAGTTTGTCTAATCTGGGCAGATAGGTAAATTAGAGTCAGTACGGTGGCTAAGGCTGCAATTAGTTCGCCTAGCGAACCTAAATTACTAATATCCATGATTTCGTCCTCGTGTGAAGTTACTTTTTATAGAGATTTAAAGTGGGCACTAAAGGCCCAGAAAGATGGTTTAATAATAGAGAAGTGATTTCTTGTCTAGAATAGCATCTAGTAAGTCAGATAGCGGGTGGGCTTAATAACTCAACGCATTCGTCTGGAGTTGTGTTGAGTATAGATATATAGCCGGAAGGGAAAAACTGTTGTCTAGAAGTCCATAAAACTCTCTTTAGAAATATAAAAGTTCTCAATTATAAAGATTTTAACAGCCTATTGAAGAGTATTTTCTGCCAATTTTGATTGAGAATTCTAATCTTCATTCGGGACTCTAAAACAGTCTTCGAGTGTAGAAATATCTTAGTGGAATGTAAGAGATAGCAAATAGGCTATAAAAGTAGTAGTTTTTCATGTTCTTAAAAAATTAACAAAAAGGAATTACACATGGCAGAAAAAATAGCGGACTTCGAACTGAAACACAAAGGCAGTTCTTTTTCTAGAGATGGCGATGATAATTTAGTCGAGAAATCTAATTGGGAGTCAGAAGGTGACATGGAAATATATGGAGCTGTTTATGGCTCATTAACGGTGACATGGAATATCAACGATCCTGATGTGGACTCTGGTGAAATTAGCTGGGCTGGCGAAGGTTTCCTTCCTGATGGCTCGAGAGTTATCGGCTTTCAAGAAGGTACTTGGAAAAAAGATGGTAAACATGAATGGGAATTAAGCATGCGCGGTCGGGATTCTAAGGAAGGTAATATCACTACAGAGAGTCATATCTCTTTAGAGACACTTACTTGGTCTGGTTCTGTTTTTCGGGCTTAGCAGTAGTTCGATTAAATAGGACTGAGCCAATCGTTGTACTTGTTCTATAACTGTCCTGGTTATATTTATAACTAGGACAGTGCTAAATCGGTTTGTAGAAAATAGCTAGAAAAGTCGGTTATGTTTGTTTGAAAATATTTTTTGCGAAAAAGTGACCGGTTAGACCGTGTGTATAGTTTTCAATTAGTTGACTCTTGAGAGTCTATAGATCGACGAGTATTCTAGAAAATCTTCGGATGCAGAAGTATTAACAAATTCTGGATAGTCTGCCTCATATTTAACTAACCAATGGTGGAGAATTTCTTCTCCACCTGCATTAACAGTATTAGCCTGTAAAGAGTAGGTCGAATCCTGTAATCGCATTTGAACGAGGTCGCCGTTTTTTAACATTGAGACCCAGCCACTATCAGTTTCTCCAACTATATATAATTCGTTATCGACTGCTACAAACCAAATTATTACAACCCTAGGAATTGTGCCTTTCACTCGCAATTTTATTTCATGTATCGACGAAGTGTCCGGCCACATAGCTGGAGTTGGGCTTGCGTTCCCACCAATGAAAAAACCAGGCGTCGTTGCGATAGGTAAGCGAACTATTAAAGCAATAAGAGCCACAGAAGCAAGAGCAACAAAAAATTTCCAAGCTTTCACAATCTATCCCTTTTCGTTGCCTCTGATATCGAAATGACGTTTCCAAAACATATTTAGATTGCGACGTAGTGATACTAAGCGCGCCATTAGTTAGTAGAGTTTTACAAAAAGTTATTTGGCCATATCATGCTGCGCCACATATGCGCGACAGGCGATCCATCGAACCCTAAACCTTCTTTAGGCTGTCTGAAGTGGCGTCCGATTATGTCGGTAAAATCATCTACGTCTACTACAACTCCTTCTTCAAAAGAATATAGATCGTTTAGAGTAATCAGACGGGATGTCATGTACCAGCGATGTTTTTTAGCTTCTTCCCAGGCTTGAATGATGTACGGTTCGGGTTTATAGTCTGCGCCAAAAAATTGTATGTATTGATCGGGATACTCATAGCCTACAGATTCATCGGCGAAAAATCGCAAGGCTTGATGTTTTTCTATTGCCCAGGCCACTTCTTCATCGACGTAGGGTGCAACCATCTGTGCACACCAATATCCGTGATCAGTACGAATAAAATTCCCAACGCAAATATCATGTAAGAGGCAAGCTAAAATTATTTTTTCATCCATGCCATTTACTTTGGCCAACCTCGCGCTTTGCAGCACGTGATTGGCTGGAGCAAATCGGAGTTTAAAGAAATCGATAAGCGTAGGCGCTTCTGGCATTTTTGGTAGTCGCGGGTCGTCATGCTGATACCAAGGCCTGGTATCTCCAGCGACTGGTTCAGGCGTGGGGTCGATACTGCAAAACCAAGGCGTGGCGATACGTTTGTCGAGCTCGTCGCTCATGGCATCTTCGAGGGCGTCAGCTTTAGCACTAAGTGTGCTGGCTCCAGTTATAGAAGCTACTGTCGCAGCACTCATGTTGCTTAGGAAAGATCGGCGATCCATATCTCATACCTCCTTCGGGGATGAAAACTCGCAAGGTTATCTTCTGACTCGAATAGATGTAACACAAAATTTGAACCCAAGCCATGGCTTTTAGGCCTAATTTAATGATTACAGATTTGAGATGGATTCTCTATACTCAACAAGTATCACTGTGGGCGAGCATTGCCGCCGAAAAACCCGCTGAAAAGGAAACAAAAAGGTCATGTACGAGCCAAATTTTTTGTCTGTTGTGCCGCCTTTGTTGGCTATCCTTTTGGCGATTCTAACGCGTCAGGTAATTATTTCTCTGAGCATAGGTATTTGGATTGGCTATTGTCTATTTGCATCAGTTAATCCACTCTCAGGGTTAGCGCTTGGTATAGATGGAATAATCACAGTCTTCAGTGATGCGGGAGATACACGGGTTCTGATTTTTACGCTTATCATCGGAGGCTTGATTGCCACTATCGAGAGAACAGGAGGCGTTCGAGGTTTCATCTATCTGCTCGAAAATAAAAGTTGGGTTGATAATCCCGGCAAGGCACGATGGTTAGCCTATTTTATAGGCGTTGTTGTCTTTATTGAATCAAATATCACGTTGCTTGTTGCGGGATCAATTTCAAGGCCTTTGTTTGATCGTTATAAAATTGCCAGAGAGAAACTGGCCTATATTATTGACTCAACTTCGGCGCCAATATGTATACTGATTCCTCTTAATGCTTGGGGGGCAATTATTATCAGCCTCACTGCTTCAGCCGATATCGAAAACCCTCTACAGGTATTTGTTGCAGCGATTCCTTTGAATTTTTATCCGATTACTGTGGTGATATTTTCTGCGATAGTCATCTGGAGAAATATCAATATTGGGCCTATGAAGGCTGCGCAAGAAAGAACAGAAAAAGGATCTTTATTGTGGCCCAATGCTACGCCTATGGTTGATCCAACAATTCTATCTTCTCAAGAATCTAAAGGACCTGAAGATAAAGCGCGATTCATGATAATGCCAATTCTCGCCATGGTGTTCGCTATGCCTGTTTGTTTATATATTACAGGTGATGGTGTTATAAGTGATGGCTCCGGTTCTACATCAGTATTATGGTCAGTCCTTTTTGCTTTACTAGTTTCTTGGACAATAGTTTTACAAGCCAAGCGGTCTACTATAGATGAGCTAATGCTAACTTTTTTAAAAGGAGCAGGGGGTCTTTTGCCTGTTGCAATGATTTTGCTTTTCGCTTTAGCACTCGGAGATGTTGCAAATTTGCTTGGCACCGGGGTTTATGTTGCGGGGTTAGCAGAAGAGACACTTCCCAAAGTCTTGTTGTTGCCTTTGCTGTTTTTGGTGTCAAGTGCAATCGCATTTTCAATAGGTTCCAGTTGGGGGACTTTTGCCATCATGATTCCTCTTGCAATGCAGATTTCGATCTCACTTGGGTTAGATCCAGCTTTATTTCTCGCGGCAGTCTTGTCTGGGGCTGTATTTGGTGATCATGCGTCACCTATTAGTGACACTACTGTAGTTGCATCGATGGCATCAGCTACAGATCATATTGACCACGTACGAACACAATTACCTTACGCCTTGATTGCGGCCACAATCGCTACCCTGTGCTTCTTAGTGCTTGGAGTAATCGCTTTTCATTAGAGTGATCGTACTCAGGAGAAATTATTTTTATTTGGAAAGACCTTTAAAGAATACATAATCTTGAGATTTCTTATAAAGCTTTGAAAATTTACTCTACTGATATATTGAGTATAAACTTTAGAGAACGCTTGCTGATAAAGTCGCTAGGATGGGAAGGTAATGAATTCGTCGCCTGTATATTCCTCAAAATATTCTGATCTCAGATAGAATCGTATATGATTTTTTCTTCATGCTGGAACCTGTTAAAGGTTGATGCTCAAGTATTTAATTTTTTAACAGCGGAATAGATATGAATTTTAACAGAATAAATATTGAGGCAGCACGTAAAATGCTGTCGCCACTTGAATCGGGAAGTGATCCGAAGAAACCTATCCAAATCGTAGACATTAGAGATGACGAGTCTTTTGCGGCAGGGCATATTGGCGCAGCACTGCATCTTCACAATGGAAATTTACAACAATTTATTGAAGAAGCTGACCTTGACGCTCCGCTTTTGGTGTATTGTTATCACGGTCATATGAGTCAGGGTGCGGCGGCATATCTTGCAGAGCAAGGCTTTGTACAAACCTACAGCTTGGATGGGGGTTATGAAGCTTGGAAAATATATTAAGAGGGATTTATCAATCTGTTAGGGATTTCTCTTGATCTGCCTTATCTAGTACCCTCTTCACTGTCATAACGGCGACCATATAAATCATATTGAGCATTGCCCAGGTGAATATTTCAAACGGCCAGAGTTGATGCGAATCAGAACATTGCAGACGTCCGAATACGATGATCGCAATCCACAGCAGTAACACAGCAAGCGGTGTAATTGCTGAAACGCGCCAATTACCTGTCCATTGCTTGCTTGCCGCGATAGGTAATGCGGCGCTGGCAGAAGAAATTGCGATAACTATGACTGCAATTATTAGATTCCAGCCCCATTCTGAGGATTCGGCAGCTTCAATTGCTCTTGATTCGGACCCAGCTGCTAACGAAGAAAAAACCCATAGAATAGCTGTCACTACTAAAGCAACAATAGGTCTGGGCAAAGAAGAAGCTTGTTGAATGGCTAGTTTTGGCATTGGGTCTTGGTATTTTTCATTGGGATAAATCGATAGTATGGATTAAAGCAAAGCTGGGTACAGAGTAAAAGCTTTAAGCTTAAATCAGAGCTTAATAACTGGCGATATTGCTTTCTTCTTTTTGTTAGCATAAAACGGCAAGTACGTCTTGATTTTTATAAGAAACGCAATCTGTTATTCTTAGACCCCGCTGCTAATCTTTTCTGAAACCTTTCATGAATTGTAATTATCAATGACAGATAATCCCGTAAAAGATCATTATGAAAATTTAGTGGAGTTAAAGTATCAGCTCTATAATAGCTTATTTTTAACTTTGCCTTTAGATGCTGTAGAGCAAACGAGCCTACTACTTCCTTTGCTAGATGAAGCAAGTCATGCAGGGCTTAAAGTAGGGCTTAATCCCAAGCAAATATTAGACGAGTTTTTTAAGTCCCATCGGCCAGACCTAGATGAGCATAAGCAAGCACAGTTCCTGTTTAAGATTATTCAGTATATAGAAAGGCAAGTAGTATTAATCGATGCCTTGGAAGATGCAGCTTATGAAAAAATTCATCGAACAGAAGAGTCTAATAAGTTACGACAACTAACTGAGCGGGTGGTATCTGAAGGACAACAAGAACAACTGAAAAACATACTCGCTTCATTCGGTGCTAGAGTCATATTAACGGCTCACCCAACTCAATTTTACCCCGGTACGGTGTTGGCGATCATTACCGATCTTACCGATGCGGTTCAAGCGAATGACATTGGCTTAGCGAGAAGTCTGCTCCAACAATTAGGTAATACGCCTTTTTTTCAAAAAGAAAAACCTTCCCCTTTAGATGAAGCCGTTCAGCTAAGTTGGTATTTAGGTAATGTATTTTATCCAGCTATTGGAGATGTCCTGGATTATCTTAATGATTATCAAAAAGATCGAGAGGCGACGCAAGATCAGCTTCTTAGCATTGGCTTTTGGCCTGGAGGAGATCGGGATGGGAATCCTTTTGTAACAACAACAATAACTCGTCAAGTGGCAGATAAATTACGGGCTCGTATTGTCGAGTGTTATCACAAAGAAGTGCGTGAGTTAAAAAGGCGTTTAAGCTTTGTTGGAGTTGCGAGCGAAATAGAAGCAGTAGAGAAACAGTTGTATAACGAGCTAACCCACGAGCGTGGTGATTGTTTTTCTAACCCAGAAGCATTAATACAAGATTTGAATAGTATTCAGCAGACATTAGAAAAAGATTTCCAGGGTTTATTTGTAGATAGGCTTATTTCTTTCAAACGTAAAATAACTGCTTTTGGTTTTCACTTTGCCAGTCTAGATATTCGTCAAGATTCGCGAGTGCTTCAGAGCACTCTGGATAGCATAGTTACAAGCAATAGTGAGCTTTTGCCGCGTCACTTTCCCACCTTGACGGAGAAAGAACAAATTCAGGCTTTGCTTGGTATTTCGAGTAGGGTTGATGCCAGTAAATTGAGCGAAACGATCGCAAGAGACACCATAGATTCACTGCGTACCATTCAAGAAATTCAAGAATCCAATGGTGAGCGTGCGTGCAATCGTTACATTATTAGCAACTGTCGCGAGCCTTTGGACATCGCTAGATTAATTGCTCTATTCCAATTATCGGGCTGGAGTTTAGATAATTTAACAGTCGATATAGTCCCGTTGTTTGAAACTATCGAAGACCTAAAGAGCGCTGGCACCAATATGGGAGTGCTCTATAGTGTGCCAGAATATCGGGCTCACTTAGCAAGGCGTGGTAATAAACAAACGGTCATGTTGGGTTTCTCAGATGGGACAAAAGATGGTGGTTATTTGATGGCTAACTGGGCTATTTATTCGGCCAAAGAGTCTTTAACTAAAGTTTCTAGGTCGCACAATATTGAAGTGTGTTTCTTCGATGGTCGAGGAGGTCCTCCTGCGCGCGGTGGAGGGAGCACTTACAAGTTT
Source organism: Gammaproteobacteria bacterium (assembly GCA_029244985.1). Classification (GTDB taxonomy): domain Bacteria; phylum Pseudomonadota; class Gammaproteobacteria; order Pseudomonadales; family Pseudohongiellaceae; genus UBA9145. The sequence continues at coordinate 24,658 of JAQWQD010000060.1, read as the reverse complement.
TATGCCGCGCTAGGCAAGAATATTGAATCTAACCAGATTCAATTAACGGTGCAAGGCCAGACAATTAGCTCCTATTATGGAACAAAAATTGGTGCTACCCACAACCTAAGACAGCTGTTGGCGGCTGGGCTAGAAAATAACCTGTATGATAGAACACAGAGAGAGTTTACTGTTGAGCAGAGAATGCTGATGTCAGAGCTTGCTGAGCACAGCCATAAAAAGTACGTGGATTTCAAATCTCACCCGCTTTTTCTGCCATATCTCGAAGAGATGAGCACTCTCAACTACTATGGCCAATCTAATATTGGGAGTCGCCCAACAAAACGCGGCTCTAGACAAGAATTACGATTTGAAGATCTGCGAGCTATTCCTTTTGTTGGTGCCTGGGGCCAATTAAAGCAGAATGTTCCTGGATATTTTGGTTTAGGTACAGCGCTGAAGGCTCTAGAAGAGCAGGGCAGATTAGAAGAGTGTCGCGCACTCTATCAAGAGTCAGGTTTTTTTCGTGCCCTTGTTGGAAATAGTATGCAGAGTATGAGCAAAGCTAATTTTCCTCTGACTAAGTACATGAAGAACGATGAGAAATTCGGAGTATTTTGGGAACTCATTTATGATGAGTATTCTCTGAGTATGGAAATGGCCTTAAAAGTATCAGGTCAAACAGTTTTGCTGGAAGACCATCCTGGTAGCCGTTACAGTATCGGTTTACGCCAAAGAGTGGTATTACCACTTCTAATTATCCAGCAATTTGCATTGATGAGGATCAATGAATTGAATGACAGTGATTCAATTCAAGATGAGCAAATTGAGATGTATGAAAATATGATAATAAGAAGCCTCTTTGGTAATATTAATGCTTCTAGAAATTCGGCTTAATGGTTATATAGCCAAACTTTGCATTTTATAGTTTTGTGCTCGGTATCCAAATATCTGCATAAGATTTTGCTTCAAACAGATCTTGTTGGATGGTTGATTCAGATCGGCCAAGTTTATCGAGGGCCTGGTTAGTCCCCCACAAACCCCAGATATTATGCGGATGCTCGATTAAATCTAGTTCGTATTGTTCTAAAGCCTTATCGTAGGCACCTAACTCCATATAGGCAGCACCTAGCCAATGCCGGGGTGAGAAAGGTAGAGGCTCAGGTTCGTCATAGTTAAGGTTTTCGTAATAGTCCGTAGCGCGTTTAAAGGACTCTGCCGCTGCCTCTACTTTTCCCTCGCTCCAAGCTATTTCACCTTCTAGAATTCCAGCCATAGTCCCTACAATATCTTTGCCGGCATGAAATCTAAATCTTGCTGTTGTAGTGTTTGTTAATTCCCACAAGGCATTAGATATGGATTTGGCCTTCTCTATGTTGCCTAGCTTTAGTGCTGCATAACCTTGAGAGAAATCATACATACTAATATTTATCTCACCATTAGGCTTGTCTCTAACTTTTAATACCTCGTCGAATCGACCAAATCTAATTAGAGCAAGCGCATGCATAGCCGTATTACGATTCAATTTCGCTAAATCTTTAGCGGCCTGAATTGCGACAGCACTTTCTCCACCCATACTGGCAGCGTAATAGAGCATCGTGAGGTTGTGTGTGGGGTAGATTGCGAAGCCTTTGCCTATTGCTGCTTTCTGGTCTGAATGCCAGGCAATAGTATTAGCTCTAACGGCTTCATGCCAAAGACCCATCTCATTCCATGTATGACTTGGCATGTGGTTGATATGGCTCGCACCTGGAATGGTGTCACCTAAATATCTGGCGCAGGGTGCTGCGATTTCGGGGGTTGGTGTTGATTCTGTTGCGTGAACTAGGAGATGGCAGGCACCGGGATGTCTTATGTCTTTTTCGAGAACTGAAAGGAAAATGTTATGTATTCGAACTACATTGGGATTTTCTAAAGATCGATAGCCTCTGCGTTCTTCCAGAAGGAAAAGTGCATCCCCATGAAGTGTAGCCAGATCTAAATCATCAGGATACTTTTTGGCAAGTTCTCCCATTGCGTTTGCATAATCTTGGTCTTGGACTCGCCTATTCGCAGGATTAAAATTTTCAATGTAGCGCACTTCTAATGCGCGAATCATGTCAGCCTCTTTTTCGGTGGCCGAATCAACACGGAGCAGCGCTTGTTTTAGAGCGAAATAAGCTCGGGGTGCTTGCGCAGAAGTCATGGCGCCATTTAAATATGACCCCCAAGCCCAAGATTCCCCCCACCAACAAACTGCGCAATCTGGGTCTGCAAGGTGTGAGGCTTGAAATGATCGTACTGCATCCTCCTTGGCAAAAGAATACATTAACTGAAAGCCTTGATTAAAATAGGCCTGAGCTAAATCATTTTCCGATGAGATTGGGAAAAAGAAATCCCCCATTGCGTCTGGGAACAATTCCATTGGTTCATTAAAAGAGTCAGGGTAGTCTAATTCTTGCGCATTACTCAGACCGATTAGACCTGCATATAGTGTAAAAACAATAGAGACGTATTTCATTTCAAAATCCAATCAAAGAGCAAAACAAATTCTTAAGTGGTCAGTGATTCTGCAAAAACGGAAATTTATTTTATTGCAAAGTAAATTGCACCGGAGCATTTGGGCCTAAAGGAATGCCAAGTACTACCCATACTATTGTCAATATTATTCCTGATCCCAAAAGTAGCATAGAATAGGGAAGCATTGTTGCAGCCAAACTGCCGAGGCCGAACTCTTTTTGCCAGCGCTGGCAGAAAACAAGAATTAATGGAAAGTATGGCATCAAAGGAGTAATGATATTGGTCGCTCCGTCACCCACCCTATAGGCTGCAGTGCTCATTTCAGGGCTTATCCCAATTAGCATTAGCATTGGTACTAGAACCGGTGCTAACAATGCCCATTTCGCGCTAGCAGAACCTAGAAACAAATTAATAATTGCGCCAAACAATATGATAAATGCGAGCAGAATAGAATCAGGGAGGTTTGACCCTTCTAGAAATGCTGCTCCATTGATTGCAAAGATTAATCCAAGGTTAGACCAGTTAAACATTGCAACAAAATGCGCTGCTGTGAAAGCAAGCACTAAGTAGTAGGCGAGATCCCCCATCGCTTCACTCATCATGCGGACGATATCTCGATGATTTTTAACGCTGCCTGACGCGCTGCCATATGCCCAGCCGGCGGCCAAAAAAAGAACAAAGAAGCCGGCTACTAATGATTGTAGAAAAGGGTTGAAGCGCGCAACCCCTGTGGCAGTATCTTCAATCAAAGGTGTGCCTGGTGCTATGCAGAGAATAATCCAAAATGAAATTACACCTAAACAAGCAAATCCTGCCCTACGCAGTCCTCTAAGCTCATTATTATCTAATTGTGAGTTGGGTGCTTTGACCATTCCTGCCGTCGTGCTCTCAGCTTCTCCGGGTGCTATTGGGTTAAGGCGTGGTTCGATAATTTTATCTGTGACAAACCAGATCACTGGTAGAAAGACAAAGGTCATAGCGCTGATAAAATACCAATTACCGACCATGTTTGCGTCCCAGGTTGGATCTAGAGTTTCTGCTGCTGCCTCAGTAATGCCGAATAATAAAGGCTCTAATTGCCCGGGGATCAGGTTTGCTGAAAAACCACCAGAGACTCCAGCAAAAGCTGCTGCAATCCCAGCAATAGGATGTCTGCCAGCGGCTGCGAAAACAACACCGGCAAGTGGAATCAAAACCACATAGGCAGCATCAGCAGCAAGGTTACCTAACATACCGATCAAGGCAACAGCGGGTGTAAGCATAGATTGTGGTGCTTTGGACATCGCACCACTCATAGCTACGGAAAATAGCCCTGACCTTTCCGCAACCCCTGCACCGAGCATCACTACTAGAACGTAACCTAAGGGATGAAAGCTAGTAAAAGTCGAAGGCATTTCGACTAATAAGCGCTGGATGTTTGATGCTGACAGCAAGCTTTCAGCGTTAATGACAAGCGCATTCCCAGCAGCATCAACTAAAGTTGGATGGGGCGCAGATAAGCCTATTAAGGCGGCAATAACGCTTATTGCTATTACAGCAGCAATGCACCATAGGAATATGAATACAGGATCGGGGAGCTTGTTCCCGCGTCTTTCTATCCAGGCGAGAATACCTTTTGTTCCGTTAGCATGCTCTTGGGTTATATCAGTCATTTTGAAATCTAGCTTTATTGGTTAATCTAAATTGAAAAGTCGACTGCTATTAGCGGAGTAAGCGGAAAAATTCGCGCAGATCATTTAGGTAGAGCTCTGGCTGTTCTAAGGCAGCAAAATGGCCTCCTTCTTCCATGACGGTCCAGTGTCTAAGGTCATATGAAGCCTCTGCCCATGATCTAGGGGTTATAAATATTTCAGCTGGAAAAATAGCGGCACCAGTAGGTACATTTATAAACTCCATCGGTTTTATCGCTGGCGTATTTCGATTTTCTAAATAGATGCGCGTTGATGAAGTAATAGTATTGGTAAACCAATAGATAGCAATATTGGTAAGCAATTCGTCTTTGGTAAAATGATTGTCAAGATACCCATCAGCGCCTTGTGGCATATCAGTCCAGCCGTGAAATTTTTCGACGATCCATGCAGCAACCCCTGCAGGTGAATCATTCAATCCGTAGCCCAAAGTTTGTGGTTTGGTACCTTGAATTTGTTGGTAAGCAACTTCATTCTGCATATAACCCTGTCTTGATGTGCGGGCTTCATCTTCCTCCTCAGTTACGTTTGCTCTTTGCTCAGTGCCGGAAGGAGGGCCGGCTAACATCATATTGGAATGGAGGCCAATGAGCCGATCAGGATAATGATTGGCAAGATGTCGATTTATGATTGCCCCCCAGTCGCCTCCAGCAATAGCGTAGCGCTCATATCCTATTTTCTCCATTAGCTCAGCTAGCAGAAGCGCAATCCGCTCCGGTGAGTATCCAGTTTCATCAGGAATGCCAGAAAAGCCAAAACCAGGTAGTGAGGGCGCTATGACATGAAAAGAATCAGAAATGTCCCCACCATAAGATAGCGGGTCAGTTAGCGGGCGGATAATTTTGCTGAATTCGGCCACAGAGCCTGGCCAGCCGTGAACAACCATTAATGGTATGGCATCGGGATTATTTGAGCGCTGGTGAATGAAATGCAAGTTTAAATCATCAACTACCGTTTTGAACTGATCGAACTGATTTAATTCTCTTTCTTGTTCACGCCAATCAAATCCATCTTGCCAATAACCAATTAATTCACGCATATAGTTGAGATCGGTGCCATATTCCCAGGAAATATTATTCAACTGGTCGGGTAATCGTGTGAGGGATAATCTAAGCTGCAGGTCTTCAAGATCTTCATCGGAAATGGAGATTTGAAATGGGGTAATACTATTATTTGCGAAGGACTCTGCTTGATTGTTCATTGTCGAAGTTATTACATCTCTATTATTTTTGAATTGCTGACTTAAGTCTAAAGGATCGCCGGTTACTGATGATGCGTAGTAAAATGCAAGAAAAGATACCGTTGATGTAGCGATTAATCGCTGAAAATTTGAAGTAATTGATACCATGAATGCCTCAAGAAGATTGAATGCTGTTTGACTGGATAAAATAAAGCAGCTGAGAAGAAATCAAAACGTTAAGGGGTCCTTATTCGATTCGCCAGTCTGCGCTACAATAGTTCAGGGATAAGAGTTTTAGCTATTTTTTTCAGCATCATGCATTAATCAAATAGATCTATCAATTCAATCAATCATCTTAGACATAAAAGATAGGAAAGTTTTTATGCTATTTGGAGTAAGTAATAAGCTAGTAGAATTGCCAACAAAGGAAAATGCCGCGCCCGACAGGCCAGAGCCGCCAGAATTTAGGATGGCGCATTTCGTTTCATCTAATCCCATAGCTGAGCCTTTTCCTAAGCATTTATCCAAAGCTATATTTGGCATGGGCTGTTTTTGGGGCGCAGAGCGCTTATTTTGGCAACTCCCCGGTGTTTACAGTACGGCTGCGGGCTATGCCGGTGGTATTACCGTGAACCCGAGCTATGAAGATGTATGCTCGGGTATGAGTGGTCATTCGGAAGTGGTTCTTGTTGTATTTGATCGAGAGCAGATTAATTTTGAGGATTTGCTTACTGTGTTTTGGGAATCCCATGACCCGACTCAGGGCATGCGGCAAGGTAACGACAGGGGAACGCAATATAGGTCTGCCATTTATACGACTAGCGCCGAACAACAAATAACTGCTTTAAATAGTAGCCAGAATTTTCAAAAAGCTTTATCCAGTAAATATTATCCTAGTATTACTACAGAAATCAGTAATATAGATACATTTTATTATGCTGAAGATTATCATCAGCAGTATCTAGCAAAAAATCCAAATGGTTATTGTGGCTTAGCGGGCACCGGTGCCTGTTATAAGGCTGAATAATTTTAGGTGTTGTCGAAAAATTAAACTTTAGTAGCGAAATTAAAGCATTGTCAAAAACGCAAAACCCTAAAATAGACCCTCTAGCTATAGCAATTTCTTCCCGTGCTTTGTTCGATATGTCTGAAAGCCACCGGGTCTACGAAGAAGAAGGATTGGACGCCTATCAGAAATACCAAATCGCTCACGAAGAGGAGCCTTTGGATCCTGGGGTCGCCTTCCCGTTGGTCCAAAAGTTACTGAATTTGAACAAGTTGCTAGATGAGTCTCCGGTGCAGGTTATTTTACTCTCTAGAAATTCTGCGGATACTGGTTTGAGAGTTTTTAATTCAATCAAGCATTACAGTCTTGATATTACCCGAGCCGCATTTTGTGGGGGAGACAGTCCCTATCGCTACATAGCTGCCTTTAACAGTCATTTATTTCTGTCATCTGATGGCGCCGATGTGCGTCAGGCATTGGAGCTCGGGGTGGCAGCAGCCACGATTTTACCGTCGAAGAAATCTTCTGCGCCACAAGAGATTGTGAAAATAGCCTTTGACGGTGATGCCGTTCTTTTTTCAGATGATTCAGAAAAAATCTATAAAGACAGTGGTTTAGAAGCATTTACTAAGAATGAACTTGAATCTGCAAATGATCCTTTAAGTGGTGGTCCTTTCAAACCTTTTTTGGCCGCGGTGCAGCAAATTCAACGCGTTTTTGCGGCCGGAGAGGTGCCTATTCGAACTTGCCTGGTCACTGCGCGTGCTGCTCCCGCCCATGAGCGCGTCGTAAGAACCCTAAGGGCGTGGAATATTCGTATCGATGAGTCATTGTTTTTAGGCGGTCTGGACAAGGGGAAATTTCTTAAGGCTTTTGACGCCGATGTGTTTTTTGACGATCAACAGGGCCATTGTGAATCAGCTAGAAATCATGTGGCAACAGGACACGTTCCTCATGGTGTTGCTAATGAATGAATATCTCAATTAGATACAATGCCCTTATTGAATAAAGCTGTAATAAATACCTAGCCCTAGTAGAAGTACTATTAATATTTGCTGTAAAACTTTGTCAGGCACTTGATTGCTGGCTTTGGAGCCTAAGTAAATAGCAGGCAGAGAGCCTATTAATAAGCTCCCCAGCAACATTAAATCAACATACCCAATGCTTAGGTAGCCTAGCCCGGCAATAAAGGTTAACGGCACAGCATGGGCGATGTCAGTTCCAATGATCTTAGCTGTTGAAGTTTGGGAGTAAATGGTCATCAATATCGCAGCACCAAAAGCCCCAGCACCAACCGAGGAAAGGGTAACGCAGGTTCCCAAGATTAGCCCCATCAGAAAAGTAACGGTGCTGCGGCTCCGATGAATAGTATGCATGAAAAATTCTGGCCTCTCTTCGACTGCACTTAATCTTATTTTATCTCTGAATATCAATATAACGGAGGTAACTATTAACATTATTCCTAAACTAAAAGTAAGAAGGCTTTCAAATTCGGGGGACTCTTGAAAACTGATGTTTAAGAAAAAGCTGTGAAGTAAAATGGAAACAGGAATACTTCCAGCGGCTAGAAAGCCGACTATTTTCCAGTCGACATTACCTCGCCGATGGTGCGATACGGCACCGCCAGCCTTTGTTATTGCGGCATAGAGCAAGTCAGTCCCAATTGCCACAGGAGCAGGGTAACCAAAAAGGAGCAGCAATGGGGTCATTAGGGAACCGCCACCGACTCCGGTAAGCCCGATGGCAAACCCGACGGCCGCGCCAGCCAAAATATATAGCAAAAATTCCATGTTGATCTACATTGCTTAAAAAGCAGTTAATGTGCAGGTAATCGAGATAATCGATTTGATAAAAACTAGAGCCTATCATCTTTTCTGAAAAGAGTTATTTTGACATAATTTTATAGCCAGATAGCGTGCCAATTGAATTCATAGTAGGCTAATCAGCTAATTATCGACGGTGTTGTTACGGTGCAGCCCACATTCTTTTATGGTTGCTTCTTCCCACCACCATCGACCTTCGCGTTCATGCTGATCAGGTCTTATAGCTTTTGTGCAGGGTTCGCAGCCGATGCTTACAAACCCTTTATCGTGGAGCTTGTTATAAGGGACCTTGAATCGCCTGATAGTTTGCCATACCTTGGCGGAACTCCAATTCGCCAGCGGGTTGATTTTAATTACTTGGTGCTCGGCAGAAGAGAAATTTTGGTCAATTTCAATTACCGCGACTCTAGCGCGAGCAGGGCTTTGGTCTCGCCTTTGCCCTGTAATCCAGGCATCTAAATGTTTGAGCTTTTTGCGGAGAGGTTCGACTTTTCGGATATTGCAGCATTCTTCATGACCATCTTCATAAAAACTATACAAGCCTTTGTGTTTTATGAGCATATCTACTTTTTTTTGGTTTGGTAGTAAGGCTTCAATTGATCTGTCGTAATGATTTTTGACTTCCTCTATAAAATGAGAGGTTTCAGGGTGAAGCCGTCCTGTATCGAGGGTAAATATTTCAGGGGGATTAGTCTGATTTTGCGTGAATTCAATTAACAATACATCTTCTGCGCCGCTAAATGAGATAGCTGTGTTGGGAAGTAAATCCACTAACTGGTTAAGTATCTCTTTCGGATCGGCATCCTGCAGTTGGTCATTCAATTCGATGATTTCTAATTGATCTAGCATGGGTAGGGGCTGTCTATCGGTTAACGGAAGAGTGAATCTAGTGCCTAGTACTAGGCAACTCCAAAACGGGAAGGGCATTTTCAACTATTTTTGGTATTGGGTAAAGATGCGGCTCATCTGCGGTTTAGTTTCTATTATCGAGTCCGTCCCGTTATGTGTTATGTAAAAGAATAATAAAACCTTCTATTTAGAATATCTAAATGATGCTATGAATCAATCTAAGAGAGCTTTTTTCTCATAATGAGACTTCTTCTTGCTGCACCATTTCAGCGCTACCAGGGACCAGCGTGATCTGATAAATTGGTTATTTTATGCCCAAGACTCATTTAGAGGAGTAGTAAAAAAATGGAGCTAGCTTGTCTTGATTTAGAAGGTGTATTAATTCCAGAAATCTGGATTGGATTCGCCGAGAAAACTGGGATCGATTCTTTCCGAGCCACTACCCGTGATATTCCTGATTATGATGAGCTTATGCAGCAGCGATTGAGGCTTCTTAAGCAGCATCGGCTCGGTCTCCCAGACATTCAGGAAGTAATTTCAACCATGGCGCCTTTGGAAGGAGCTCTGGACTTCGTAGAGTGGTTGAAAGAGCATTTTCAGTTAATCATATTATCAGATACTTTTTATGAGTTTTCACAGCCATTAATGCGTCAGCTAAGCTTTCCCACATTATTCTGCCATCGTTTGGTTGCAGATGAGAGCGGAACGATCGTTGATTACAAGTTGCGGCAAAAGGATCCAAAAAGACAATGTGTCATAGCATTTCATGGTCTTAACTTTCGAGTAATTGCTGCTGGGGATTCGTATAACGATACAACGATGCTCTCTGAAGCTGATGTAGGTATCCTGTTTCGAGCTCCAGACAATGTGGTTTCAGAATTTCCACAATTTCCATCGGTTAGTAGCTATGATGAGCTGCGCCTGGAATTTATTAAGGCGAGCAATCGAGGATTAGTTTTATAGGGAGCCTGAAAGTAAGTGGACAGGGGCGATCGGGGAGCTGTTTAGTAAAGCTGCTGTTAAATAGGATCGCTGAGTAATAAAGAACCTTCTCTGAGCATGTCTAGTGCAATATGGATTAATTCATCATTATTTTTTAAATTCAAAAATATCTCCTTGAATGAATATTTTAGATTACATATTGCGGATACAACATTAAGATTGGAAAGTGACAATACATAAACACGGCCATCCACAAAAAACAGCAGGGTCTGCTGTTGCGGCAGATTGGCATACGCCATGCGCGAAGCAGAGTTTATCTCCAGTAGGGTCCGATTAGCAGTCAGCGCTGCTTGCAGCTCCAAATATTCCGGCACCCCATCAAGCTTACAAAATAGATCAGGATTTTTTGGCAGAGTCATATGAGCGCCAAACCATTTATTGAATGCTAACTGGTTTGTTATTTTTTGTTGCAGCAGAGAATAGGCTTTGTTTAAGTCTTTGATGGTGATTTCTGCTGAATCATTTGAGCTACTTCCGAGCTCATTTGTGAAGCGCTCGGCAGGATTTGCTCTTCCGATAAGGTCTTCCGAATAGCCTTCTAGCATGTCTGCAATAGAAGGGGCTCGAAAGCCAATGGAGTAGCAAAAGCTGTCGCTTATTGCCTCGCCCCAATGCGCGAATTGAGGAGGAATATAGAGTACGTCGCCAGCGCTGAGAGTTACCTCTTGCTTAGTATCAAAAGAATTTAGTAAGGCTAGTCCTGAATTCTTCTGCAGTTTCGCGTTGCTTTGACATTTTCCCCCTAGCCGCCATCGTCGCTGACCGCTTCCTTGCACAAGGAAAACATCATAATAATCAAAGTGGGGACCAACGCCTCCTCCAGGGACGGCAAACGACACCATGACATCCTCAAGTCTCCATTTTGGGATGAATGTAAAAAGGCTTTGTAATTCTTTAAATGCATTACTGTAAATGTCCGCAGATTGGACCAGCAAACTCCAATTACTCTCAGCTAGTGAAGTAAAGTCTGCTTCCTGAAATGGGCCGTGTCGGAGAGTCCAGTCACGTTCGCCGAGGACCAAGCGACTTTCAACCTCTTCTTCACAAGCGAGTCCAGCCAGTTCTTCCGCAGATAAGGGGTCATCGAATTTAACGAGTTGCGGTAACAACCGTGGTCGCTTTTGCCAGTCCTGGGCAAGAAATTTAGAAACATTGAAGCTCGCATTGAGCTTTGCCTGCTTCAAACACTAGCAGCCTGATCGACTGCGTTGCCTAAATAAGTTCTTGGTCTAAGTTCTAATAATTGTTGTTTTGCCGATGATGGGATATCCAAACTGGAAATAAAGTCTTGAATCAATTTTTGATCAATAGCCTTTCCCCTGGTGAGTTCTTTGAGCTTTTCGTAAGGCTTTTCAATTCGATGCCGGCGCATAACGGTTTGAATCGGCTCAGCGAGTATTTCCCAGCAATTGTCGATGTCCTTATCGATGGATTCAGTATTTAATTCTAATTTGTTGATCCCTCTCAATGCGGAGTTATAAGCAATAAGACTATATGCGAGCCCAGTGCCGAGATTTCTTAAAACAGTGGAGTCGGTCAAATCCCTTTGCCATCGGGAAATAGGCAGCTTGCTCGAAAGATGTTCTAACAACGCGTTAGCTAATCCTAAATTGCCTTCAGAATTTTCAAAGTCTATAGGGTTCACTTTGTGCGGCATGGTAGAGGAACCAATTTCTCCAGCAACAGTTTTTTGTTTGAAAAAGCCAAGAGAGATGTATCCCCAGATATCTCTATTAAAATCTATAAGGATGGTATTGAACCTGGAAAAAGCATCAAGAAGTTCTCCAATGTAATCATGGGGTTCAATTTGGGTTGTGTAGGGGTTCCAGTCTAATCCTAACTCAGTGACAAATTCTCGCGCCAATCCTGGCCAGTCGGTGTCGGGGTAAGCGCATAGGTGCGCGTTGAAGTTACCAACCGCACCGTTGATTTTGCCTAAAATATTTTGGTTCTCAATCTGCTTGAGTTGGCGGCGCAAACGATATACGACATTAGCAAATTCTTTGCCTACAGTTGTTGGAGAAGCGGGTTGCCCATGGGTGCGAGATAATAAAGGTTGATCAGAGTATTCTTTTGCTAAGATAGAGAGTTGTTGAATGATTTCTTGCATCACCGGCAACATGACGAGGTCACGACCTTCTTTCAGCATAAGCCCATAGGCGAGATTATTAATGTCTTCAGATGTACAGGCGAAATGGACAAATTCCAGATGTAAGTCGAGTGATTTTTTATCTCCCAGTTTTTCTTTGATGAAGTATTCTACTGCTTTAACGTCATGGTTAGTTTTCTTTTCAATGTCCTTAATTCTTTGAGCGTGATCAAGAGAGAAGTCTTCATATAAGCTATTTAAGGCCTGAATATTATCTGCATCAATTTTATCCAGTTCTTGAATCGATTTAGAAGCAGCCAATTTCTGTAGCCATTTAACTTCCACTAATACTCGATAGCGCATAAGCCCATATTCACTAAAATACGGTGTCAATCTTTCGCACTTAGTCCTATAACGACCATCCAGAGGAGAAAGTGCTGAGAGAGGATTGGGCTGCAAATTAGACATATGTAATTCCTGATTGGCCTGAAATAGTTAACGTTTTTAGACTGCAGTTAATAACTTACGGCGGATATTACCAGCTGTTTCATGTACGCGCTTGCGATAGAAGACAAGGCGCCATCGGCGTCCACCAAGTTGGTGCCATAAAACAGCCGAACGTATACCTCCTAATAACAGAGCTCTAATTCGGTTCGTTACTCGTTCATTTTTTAGATTTTCTATCTTGCCTTGGACCTGAATACGGTACGGCAGCTTGCTAATTGTATCCTGATAGAGTGTTGCTAGCTGCTCGAAAAGAAGATCTTGCTGTAGATAACTCATTTCACTTTTGGGTTCTTTGGTGTTATCAAGCATAGAGGTTTCAGCTATCTCTTTTAGGCCTTGCCTTATTCTGGTTTGCATTTGTTGATTAGCTATTAATTTATTACGAAGTAACAATAAGCTAAGAGTATGGCGTACTACGTTTGGTTCTTCTTGATTCTGTCCATTACTAAAAGTCTTTTGTATTATGCGCAGCCCTAAACTTAGATCTGTTAACCTAGGATAAATATCGGAAATTGAACTGGAATCAAATACCATTAATGGCTTAATTGACGTAATTAGCTCGATGTTAGATGTTGTACCATTTGTAGCGAGACTATTTGCTAGTGAAGCGCACTGAGCAACAGCGGCTAAAGCTATATTTTGACTCTCCCACCGATTGAATCTATCGAAAGAATAGTTCAATGATTGCGCCTCCCAAGCAACGATCTTCGTGGTAAAACACAATGTATTGTCCGGGCGTGACAGCCCTTTGAGGTTGATCAAAAACCACTTCAACCTGTGTTTCTGAAAATAGGTTTACTTGACAGTTCTGGTCCGATTGACGATATCGTATTTTAGCTGTGCAGCTAAGAGGCAAAAGCGGTACATTTTTATTAATCCAGGAAGGTATACTAGCGAGCAACTTAGTAGAATATAGGTCTTCATTTTTATTGCCTTGCGCGACGACTAGTAAATTCTGAGCCAAGTCCTTATCCACAACGTACCAGGGCGCATCCGCTTTATTTTTCACCCCACCGATACCTAAGCCTTGGCGTTGGCCGTACGTGTAAAACATGAGCCCTGCGTGAGTCCCCAAGGTCTCTCCGTCTGAATTTTGGATGGATCCAGGCTTTGCGGGCAAGTATTTTTCTAAGAAATCTTTAAATTTTCTTTCTCCAATAAAACATATTCCAGTGCTATCTTTTTTGTCATGCGTCCGCAGATTTAAGTTAGATGCTATCTTTCTAACCTTTGCTTTGGGAAGCTCACCTACGGGGAATAAACATTTATTAATGCAAGCTTCGGTAACTTCGCAAAGGAAATAACTTTGATCTTTGTTGCTATCGGCGCCTTTTAGTAGAATGGTCTCTCCCGCTGCTTCCAGTTTGCGAACGTAATGGCCCGTTGCGATTTGCTCGGCACCTAATTCAATGGCATATTCTAAAAAGGCCTTGAATTTGATTTCACGGTTACAAAGCACATCGGGGTTAGGTGTTCGGCCGGACTTATATTCATGAAGAAAGTGTTCGAAAACATTATCCCAATACTCTGCAGCAAAATTCGCGGTGTGAAGAGGGATGTTGAGGCTATTACAAACAGACTGCGCGTCAGCAAGGTCTTCCTTAGCAGTGCAATATTCGTTTCCGTCATCCTCTTCCCAGTTCTTCATAAATAGGCCTTCCACCTCATAGCCTTGCTGCTTCAGCAAATAAGCAGCAACTGAAGAATCAACCCCGCCAGACATGCCAACGATAACGGGAGTACTAGATTTGGGCAAAGTTGTCGTGGCCATTGTTTCTTCGAATTATTGAGAGAGGTTGAAAACTTGCTCTAATAAAATTATGTAACATTTTAAGGACTATTGGGCTTCTTAATTCGGAGCTGGGTGAGATTGTTTCTTTACGAGTTAACCAGCAGACATCTAGAATGTCACTATCAATCACAGCTATCCGGCTGGCAACGAAACAATGTCGCTCACAATCAATTTCGTCATGTGGCGAGGTGTATTGGTAGATGCCAAGAAAGCAGTCGACTTCAACCTTCCAACCTGTTTCCTTGGGGGACTCTCTTTCTGCATCAGCAATCAATATTTAGCGGGCTCAAGATAGTCAGTAGGCTGATTATATATGATTTTGACAGCAGATTTGCCTCTCTTGAGAAGAAAGTGATTATCTTTATAGATTACGCTGACTACAATTGCGTGTGGCCCTTCAGTCATCACTATCAAACTCTACAAAAGAGCGATTCTAATCATTAATTAGTTTTTTGGGCAATTTTATAAAAGCTTTAGCTAAGTTGTATTGTATATTGACGACTTTAGCTAGAAGCAATAAAAGTGGATAATCGGCTCATGAGTAAATTAACGCACTTAGACAAGTATGGAAATGCCATGATGGTTGATGTCGGAGAGAAGACGTCAACTCAAAGGGTTGCCATCGCTAAAGGCGAAGTGGCTATGGCATGTGATACCCTTAAACTCATTGCTGAAGGCGGCCACAAAAAAGGAGATGTCCTCTCCGTAGCCCGAATTGCTGGTATTCAGGCAGCTAAAAATTGCTCCCAACTCATTCCGCTCTGCCATCCGCTGATGTTGACTTCGGTGGAGGTTGTCATGAACCTTGACAGCGAGAGTAGCCGAGTAATCATTGAGGCCATCTGCAAAGTTAATGGGCCTACGGGTGTTGAGATGGAAGCGCTTACGGCGGTATCAGTGTCTGCATTGACTATCTACGATATGTGCAAAGCCGTTGATAAAGGAATGACTATTGGCGATATAAGCTTGCTAGAAAAGCAAGGTGGCCGCAGCGGTCATTATAAGAAAGTGGTATAGATGCTATGGCTATAATTAAAATCCACTATTTTGCAAGTGTTCGCGAACGGCTCAATAAAGCAGAAGAGCAACTAATGCTGCCTGAAGGGGTTTCGAGCATCGAAGATCTAATTGAGCATCTGCAATTTATAAACCCTTCATTTAAATCGGTTATGGATTCCAGTAAAAAAATACTGGTAGCAGTAAATCAAACAGTTATCGTAGACTTGGATTACAAGCTTTCCCAAGATGATGAAGTGGCTTTCTTTCCGCCAATGACAGGAGGCTAGTTGAGCCAACTCTATGAGCTTCCAAGCAAACCATTCGAATCCATAATGATTAGCATACAAAAAGAAGATTTTGATGTTGGTAAGGAATATAAGCTGCTAAAAATAAAAGCAGGAGATGCTGGTGCGATTGTCATCTTTACTGGGCTCGTTCGAGAAATCTACAACCTCGATAATCAAAACGTGGAGCCTGTCAAATCGTTATATTTGGAACATTATCCTGGAATGACAGAAAAAAGCCTCCAAGCAATTATCGGTAAAGCAAATGACAAATGGACATTACTTGGGACACGGATTATACATCGAATCGGCGAGCTTAAACCTTCAGACCAAATTGTATTTTTAGGTACTTCTAGTGCGCATCGGCAAAACGCATTTGACGCAGCTCAATTTATTATGGATCACTTAAAAAGCGAAGCTCCGTTTTGGAAAAAGCAAAGTTCAAAGCTAAATAGCGAATGGGTTGAAAGTAGGGTTTCGGATACAGACGCCATGGACAGTTGGCGAGCTCGCTAAGCTTCGCACTCTAGGTAATGACCTGGTTCTAGGCCATTAAGGTCCCAGGACCCGATTGCAATTCGGACTAAGCGTAATGTAGGAAATCCAGCGGCGGCAGTCATGCGTCTCACCTGCCGATTTTTCCCCTCATATAGTGTGATTTTTAACCAGCTAGTGGGTATATTTGCGCGAAATCGAATAGGGGGGTCTCGGTCCCAGAGAGTCGCGGGTTCATCGATTTTACTAGCTTGGGCAGGTCGGGTTATGCCGTCTTTGAGTTTTATACCACTCTGAAGTTTGTCAATGGCAGCATCAGTAATTAGTCCATCAACTTGAGCTATATAGGTCTTGCCAGTAGTAAAGACGGGGTCAGCGATTCTTTGCTGCAGTTTGCCATCATTGGTCAGTAGCAGGAGTCCTTCAGAATCCTTATCTAATCTGCCGGCTGCATAGAACTTTTTCTGGAAAATATAACTGGAAAGAGTTTTTTGATTCTCTTCTCCGGTAAATTGGGAGAGCACACCGAACGGTTTGTTAAAAAGCAGCAACTTAGACATTACTTCGATGCCAGGAAAATGCTTTGACTAACAGCCATAAGCGAGCCTCACGTATCTAGTTCGCGCATTAAAATCGTTTAAGAGTTTGGTGCCAGTTTGCCTAAAGCTTTAGCTCTTACTCGGAGTCAGCAATCGTTTCTTCTTTTATTGAAGACTCCGCGGTTTGCTCTTCGACTTCTTCGGCATCATCTACTTTTTCCTGGAGTCGTTCTGGAAGCGATTGTATATTAGCTGCATGCAATCCTTTTGGCCCTTGAATTGTATCAAATGATACTAATTGTCCGGCCTTGAGGGTTTTGTATCCTTCCATTCCGATTGAAGAATAGTGAGCGAATAAATCATCACCACCGTCATCAGGTAAAATAAAGCCAAACCCCTTAGCATTATTGAACCATTTTACTTGCCCGGTACTCATTGCAATCACTCCGTACTTATTATTATTCAATATTTTGGGTGCGGTTGTATCACTAATCGATGCTATACACCATCAATGAATCAATGTCAAAGTCTCCTGCCTGCTTTTAGATGCTTTAGAACTATTGTATGTACTTGAAATCCACAAAAATGGTCTTATTTCCGAGTATAATTGTACGAATATTTATCGAAACCTCTATGCCAGATAAAAGGCTTTTCATAGCATAGAAACTAACGCAAAATATTACTGACCGCAGTGACACTATATTTGATTTTCTGGTTTTTCAATGGTTATGAACAACAAGCATCGACGAAACGTAAAGATGACAAAATTACCCGCGCGCCCTACAGTTTCTCAAGGTGATGATGATCAGAGCACCGGTTTTGCGGCGACAACTGAAAAGCCCAAACTAAAACAGCCACCGCTTTACAAGGTTATTCTTATTAATGATGACTACACCCCTATGGACTTTGTCGTCGAGGTGCTGCGTTCCTTTTTTGATTTGAATGTAGAGAAAGCAACTCAAGTAATGCTAAAGGTTCATACAGAGGGAAAGGGCGTATGTGGTGTTTACAGCAAGGACGTTGCCGAAACTAAATCTGCACAGGTGAACGATTATTCGAGAGAGTGTGAGCAGCCGCTTCTTTGTTCTGTTGAAGTGGATAGGTAGGTTTTCTGCAGGAAAAAGTGATTAAGGTTAAGGTTTAAAAAGTAAGGATCGATGTTTTCTAATACCTAGGGCGAGATATGCTGAGTAAAGATCTAGAAGTAACATTAAATTACGCGTTTAAAAGTGCGCGAAAGAAGCGCCATGAGTTTATGACCGTAGAACATCTTTTATTGGCATTACTTGATAATGAAGTAGCCTCTACTGTGCTACTTTCTTGTGATTGTGATTTAGGTCAATTACGTGATGAGTTGGCAGAATTTGTTGATACCACAACGCCGCTAATACCTGAATCTGAAGCTACCCGCGAGACGCAGCCAACATTGGGGTTTCAGCGTGTGTTGCAACGTGCAGTATTCCATGTGCAATCCTCAGGTAAAAGAGAAGTTACCGGTGCAAATGTTTTAGTCGCCATATTTAGTGAGCAAGAAAGTCAGGCTGTCTATTTTCTGAAACAACAAGACGTTTCGAGGATTGATATCGTTAACTTTATTACTCACGGCATTTCAAAAATTCCAGGTCATATTGACAATGATGATTCTTCCACTGATCAGCAAGAGGAAGAATCAGTTGTAGACTCTCCAGCTAACCCTTTGGATAGTTTTGCGACAAACCTCAATGCAGAGGCCGAGTGTGGTCGGATAGATCCACTGATTGGCAGGGAAGATGAGGTGATTCGCGTTGTACAAGTTCTTTCTCGTAGGCGAAAAAATAACCCGTTGCTAGTAGGCGAATCTGGTGTTGGTAAGACAGCAGTAGCTGAAGGTTTGGCAAAGCTGATTGTTGAAGAGAATGTTCCAGAAGTCTTAAAAGGGAGCGTCATTTATTCGTTAGATCTAGGGGCTCTGTTAGCCGGGACAAAGTATCGCGGTGATTTTGAAAAGCGCTTCAAGGCGTTATTGGCGCAACTAAAGAAAAATGAGCATGCAATTCTTTTTATCGATGAGATCCACACAATAATAGGAGCCGGAGCTGCATCCGGAGGTGTGATGGATGCCTCAAACTTATTGAAGCCCGTACTCACTTCAGGTCATTTGCGCTGTATCGGCTCTACAACTTATCAAGAATACAGAGGCATCTTTGAAAAAGATCGTGCGTTATCTCGCCGGTTTCAAAAAGTCGATGTTAATGAACCTGATGTCGATACTACTTACCGGATTTTGAAAGGACTTAAATCGCGTTTTGAGGAGCATCATGATTTGCGCTATAGCGATCGTTCCTTAAAAGCTGCCTCAGAGTTGGCGGATCGTTATATTAATGATCGTTATATGCCCGACAAAGCGATCGACGTTATTGACGAAGCTGGAGCCTTTCAAAGATTGCAGCCTGTGAGCAAACGCAAAAAACTAATTCAAGTAACAGACATGGAAAAAGTCGTAGCGGCTATTGCAAAAATTCCACCGAAGCACGTTTCCAATTCTGATATTGATGCACTGAAGAATTTAGATGTTAATTTAAGAATGGTTGTCTTTGGCCAGGACAAAGCGATTGATACTCTTGCTACCGCCATTAAACTTTCTAGAGCAGGCCTCAATGAAGGTGAGCAACCTATTGGATCCTTCCTATTCTCCGGCCCAACAGGCGTTGGTAAGACGGAGGTCAGTCGTCAACTTGCGAAAATTATGGGCATAGAGTTAGTGCGGTTTGATATGTCTGAATATATGGAACGGCATACGGTCTCACGATTGATTGGAGCCCCTCCAGGTTACGTTGGTTTCGATCAGGGTGGCTTAATGACGGAAGCGATTACAAAGACCCCTCATTGTGTATTGTTATTGGATGAAATAGAAAAAGCACATCCAGATGTTTTTAATTTGCTGTTGCAGGTTATGGATCACGGAACACTAACTGATAATAACGGTCGTAAAGCAGATTTCCGAAATGTCATCCTTGTAATGACGACTAACGCTGGAGCACAGGAAATGTCTCGATCGTCAATAGGGTTTACGGAACAAGATCATAGTGCCGATGGAATGGAAATTATCAAAAAAGCTTTTACACCTGAATTCAGAAATCGTTTAGATGCTATTGTACAATTTGGAGCTTTGACTCCTGCAACAATCCGTACAGTGATTGATAAATTTTTAGTTAATCTCCAAGTTCAGCTAGATGAAAAGAACGTTCAAATACATGTTGATGAAAGCGCAGTAGATTGGTTTGTTGAACACGGCTACAGTGAATCTATGGGTGCGAGGCCCATGGCACGCCTAATTCAAGAAAAACTGAAAAAGGCTCTAGCTGAGGATATTCTGTTTGGGAGACTTGCTGACAATGGTGGTGACGTATTTGTCGCGGCTGTTGACAAGGACATTAAGCTCGAAATAACAAAGCGAAAGAGGCAAGAGGGAAAGGAATTAAGCAGAGCTAGAACTAAGAGCTAGCTCTCTTTTTCAACCATCAACACTTGAGAAATTCAGCGGCTTATCTAGCGCGGTAAGTGATTCTGCCTTTGGTTAAATCATAA
This sequence comes from Gammaproteobacteria bacterium, assembly GCA_029244985.1. Lineage (GTDB taxonomy): Bacteria > Pseudomonadota > Gammaproteobacteria > Pseudomonadales > Pseudohongiellaceae > UBA9145. The sequence continues at coordinate 4,360 of JAQWQD010000060.1, read as the reverse complement.
GGGGTAAGCTCTACCCTGACTTGGTCTCCAGTTAATATCCGTATATAATTTTTCCGCATTTTTCCCGAGATATGAGCTGTAACAACATGCCCGTTCTCTAACTTTACGCGAAACATCGTATTAGGAAGGGTGTCAACCACCTCTCCCTCCATTTCAATTTGATCTTCTTTGGCCATAAGAATCCTCTATCGTTATACAGCGGCCGCATTGTGCCGGAATTTAGGCCGAGAAGCAAAGCGAAGCAGGTCAAAAATAAGCGATCTATTTAACCACTATCCAGTTTCCATCTACCAGCATTTCCATTGGCCGGAAAAGGCTTTTGTATTCCATTTTTTGGCAGTTTTTTATCCAATAACCTAGGAATAGATACGGGAGGCCGAATTCTTTTGCTTTACTCATTTGGTGAAGAATCGCATGAATTCCTAGGGATCTTTTGGGTTCGGCTGGGTCAAAAAAAGTGTATACAGCTGATAGACCGTGTTCTAAAACGTCCGTAACACTGACTGCTAACAATTTGGTGTCTCGATAAAACAGGTAGAAGCGAGTATCGACTGTTTTGGTTTTTATGAAGGCTTCGAATTGCTCTGGTGTAGCTGGATACATATCTCCATCAGAATGACGATTGTTGATATAGCGTTCATATAATGAAAAGGACTCATCGCAAGTGAGATCATTTTTCTCAACGACTTCCAGGTCCTTATTATTAGTTAATATTCTCTGTTGGGAGCGCTTAAAGTGATAAAAGTCGACAGGCACCCGACAGGAAATACAGGCACTGCATAAATCGCAATCGGGCCGATACAAATGGGCGCCACTGCGGCGGTAGCCTAGATCACTTAATTTGCTATTTAGTGACTTATCGATCGCCAAATCTGGATCAACAAACACTGTAGCCGCTCGTTGATTTTCCTTATAACTGCAGGGGTGTGGCGAAGTGCGAAACAATTTTACTGAGCTAATTATTTTAGAGTTAGTATTCATGCTGCAGTATTACTCGATCGATTCGTTGCGACCAGTTTCCTATTATGCCTTGGCTGTTGTCTTTTTCTTCGTAATTAACTTCATGAGGCTCCTGTTGCACAAATGCATTTATTTTTTCAAGGAATTCGGTTCTGGGTATTTCGAGAGCGCCAAGTGTAAATAAGTGATCACTAGAAACCTGGCAGTCGATTAATTCAAAATCCCAGAGTTCTAGTTGCTTGGTCAGATATACAAGAGCTAGCTTTGAGGTATTATTTCTTTTGCTAAACATAGACTCGCCGAAAAAAACCTTACCTAAAGCTACACCATAAAGCCCGCCTACAAGGGCTCCATCAGACCAAATTTCCACCGAGTGAGCGTAACCTTGTTCATGAAGTGCGATATAAGCAGCTTGCATCTCTTTTGTTATCCACGTGCCATCTCCTTGGCGCCTGGGCTCAGCACAATGATGTATCACTGCAGTAAAGCTAGTATCAAAAGAAAACTGGTAGTTATGTTTTTTGAGCAGCTTCTTAAGGCTTTTCGATATCTTCAGCGTCTTAGGTGTTAATACAAGTCTGGGATTGGGAGACCACCATAGTATTGGTTGACCAGCTTCAAACCATGGAAAAATTCCTTGGCGATAAGCGCAAAGTAGCCATTCAGGACTTAGCTGACCTCCCGCTGCCAGTAAGCCATTTGGTTCATCTAACGCCATCTCAACCGGGGGAAATCTAATCTCTTTTTCTTCGAGCCAGGGTAGGGGCATGAGCTAACCATTACTCGTCTAGGAATTTCTCAGCATCTAAAGCCGCCATGCAGCCAAAACCAGCGCTAGTAACTGCTTGACGATAAATCTGGTCCGCAATGTCTCCAGCGGCAAATACTCCAGGCACGGATGTTTCAGTGGCATTTCCTCCCAGTCCTGTATTAACTACGACATAACCATTTTTCATCTCTAGCTGGCTTTGAAATATTTCGGAATTAGGGATATGACCAATCGCGATAAAAACACCATCCACCGTTAGCTTCTCCAATGCATCATTTTGCGCATGCTTTATGTTTATGCCAGTAACTCCCATATCATCACCTAGTACCTCATCTAAAAGATGATCCCAAGCGATCGTGACCTTGCCAGCTTCAACTCGCTCGAAGAGTTTTTTCTGTAGGATTTTTTCTGCTCGCAGCGTGTCACGTCGATGGACTAGCGTCACATGGGAGCATATGTTCGATAAATAAAGGGCTTCCTCAACCGCAGTATTCCCTCCACCAATAACGGCTACGGGTTTATTTCTATAAAAAAAACCGTCGCACGTTGCGCAAGCGCTAACACCTTTGCCCATAAAAGCTTCTTCAGAAGCTAGCCCCAGATACTGTGCAGATGCTCCAGTGGCGATAATCAATGCATCACAAGTGTAGGTTGCACTGTCGCCGTTAAGCTGAAACGGGCGGCTAGTTAAATCAACTTGATTAATGTGATCAAAAATTACGTTGGTTTCAAATCGTTCTGCATGATTTTTCATACGCTCCATCAAATCAGGGCCTTGCAAACCTTCAATATCTCCCGGCCAATTATCGACATCAGTCGTCGTCGTTAATTGTCCCCCCGCAACCATGCCGGTTATAACAACGGGGTTAAGATTCGCCCGAGCTGCATAGACTGCAGCGGTGTATCCGGCGGGGCCAGAGCCGAGAATTACTAATCGATGGTGCTGGACTTCACTCATAAAAACTGCTTCCTAAAAAGGGTTGATTGCTTGCTGCTTTTTTATCTAATGGTATTTTTTCTACATTTAAACTCTGAGCTCTATTCTACTGATTTAAGTAACATTATTCGCCTTTAGTTCCTTATTTTCTGTGCTTCTTGCCCGATAACCTCAGTGTAGAATTAAATATACTGAAGAATTCTGAACGAATCCCTTGAATCGCACTCTAACCAAACTAGAATTGATTCTAAAATATGTTTCCAAGTTATTGAATAAATTGAAGAATATGGCATGTTGAAATCAGATCAGAAGACTGAGATAAGAACACTTATGCAGCGACTGGTGCGCGAAGGTACTTTGATTGTTTATTTTTTGTTGGCACTTTTTTTATTAATTGCCTTGTTCAGCTATTCACCCAATGATCCTGGGTTTACCACTACGGGTAGTGGGGATCTCATTAATAACTCAGTCGGGGTTTATGGTGCTTGGATTGCTGATATTTTACTCCACTTGCTTGGTTATTTGGCGTATAGCTTTCCCGCCTTGCTTAGCTATAAGGTTTATACTTCATTTAGAGAATCTCAGCTTGAATCCGCATTTTCTTGGCCACTTTTTGGGTTGAGATCTCTTGGTTTTGTCTTGCTAATTATTTCAGCCTGTGGGTTGGCTACTTTGCATTTTGAAATTACAGAAGACCTATCTTATTTGGCGGGAGGAGTGGTGGGTTCCCTGGTAATTGATCTGAGTACTCCTGTCCTAGCAGCTTTAGGCTCCACCTTGCTGTTATTCGCTATCTTTTTATTTGGTTTAACTATTACTGCAACTATTTCTTGGCTGAAGGTAATCGATAGAGTTGGAGCTTGGACTATATCTAGTAGCTCTTGGATAGTAATTAAGTTTCAGAAATGGATAGATAATAAGAAACAGGATCGCGCCACTAAAGAGCGTTTGGAGACCAGGAAGAAAGTGCTCGATATCCATATCGAAAAAGAAAAAAAGCGCGTCCCTCCAACGATCAAAGCACTGTCGAAGAAGAAGCTTACTAAAAGCCTTAGAGTCGAAAAAGAAAGGCAAGGTACTTTATTTACGGCTTCCTCTATCAAGGAGCTACCAGCCATTGGCTTACTCGATGCGTGGCAAGAAACCAATGATTCTGGATTTTCGAAAGAATCCCTTGAAGCCATGTCGAAATTGCTGGAATTAAAATTAAAGGACTTTGGGATCGAGATTGAAGTAACTGCTGTTAATCCTGGGCCGGTGATTACACGGTTCGAAGTACAACCAGCGCCAGGGGTTAAGGTCAGTCGGATTAGTAATTTAGTAAAAGATTTAGCTCGCTCCCTCGCTGTGATTTCAGTGAGGGTAGTTGAGGTGATACCTGGTAAAACGGTTATAGGTATAGAAATCCCTAATGAAAAACGCGAGATAATTCAATTGAGCCAGGTGCTTTCTTCTACAGAATTTGATCGAGCTAGCTCAACCCTTAGCATGGCTCTTGGTCATGACATCGTAGGCAAGCCGGTCATCGTTGATCTCGCCAAGATGCCGCACTTGTTAGTTGCTGGAACCACAGGTTCCGGTAAGTCCGTTGGTATCAACGCGATGATTCTTAGTCTGCTATTTAAATCTACGCCCGAGCAGGTCAGGATGATCATGATTGATCCAAAGATGCTAGAGCTTTCTGTCTATGATGG
>JAQWQD010000058.1 GCA_029244985.1 Gammaproteobacteria bacterium | reverse complement strand
TCGTTTCTATCTTGCACTAAGGCCACCGTCGCCTCATAAACCTTCCCGTCGATCTTCATGCGTATTCGCGGATCCCGTTCGATGTTTGCCCACCATGCTTTATTATTTGGGAACCCCGCTTCCAGCCTGTCACCCTGGGCGCTGCCACTAAGGTACAGTTCATCTCCACGAGGAACGGCATTTACCGTGACAGAGTGGGGGATTCCGTACCAAGTTTGGGTTTCCAGCATAATGGAGTTGCCGCGGATTGGATGATTTACTTGATTGATAAAGTCCCAATTAGCTACAGCTTCATTCATTACTTCGCCAGTGAGCCACAATCCAGGGCCAGCCGTTCGATTGCTCTCCGCAAACGCAGGAGTTCGGGGGTCAATGTATCGAGGCTCAAGTCCAGTCACCCTGAGTGTGACGAGACTTGCGAGCAAGAGTGCGATCACAATAAGTAAACCAATTTTGACTTGCTTCATTTTTACACTCCTCTTCGATAATCATTATTAACCAGATATTAGGCACGACCCCGAAATTAAAGCAAACTAACTTAGTGCTATTCGAAATATCGTATGCTAATTTCAGATCTAGAAAAGGGATCCCTTCGGGTAAATAACCCAGTTACCCGGGGGTCAATTCAAATGGGTGCTTTGCTTGAGGATTTCCGAAGTCACAAGTTTTACTGCGTAGCTGCTATCTACTGATAGTGGCACTGTGAAAGTTAAGATTTCTAATGTAGTACTTTCCTGAATTTCAAGCCAGTTTATTTCTTGACTATTTGTTGAGATTTAAACAAGCCAGATATTCCATTTTATCGATGTTCTTTCCGTTTTCGGTTGATTAGCGCGCTAATCAGTGCGGAGTCGAGTGCTCTGAATTTGTCGTATAAATACAGAAATTAGGAGATAGCTACAATGAAATACATACATACGGGAGCTTTGCGCTTGCTTGGTGCATCCGCTCTTTTTTGCTCAGCATACACACCTGCGCTTGTCTTCGGACAGGAGACCAACAGTGAGGAAACTAATATAAGGCGGATTGAAGAGGTCACCGTAACAGCTGAACGAAGAGAAGCATCGATACAAGATACTTCCATTTCTATCACAGCACTGACCGCTGAAAATCTAGAAGACTTTGGAATTCGAAATCAGGAAGACCTGCAGAATTTCGTACCAGGAACTACCATTCAACCTTACGATGCTACAGTGCGAGGTGTTGGGCGGAATTTTCGCGCATTAGGAGGTGATCCTGGTGTCGCGACTTATATGAACGGCATTTATTCTGAGGATCTACTTACAGCAACTGCAGCGACCTTCTGGGACGTGGAGCGAGTCGAGGTTTTGCGCGGTCCGCAGGGCACCTTATATGGAAGAAATGCCGTCGGTGGTGCCATTAATATTCTTTATAATGAACCTTCGCATGAATTTGATTCATCTCTCAAATCCATAATAGGTAATTACGGAACAAACGAATATTACGGCATGTTAAATGGTTCGCTTATTGAAGACCAATTGGCTGGCCGAATTAACTTTAGCGTTCGCGATCGTGATGGTGTTGTAGATGATCTGGGAGGTGGTGACCTCGATGGTCTTGGCACTGAGAATGTTGCTGCCCAATTCAAATGGACACCGCGAGACGACATAGAAGTTAATTTCCGGCAGAATTTTATGGATATCGACCGGTCTTTTGGGGGTGCTAATGGTGGTGGTTTGGTGGTGTTGAACGAAGAAGGGCTTGGATCACGTAATACCTGGCTTACACCCGGCTATCGCTTTGTCGACACTGCCAATATTGATCCCGCCAACTATGACCAGAATAGTTTTTATGATCAGAACCAACCTATTATTAATTTTACTAATCCAGTTACTGGCGCAATTGACCAGACGCAACGGGTGCGACCAGGTATCGATTTCGGTGATTTCGATGGGACTCAAAATGCGGCTGCTTCATTGGATGGGTTTAACAATACCTCAGCTGCAAGTGCTTCTCGATATAATGAGTGTGTATTTCCTGGCGACATCAAAGGAGATGATGTCTGTGCAGCAACCAACGGTTTAAACCGGGAGGAATTTCGTCAACAAGGTACTCAGTTTAATATTAGCTGGGATGTAAATGACCGTGTTGAATTAGCGTATCTATATGGGTATAACCGCTTAACCTATGAACGCACAACTGATGATGACAGCACTGCAAGTCAGTTTCACGACCGTCAGTTTTATGTAAATCATGAAGCCGAGTATAGCTCACATGAGCTGCAAGCGTTCTACGATGTGAGCGACACTGTGTCATTTACATCAGGGCTTTTTTGGTACGATGCTACCATCGATCAGCGTGGCGATTTTTATTCCTCTGTAGGAGAGAGGCGGTTCATCGACCCTTATGTAGACAATACCGCGCTAAGCGCGGGCATGTCAGCTGCAACTGGTATTCCTGCAGGTACTCCAGCATCGTACCTTTTAGGATTCAATCCAATGGCTACACTCTATAGTGCTAGGCAGTCTTGTAATGTTGCCTCTCCAGCAGCTTCCTGCCAGACAAACAATGGTGGCAACAATTTGTACCTATCTCAGTGGTATGGGGATAACGGTACTAATCCCGATTTAAATGTAACTCACGGACCTTCTACGATGGGTAGTGATTTACTCTATGGGACCCAAACAAAACGAACTGCATTTGCAGCCTATACACAAGGCGTCTGGGATATTAGTGATGTTTTTACCCTGACCTTTGGTCTTCGTTATGCTTGGGATGACGTGGATGCTGAGGAAAACTTATACCGCTATTCCGAAACTGGTGGTGATAGTTTCGTTGCGCTCTATGGTGGTTTAGCAGCGCTAAACAGAGCCAATGGGGGCCTAGTAGATGACGGTACCGGTAGAATCATTAAACCAACAGAAAAAGTCACCAATGGTGGCGTGCCTTTCGCTTTGAGCGTTTATAGACCCTTCCAACGAAAAGATGAAAAAGTTACTGGGCGTATAAATCTAGACTGGGATATTACTGACAATGCCATGATGTACTTCTCGGCAACTTCTGGTTACCGTTCCGGTGGGTTTAATCTTGTGTTCTTTAGCCAGACCAGCACCTATGATCCGGAGGAATTGTTGGCCTATGAAATTGGCTATAAGACTCAGTGGCTCGACAATACTTTGCAACTTAATGGTTCGTTCTATATGTACGATTACGACACTATTCATACAGTGGGTCGAGAAGTATCGCTCCTGGGCGGTACGTCTACCTCGGTGCTTGAAGCGCCTGGCGCAGAAGTTCTGGGTGTAGAAGCGGAACTGGTTTATTACCCCACTGCCTCCCTAGCCCTTGGTGGAAACTTTAGTTTTAATCCCAGCGAATATACGGAAACTCTGCGGTTCTCTGATACGTCTGATCGCAATATTCCGGGATCTCTGTACCCTGATTTTGAGCAATTAACCCAGGACATTAAGGGCAACCAACTTATCCAGGTACCTGAAGGAAAGGCCACAGCTTGGGCAAGTTATAACATTCCTCTAAATGCCGGAGCACAACTGGAGTTTTTTGGGCTGTATAGCTGGATTGATGAAGTCTTTTACTCACCCTTTGAGTCCGACGATGAAAAAGCTGATGGGTATGAT
>JAQWQD010000054.1 GCA_029244985.1 Gammaproteobacteria bacterium | reverse complement strand
CAGTATCCATCCCACAGATTAGCGGCGCTTCTCCTCGACGCTCGATTCTTACTCGTTCCCGATCCTGGAATATCTCCATGGTAGAGCTACGGTTGATGTATTCTGATAGGCGAGCCAGAACAAACAGGTTCGCTTCCCGCCGGCGCGGTGAATTGAGGTTAGTATTGCCCAAGGTGACGGACGGACCGCCGCCTAACCCAATCCCAGCCCGCTGAGCCGCCGCATTTTGTTGCCTCAGGTTCATGCGACGATTGAGTTCATCTTCCCAATTATCGCTACGGGCAAAATCTTTCTCCCAGTTCCCTGAGAAGTTCATGCGAATGGGAGTGTCCAAGTCTAGAACCGGCAAGTCGTCATCAGGAGCTTGCACATTAAGTATTTCTTCGGCTTCAGTGCTAACTTGCGCACTGATCTCGAAACTGGTTTCGTCATCGGTCAGTTCGCTAGGTTGGCCGTAGCTTGGAGAGTTCAGTGAAAGCAGCAGCAAACTTAGAAGAAAACGAGCGATTTCGCCGATTTCCGAGTTTTGAGTGCTTTGCTGAATATGTGTCATTGCCACAATACTCTCATTTTGGGCAGATTATGGGCTTTCTAGCTATAGCAAGTCCGCAAAACAACCCTTCAATTAGAATTCAAATGCTCCAACACGCGCTCTACTTAGTCAATATAAGAAAGGCGATGAATTGACTATTCTTAATGGACTTTCTCGCCAGAGGCTCCTATGCTCCAAAAGCAGTGAAACTCACGCAGAAGGAGGTTCCAACAATGATCCATTCAATATATAACCGATTTTCTCAGTCTTTCCAACTGCCCAAATGCACAGTAATTTTCCTTTCCTGCGGGATTTTCTGCTCCTCAAGCGCGCAGGCGCAGCGAGATTTCAGCGACGTTGAAATCGTGCCTCACCATGTTACAGGCACTTTTTATTATTTAGAGGGGGCAGGCGGCAATATAGGGCTGAGCATTGGCGACGACGGTGTGGTCATGATCGATGATCAATTTGCTCCCTTAACGGACAAGATACTAGCCGCTATTCGGGAGCTAAATGATGGTGAACTGCGTTTCGTCATTAATACCCATGTACATCCGGACCACACTGGTGGTAATGAAAACTTGGGCAAGATGGGAATAGTTATTTTGGCACGAGATGAGGTGAGGGTTCGCCTTAGCGCTTCTTCGCCGAAAGATGCTTTACCTATCTTGACCTACAGTGATTCGATAACAATACATCTTAATGAAGAAGAAGTTCATGCCTTTCCCGTTCCCCCAGCTCATACAGATGGGGATAGCTTTATTCATTTTCGTGATTCCGATGTGATACATACCGGGGACGTGTTCAGGACAACCGCGTTTCCAGTGATCGATACTAATAACGGCGGCACGCTGGACGGAACCGTTCAAGCTCTTGCTATTTTGGTTGGAACAGCAGGGCCGAATACCAAGATAGTTCCGGGGCATGGCATTGTTTCTGATCGCATGGATGTAATGGCATTTCGCGACATGATTATCGATGTGGCAGACCGGGTTGAGGAAATGGTCGTCCGGGGAATGTCATATGAAGAAGTTTTCGCAGCAAACCCAACAGCGCCGTATAATGATAGTTATGGAGATCCTGATCGGTTTTTAAGAGCAGTTTATACCGAACTTGGAGGACAGTTATAGGGGCAATGATAAAAAATATTTTAGCTTTCCTTTTTGCACTATCTTTCTATTCTGTTGGTAACGCCGCTGAAGGTGATGGTTGTGCCCAGTTCGAACTAGAGGACGGAAGAATTAGTATTCCTATTCAAGTCGCTGGTGGGGACAGTCGGGCTTTTATAAATACTGGTACACGGACAATTGGAATATCGTCAAGTCTAGCAGAAAGGTTAGGTTTGGAAGTCGTGGAGCCAGATCGGCCAGCGGATCCGCGTTTCGCAGGGCTATTCCAACAATTTGGTACTGTTGCTAATTTGCCGATAGTGGTTTTCGGGCAAGAGATTGAACTGCCAGAGGCTTATGTTTTTAATTCTGATCAGGAAGTCGCAAATTTTAGTCTTCTTCAGTTTAGGGATCTTATCGTCCAAGTCGACAATCCTCAATCTAGAATATGTTTTGTGAATAGAGAAGCCTTGCCCTTAAGTGATGCTCAAAATATTGGAATGAAAACTTCTCGCACCGGCTCTGCGGCAGTAGAAATTACTCTCAATGGAGACGAAGATGTTTGGGTTGAATTGCAGTTGGGATTTTCAGGGGCTATCACTTTGGACTATTTCACGGCAACGTCATTGAATTTTGTCGAAGATGGCTTGGAAGCTGAGTCTCCTAGCTCTAATGCTGTTGTTGATACTTTGCAGCTCGGTCCATATGAGCTCGGGGCTATTGGCGCAACGCATCCTACACAAAGACCAGAACGTTCGAGATTCACCGCGGGGCTGCTAACTGCCAGTGCGCCCCGCGGTGTAGAGATAAACGGCCAGATTGGTTATGAGGTTTTACAACATTTCATTTTGACAATGGATTTTGGCGAAGAGAGGATGCATGTATTTGCCCCGTAGAAAATCATTAACAATCTTTTTTTTGTTGTTCTTGTGGACAACTGGACCGCTTGTTGCGGCCGAAGACTCTAGCTTAGTCGGACAATTTTGGTCGGCAGCTTCTTCCGCAGAAAGAAGTGCTGTCGCAGCAAAATTAATAGCTTATTCAGAGGTTGATGGAATCGATATACAATCACTGTATCAATTGATTAAAACAGGACCTTCTTACTCAGCCGATGTGCCAGTTGGGCAACAAGAAAGTGTTCGTGTCGCAAGTGATGGCACACGTTTTCCTTACGTCTTTCTAGTTCCAGAAGAGTATGACCCATCTCAGAAATACCCGGTGGAGTTTATGCTTCACGGAGGGGTAAGTCGCCCTGAATGGGAACCAGGCGGAGGATGGTGGCGTCGGGGATTTGATTCCTTGAAACAGCCAGACCGCATAGTTGTTGTCCCTGCCTCTTGGGTTGAAGCGTTTTGGTGGCATGAAAATCAGGCAGAGAACTTGCCGGAAATTCTTAACATATTAAAAGCCACTTACAACATAGATGAGAATCGGGTAACAATGACGGGAATATCCGATGGCGGCACTGGTGCTTACTTTTTTGCTTTTAAACAGCCGACACCATGGGCAACATTTTTGCCTTACATCGGTCATCCGGGCGTCCTACGAAACGCGCAAAGCGGAGGTGGTTATCGACTCTATTTCGAGAACCTAATGGCAAAACCGCTTTATATTGTTAACGGCGAGAACGATCGCTTATATCCTGCCTCTTCAGTGGGGCCCTTTATTGATGTATTGATAGATGCAGGGGTTCCCCACATATGGAAGGTTATTCCTGAAGGCGGACACAATACGAATTGGTTGCCCGACGAAGCCCCATTGATTGAACAATTTAAACTCGATAATCCTCGAGATCCCCTTCCTGATTCTGTCTTATGGGTTGCTGATCGAACTGACAAATTTCACCGCAATATGTGGGTTTACATAGATTCACTTTCGCAGACGCCTGGCCTCTTGGAGGCAACCCGCAACGGTAATGAAATAGATGTCACGGCCCAAGGGGTTGCAGAATTCACACTGCTTCTTAATCCTGAGGAAGTGGACTTCTCTCAAGCAATTCAGGTATATGTGAACAGTGAAAATATTTTTGACGAAATTATCACGCAAGATAAAGAAACGCTTTTACGCTGGGCCAGTAAAGACTTAGATAGAAGCATGTTGTTTACGGCGGAGTTAAAGTTGAGGACTGGTGAATAAATCTGTGTGCGCAAAGCATTGCACACTCTTCTTGCTTCTGGCTAAAATCCTCTGTGCAAGAATAAGTGACAAAAGCTAGCATCTGCGGCTATCGCTTAATAGCAATTTTTATCACCGATTGAAGATTTGCCAGGTTGTGTATCGCAAGTAACGAGATACTAAATTTGATAAGAGATTTAAAAACCGGCTGTGATTCCCAAAGATATCGGCGTAGAAGATACAAAATTATTTCAAGCAACCTAAGATGAAAAGCACAAATTAATAATTCGTCAATCAGAATTAACTGGAGTACAAGGTGATGTGGCAGTACCCATTAAGGATAATCGAGTAAAAGAAGAAATTCAGGGAAGCGATAATAAAAAAAGCTAGAAAAATTAAGTCAGCCCTAGACCATTCTAAAGCCTAAAATTTCTAAGATTAAATATAACCTATTGTGGAAAGTTGCTACTTTCCCAAACAATCAAGTAACGAGCGATGACAAATAAAACATTAATTGGAAAACTACAAGTAAGTACCCTCCTCGTGGATTTTATTAATGATGAGCTACTCCCAAAGCTCGATATTAAAGCCGATCTCTTCTGGTCTGGTTTCGAAACAATCATTAATGATTTTACTCCGCGTAATACTGAGCTTTTGCTGGAACGCGATGTGCTACAAGAAAAGATAGATGAATGGCACAGACAAAATCGAGGCCAGGGTCATGATCCGGAAGCTTATAAGAAATTCTTATTTGAAATTGGATATTTGACTGACCAAAACACAGAGTTCGAAGTAAGCACTGCTAACGTCGACAGTGAAATTTGCTCCCAGGCCGGACCACAGCTTGTCGTGCCAGTAAAAAATGCACGTTTTGCATTGAATGCAGCTAATGCGAGATGGGGGAGTCTTTACGATGCGCTCTATGGCACGGATGCGATCTCTGAAGAGGATGGCGCAGAACGTGCGGGAGGGTATAACCCGATCCGTGGCCAAAAAGTAATTAAGTTCTCTAAAAACTTTCTAGATTGCGTGTGCCCACTAAATAATGGATCTCATCAAGACGTCACTCTATATCAGATCAAGGATGGTGGATTACGTGCACAATTAAAAGATGGGGCAGTTTTATTCTTGAAAAACCCAGATCAATTAAAAGGTTATCTAGGTGATGCCGCTGAACCAAGCAATGTGTTGATCATTAATAATGATTTACATATCGACATTCAGATCGACCGACATTCAGAAATTGGAGCGGGAGATGGCGCTGGGGTTAAAGATGTTGTACTGGAAGCAGCAGTAACTACGATTCAAGATTGCGAAGATTCAGTGGCGGCCGTTGATGCAGAAGACAAAGTTGAAGTATATCGAAATTGGCTCGGCTTAATAAATGGAGATCTCACGGACACGTTTATTAAAGGAGGGCAACAAACGACTCGAACGCTGAATACAGACCGAGAGTTTACTGGCACAAATGAGGAAACAATTAAGTTAGCTGGGCGCAGTCTCTTGTTAGTGAGGAATGTTGGACACTTAATGCGTAATAATGCAATCGTTGATGGCAACGGCGAAGAAGTTTACGAAGGCATTATGGATGGCGTAGTTACTAGTGCTATCGCATCTCTAGACGTAGATAGAAAAAATCATTTAAGTAATTCTAGATCGGGTAGCGTCTACATTGTTAAACCGAAAATGCATGGCCCGGCTGAAGTAAAATTCACTTGTGACCTGTTTTCTGCGATTGAAAAGTTTATAGGAATTAATGCTAATACGCTTAAAGTCGGCATCATGGATGAAGAACGAAGAACGACGCTTAATCTAAAGGAATGCATTGCAGTAGCTAAAGAAAGAGTTGTTTTTATTAACACAGGCTTTCTAGATCGAACCGGTGACGAGATACATACTAGTATGGAAGCCGGGCCGATGATCCCTAAGACAAAGATGAAAGGATCAACTTGGATCGCTTCCTACGAGAACAGTAATGTTGATGTGGGCCTTGCCTCTGGTTTACAGGGGAAAGCACAGATTGGCAAAGGTATGTGGGCCATGCCTGATTTGATGGCGGCGATGATGGAACAAAAAATTGGCCACCCGCAAGCCGGCGCAAATACTGCCTGGGTCCCTTCACCTACAGCTGCCGTTTTACACGCTATGCACTACCATCACGTGAATGTGATTGCTAAACAGAATGAATTGAAATCTCGCTCCGCAGCAAGCATGGATGACATATTAAAAATTCCATTGCTTGAAGATCCAACAAGCTTGAGTGCTGAAGAGATTCAGCATGAACTGGATAACAATGCCCAGGGTATTCTTGGTTATGTTGTCCGTTGGATTGATCAAGGTATAGGTTGCTCGAAGGTTCCTGATATTAGCAATGTTGGTTTGATGGAAGACAGAGCCACTTTAAGAATTTCTAGTCAGCATATGGCTAACTGGCTGCATCATGGACTGTGTACCAGAAAACAAGTTCAAGAGACTTTGGAACGGATGGCCGCTGTAGTGGATGATCAGAATAAAGAAGATCCTTTGTACGAACCTATGTCGGCGAACTTACCTGGTTCAATTGCCTTCAAAGCAGCATGTGATTTGGTTTTTGATGGCCTAAACCAACCCAACGGATATACCGAACCGATACTGCATGCTCGTAGGCTTGAGAAAAAACAAGCTTAGTTAAAATACAGAGCGTCCTAGGGTTCTATATTAGAGACTCGTTTTTATTGGTTTGTATCGGAGGAATTTTATCGGCCGCTTTCTTCGGCTTCTTCTCGCTCCAATGCTCGTGCACCGGCTAGAATGCCTGTCATACCGTAGTTGCCCTCATGACAAGCATATTCATAAAGATTGCCATCAAGTCTGGATAAAGGGAACTCACCATAAAAATCCGAGGCAAAAATACTTGGATCGCTGACTCTAAAACCGTAAATTAATTTATTGCCTGTTTCACGGCGAAAAGTTTCAGTAATGGTTAGGTTGTCTGTTGGCATGCCACGAAAAGAGTGCCAGTCATTAAAGTGTTTGGTTTCTACAACTAAAGTGTCTCCTTCCCAATGACCTATGGAATCTCCCATCCATTTTTCGTGCGGTTCGCTGGCAGGATTGCGCTGGTCAGTGATTTTAATAATACGGGCATCGTGTACCATCTCAGCAACAATCGTGACATAACCGGGAGACTGGACAAATTGTAGGTGACTATTGTAGATGACTGGCATCATGACGGGTCCAGCCGAAGGGCCAAATCCAACTAGGCAACGTTCAGGTAAGCCTCGACCCTCAGGGCCATCATTTCTGCCAGGGCGATCGACACGACCGGCACGCACTCTATCCATCACACCTGGCACTATTTCCGGCATGCGACCATTTGGAGGGTCGATAATCGCTGACGTACGCATCTCACCGTTTATTGTTGGGATAAACTGTGCATCTTCGCGCCAGAACAAATCATAGTTACCGATGGGAGGCAATGACGAAGCTACTTCAGGTGGAGGTCGATCTGGATCCAGGGGTTCGTTATCCTCGTCGAAGCGCTGCTGTTCCGCTTGTTCGATAGCTAGGGCTTCTTCTTCTGTGTAGAAGCGTTTCTCTCCCAGTTCTCTTGGTCGCTCAAATGGGATGATAGAGCTGTGTTTCCACACTGCTTGAAAATCAGGTACTCCCCATTCGGTTCGAGGAATTTCGTAATCCTGCGCTAAAGCAGGTAATGCTATGACAGTTAATCCAAGGAAAAGAGCTGATTTCATTTTCATCTTTCTACTCGTTCGCTTTCTTAAATAGGGGTTTAGGGCTTTGCATTGGTTGACAGGGTAGGCTTAATGAAGATTTCACCCTGTATTAGTACATATTTCTTGTTTGATTGAGAGCTTATCATTCCAAGGGTTCAAGTCAATTGTCGGGAAGTCCCTATTTATGGGCTTTCTGCCGCATTTGCAACATTTAGTGATTTCATCGGAAATATTGAACCTAGTCGCGTTAGTTGTCATGATTAGCAGCCCAGATAGTCAAAAACAAAAGAGCCTCCGGGCTCTTCACTAAGAGGCTTGTTCCCCATGCGAAATTTCTCCAGGTTGGTCTTTATTGGACTTGCAGTGCTACTTTCCGCCCACACCTACGCCCAAGGCAATGCTCGCGGGAACATTGGTGAAAGTCCTTACAATGTAATTCGCCACTGGGCTGATCCTTTCCAGGAATTTGGATTTGGTTTCGGCGGAAACTCGGGGGTTTGGGCAGAATCACCAGACAGAATCATTATCACGCAACGTGGTGAGACTGTATTGCCGTTCCCGATTCCAGATGATTTCCCTGGTTATGCCGGTGCGCTAGGCATCAATGTTCTAAGAGAAACCAATCGCAGAACTTGGCAAAACTGTCTTTATGTTGTGAATGGTGATGGTGAGCCTATCGAAATTTGGGATCACCTTGATTATCTCTGCGAGGGCTCAGATGGTCCTGGCCCCCACAGAATTCGCATCAGCCCATATGATCCAGAGAACCGTATCTGGTTAGTACATGAAACATTTCACCAGATCTATGTTATTTCCAACGATGGCTCAGAAGTACTCGCGACTTATGGGGAAAAATTGGTGCCAGGGGATGATGAGACCCATTTTGGTCGACCTCAAGACATTGCCTTTCTGCCAGACGGTCGAATCCTAATTGCCGATGGGTTAGATAACCATCGCGTAATGATCATGGACAGTGAAATGAATTATCTTGGTGAGTTCGGGGGATTCGGTGACGGGCCTGGTCAATTCAACACAATTCATGCAATTGGTATAGGTCCCGGAGGAAGAGTCGTTGTTCTTGACCGTTCGGGGGGACAGGTGAATCTTTTTCGTACTACCGACGACCCGGCGATTATTGAATTTGAACGCTCTATTGGTTCACCTTTGACCTTACCTCTAGATATCATTGTTAACGAAGATGATTTTTGGATTACTGATTTAGGACCATTGCGATTTCTTAACTTCGACTTTGAAGGAAATCTGAAATATACCTGGCTAGTACCATTAGATTTACCAGATGGTTACATCGAAGTTCATACGTTTTCAGTAGACTCGGAAGGTAATCTTTTTGGTGGTGATAATCAGTACGGTCGTTCACAGAAATTTGTGCCTAAAGAAGGAGTAGGGTCTGAATTGCTAATAGAGCCACCATGGACCGCAAATTAATAAGGAAGGACTAATGGGAATAATAACAAAAAAAATATCCTTAGCATTTCTAGGAATTTTCGCCTTAAGCATCATGTCGAATGCTAGCGCGCAACGCCTAAATAAACTAATCGAAATGTTTGAGAATGATGAGCCAGCCTTTGGTGTATTGTCCTTCGATTATTCTTTGGAGAATGCGCGATCACTTGCTACTTCTGGCCTTGATTTCGTTTTTGTCGATATGGAACATGCACCTTTCGATGTTGAAAAGTTGCGACAGTTCTTATTGGGGATGACCAACAAGCGAGAGATCTTAGAAAAAGGAAACTTGCAGCCGAATGTTATTCCCTTAGTGCGAGTGCCCGCTGCTGGTGGAGCTGAGGAATTAATTGCTCAAGCGAAGCAAGTTTTAGACGTTGGTGTTTTCGGTATTTTCTTTCCTGCAATCCACACACGGGAGCAAGCTGAGTTAGCTGTTAGAGCCACTCGTTATCCGCAATACAATGGTGCTCCAGATTATGAACCGGCTGGCTTGAGAGGAAGAAACCCTTCGAATGCAGTATGGTATTGGGGGGTCAGTGATTATCACGCCAAGGCTGATGTTTGGCCCCTAGATCCTCAAGGTGAATTACTTTCGATGATGTTTATTGAATCTGCTGAGGGAGTAGAAAACATTGAAGAAATTATTTCTGTTCCTGGACTAGGCGCTATTTTTATTGGGCCTTCGGACTTAAGTACTTCTATGGGCTACACCAGTCCAGCAGCACCAGCAGTAGAAGAAGCTATACAAACGGTTCTGCGAGCATGCCTGGACAATGATGTACCCTGCGCAATAACTACTGGGGCCGGTTCAGTACAGGATCGAATTGAGCAAGGCTTTAAATTTGTAACAGTTGGAGCAGATGGTGGTTTGAACGCGGGCGCTTCGAACGCACTGCGCCTCGGCAGAGAAGCGGCAGGCCGACCTTAAATTTTTCACGAGAGGTTTTCCAGAGTTCGCTGAATTCTAGCGAAAGCCTCTTCTAAAATTTCTTTTTCTTGTCCAAAAGCAATACGCATATGGTGATCCATACCAAAGGAATCGCCTGAGCCAATAAACACACTTGCTTCATTAATTAGTTTCAACATTAAATCGTTAGAGTTAATGTCGAGATTGTACTTAATGAAACTCACAGCAGATGCTTGAGGTGGGGTGTAAGAAAACAAACCTTCCTGGGCATCCATCCATTTCTGTAAAATCGGAAAACCATTGCGGATATAATTGCGAGTACGCGCAATGAGTCGTGGTCGAATTTCTGGTGATAGTGCATGGGCAGCTAAGATATTACTTAACATGGACGCGGTTATGGTTGAGTATTCATGGCGCCGCCAGACCTTTTCGACAGTATCAGGCGGGGCTACTATCCAGCCAATTCTCAATCCAGGAAGCCCGTAGGCTTTACTCATGCTTCCGACCGCGATCACTTTATCGTAAAGCCCAAAAAAAGATTCAGATTCTTCTTCCTGCTCACGCTCTGCGCCCCGATAAACTTCGTCAGCGAGAATCCAGGCTCCGACTCGTTCTGCCGCGGCGATAATACGCTGCATTTCGTTTTTAGTAAAAATATGACCAGTTGGGTTGTTGGGGTTTACGACAGCGACAATTTTTGTTTCTTCATTGACTGCTGCCGCTAGTTCGTCAATGTTTAGTGACCAGCTATCCCCCGAATTCAAAGAGAAAGTCTTAACTTTATACCCTTGATTCTCGGCAATTCCCCAAATTTGCTTATAGGTCGGAGTTATCGTCGCAACTTCATCTCCGTCTTCCAGCAGGGTTTGCATAACTATTTGATTAGCTTCTGCCGCGCCCACAGTTACTAACACATTATTTATGGTAGCTTGATTGTACAAAGAAGCTATTGACTCTCTTAATGGAGGGCTGCCATTCACATGGGGGTAGTTGATCTCTGTACTCAGTAATTTATTGAGCAGCGATTCATCGTTTCCGATTAGCTCCTGCAGGGTAATGGGGTGGACGCCGCTTTCAGTTAAATTGAAATCAACTTTCTGTTCCCAAACTGACTGGCTATATTCAAGGTCAAAAGGCGTGAACTTCATGCACATTCCAATAGTGACTGATTTTTCGAGAGCCCATTTTGCCAGATTCACCTAAACTATGCCGCAATTGGAGCAAATATCATTCGCTTGTTAGACTACCTCGTAATGATCGAACTTAAGAATCTTCAGAAGACATTTGATAATGGCGCGACTTACGCCGTTGCTGATACCTCCTTTTCCGTGGAAAAGGGTGAATTACTCGGACTAATAGGAGAGTCCGGCAGTGGCAAGACCACAACATTAAAAATGATTAATCGGCTCGAAGAGCCGTCTTCTGGCGAAGTCTATGTTAATGGTCAGAATGTGTTAGCCATTAACCCAGAAGAATTGCGTCGTAATATCGGTTACGTTTTTCAGGGAATAGGCTTATTTCCACATTACACGGTTGCCGAGAATGTCGCTGCGGTGCCTCAGTTACTTGGCTGGGATGAAAATCGAGTTACGTTGCGTTGCCAAGAAACATTGAAAATGGTTGGCCTTCCTGTTGATGAATATGGTGCTCGCTATTCCTCGCAGCTCTCTGGGGGACAGCAACAACGAGTCGGTGTAGCTCGTGCTCTTGCCGCAGAGCCAGATGTCATCCTTATGGATGAACCCTTTGGAGCCCTCGATCCAATTACACGGGCCGAATTACAAGAAGAATTTAAACGCATTCAAACTAACTTGAATTTGACTGTCATTATCGTAACCCACGACATGACCGAAGCCCTACTTATGGCGGACCGGATCGCCGTGATGAAAGACGGTGAAGTTCTGCAAATCGGAACGCCTCAAGATTTACTCAATGAGCCCAAACATGAATACGTAAAGAAAATGGTTGATATGCCCAAGCGTCGTGCAGATAGATTAGAGAAGTTAGTGCATTCATCATGAGTGATAATTTACGCGAACAATTAGTTCTTCTGCCAGAATATTTCCAAGGACATTTATTATTGACTCTGATTTCCTTATCTTTGGGAATTATTATCAGTATTCCTCTAGGTGTGTGGGCAGCTCAGTCAAAAATAGTTAAACGACCTCTGCTGACTGCGGTTAGCATAATTCAAACTTTTCCCAGCGTTGCTATATTAGCCATGGTCGTCGCCCTTCTCGGAGGCCAAATTGGATTGGTCCCGGCGATTATTGCTCTTGTGTTGTATTCCATGTTGCCTATTGTCCGTAACACAGTTACTGGACTAGAAACCGTTGCTGATGAAGTGGTTGAGGCGGCTAGAGGCATCGGAATGAGCTCGAACCAAATACTAACTAAGGTGCGTTTACCCTTAGCCTTGCCAGTTATTATTGCGGGAATACGCACAGCTGCAGTGTGGACAGTCGGGGTCGCGACTCTTTCAACTTTGGTTGGAGCTACTAGTTTTGGCAACTACATTTTTACTGGTCTACAAACAAGCAACTTGGTGTCAGTAACTGTTGGCTCATTAGCAGCTGCGTTAATGGCGATCTTTCTTGATTCCATCATTGGCGGTATTCAATGGCTTACTGAACACCGCAATCAAAAATCTTCCACTAGAAAATTCAAACAGGTTAAGTTCATAGTAATCACTGCGGTGTTACTTGGCGGAAGTTTTTCTGCCTACAGCATACTGCCAGAACCTAAAAGAGATTTTGTAATAGGAGGTAAAGCCTACACCGAGCAGTATATTATCGCCGGCTTATTGGCCACTGAATTAGAAGCTGCTGGTTTTACAGTTGATCAAAGAATTGGGATGGGAACCGAAGTTCTTTACACAGCAACGGCTAATGGCACAGTGGATGTTTACTTGGAATACACCGGCACGGTTTGGGCGAATATTATGAATAATTCACACAACCCAGGGAGGAAGGTGGTGTTAGAAAGTGTGACAGACTTTGTAAAAGAAAAGGATGGCATGGTCAATGTTGGAACTCTGGGTTTTCAGAATCGTTATGCACTGGCGATGCGAAAAGATCGTGCCCAGGAATTAGGTATAGTATCTATTGAAGACATGATCCCTTTGGCAGATGGATTGATTGCTGCCGGGGATTTAGAGTTTTTTGGTCGGTTAGAGTGGATTACTTTGCGCGATACTTACAATATTGATTTTGCTGAAAAATTGACCTTTGATTCAACGCTGATGTATACCGCAGTAAATGAAGGACAGGTCGATTTGATCACTGCCTATACCAGTGATGGCCGTGTCGCAGCATTTGATCTTCAGATTATTGAAGATCCGAGAAATAGTATGTTGCCCTATGATAGTTTTCTACTCGCTTCCTCGAGAGCTGCTGAGAATAATCGTTTTGTCGAAATCATGCAGACTTTGGTTAATCAGATTTCTGATCTCGAAATGCGGGAAGCAAATCGACTTGTGGATGTCGAAGGTCGCTCGGTGTCTGATGCGATAGCATACTTACAGACAATAATTCACGAATAGTTATGGGACCGAGATTTTTATTAGGTAAAGTATAAAAAGTCAAAAAAAGCCAGCTTTGAAAACGCTGGCCTTTTTTTAATTATCGTATCTGTCATTCGAGAGATATTACTGATAAATCGCAGAACGAGCAGCTCCATGAACTTGGACAGAGTAAAGAACATCACTATTTTGAATCATGCCGATGAAGATTATGTTTTCAACTGGATCGATCCAAAACCATGAGCCAGCGATACCCCACCACCAATGCGTGCCCTTAGGTGCACCCTGAAATACATCAGGGTTTTCTACAATTGCAAAGTCGACACCAAAAACGTTTCCAGGATACAACTGGCCAATTCCTTCCACGCCTTCTGGCAGGTGATTGCTACGCATAATTTGCACGGCTTCTTCGGACAGAATGCGTTCGCCATTTAGTGCGCCTTTGTTCAAATGCATCTGCGTAAATTTCATGTAGTCTGCTGCAGTAGATGTAAGTCCGCCACCACCAGAAAGGAATTTTGGCGGGCTTAGAAAGGCACCGGTATCAGTGCGGATCAGTGATCCATCCTGACCAGGAAAATACTGTCGGGCAAGCCGGTGGGCATTTTCTGATTTTACATAGAAACCTGTGTCTACCATGCCCAAAGGGTTGAAAACTCTTTCTTGTAAAAATTCGTCAAATGATTGACCGGAAAGTTTTTCTACCAGGTAACCCTGCACATCCACAGAAATTGAATAAACCCATTGTGTTCCAGGCTGATAGCCTAAGGGAATGTCTTCAAGTCCAGGTATAGACTCGGCTAAAGTGTAATTGGGTAGGTCCATAATTCCAGCGTTAGCATAGGCTTCAGCAATAGGACCTTGAGATAGCGGCGGTGTATAAAGCAGTCCGCCGGTGTGGCTCATCAATTCACGCACGGTCATTGGATGATTAGCAGGTTCCGTTTCCCAGCTGCCGTCTCCATTTTGAGAGACGAATACGTCCACGTTGGCTAGTTCTGGCAAATATTTACCAACCGGGTCATCAAGTTCAAATTTTCCTTCATCAAACAGAATCATCAGTGCAGTACCGGTCACCGGTTTTGTCATAGAAAAAATACGGAAAATTGAATCAGTGCTCATCGCTACTTGGTCTTCTACATTCTGATAACCCAAGGCTTTATTCATTTGAATTTCGCCGTCTTGAGCAATCATAACAACGGCACCAGAAAGTTTGCCTTGGTCTATTCTGCCCTGTAAATCGGCTTCTACCGCATCTAGACGAGACTTATCGATATCTGCATTGGCCAGTGCGCTGAAGGCTGATAGAAGCATAATCAGTAAGCTTGAGACTAATCGCTGGCTTAGTTGGAAGTGTGACATTACTCGTTCCTCTAAAGAATGATATTGAGCATTAATTTTTACGATGCAGTATTAGAGCATCAAACATGACAAAAATAAAAGTCTGTAAGAAGGGCTTTACGGTCAGTGAGATTGGGTTAGTAGTTTATTGGGGGAGTGGAAAACGATCTAGAATTCTTCGTATGGCTTCTTCAGTTATAGCCGAACTCACTATATTCATACCACGATGAATTCCTGCAGCAATTTGCAGAGGATCATGGCCTATTTCGTTTTCTTGATTCCAAATTGAAATTTCTGCGCCTTGTTCACTTAAAAACGTAACCACTGCTGGTAAATGCTTGTAAGCGGCGCCATGCATTGCGGTGTTGCCCATGTTATCGACAGCATTAATGTCGCCGCCCAAACTTAAGACATATTGCACTGCCTCTAGGGCCTCCTCTTCCGTGCCAGGATCCTCACCAGGCGCTCCAGTACCGAGACCAGCAGCTACCATCAGAGGAGTACTATTGTCATCGTTAGGGATTGTTGGGTCTGCACCAAATTCAACTAGCAATTTCATTAAATCAGCATCGGCGGTTCGTGCTGCTAGAAGGAATGCTGTTGCTCCACGCATATTAAGATCGCTAACGCCTACGGGAGGGCGCCTAGTAACTTGTGCATTGATATCTGCACCGGTAGCAATTAGTTTGCGGGTGAACTCCAATGAGCCGATAACACCAGAGCCTTGGGGTGCTGGATTGTTGCTGCCCGCCTGTCCGGCTTTACGAATCCAGCTAATTTGGTGAATGGGCGCCCAGCCGAGGGGTGCGGCGTTTGGATTAGCACCTCGATCTAGCAACAGAGCGGCAGTTTCAAAATGGGCACTGCCGATCGCAAGTAATAATGGTGTCATGCCAGTCTGAGCAGCACCTGACAGCCCGTTCTCAGTGACTACTGCTTGTCCTGCAGGCAGCGCTTCTTCGATATCTGCGCCCAGGTCGAGCAATGCTTCGACGGTCGCAGTTTTTCCCTCTCGGGCAGCAAAAAGCAGGGGAGTAAATCCGCGTTCGGAACGGGCTGTAATATCTGCATTATTGCTAACCAGCAATTTAACAACTTCAAGATTTCCTTCACCGGCCGCCCACATGAGCGCAGATT
The DNA here is from genome assembly GCA_029244985.1 of Gammaproteobacteria bacterium. Lineage (GTDB taxonomy): Bacteria > Pseudomonadota > Gammaproteobacteria > Pseudomonadales > Pseudohongiellaceae > UBA9145. The sequence continues at coordinate 63,887 of JAQWQD010000054.1, read as the reverse complement.
GCCCACGCCAACTTTCTCGTTCGTTCACGTTTGCGCCTGCTTCAATTAATAGCGCAACTGATGCAACAACACCAGTTCGGGCCGCAGTCATGATTACCGTTTCATTTTCTGCCATCGCTGTGTTGGCCAATCCGCCGGTGCTTAGCAACAGCCTAACTATTTCGGGGTTGCCATTGTTGGCAGCTAATGAAAGAGGGGCAACACCGTAGTGGTTTTTACTGTTAACCTCAGCACCGGCATTTAAGAGTAGCTGGGTAATAACTGAATTATCACGATGCACTGACCAATGCAGCGCCTGTGATCCATCAGCCGCTTCGGCGTTAATGTTTATCCCAGAATCTAACAAAGCTCGCACAGCGGTATTATCTTGCTCTTGAACTGCTTGTATCAAACGTAAGTCATCCTGAGCTAGCGCCCAGATTGGTGTAAGGACTAAAAAAATTACTGCAATGTTCTTCTTCACGCTCAATCTTTTTTGTTAGGCTGAATGAAACAACTCATCAACGCGACCATTGTTATCAGCGAAACTATCCAGATGCACACCAACGCTATCTAGAAGCGTCAGGTGCAAGTTAGCCAACGGAGTTTGTTCATCTCCGTAGCGGATATGTCTGCCACCATGGATTCCACTGTTTTTTCCACTGGCTACAACAATGGGTAAATTTTTATGATCATGGACGTCAGGGTTACCCATCCCGCTGCCTAATAGATAAGTTGAATTATCTAACAAAGTACCATTACCTTCGTTGACCGCCTCCATTTTATCCAACATATAAGCAAAGAAAGATACATGGTACTTATTAATTTTCGCCAACTTCTCCAGTTGAACAGGATCATTACCATGATGTGAGATTGGGTGATGAGGCTCGGCAACGCCAATCTGCGGATAGGTCCGAGTAGACGCCTCACGGGCTAACTGAAAGCTAACAACCCGGGTTAGATCGGCTTGCAGTGCGAGGGTTTGTAGATCCATCATTAACTTCACATGATCTTCCCATTCTTCAGGTACTGAAGTAGGGCGCGTCAATTTAGGGAGCGGGACATTATCACTTTGTGCCTGTGACATCTGAATACGCCGTTCAACTTCGCGTACAGTATCCAAATACTCATCTACTTTCACTCGGTCGTTATTTCCAAGTTGTTTTTGATATTTGGACATATCTTCCATGACAGCATCTAATAGGCTGGCATTAGTGGCGAGTTGCGCCTGACGTTGTTCCGGAGTCCCGCCGTCGCCAAACAATCTTTCAAACAACACGCGGGGATCAGATACAGTTGGCAATGGTGTAGTGGGCGATGACCAGGCCAAACTATTTTGATAAACACAAGCATAACCGTTATCGCAATTGCCTACCTGACTAATAATATCTGTGCCTATTTCCAGCGAGGGAAAAGGTGTCTTCGAGCCGATTACTTTGGCAGCGATTTGGTCGACTGTCGTACCCAGGTAATAGTCACTTCCTTCCGTGCGCTTAGCTTTTACGCAGCTAAGAAATGCGCAATTAGACGAAGCATGATTCCCAGTTGTGTGTGCATCGTTAATTTCTAAGTTTGATAGCACAGAGATTTTGTCTAGATGCGGATTAAGTGAAGTCAATGAAGCGCTAAGGCTGCTCAGCTTGCCTTCCGTCCGTGGGACCCAAGGCTCTGGGCTCATGCCCATAGGGAGATAGAAATAACCAAGGCGACGAATGGGTTCGGAAGCACTGCCCGATTGGGCTAAAGCCGGAACCATGGCATCCAACATTGGCAATGCAACCGCTGCGCCTAGTCCTCGCAGAACAGTCCTTCGAGGCAGCGTTTTTTTGGTAATTATCATAGAGTTCTCCTCATCTGAAAGGGAGTGCTATTAACGAGTGCAACAACTATTGAACTAAAACTGTAATCTTCTGCGGCAGCATCTTCTAGAATCAACCTAATAGCCGGTGCGTCATAGTATTCAAGGCCGCGGCCCAAAGCATAGGTAAGCAACTTTTCGCTCATAGTCCCGACAAAGGCTTCTGGGTTTTTCACCAGAGTATTACGTAATCCGATTACACCATCAAGGGGCTCGCTTCCGGGTAAGTTACCTCTGGTATCGATGTGTGGATGATCGCTATTTACATTCCTTATACGGCCAATGGCATCAAAATCTTCCATAACTAAGCCAATGGGGTCCATGACTTCATGACACGCTGCACATACAGGATTAGCCCGGTGCTGCGCCATGCGATCTCGCATGGTTTCTATTTTGACTTCAGACTCATTCTCAGCCAAAGCTGGCACATCGTCTGGTGGTGGAGGGGGAGGAATGCCGAGGACATTTTCTAATACCCACTTACCTCGTTGCACCGGCGAGGTCCGGGTCGCATAGGATGTCACCGTAAGCACACTGCCATGGCCTAATAATCCGATACGAGGACTATTTGGATCAAGATCTATTTTACGGAACTGATCGCCATAGACATTAGGAATATCATAATGTCGTGCCAGTCTTTCATTAAGGAATGTGTAATCTGCACTCAGCAATTCCATTACATTTCTATCTTCATCGATAATATGTCCAAACAACATTTCGGTTTCTTTGCGCATTGATTGCCGCAAGTTATCATCGAAATCTGGAAACAGTCGTAGGTTGGGATCAACCGCGTCAAGGTTTCTAAGATAGAGCCATTGATCCGCAAAATTTGAAGCGAGTGATTCGGCGCGCGGATCTGCCAACATTCGTTTAACTTGCTGTTCTAAAACCCCAGACCTGCTTAGTTCTTCTCGTGTCGCCAATTCCAATAACTCTTCGTCAGGAATACTGCTCCATAAGAAGAATGAAAGCCTTGATGCTAACTCAACATCACTTAATGCATAGACTTGGCCGGAGTCGAGCTCAGCAGGGTCTTGTTCTATGCGGAACAAAAATTCGGGGCTTACTAATAAAGCCCGCAAAGCCATTTCGATGCCGGCCTCAAAACCTTTCTCGCCATTTACCTGCTCAAAAAAAGACAGTGGAGTTTCTATGTCGTTCTCAGATATCGGTCGACGAAAAGCTTTCGTGGCTAAATTGCTAACGATTATGCGAGCACATTCGCCTGCAGAAGTCTGTGCATCAGGTTGGCAGATAAAAATGCGATTACGTGGCGCTGTTTCTGAAACCCCTGCTGACTCATAAGGTCCAGCAACCGCCACAGAGAGTACAGCTGGTTGTTGTCGAGGATGACGATCGCGATTGAAATGAGCTTCGTAGGGCTGGCGTGTGCTTTCGATCAAAGCTGAATTTTTTCGTATAAAAGTTACACCGACTTCATGGGCGCCTGCGGTTACAGTAGCCGTTGTTTGCAAGCCGGTACCCGCTCCCTGGTCAGAATAATAAAAAGTGGCATAACGTTCAGAACGGTTTGGTTCTACTTCAAAGATATCAATACGCTGACCATCTATTGTAACTTCAACTTCATGAGGCTCTGTCAGGCCTTCAATATTTTCATTACGGTCCCGGGTAAGAGTGACATCGATCACGTACTCGCCATCTCTTGGGAAATTGTAACTAAACAAAGTGCCACCTCGAGTTCCAAAGGGAAGTCCTTCCATGCGGTCTTCTTGGGTACGGTCCGCTGAAACCAATTCAACATGGCTTAGAGGGCTCGTTAGAGGAGCGCCGACAGCAAGGCGAGAAATTTTTTCTGCTGCCGCAAGATAACGTTCCATTAGTGTTGGCGAAAGATTTGTTAAATTGACATTATCGAATCCATAACTCGCATCATCTTTTGGCAGCAGGTCTGATACATCGACACTAAGTTCCAAGATGTCACGTATAGCGTTCTGATATTGCAATCTGTTCAAACGGCTAAAGGTCGGTGTACGACCAGGGTTGGGATTTTTCAGCGCGAGAGTGTTTAACGTTGAGGCAACGTCTTCTTCGAATTTGGCAAAGCGTATTTCATCAGGTCGAGGCATGCCCGTTGGCGGCATGGCATTAGCGCGCAGTTTACGTAGCACTCTCTCCCAAACATCTGGATGGGCTTCGATGTTATTCACATCATAGGCATCGAGCTCTAGCCCACCTGTTTTAAGTGTGGCGTTATGACAGGCCACACAATATTGATCAACCAGTGCAGCATTGCTCTGGTCTACACCAGCACTAACTGTAATATTGCTTGAGGGCATTGGAGTTGGTGCCGGGGAATCTGGTAAAAAAACTATTATGCCAAGCAATAGCGCGGCTGCTATGGCTGCGGACATAATGAGGCCTGTCTTTTTCATTTTTTCTCCAGGCTGAGTCTGAGCTTTTAGACAGTATATTCCAAAATTCCAACTATTGCGGTAATAGCCGCTCGATAGGGCAAAGTAAACTGACCTCAGGGGGCTGTCAAGGAAATTAGCAGGTGGCTTGAATACCCTACGGGCAGGGCATATTGGCTAAGCGACAATATAGTCTGTATGGATTTTGGTGTTGTAGTCAGTAACGCCTTACTTTCAGGTAATTAATGATTAAATAATGTGATCTTTGAGTGGAATATTACGAACTCCTTCACCTCGAAATTTTAGAGAAACTTCATAAGATTCGTGGATTTTCTCGCTCTTAATATTCTAGTATTTTTAACTCACAAGTATTATTCAAAACCAACAAGATGTTCGTATCAAACGATCTCATTGCTAGCAGCTTACACTAGTATATATGTTTCTTAAGGCATTCTTTATGGTCCTGCCAAATTCCTTTCAGATTTTATCTAACTACAAAGTTATGTTTTTTCCTCGTTATTAAGAACTTCTCTCAAGTTGCTTGAGTTAACTAAATCCTTTATGCGACACCAGCACCTCTAACACCAACATACACAGAATAAAGCGATTGGCTTGCAGTCATGAAAAGACGATTACGTTTAGCGCCACCAAAGCAAACATTCGCGCAAACTTCCGGCAGACGAATAGCACCGATTGTGTCTCCATCTGGTGCAATGATTTGCACTCCAGGTCTTGCGCCAGCCCAAACATTGCCATCAACATCACAGCGGATACCGTCGGCTGAAGTTCGACTGTTATCAGTAGGGTCAACCAGCTCAGCGAAGACCCGACCATTCCGCAATCTTTCACCATCTACGTCCCATACTTTTATGTCTCGACCAGCGCCAGTATTGGCAACGTATAGCAAGGAATAATCAGGAGAGAAGCAGAGTCCATTAGGGGCGTCGATATCATCAGTTACCCGATTGATATTGCCGCTGCTTGGGTCAACACGATACACGGAAAGCGGGTGCTGCTGTTCTGCCCTGTTTCCTTCGTAGTCGCCGCGAATCCCATAAGGGGGATCCGTAAACCAAATACTTCCATCGGGGTGAACGGTTGCGTCATTAGGTGAGTTTAAAGGGCTACCTTCGTAGCTATCGGCGATTACTGTGAGGGAGCCGTCATATTCGTAACGAACTACGCGCCGATTGCCATGTTCGCAAGAAACTTGTCGACCTTGAAAATCGAAGGTATTGCCGTTGCTATTTCCGGAAGGGTACCTAAATTCAGACACGCGGTCATCATCTTCAATCCAACGTAACTGGCGATTGTTGGGAATGTCACTCCAAACTACATATCGACCAACACCATTCCAGGCGGGCCCTTCAGCCCACATTGTTCCAACGTGATGCCTTTGTATGGGCGTGTTAAATAGTATGTATCGTTGGAAGCGAGCGTCCAAAGCCACCAGATCTGGATCTGGATAACGCAGTGGCGTATTACCTGACCAATCACGGGGCTGGGCAGGAGATAGATCCTGCGCGTTTGTTAGCTTGGGAATAAATGCAGCTGTAGCTGCAGTGGCGGCAAGAAATGAACGACGCTTCATAGCAACCTCAATAGAATTATGGATAAATCAAGTATATGAAATACTCTGATGGCTTTGTTATTGAATTATTAGCTTTGGATGCTAATGCAAGCAAATAGACTTGTCTATGAAGTAAAGTTTTCGCTTTGAGCTCAAAGAAGGCAGTAGGAAAATTTGGTATAAGAATCCCCTTAACTGAAAAATTGGCTACTAATCTATTCGACTGAGAGATTATTGAGAGGAATCAGCTGCATCAAGAAAGGGACCATCCACGCAAAGGCGTCTGCCATCGGGTGCATCGCATGCCCCACAAATTCCGACTCCACACTTTGTATGATAGTCGATGGAATTGTAGATTTGTTCTGGCGAAGTATATTTTCTTTGGAGTAATTCGGCTGCTCGAACCATAGGAGCAGGGCCGCAGTTATAAAAAATTAGCGCGGCTAATTCTTCTTCGGACATTTTTTTCAAGTATTCTTCTAATAATTCAGTAATAACGCCGTGGTGACCAAAGCTACCATCATCAGTGGCAAGGTGAAGATTACCTACTTTGGCAGCTTCATCTACAAAATAAAGTCTTTCTTTTGAACGCGCGCCAAAGAAAATTTCAGTGTTGCCAAAGTCGCGAGCTAACTGGTAGACGGCAGCTAATCCAGTGCCTCCTGCAACCGCGATTATCTTAGAATTCTTTGGTGGGTTTACGGGGCTGCCATAGGGGCCTCTTACGTAAGCTTCGACGCCAGGTTTCAATGCCATACACTTTTCGGTAAATGCCCCGAGGTTAATCACTGCCAGTTTAAATGGATCATCCACCAATGCGGAGAATGGCTTTTCTCCCAACCCAGGGATCCAAAGGAAAACAAACTGTCCAGCATGTATTTCAATTTTACGATCGAAAGTAAGAATGCATATGTCATCTGTTATGTATTCATTGCTTACAAGGGCCACTGGCCTAAAGTTCATATCAATATCATAGCGGACTAACGTTTCGGCTCTACTTTCCTCAGTCCCATTCTCTAACTCGTTACTTAGCACTTTAAAATAGTCAGCAATATCATCTGTAGTCATGCCAACCAAAGCAGAGCCAATACCAATAATTGAGGCGCCGGCTTCCTGAAAACTTCTCACATCCTCAGCACTGCTAATTCCTCCACAGCCAATAATCGGACAATCTACCGCACTATGAATTTCCTGCACGCATCTTAATGCAGTGGGTAATATAACCTTCCCGGAGACGCCTCCCAGTTTGTTGCTTAATATTGGGTGACCGTGGGCTTCGTAGCATTCTGGATTAGTTGTGTTAATGGCACAGATTCCATCGGCACCACCCGCTACTGCGGCTTGGGCGATCTCATCGATATTTGGTACATTGGGTGTAAGTTTAGGAATTATCGGGACGTCGACTGCAGTTTTTACCGCAGCTACTATTTCGCGCACTAGCGCTGGATCCTGTCCCATAGCCATACCATAGCCTTTAGCATGAGGGCAGGACAGATTCAGTTCTAGTCCGTCTCCATAGAGAGCAAGTTTCTTTGCCACTTCGACGTATTCTTCGACGTTTCCACCAAAGATTGAAATTAGCAAAAAGCGATCCTTAGGTATCACGAGACCTTTTAAGAGTTCAGCTGATCGATCAGCCCCTGGGTTGGTGAGTCCGACCGCATTAGTGAAACTGCCTGGCTCAAATTGGGAGAGAACTGGTTCTCTATAACCAAGTCTGGGTTCTGGACCAATACTCTTGGTTGTTAACACGCCTACTTCAGGGATTTGGTTGAAGAAACGCTGAATGATATTTGCGGAGCAAGTGACGATGCCGGAGGGAACAGTAAAGGGGCCGGAAAGTGATTTTCCAAGAAACTCTATTTTCAACGGGACAAGATACTCAACATCAGGTTAACAACAGTTTTGTATTTTATAGTTTTAAGCACAGGAACGCACTAGCTCAGTTCCAACTGGCTAGAGCTCTGTGATTAGCTGGACCTTTCTTTCCACATGAAGAGGCGCGGGCAAATGGTGGAAAGCCTAGAGCATTTCCTTGAGTACTGGTTTAGTCACCTTGCCCATTGCGTTACGGGGCAATGCCTCTATAAGTATTAATGATTTTGGAATCTTGTAGGAGGACATCCTGCCATCACACCATTCTTTTAGAGCTTCATACTCAAGGGAAGCACCCGCTTTGACAGCGACAAATGCAGTAACTGCCTCGCCCCAGGTATCGTCTTCTACGCCAATTACGGCAACTTCTTCGATATCATCATGGGTAAGAAGTACGCCTTCGATCTCAAGTGCAGAAAGTTTATAGCCACCGGATTTAATGATATCGACGGATGAGCGACCCATAATCCGGTAATAGCCATCTTCAAGCACTGCGACATCGCCGGTGCAAAACCAACTATCCTTAAAACTTTCTTTAGTAGCAGTTGGGTTGTCCCAATACTCCAGGAAAACATTATCGCCTTTGATGCGAATTTCTCCAGCAACGGCTTCTTCTGTTATAAGGCTGTCATTTTCATCAAATAATTCACAATCGACGCCTGGTAATGCTTGTCCTACAGCCCCTGCTCGACGCTCGCCGTTATAAGGATTTGAGATACCCATACCTATTTCGGTCATCCCATAGCGTTCCAATAGAACTTGTCCAGTTAGGCCCTTCCACTGGTTAAAGAGTTTTACTGGACAGGCAGCAGATCCAGAGATGTTAAGCCGCATGTCTTTGAATCCGTCGCAAATCTTTTGCACTTCAGCGGGATCGATACTGTCGAAGTACTGAATTAGCTTTACATAGATTGTTGGTACCGCCATGAATACGTTGTAGGTGCCGGCAACGATTTGGTGTGAAATTTTTGGAATGTCAAACTTGGCAAATAAGTGAACCGTGGCTCCGGCCCACAAGCCACAACTCAGGATGTTGATGATTCCATGAATATGATGCAGAGGTAAAAATAAGGGGATGGCATCGTTTTCGGACCATTCCCAGGCATCTATGAGCGTCGTTATTTGCGCGTGAATAGTCTTATGCGTGCTAACCACGCCTTTGGGTTTATTGGTGGTGCCTGAGGTAAATAGCATCATTGCTCTGCGTTCGGGCGTTAACTTTGGCAAAGGTCCAGCCGCATCAGCTAACACCTCTTCGGCAGACATCAGTTCAATGTTAAGTGATGCACATAAATCCCGAAGTGATTCTTGATACTCAGCATTGGCGACCATGCGAGTTACGCTAGCACAGCTAAGATAGTGATCTAATTCAGACACTGCAGAAGCAACGTTCAGCGGAACAGCAATACCACCGGCTCGCCAGACACCATGCATCGTAGTGACATAATCAAGACTAGCGGGCATAAAGAAAGCAATTCGCTCTTCTTGAAGGTCATCTTTGTTACCGAGCAACCCAGTAGCAAACCGATTGACACGAGAATTAACTTCGCTGTAAGTGTAAGTGTTGTCAGCTTCAACTAAAGCGACACGCTCACTATCATTGTGAAGGTAGGGGAAAGGTGATTCAGCCATTGTTAGTACCGTAGTCCTTCTTTTTATATGGAGATTGATTTGTTAATAAAACGCGCTGACGATAAAAAATAAAATAGATGGCCCTAACAAACATCCTACACCTGTGTAGAAAGTAGCTGTCATAGCACCATAAGGAACAAGTTTGGGATCTGTTGCTGCTAATCCAGCGGCAACACCACTAGTGGTTCCCATTAAGCCGCCGAATACCATAGCTGATTGCGGATTATCCAAACCGATATGCTTAGCTACCAAGGGTGTCCCGATCATAACCAAGATGGATTTAACCAGTCCTGCTGCAACACTCAAGGTGATTACGGCATCACTTGCGCCAATAGCCTCACCGGTAACCGGGCCAACGATATAGGTTACAGCACCTGCCCCAATTGTCGTAATGGCTGCCGGGTCGGTATAGCCGAAAAGTATGGCAATCACAGCACCGACAATAAAAGATACAATGACCCCCGCAAAGATGGAAATCACACCGGCGAGACCGGCTTTTTTAAGTTCGCGCAATTGAACGCCGAAAGCAGTAGCCACGATAGCGAAGTCACGCATCATCCCGCCGCCCATGAGTCCGATCCCACCGAGTAGCGCGACGTCGGCTACACCGGTATTGCCACCGGTGGCAACTCCACCGAAGTAAGCTGCAAGCAAACCCAACGCGATAGCAATAGCAGAGCCATGAATTCGACCATTGGTGAGTTTGTCCGCTAGAAAATAAGAAATCCAAATCGTTACCCCAACCACAGCAAAAGCAACGACCAAATTATTTCGAACAAAGACAGTTTCAATAATATCCATTACGCTGCTCCCTGTTCTTTTTGATCATCGGTAGCGGGACTATTACCAATTTTGCTGAGTATCGGAACGAGGGCAAAACTTACTACCACCGCCGCAATACCGGCTAACAGTGCTAGTAAACCACCATCCACAGCAGCAGCAACGTTTTGCCGAGCAGCCATTGCTACGACGATTGGAATATACATCGCACTCCAGAACTTAATGCCGCTGCCGGCTGAACCTTCCGTGAGAGTTTTGAATTTTTCGGAATTGCTCGCGAAAACAAGAAATAGCATCGCGATACCAACACCCCCCACGTTGGCTTCTACGTTGAGGGCTACACCAAGTGCTTCGCCTATGACCATACCTAATATTAGGCATGCAGAAAGTAAGGCTACTCCATAAACAATCATTATTCTTATTCCTTATTATTGTTAGGTGTCGGTTAAGCGCTGACGAAGGCGGGCCGAAGCCTGATGATATGACGCGGCTGAGCTCAGTGCAATTTGCTCCTGAAAACAAGACTATTCTAGCAACACATTGAATTCGATAAATTTTAAAGAAAATGTTTTTATAGAGGCAGAGGTTTAAGGATTTATATGGCTCAAGCTAATCGGAATTAGTGTTAAAGATTAGAGACGTGGATAGGTGACTTATTTTAGGGAAAAGGTAAACTATATCCGATAGATTAATAAAATGCTGACGCCAAAAACTTATGCCACTTTGGGTCCAGCCGAACAAGGACAACTTATGGCGTTCTTTAGATTGCTTTAATCTAGTCAAGAGTCAGTAGTATTTGTGACTCTCGCAGGATGGGAGTAAAAGAAGACCATGAGCAACAAAGATATGAAAAAGAGGGAATAGAAATGAAAAAGCGAACAGGGTTTATAATTTGCGCAATAGTGAGCATTATTTTCAGTGCGCAAGCAGATCAAACCTTTAGGGCCGATCAAACTTTTGGTGGGGAAGTGCCATCTGCTGGCGATCCGGTTTCACTGAAACAAGCGATTGTTAAACTCGACCAAGGCCAAGAAGGGTTTGTGAAAATTGCCGGACAAGTTACTGAAGTATGCCAGGCGAAAGGATGTTGGATGATTTTGATCGATGGTGATACCTACGCTCGTGTTACTTTTGAAGATTATGGATTTTTTATTCCTATTGAAACTAGTATGCAGCGCTCAGTCATTTACGGACAGCTGACTCAACATACTCTTTCTGGTGAACAAGCTGAGCATTTTGCGCAAGATGCGGGCGCCCAATCAACCTTGAAACTTGAGGGCGAAGTTCAAGAATATTCTATTTTGGCTCGTGCGGTGCAGTTAGAAAATCGCTCTTAATATTTATTAGTTAATCAAAACAAATTATTCGAATAGGAAGGCAATTGCCTTCCTTTTTTATGCCCGGCTATAAATGGGGAAAAATCAGCATAGAGACTTCGACGCTGCTCGCAATACACAAAACTTACGCTTGCTTTGAAAGTAACGTTTCCATAGAACATAGGCGTTAGAAATGCCCAGTGGAATTGATAAGAAAATTAAGGAAGCGGAAGATAGAGTTTCAGAGAGTATCCCGGCCCTCTACAGCAATGGTAGAGGGCGGGAAACCCAAGGAGTGCCTGATACACAGTTTGAAAGGTGTGGTGTGGCTGTGCCTCAGGTAAGTGCAATACGACATTAGACCATTATGCTGTGTTGCGAGGAAGAAGATACCACTATATATAGTGAATCACAAGACACAGTGACACGAGAGTTAGTTCTATGAATAGCTTAGTTTCTTCTTGATTGCTGGAGTAAAGGCTGATTCAGCCAAATTTAGCAATATAGTAAATAATATACTTTACTATATTGCTAAGAGTCTTACATAGTGCGGGCTAACTGTTTGAAATAATTGGTCTATGCGCTATCCATGAAGCCGACTTAAAGTAGACGCATTATTCATCGCTGGGAAAAGACGAGCTCAATTGTATTGTGAAAGATAATCAGAAATGGCCACAGTTCGAAAAAGAGCAAGGGTCAGGAATAGAGGCTGTTCTAGTTACTATATAAAAGAGGCTGGGCTGTATTTAACCGCTTACAGTTCTCTTAACCAAATATTGCGAAATGAAACTACCTGACCATGATCCTGCAGCAACAATGGCAATTTGCCCGTGCAATCCATAGTTTCTCCAATTTCATAGGGCTCGCAGATCGCTTTGTATTCAGGAACGGTAGGAAATGTGCTACCTAATACTTCTGTATGATTTTGCACCAGCACGCCATTATGAATTAATGTCACATAGGCAGGGCTTTGTAGAGTGCCATCGCGATCATAAATAGGTGCGGTGAAAATGATGTCATAGGCTTGCCATTCTCCTGGGGGATTTGAAGCGTTTACCAATGGCGGGTATTGGTGATATACAGAACCAGCCTGGCCATTTACATAAGTAGGGTTTTCCCAACTGTCCAGCATTTGAATTTCAAACAAAGACTGCATAAAGATGCCGCTGTTACCTCGGCTCTGGCCCTCGCCTATTATCTCTTCACTTGGTCGCCATTCGATATGTAATTGAATGTCGCCAAAGGATTGTTTACTAACCAGTGTTCCGCTGCCATTATTTACGGTTAGCACGCCATCATCGATATGCCACTGCGATGCTTCGCCACTCCCCACATGTTTCCAAGCATCCATATTTACTCCATCGAATAAAACTATTGCATCTGATGGGGGTGAGCCTTCAATAACACCTGTTATTTTTTCAGGTAAAGGGCCAACAGGATTGCCTAAAATCGCAGTTTGAGCATTTGAAACTGAAGATACAGATAGGAAGCTAAGTAGTAAAAAAAGTTTGTTCATAATCAGTCTCATTACAAGTTTGCTTTCCCGATGGTTAGCCAAGTAAGTTCATATCCTCGTCCCATTCGGCAACTTCATCCCTTTTGGTCTGATCGACGCACTTAGCTAGCCATTCTGGTTCATAAGATTTGCCATGGCGCTTAAGCACTTCATCAGGCACGCCATCCCATACATTTGGACTATTTCCAATATAGCCTAGTTCTTTCAGTCCGCGTTCCGTGGTGTAGTATCCTGTCAAGGTCAGGTCTCGCATTAGCGAGAAAAAACGGATCCCGGTTTGTAAATCAGGATTGCTATTATCTGCGTAGGCGATGTCATCACAAACACTGAGGCGTTGTTTTTCACTGATGTTTATAAAATCTGCACCATGATTCTCAATGGCATAATTATCTAGCCAAGCAATACCTCCTCTAACAGGTAACTTGTATTGTGTTCGATCTTTTACCATAAATTCAACAAAGTCAGGCAGTCCAGCATCCAGAGCGCCGCCATTTGGGTTTTCATTTGGTAAGATTATGTCGCACAAGACCGCTATGGTTACCAACTCGTGCTCCCGAAAGTAGGTTTCGGCAAATAGCTTTTGGTCAGAGAGCCTTTCGATTTCGGTTCGGCCATAGGAGTAATTAGTGGGAAGGGGAGTCCAGCTAATTAGGGGCTGAGTGTTACCACTGATACTACTGCAAGCAGTAGAGGTGATTACAGAACCTGCCAATGGGGCCAAAAATAGGGATTTTAGTGTTTCTCTTCTGTCCATTTTCGAGCCTAGATATTCCTTTGTCGCATTTGTTCAACAATGTAATCAGAAGTTCGCCAGGCTAGTGCCAATATAGTCCAGGTCGGATTTTTATCAGCTTGCGATACAAAGGTACCACCATCCACCACAAAAACATTTTCGGCATCGTGTAACTGACCGAACTCATTTGTAACACTGGTCCCTACATCGACACCCATGCGTGTAGTGCCTACTTCGTGAATAATTTCGCCTGGTTTAGTTAATCCGTAATTTTGGTCTGCACCTGGTTTATCGCCCAGCGTGACTCCGCCAGATGCTTCAAGTAGCTCTTCCATTGTGTCTTGCATATGTCGGGCCTGATTAATTTCCTGCTGGGTCCATTGATAATCAAAGCGCAGCACTGGTATTCCCCATTCGTCCACAACAACAGGATCTAATTCGCATCGATTATTGTATTGCGGAACACTCTCGCCACGACAAGCAATGCTAAGCCTAGCGCCATAGAATCGCCGAATATCATCTCTTAATTGATTTCCATAACCGCCGACCCGTTTACCCAAGTATTCATTGTATTGATTTGCAGCAAAGCCAAAGCCATAAGATGGCATGCTCATGCCACCGCCGATCTCTAAATGGTAGCCGCGAGAGAAATCCAGATTGGCGCCTTCCAACCACCAAGGTGTGTAGACATGCATTCCACCCACGCCATCTTCATTGTAAATATCACGATCCATTAGGTCGGGTAAGAAGGCCGCGCGACTCGCGCCAGTTGAATCATGCAAGTAACGACCAACATGATCACTACTATTGCCAAGGCCATTATCATGTTGGCTGCTTCTTGAATTTAGTAATATGCGAGCGCTGCTGCAAGCCGAAGCTGCTAAAATCACGGACCGACCTCGCAGTTGTAAATCTTGATGATTCTTTTTATCGATGTAGCTAACACCAGTGGCTCTGCCTTCCCGATCTGTGGTGACTTCGCGAACCATTGAATTTGTGAACAAGTCCACTTGGCCGCCATTAAGGGCAGGATAAATAAGCACTGTGCTTGATGAAAAATCTGCATGAACTCCACAGGCCCGACTGCACTGGCCGCAATAGAAGCAAAGGCCTCTTTCATGATTAATACGTTTTGTGAGTATAGATTTGCGCGCAGGAATTACTGGTACATTAGATTTACGAGCACCATCAATATAATAAAGCTCATGTAATCGAGGTTTTGGTGCAGGTAAAAAATAGCCATCTGGGTCGTTGTAGAGCCCTTCATTGCTGCCAAAAACACCGATTAGCTTATCAACTTTATCATAATAGGGTTTTATGTCTCCGTAACCTATTGGCCAATTGTCACCAAGACCATCAATGTCTCTGCGTCCAAAATCTAATGGGCCAAACCTGAGAGAAATTCGGCCCCAGTGATTGGTGCGACCACCAAGCATACGGCCTCGCCACCACATGAAATCTGTCTCGCCTTTTTGCGTATAGGGCTCTCCATCTAACTCCCACCCACCGATGCAGGAATTGTAGTCACCGAATGGGCGTCTTTGGGTACTGGCACCGCGACGAGGGGATTCCCAGGGGTAACGAAGTTGAGTGCGTTGCTCTTCATCGGCAGGGTCGTAAAAATCACCAGCTTCAATTAGTGCAACTTTAAGACCTGCATTAGCAAGTTGGTGGGTAGCCATGCCACCACCGGCCCCAGAGCCAACTATAATAACATCGTAAATTTGCTCAGCCATGATGATCTGGTTTCTTAAAAACGAATGCTGTTTACGGCGTTAAAACTGTAAGCAACGGAACTAATACCATCATCAGGAGCGTCATGCTCAATGAAATAATGTTCGATGCCAGCAGTATCAGAATGGGTAAAAATTGCAGCGAAGTCGATTATGCCACGGCCAACATCCACCATCTGACCTGCTGCGTTTTGATCTTTGACATGAACCATCGGGAAGCGACCTGGATTTTCATTAAAGATGACAATGGGGTCTGCTCCAGCATTGACCGCCCAATAAAGATCTAATTCAAAAACTACAAGATCGGGGTCGGTCAAAGTCAATAAATAGTCGTAGCCAATTTTATTGCCTTGTGTTTCAAACTCAAAACTATGATTGTGATAACCAATAGTTATTCCGGCGTCTTTACAGCGTTGTCCATAGTCGTTTAGCGCTTCGGCATGTCTTTCATAATGAGCAAGTGTCCGCTCGTCTCCGGGTAAAGAGGGGACCACCATATATTTCTGGCCAAGTTCACCAGCAATATCAATTTGTTTGTCTACGTCTTCTCTGAACAAGTTGAGACCGACGTGAGCAGCGGGGGATGATAAACCTAGGCGATCTAATACCCGACGGACTTCTGCGATGGGCCTCCCGTGATAGCCAGCAAACTGCATTTCTTTAAAACCGAGCTCTGCGAGCTTCTCTAAAGTACCTTCAAAATCCTGGGCCATTTCAGCGCGCAATGTGTAAAGCTGTAAACCTATCCTGTCTACTCGGCGACTCTGAGCTAGAGCAACTGAGAATGGAGTAGCAGCCATTGCGCTAGTAATGGCTGCTTGTTGTAAAAATTGACGACGGGATTGGACTTGATCATTCATTATTCTTCTCCTGGTGCAGAAAAACAGTGTAGCTGAACACTTTGATTGGTAACAGTCCCGGTATATAGGGTTAGTGGTCCAAGCTTTGCCAGATTGAGCCGGCTTGATTCGAAGCGACAGCTTTATCGATAAAACGCATGCCCCGCAATCCATCATCAACTGTCGGAACAAGGTTAGTAAATTCTGTTTTGTTGTTATGAGCCAGTATCAAATCTGCCGTTTCCCGATAGATGTTGGCGAAACCTTCAATAAATCCTTCTGGGTGGCCACTCGGGATGCGGGAGGCCGCATTCGCGAGCTCTCCAGAAGTTGAACCAGCGCGCGTGAGTATTTGTTTCGGCTTACCCAGGGTAGTGTGCTGAAGGTAATTAGGATCTTCTTGCGACCATTCGAGCCCACCCTTATCGCCAAAAATGCGGATATTTAGGCCGTTCTCTTTGCCGCTGGCGATTTGGCTCACCCAGAGCATGCCCTTGGCGCCATTTTTGTAATGCAGAAGTATATTGGCATTATCATCGAGCGACCTACCGGATACGAATGAGTCCAAATCTGCCAGTAAAGAGCTAGCCTCCAAGCCTGTAATAAACTCGGCGAGGTGATATGCATGAGTGCCAATATCGCCAATTGCACCGCCCGCTCCGGCTTGATTTGGGTCTGTTCGCCAAGTAGCCTGCTTTTGGCCATTTTGTTCAATATTTGTTGCTAACCAATCTTGCGCGTATTCCGACTGCACCAAGCGCACAGTGCCAATTTCGCCTTTTGCTATCATCTCTTTGGCTTGTCGGACCATTGGATAGCCACTGTAGTTGTAAGTTATCGCGAAAACTAACCCCGACTCCTTCACCAAAGTAGCGAGTTCTTCAGCATCACTTAATTTTGCTGTTAAGGGTTTGTCGCAAATAACATGAATGCCGGCCTCAAGGAACTCTTTAGCAACATCTGCATGCAAATGATTCGGAGTTACGATAGCAACAGCATCTATACCATCTGCTAGCTTTCCTTCTTTTTTGGCCATCTCTTGGTAGGAGGTGTAACTACGTTTTTTATCTATGCCGATCTCGACAGCTGATTCGCTAGCTTTGATCGGACTGCTACTTAACGCTCCGGCGACGAGATCATATCGATCATCTAATCTAGCGGCCATTCTATGGACGCTTCCGATAAAGGCATCTTTACCTCCGCCTACCATGCCTAGTTTGATCTTTTGCATGCTTAGTCTTGTTCCCTAGATTAGCCGTATTATTTCTTCAAAAATTTCTCGATACAGTATAACTAACTGAGGCCTAAAATTTTTCTATTGATTGCTTCGTTTACACCGGAATCAGCAAAGTCATCAAAGGCTTTATCCGTGACATGTATAATATGGTCGCGTATAAATTCTGCGCCTTCACGCGCACCGTCTTCCTGATGTTTGAGACAGCACTCCCACTCAAGTACTGCCCAGCCATCAAAATCATTGGCGCTGAGTTTAGAAAAGATTCCCCTGAAATCGACCTGTCCGTCACCCAAAGATCTAAAGCGGCCAGCCCGGTCAATCCAGGATTGATAGCCACCGTAAGCGCCTTGTTTGGCAGTAGGATTAAACTCTGCATCTTTTATGTGAACGAGTCTTATGCGTTCTTTATATTCATCCATAAAGGCAAGGTAGTCTAATTGCTGCAGGATAAGATGACTCGGATCGAAAAGAATATTACAACGAGGGTGATTGTTAACGCGCTCTAAAAACATTTCGAAAGTAATGCCGTCGTGCAGATCCTCGCCAGGATGAATCTCAAAACCAATATCTACTCCAGATTCATCGAAGGCGTCTAAGATCGGATGCCAGCGTTTAGCGAGTTCATCGAATGCCGCTTCCACAAGGCCTGCTGGACGCTGCGGCCAGGGATAAAAATAGGGCCATGCCAGAGCGCCCGGAAAGCTAGCATGCGCAGTAAGGCCAAGGTTGTGTGAGGCCTTAGCAGCTAATAACATTTGTTCGACTGCCCAGGCCTGCCGCGCAGTAGGGTCGCCTTGAACTTCCGGTGCGGCGAAGCCATCAAACATTTCATCGTAGGCAGGATGCACGGCGACTAGCTGGCCCTGCAAATGCGTGGATAGCTCAGTAATTTCAATACCATGTTCAGCCAGAGTGCCCCTCACTTCGTCGCAATAACCTTGGCTCTCCGCCGCTTGCTTTAAGTCAAATAGTCGCGCATCCCAGCTTGGAATCTGGACGCCTTTGAACCCGAGTTTGGCAGCCCAGTGTCCAATATCATTTAAAGAATTAAATGGTGATTCATTTGCTGCAAATTGCGCTAAGAATATTGCAGGTCCTTTTATAGTCTTCATTCGGGATTCTCGTTGTTGACTTAGAGTCGGTTCCACATGTCAGGGAGAACAAAAGATTCCAATTCTTTTTGTCCTTGAATTAAATAGTTTCGCAATTTCTCAACTACGTCAGGATTTTCGCGAGTATAGCTGTATGTTTCACCAGGGTCTTTTTCTAGATCGAATAGAAGACCTTCGGGGCCATAGTAGGAATTAGGATTATCAAAACTTGGAAGTGCCCCGCGATACCAACTTTCAAGTACGAGTTTCCAATTACCACTGCGGACTCCTGCAATTCGATCGTTATTAAAAAGGTAGAGCTTTTCGTGAGGTGTTTTCTCATTCTTGCTTAAGATTCCTCGGATACTTGCTCCATCTATTGTGCGCTCATCCGGTAGAGGAACATCGGCAAAATCGAGCAACGTTGGAAGAATATCAATATTCATTGCCGCTTCGCTGGAATGGCTACCTATAGGAATTACGCCCGGCCACCTTGCGATAAAAGGTACTCGCAGACCACCTTCCCAAGAACTGCCTTTGCGATTACGGAACTGACCGGAGCTACCTTCAAACCAAGGGCCATTGTCAGAAGTGAATATCACCATCGTTTGTTCATCGATTTCTAATTCTTTTAGTTTGTCGAAAATCTCTCCCATACTCCAGTCGATAGTTTCAACAACATCACCGTATAGACCTGCTTCGGACTGGTTTTCAAACTCGTCGGAGACGAATAGAGGTACATGGGGAAAACTGTGAGGGAGATAGAGGAAGAAAGGATGGTTCTGGTTTTCTTCAATAAAGCGCAGTGATTCAGCGGTGTATCTTTGTGTCAGTGTTGTTTGATCGACAGGGTTCTCGATGACTTGAGCATCCTGGTACAACACAAAATCAGGCATATCGTTACTGTGGAGGACGCCATAAAATTCATCGAATCCATGGTTCAATGGGTACCATTCCAGGCGAGAACCCAAATGCCATTTTCCAAACAGTGCGGTTTTATAGCCTTCTTCTCTCAGCGCTTCAGCAATGGTGATTTCAGATTCTGCCAAGTGGATTTCATTCGTTGGGCGAGCAACATCAGTAACTAAATCCAATCGCACTGGATAACGACCAGTAAGCAGGCCTCCTCGAGAAGCAGTACAGACATTAGCGCTGGCATAAAAAGAATCGAAATAAATTCCTTCCGCTGCCATACGATCCAGATTTGGAGTTTGGATTAATGTGGAACCGTATATCCCGAGATCGCCAAATCCAAGATCGTCTGCCATGACCACGATGAAATTGGGCCTTTGCAGTTGAGCAAAGACACCTGTAGATAGACAGAAACCTACAAAAATTGACACGATTCTCGCTTTAAACATGCTTCATCCCTAATATTTTCCTCAGTGTCCCAAAGTTATTACAAAAACCCTCAGATTTTAATAAAAGAATTAAACAGACAGGAGAGTTGAACAGAAACAGATAGCTTTTAACGGCTTGGAAGATTGCAGAATTTTAGTCTTAGTTAGGGAAAGTCGAAAAGATTTTTTTTCATATAAAAACCATAAGCAAGAAAAGCGAAGATTGCAGCCACAGCAATACCGCTCCAGAGTGCTGACCCTTCAGTTGCCATAAAATTCCAAACCAACATGCTATATGCAACTTGAAGTATGTAAAGCTCTATCCAAGGATGCAGCCAAGACTTCATTTTCCACAACCCGAAAAATCCGGCCCCGTAAACAAACCAGTGTAGGAGAGCTCCCAGTTTTGCTAACCAACCATAAAATAAGACCCCAAACCAAACTTCCTGATCTTCGGCGAGTGGTTTTATAAAAATATCCCAAGGTAGATAGATGAAAGTCATGAAGAAACAAAAGCCCATGACGGCATTCATCCAAATTGGGCGTAACGCGAAATTTTGTTTTAGCTGTTTGAACATAAAAACACCTAGTCTAGGTTAGTATTATCGCCAGGTTTTAACTCGCCGCCCTCTAGTATAGTTGCCCGGAAGCCAGCTTGATAATTCCTAAGCCTACGCATTTTCTATCAATGTCATAGTGGAGCCATCGATCATGAGAACATCACCGATATCGGACAGTTCTATCCCCTCGATACATGCTACATTAAAACCATACTCATCAGGTGCGGCGCGCCGCTGGTGGTGAGTATAGATTCCACAATGAGAACAAAAATAGTGTTTAGCAATTTTTGTATTCCACTGATAAAGGCTAAGCTTTTCTTCGCCTTCAATAATACTTAGCTCATTTAGTTTGGCAGTGGCCATTACCACGCCTTTGCGTTTACAAAGCGAGCAATCACAGCGGCGCAGTCCTTGGACACCTTCTGGTGCTCGCAATACAAACTTCACGGACCCACAATGACACCGACCATTTAGTATGCTCAAAGTTAGCCCTCAGAGAGTAGAGCTAAAACTGCTCCAGCAGGATCTTGAATCACGCAAAATTGCTTACTCCCCATACGGCGGGGACCTTCTAACACTTTGCCCCCTGATTTTTCGCATTTTTCAGCGCTTTCCGCGACACTAGCGACCCGAACATACGCCAACCATTGCGCTGGCAAATTAGCGTTTGAGCCTTTGGCATGACATATTCCTGCGATGGTATTGACCGTGCCTGGTAGATTGATGTTGTAATCGCTATAAGTGCCCATGTCCTGTTCTGTGCTAGTCCAGCCTACTACTGAGCAATAGAAATCTTTAATTCTCGAGGCATCGGCGACGGTTAAATCCAGCCACTCGATTTTACCAACATTGTTTGGTTTTTCTTTCTGTTCTTCCGCTTGCGCTTGTTCATTGATCGATTCAGCCGGGTTTGATTCATCAGTCATACAAGTGCCTCTCAGTCTTCATCTTTCTCGTGGATGATATGCGTGGGTAGCCCATCTAAACTAACCTGGTTTTTTTCCTTCCAATAATCTTCGATGTTGTCTCTGCCTTTAACCTCCAACCATTTGTCCATGTTGTCACGTTCTTCCGTGAAATCATAAAAAGGAGCGCCGAAACCACAGGATGTTTGTATTAGCTCGATGGAAAAGTCTACGTATTGTCTGGCACTAGGATGTGGATTGAACAATTTTCCTAGCTCAGTCCACCAATCACCTCGAGGATGTATAGCTTCTGCTTTCCCATAAAGCCGCAATATTTTTGCTGACCTATCGAAGGCGCAGAACGTCATGGTCATGCGGTTATTCTGGGATAGATGGGCAGTAGTCTCATTGCTGCTGCCGGTAATATTCATCCACATAATACGATTAGGGGACAACACTCGCGAAGAATTGAAACCCATGGGTGATACATTGATAGTGCCATCATTAGCGGCAGTCCCAACATAGGAAATCTTCTGATGATTTATAAATTCAATATGGTCGTCAGACAATTCTTCATAGCGTTTAGCCATGAAACCTCCTATGTCTTAACTATAATATTCCAAGCACAAAGATGCGATCGATGAGCCTAACCTCGAGAGGCGCTTTTAGAAAACTAGTCTTTTAAACTAAAAACGTAAAGCGCGTTTCCATTGCTTGGATGTCGAACATCAGGCGCAATTACTCTTGGTACTGTTCTAGGACTTACGCCTCGAGCACCCAAAGCAGAGGTTACGCCAATGTATTGCTTGCCATCGATAGCGAAAGTTACAGGATGGCCCTGAACTGAAGTTCCTAAACGCGTTTCCCAAAGAATTTCACCATTCGTGGCATCAAAAGCGCGAAAATTTCTATCCAGATCCCCAACAAATACAAGATTGCCTGCAGTAGACATAGTGCCAGTTAAGAATGCAGCTCTTTGCTGGTAGCTCCAGTTCTCTTCCAGTGTATCAACATTAAAGGAAGAGATTTTACCCATGTTGCCATCAGAACCGGGCATCTCAAACCACCTTCGGTTGGCAGCAGTGCCGCCAGCACCATGCACTAGTGGGACTTCTCGAGCTGCAATTTCTAAACAAGATTGACTCAAAGGAATAATTAGAGAGGCAGTCGGCTCATGGTACGTCATGGAGTGCCAGTCCTTGCCACCGGCAGTAGAAGGGCAGACAGAAATCCATTGATCTATTTGCGCATTCTGAATGTCTTGACGATAAGTTACTTCACCCGTATCCGAATCAATATCAGTAAAGGCGTTTTGAAAAATAGTTTCTTTGTGTGCGATAAATTGACCACTGACACGATCATGTTTCCAAAGTATGCCGTGCTTACCGATTGAGAAAACCAGTTTGTCGTCGCCTCTGTTGATGAGTACGCGTTCGAATACTTCGTCAAGATCTAGGGCCTCTGCTGGTACGTGTTGGAAGAACCAGTCTAGCTCACCATTATCTACGTCAACTGCAACCGTTGAGTTGGTGAATAAACCGCTATCGTAAATGCTAAGACTGCGTGAGGCAGGCATCCAAGGTTTTTGTTGTGCTGTTCCCCAATAAGTTAGTTTTAATTCGGGATCGTAGCTACCAGTAATCCAAGTTTCTCCCCCAGCTCGGAATAGGTCATCAATATCACCCCAAGTATCACCACCTGGTTCGGTGGATTCTGCGACTGTGTTAAAACGCCATGCCAATTCTCCGGTATTGGCATCGTGCGCACTAATATAACAATCGTCTTCAATGTAGCGAGAACAGCCAGCCAGTCCAAGAATGACTTTGCCGTCGGCTACTATTGGGCCGGAAGAATTTTCAAACCCTCTACTATTGTCGGCTACCACAGTTTCCCAAACCTGTTCACCCGTTCGTGCGTTAAGGGCAAGTAATCGGGCATCAGTAGTGGCATGAATTATCTTGTCGTTATAGATAGCGATATTGCGCATGTCTTCGCTATCGAATGGACCTGCATGGTGTTCCCAAATCAACTCACCGGTTTTGCCATCCAGAGCTTGAATTATGTTGCTGGTATTAATGAGATAAATTATGCCATTGTAGACAAGAGGCGAAGGCTCAGAGTCGCCATCATGCATGCTCCATACCCATTCGAGTTGGAGATCATCGACGTTGTCAGAATTAATTTCATCCAGTGGACTATAACTATTTGCATCATACGTGCGGCGTATCATGGGCCAATCATTAGGAGAAGGATCTTCCAACATCGCATCGGTGATTGGTATGTAGTTTTCTACGGTGCCTGCTTGAACTACACCTAAAGGGCGCACCGGCTCACTAGCTTGTTGCGCTATGGCCGCGCCGACATCGGGAACATTGATTGCCATGGGATATTCAGCATTGGCCGCTATGACTGGATTCGAATCTGGTACACCAATGCCTTGCATAATGTGAGCTATGATATTGATATAATCGTCATCGGTCATATTCTGATTGCCGCCGGGAGGCATATTCGCTTTTAGGTAGATGAAAAAGTTGCTTGGCGACTGTCGCCCCCAGCTATTAACGAAGCCGCCGCCGCTTAGCATTGGCCCGAGAGCGCTGCCCTGTCTTTCAGCACCGTGACAAGCGGCGCAATTCGTTGCATAAGCCTGTGCGCCAATATCAGCCTGACTAGAAAAAGTGATACTCGGCACTACTTCAGCTATAGCCTCTATTTCAGACCCTGCTCCAGAGCTGTCGCCCGTTTCGCTACCACACGCAACCAATAAAGAAAGCGCTGAAACTCCTAAAGATAATTTTATTGTTTTCATAATTTTAAACCCGATCAGAGAAGTTTAATTAGTTGTTATTCTTCAGGTAAAGAGAATACATAGATAGCGTTGCCCCATCTTGGGTAGGTTATCTCTGTTGCGATCACACCAGGAACAGCACGGGGACTAGTCCCCCCGAGAGCACTCGTTACGGCAATATATTGTTTACCATCAATAGCGAAAGAGACCGGATGGCCTTGCACAGAAGTGCCCAGTCGAGTCTGCCACAGAATTTCCCCGGTATTGACATCTAAGGCCTTAAAGCGGCGGTCAAGATCTCCGACGAACACTAAGTCGCCCGCTGTTGAAATTGTGCCGGTGTGGAGAGATGCTCGTTGTTGATGACTCCAAGCTTCCTCCATACTGTCTACATGGTAAGCGCCAACTTTACCCAAGTTGCCATCGGTGCCAGGCATTTCAAAAAATTTGCGGCTCGCTGCCAATCCGCCGCCGCCTTGGACTAATGCAACTTCTCTGGCAGCATTTTCTAGACAGGTTTGACTTAACGGCGCAATCATTAATCCAGAAGGCGGATGATAAGTCATGGAATGCCAATCTTTTCCACCAGCGCTGCTCGGACAAGCCGAAGTCCATTCATTCAATTGTGCATTCTGAATATCTTCTCGATAGGTGACTTCGCCAGTTTCGGCGTTAATATCGGTGAAAGCATTTTGAAAAACTGTTTCCACATAGCCTTCGAATTCGCCAGTTACGCGATCATTCTTCCAAAGAATTCCGTATTTTCCGAGGGAGTAAACAAACTTGTTATCACCACGATTAACTAAGACCCGTTCAAACACTTCATCTAGATCGAGCGCTTCGGCTGGTACGTGTTGGAAAAACCAATCCAATTCACCGCTGTTTGTGTTCACAGCAATTGTAGAATTGGTGTACAAGCCCACATCGAAAATTGACATGTGTCTTGAGACTGGGACCCAGGGTTTCTGTTGTGCTGTTCCCCAGTAAGTTAAGTTCAAGTCAGGGTCATAACTGCCTGTTATCCACGTTTCACCGCCGGCTCGGAATACATCATCAAGGCCGCCCCAGGTGTCACCGCCTGGTTGGCCCATTTCCGCAATTGTTTCGAATTGCCAAAGTAATTCGCCATTGTCCGCATCGTAGGCGCTAACATAACAATCTTCAGGAATGTAGCGTGCACAACCCGCTAATCCCTGTATTACTTTGCCATCTGCAACGATTGGCCCAGAGGAGTTGGAAAATCCTTTGCTGTTGTCTGCAACTTGGGTTTCCCAAACCTGTTCGCCTGTGCGTGCATCCAGGGCAACTAGTCTGGCATCAGTGGTTGCCTGAATAATCTTGTCGTCATACATGGCAATGTTGCGCATGTCTTGACGATTCGCTGGCCCACTCCAATGTTCCCAGATTAATTCACCGGTTTTACCATCAAGTGCCTGAATAACGTTTCCAGGGTTGATGAGATAGATGATCCCATTATAAACCAAAGGCGCGGGTTCGGAATCACCTTCATGCATGTTCCAGACCCATTCCAACGATAGACTTTTTACGTTCTCAGTATTGATTTCATCCAGCGGGCTGTAACTATGGCCATAAAAATTTCGTCGGTGCATTGGCCAGTCAGCGGGATCCGGGTCTCGCAACATCTCTTGAGTGAGAGGAACGAACTCAACAAAATCGTCAGTATTGCCAGCAACGGTTAAGCCTTGCGGCGCTGGCGGATCGGCTCTTTGCCGTTGTGCAACAATCTGGGAGATATTATCGGCAATAGTAAAATCTGTTTGGGCAGTAAGCGCATCACGGACTGAATCAACACCGTTGGCATCAAGAATATGAGACACGATACTCAAATAGTCAGCGTCACTGAGATTTTCATTACCGCCGGGCGGCATGTTTGATTGGATGTTTCCAAGCAGTAGCGCAGGAGTTTGAGTTCCCCAGCGCTGCACAAATGAGAAACCGGAAAGTAATGGTCCGAGAGTAGTGCCTTCCAAGTTAGCGCCATGGCAGGCTGCACAATTGGTGGCAAAAAGATCTGAACCCTCAGCAGCCTGTAGTTCAAAACTAAGTGCAGTTTCTATTTCGGCAGGAACTAGGGCTGCCTCCGGTGTGGTTGTTTCTCCACCGCAAGCGCTGAGCGCTATTGTTGAGAAAATAGCAAGTGAACTAAAGCCCAGGTGTCTTTTTTTAACTTCAATATTGAATTGCATTCTATTTAACCCAGTAACTACTGATTATCGAATTGGCTACGTAGAAAAACCCAACCCCGTAATTCGCCCGGCGGGTTGCTCTCGCTATGAATTTGAATATAAAACTCGTTATTGCGCAGTGCTTCTACTTGTTCGTCAGAAAGACTTAACTCACCTCCAACATTTCCATTGGTCGCTTGAGAAACTTCGAGTGTATGAATCACAGGTCCAGGTTGTGCAGGTGGTCCATTGTGAATATGGGCGCCAGTGGCTACTGAGCTCATGCCAGTAAAATTTCCTTCAACACTGAGTGAATTTCCGCTAAGCGTTAAAATAACTTCGCCTTCACCGAGAATGGTAGTTACGGTCTGAGGAGTAGTCGGCATCGGTGAGAGTCGTGCTCGAAAAACTTCTTGTGCTTGAATGGCTGATGAGAAAAATAGGATGCCAGTAACTAAAATAAGTGGGATTTTAAGGCCGAGTTTCATAATTACCTCATGGCTTTAGTTATTTGAGAATTCTATTGTGAAAGCTAACAGTAAACCGCGCGATATTGCAATCGCGCGGCTAAAACTTCGACTATATTCAGTCAGTTAGTGGAGGTGTGAACGATTAGTTAGCGACACTGAAAGTTTTCGACGAACCAATTGTCAGGATTGTTCGCACCATTTGCTGGACCAATGTAGTGTGCTCGCTGCGGATACGCGCACACAGGACGCTGATTATCCACTTTGCCATCAGTTCGGTGCTCGGCAGTGACATATTCTGGCGCCATACCATTTTCAACCCAGTCCACAAGTGGCGCGAGCTTGTCCCAATTATCCGGTCCCGGTCCTCCCCGACAATGACCCATTCCCGGCGCCATAAACAATCGGCTAGCCTCGCTGGCCTGAGTTAGATTGCCATCAAAAGTCGCGTTAACCATTTCATTGAAGTAGTCCAATGTATCTTCTGCCACGATTAACGTATCTACCCAGCCATGATAAACAATTAGCTTGCCGCCACGATCTTTAAGGAACTGGCTCAGATCAGGATCAGCAGCATCAGTAATCGACATCATTAAGTCGCCTTTGCCAGAGTAAAAATCATTAATGTCGTAATCCTTCCAGTGGAATTCGGGAAAAACTCCGTCGGTCTTTGCTTCGTAGTCGTAGTCCTTTACATTAGGAATAGTTACTCCTGGATCATCTTCATAAAACAGATAGTTCATGTGATCACCCGCGACACCGACTAATTTTGATGGCCCCATATTGTTGCCTTCGTGGGGAACATAGAAGCCCGTCCATCGGGGTTCGGATCCAAATGCTTTCCCAGGGTATACCTGCCTTCCGGCATCATCCTGCGGGCCGCTATAAAAATCGATAATGGTCTGAAGTTGGGCGCTAGTAAAACATTGATCTGAATTATTGCCTGACGGACACATGAGATCTGACAGATCCAGCGTTGGGTCGAAATTGCAGCTCATGGGGTTATCGATTACGCCATCGCTAATACCATCGATAGCATCGCATTTGCCCAACACTTGTTCGTGTAAAACATCGATTAGATTCAAACTATCAAAGCTGCCATTGCCGTTGGTATCTACTGCTAAGTTCCCGGCAAGATTGTTGCTATACATTCGTTGTAGATTCCAGATACCGGAGGCATTTAACGCCTGGTAGGCAAAGGCTGGCGCGCCAGCGACTATGCCATCAAAATCATTGGGATATCGTTGTGCCTCCATGAGACCTTGACGTCCGCCTTGAGAGCAGCCTTCAAAATAGGAAAAATCTGGACTGCGATTGTAATATTCATTAACCAATCGTTTGCCAGCCATTACGGTTAGGTGCACTGCACGATAGCCAAAATCAATCTCTGCCTGGCGATTGTTAAATGCAAAAGATGCACCAGGCTCAACACCATTGTCGTGGCCTAAGTTGGAATTAGTTACTGCATAACCCTCGGCGACCCGGTGATTAGCGTAGTCTAAGTCGCCGTCTTTACCGCCATCGCCCCATTGTAGAAACCTTCCATTCCAATTTTCAGGTAAAGGCAATTGCGCATGAAAATGGATAGCTGGAGAGATAATCCCTCGCACATAGCAATAGTCATTGTCTGACTGGTCGTTGTCTCTTATCTGTGCCAAGGTAATGGTAAGATTGCCTAAATAAGCTAAGTCTTCGCAGGTTTGGGCTTCGGAGCTTGTTCTGTTCTGGCCCAGGCTAAGACTTGAAAATGATAAGAAGAGCAGAAAGATTAAGAAATTAGTAACGCGAGACATGGAAGCACCTTCATTCTTTTTTTATAAATTAAGTGTCAAGTACTGAGACTACAGGCAGTGTGCGGACGATTCAATCTAATCAATAGCCCAGAAATTCAACGTCTGTGTGAAACTCTTGGAGTCACTATATATGCTAATCATGCAAGTCATGACATAGCGCCTGGGGACAAAATTGTGATCATTCACAACGAAGCAGGTGCGCGCAAAATATCAGAGGCGACTTGGTGGTTGTTTCTCGATAAGGAATCGCTCAAACCCAACTACAAGTACGCCAGCTTTAACTCGAGATCAGACAAATTATTTAACAAGCGGGCAATTGCCTATAAACCATTTCGGGAGTCTCGTTGTCTTATTCCCGCTTCTGCGTTTGTCGAAGGTTTTGGAGACAAAAAAACATATCACAAGATCGAGTTAGAAAATTCAGCGATCGCCTTTGGTGGTTTATATAAAGAATATTTGAGTCGAGAAACTGGAGAAATAATATATTCGGCGTCGATAATCACTCTGCCACCCTTAGTCCCTCAATGGAACGAAATTCACCCCAAATCGATACCATTGATGTTGGATTTTGAAGATTCAGACTTGATTGAAAAATGGTTGGACCCGAGAGTCCAAGACGTCGAACAATTTGAATCTTTGTTGGACCCTAAAGTATCGACGCCAATGACAATCACGAAAATAGATAAGCCCAGCAAATGGAATCCTATTGA
Organism: Gammaproteobacteria bacterium; assembly: GCA_029244985.1. GTDB lineage: Bacteria > Pseudomonadota > Gammaproteobacteria > Pseudomonadales > Pseudohongiellaceae > UBA9145. The sequence goes on along the minus strand of JAQWQD010000054.1, from coordinate 34,607 downwards.
AGAGAGCTTCATGATCCAGAAGTAATTACTGCAGTGAATATTTAGTGACAAAAAATAGGTAGCACGTTTATGTCAGGAAAAAAATCTAAAACCTCGGAAATAAACAAAACCAACAAGATAAAACGGCGCACAGTTTTGAAATCTGCAGCGATTCCTTTGGTTGCATCATTCACGTCAAGGTCGTTAACAGCCCAGAATTCTGTCATTGGCAGAAAAATAAGAGTTGGTATCATAGGGGCTGGTGCCAATGTGCGGAATGTTCAGCTAGCAGGATTTCGAGCCATTGCCGAGTGCGAAGTTGCAGCAGTAGCAAACAGGACTCTGCAATCGAGCCAGCGAGTTGCCTCAGAGTTTGGTATTCCTAAAGCTTACGGTTCCTGGCAAGAATTGCTGGCTGACGAAGAGATAGATGCGGTGCTTATTGGCACTTGGCCCTACATGCATCGAGATCTTACACTGGCGACTCTTGAAAGTGGAAAACATGTCATGTGTCAGGCGCGTATGGCAAATAACACTGAAGAAGCTCGGGAAATGTTGGCAGCTTCTCTTCGCTATCCTAATTTGATATCTCAATTGGTGCCAACTTCCACGAGTTATGTGATAGACAATGTGGTGCAGCGCTTAGTCTCGGAGAGTTATTTAGGTGACGTTCTTTCAGTTGAGATACAGCGGTTAAGGAGAACCTTTGTTGAAAATCCAGCTGAGCTGGATTGGCGACATGATGTGGAATTTAGTGGCGTAAACGCACTAAACCTAGGCTCAACTTATGAATCGATTATGCGTTGGCTAGGCCCGGGTAGTCAGGTCATGGCACAAACAAAAACGCATGTGGCAAAACGTTTAGATCGTGATGGCCAAAGTGTTGATGTAGAAATTCCCGACCATGTTGATGTCATCTATGAGCTCGCTAATAACGCGCAAGTTCACATGCGTTTTAGCGAAACTACGGGCCTCTCAAGTGGCAATCAAACCTGGATACATGGTAGTGACGGCACGATTTTTGTTGATAACAGACAAAATGTATTTGTTGGAAGGCGTGATGATAATGAGTTATCAGCGTTCCCCAATCCTGTCCAAGAACAGGCCTATTATCGTGTCGAAGAAGAGTTCATCAACGCAATCTTAGGCAGAGAAGAAATTTCACTAAACAGTTTTGCTACTGGTGTTCAATATATGGAGTGGACCGAGGCGGTACATCGAAGTGCTGCATCTGGCAGGCGAATTGAATTACCCTTGGTTTAATTCAAATTTTTAAGTTAATGCACATAGGAATAAGGATCGAATGGAAGAGATAGCGCGCAACAAATGCTTTGGTGGCACTCAGATTCGATGTAAACATTTTTCCTCTACTGTCATCTGCGAAATGACTTTCTCAGTATTTCTGCCAGAGCAAGTGCCCAACGGTGCTGACGTAAAATTACCAGTAATCTATTGGTTGTCAGGTTTAACTTGCACTGATGAAAACTTTGTCCAAAAAGCGGGTGCTCAGAAACTGGCTTCGGAGCTTGGCGTGATCATCGTCACTCCAGATACCAGTCCCCGCGGAGAAGGAGTGCCGGATGATGCAGATGCTGCTTATGATTTTGGTCTAGGCGCAGGCTTTTATCTAAACGCAACTCAAGAGCCTTGGAAAAAACATTATCAGATGTATGACTATGTAGTTGAAGAACTACCTTCAATCATAAATGGAGAATTTCCTGCAGATGGAAAACTTCAATCGATAATGGGTCATTCAATGGGAGGTCATGGAGCGATATCAATTGCATTAAAAAATCCTAACAAATACAAGTGCGCATCAGCCTTCGCGCCCATTGTTTCTCCAATGAATTGCCCTTGGGGAGTCAAGGCTTTTAAGAACTACCTCGGTGATGATAAGAGCAAATGGGCTGACTACGATTCGGTCGAGCTCATGAAAAAAGCAATCCAACCAATTCCGATGTTGGTAGATCAAGGGTCAGCAGACCAATTTCTAGAGGAACAACTAAAGCCTTCGCTATTGGTAGAAGTAGCTAACCGGACGGGTTATCCCCTTCGTTATAGCCAGATCGATGGTTATGACCACAGCTATTTTTTTATCTCGAGCTTTATTGAGAAGCACTTACATTTCCATGCTGGAATTTTAGGGAAAGGTGTTTAAGCCGCGATCCAAATCAGCAGTCCGCATACCAGTGCAATTACTTGTCCTATTCTATCTGTTAAGGCAAACAACACTGGGTCTTCCTCGAGTTTTCCCTCATTAGCGAAATGCCAGATACGAACCAGCAACACCATAAATAGCGGGCAAATTAACCATAGTACGAGAGGTGAACTGTAGAGCTGGGTTGTTTCTGGCGAAGTTATATAAAGCATAAAAACTGCTATAGCAAATCCGCTGGAGCCTATACCTATTCTTGAAAGCAACGGCGTATGCACATCATGATAGGCCCTCCCTTCGATCCTATCTTTACTCTCTGCAACTAGATTTAACAATTCCGTTACTCGTTTAACTAGGGCCAAGCCAAAAAACAAGAATAAAGAAAACGCCACTAGCCAACCTGTAGCTTGAACAGTAATTGCTGCAGCACCTGCTATTATTCTGAGGGTATAAAGCATAGCTAGAGTAACGGCATCCAGCAGAAATAAGCGTTTCAGGTAAAAACTGTATAAAGAAGTTAAGACTCCATAGCTTAACAGCGCCAACAAAAATAAGAATGGAAGTTTGAAGGCGATAAGAAATCCTCCCAAAAAGAGAAGCGGGGCAGCAATAAACCCGACCACTAGTGGAAGCTCACCTGACGCAAGAGCTCGATGACGTTTCGATCGATGTTGTCTGTCACTGAGCAAATCCAGCATATCGTTAAGGAGATAGACACTAGACGCACACAAACAAAAACTTACATAAGCAGTGGTTGAAAGAAGCAATAGGTCAAAATCATTAACTTGGTGAGACAAGACCAAAGGCAAAAAAACCAGAAGATTCTTGAGCCATTGATGGGGGCGCATAGCTTCTAGAAGCTTTAGCGTTCTTGAGTAAGGTAAATCGAAGCGTGTTAATTTTTTATTTTCAACTTTCTTTGCCAGATTATCTCCACAGTTAACTAGAAGCGCCTCGGCACTTTCTTTCCATATTGGTAAGTCATCAGCAGAATTTCCAGCATAAGAAAATGCTTCGTCAGAATTTATTTCTTTAATTTTTTTTAGCTTGTGTCTGGATTTCAGGTTTATACATTCATCGCTACCGAAAACCTCGTCGAATAAATCCCAGCGCCGGCTAATACTTTCTACAGCAATCTGGTTTGATGCGGAGATAAGCACAAGTTTTCTGCCATGGGCTTTTTCTTGTTCCAAAAACTTTTGAAATTCTTCATTTATCGGAAGTCGATCTGCAGGCACAACTACCCGCTTCGCCAATTGAAATTTTAGATGAGCTCTTCCTTTTAAAAGCCAAAGCGGAATTGCAAATAAATAGAAAAAATTCTTCTTTAAAAGGAGTAATAACGACTCGAATATTAAATCTGTCTTGATTAATGTGCCGTCGAGATCAACAAACAGTGGAAGATGGGGATTTGAGCTCGTCAACTATCTAGATCTTTAATCGCTTAAATATGAATTCGGGAATCAAACATACAGTCGCCATAATTATACGCCAGTAGCCAGGAACATATACCGTATGATTTTTTCGATCGATACCGCGCACAATCCTATTCGCCACCAATTCAGGGGTTGACCATAAGAGACCTTTGTCAAACTTTGAGGTCATTGGAGAGTCAACCAAGCCTGGCTTGATATCGATTACGTGGACTTTATGGGCTAGTAGTTTACCTCTTAGTCCTTGAAGATAAGTCGAAACCATCGATTTTGCGGCACCATAGATAAAGTTAGGCTGGCGGCCTCTATCACCTGCGACAGAGGTAATTGCTGCGAGTACGCCGCTTTGTTGCGCCTTAAACACTTTTGATAGTTCAGTGCAGAGTGAGATTATACTAAGACCATTAACATTGATTTCTTCTTTGGCTCTGTTGTAATCATTTTCGCAAGTTTCTTGATCTGGCAGTGACCCATGACAAAGCAACGCAATGTCAATTTCTTCTAATGATTGCCTGGCTTGCTCGAGAGCTTCGCCGTGATTTTTTTGATTGCTCAAATCAAGCACATAATAAGCAACGGAATGCGCGCCACGGATCATTAAATCTTCTTTGAGCTCAATCAATAACTCTTCATTTCGAGCAATAAGAAATAATTGTGCTTTGCGTGCTGCATACAAGCGCGCCGACGCTTTTGCTATTGCTGAAGTGGCACCAATAATCAGAATTTTCATTATCTATTTGTTTTATTTTTCCTTAGATTGATTTCTACTGCGTCAATCCCAATCGCATCGACTGGTGGGAAACAAAAGTATTGCTTGGATCAAGGGTCTTTTTTATCTCCACAAAACGTTCCCAATTTGGATAAGCGGCCTTGAATACATCTTCACTCATTCTCGAATCTTTGGCTAGATAGAGTCGGCCACCGTGGGCTAATAAAACCTCGTCGAGTTTACTGAGGAGAGGGAAAACACTTGGTTCATTTTTAAAATCTAGCGCCAATGTATAACCAGCAGTGGGGAATGACAGTAGGTTCTGATTAGCATTGCCAAACTTCTTCAAGACAGAAATAAAAGACCCTGTTGAAGATTCAGATACTATTTTTAGAATTTCGCGAATCCCTTCTCTGGCAGAGCTAGATGGCATGACAAATTGGTATTGCAAAAAGCCTTTGGAGCCATAGAGACGATTCCAATTTCGAATATTGTCTAACGGGAAAAAATAAGAATCATAGTTTACTATTGAAGGATTCTTGCGATGCTTCCACATTTCATAGATCGCGTTGTTAAATAATTTGTTGCTCAATCTATTTAAGAAAAATCTTGGAGTTCCGAACGGTACTGACAAGCTAACTCTAGATTTTGGTTGTTGTGGGCCATCTGCACAATGGTCTGCCAAATGAAGAATTGACCTGCCGAGGCTTTTCCCGCGGGCCAAACAATCCAGCCACGCAAAAGAGTGTTTGCTATCTTCGTTCTGGTCAATCAGATCCATGCAATCATCAAGATCTTTAGCAACAATAGAATTTCTTTTAATAAAGACACTTGATACTTTATGTAGAGAAATCGTGGCATTAATGATTATTCCGGTTAATCCCATTCCACCGCAGGTAGCTAAAAATGCATCTCTATTTTCATCGCGGCTACATTGAATTATTTCCCCTGAGGACAGCAGTAAAGAAAAACTTCTTACATGGTCACAAAAACTACCGTCTGTATGGTGATTCTTGCCGTGAATATCAGCCGCTATGGCTCCGCCAATCGAGACAAATTTTGTTCCAGGAAGCACAGGGGCGAAGAATCCCTCTGGAATGATAACTGTAAGCAGAGCACCCATAGACACTCCAGCCCCGCACTTTATGATACCGGTGGTCGCATTAAATTCTAAAAAACTATCCAGGAAGCGGCTACTTAAGACAGTATCCGCAAGAGAGCTGTCTCCATAGCTACGGCCGGCACCACGCGCAATCATTGGGCCGTGTTTCTTTTTAGTCCCAAAAAGTTTCTGAATCGATTCTCTTGTGGGGGGTTCGAGTAATTCCGCGGTGACTCCTGGAAACCTACCCCAGCCATGTAGTTGCATCTAAACTTCTCGCTTTGGAAATACGTAATACTTGTCTAGCTGATACTTTACTACATATCCAATGGTCAAACCGATGACAGCACCTAAATATCTGGCAAATTTTGTACCATAGAGTAATTCGAAACTAATTTCAGTCATCCAAAATAAAAGGGTTGTGCCTATGCCGGAGACACTATAAGCGAGAAACTTTCGCATATCATTCAAGGCTGATGAAGCGCGGTAACCAAAGATAAAGCGCTTATCTAAATAGTATTTACAGATCAAACCGACTATCGTGCCGGCCAGGATGCCCGCATAGATATTTAGAAACGCACTATAAAATCTCATTGTTAATTCTTGTGCGAAAAGATTTGCTAGTGTAGCGAACACAGCAAAGCTCGCATATTTAACGGTAATACTTAGCGATGTCATGATCTAGAGATTGTTGGCATTTTTGTTTACTGCGCTATGTTAGTCTCTTCCTAGTATAATGCTAATAATTATAGTCTCTGGCTTTAATTTACTGGCACTTAGATTCATTACTCATTCAGCAGAGGGCAACGGTAGATGGAAATGGATTTACAGGAAGTTCGGACCTTTGCGATTGGTATTGCTGAGCAAGCAGGTGAGATAGTTTGTAAGAAGAGGCTAGAGGCTAAGCTTTCTCATGAATTTAAACATGGCAATGAGTTGGTAACTAATGCTGATCTTGCCGCTGATAAATTTATTAGTGAAGAGATTAGTAAACGATATGGCAGTCACTTGATCTTGTCTGAAGAGCTCTCTCCCGATATTGGCAATCTTCAAGAAATTCAGGGATCAGTGTGGATTGTCGATCCTATTGACGGCACGGTGAATTTTGCCCATGGACATAATCAGTCAGCAGTCTCCATAGCCTATGTCGAGCAGCAGCAAGTAAAAATTGGTGTTGTTTATAATCCTTTCACTAAGGAAATGTTTTCAGCCTTGAAAGAAGGGGGCGCCTTTCTTAACGATAGTCCGATCAGAATAGCGAATGAGCCAGCGCTTGATCGCGCGATTATTGCCACAGGGTTCCCTTACGAAAAATCTAATCTGGAACCCATGATTCAGCGACTACGCGCCGTATTACATCATTGTGCGGACATTCGGCGACTAGGGTCCGCTGCTCTCGATATTTGTTGGGTAGCCGCAGGGCGATTAGATGGTTATTACGAAAGCCTCTGTATTTGGGATTTTGCAGCTGCGAGGCTAATAGCAAAGGAGGCTGGTGCAGAATGCGGTCATTTTAGCGACGTGCCGGAGGGCATCGATCCGCAGTTCCATCCTGACGATTTGTTAATTGCTAATCCTGTTTTATACCCAGAGTTGAAGCGAATCTTAGGGTCTGCCGCAGAGAAAGAAACTCCATTAACATCGCTGAGTTAATCTAAGCTTTATAAACGATAAACGGATATCTTTCCGATTGACGAAAATCCTTATAGATCGTATGGTTGTGGGGTTTATTTATGCTGAATTTTCAAAAGAGTGCCTGCTCGAGTAGGGTTATCCGATTCAGGTCTTATAAGAGAGGAGCCCCAGTTTTTGGGGTCTATAGACTAATATTCTAAAGAATTATGAAGACTTAGGAGAAAGCAGTGAAAAAAGTGAGCTTATTAAAAACTTCGTTTCTGGCACTGGTATTTATGCCTGCGGTAGCGGCGGCGGCAGACCGTGTTGGAGATTTTTCACTTTTGGATCAAGATGGTTATCACCACGGAATGAGTTGGTACGATGATCATCAGGCGATTGCGTTACTGGTCCAAGCTAATGATAGTGATGCAGCGGCAGTTCTCGCATTTGACGCACTGAAAGCCAAATTTGATGAGGCTGGCGTTGAATTTCTAATGATTAATCCAATGGGTCGTTTGAATCGACAAACTGTACAGGACAAAGTTGCTGAATACGGTGTCGATATTCCTGTATTAATGGATGATGCGCGCTTGATTTCACAAGCACTTGGCGTTGCTCGTGTTGATGAAGTACTGCTCTTCGATCCGAAGCGATTTACCGTTGAATTCCGCGGATCAGTTACCGCTGCGGAAGGTGCAATTGAACAAATTCTTGCCGGCGAAGAAGTATCACCGTCATTGGTTGAAACTTCTGGCATGGCGGTTTCTTATGCGGCTGCGGAAAATGTGCCTTCCTATGTGGCAGATATTGCACCGGTGCTGGCTGAGCAATGTGCAACTTGTCATCGCGAAGGTGGAGTAGCGCCATTCGCCATGGATAGCCATACCATGGTGCAAGGATGGTCTCCGATGATTCGCGAAGTATTAATGACTCGACGTATGCCCCCCGGTCAGATTGATGGCCATATCGGCGAATTCATTAACGATCGGCTGGTTGATAATGATGACGTTCGCAACATTATTGCCTGGGTTGATGCTGGTGCACCAAAAGATGGTGACCATGATCCACTAGCTCTATTGCAATGGCCAGAATCCAAGTGGGCTTTTGGTGAGCCAGACTTGGTGCTAGACATACCTGCTACCACCGTGCCAGCGACTGGCAATGGTGTATTTGTGAATGTCGAAGTCAACTTCGACATGGAGGAAGATAGGTGGGTGAGGGGCAGTCAGATTATTGCCGGTGATCGGACAGTCCTTCATCACACGGTTAATCGTTTAGATTTCCCAGGTGAATCTGGTCGACGTTTTCTTGGTGGAGATGGAAATAGGGACAAAGCAGACATTACTGCTTATATTCCGGGCGATACTCCAGATCTAGCACCACCGAATACTGGCGGATTGGTTAAGGCTGGATCAGTCCTTAAATTAAATATGCACTACACGCCAAATGGACGCGAGACAGTTGATAACAGCCAGCTAGGTGTTTGGTTCTATCCGCTGGGTGAAGTGCCGGAAGAGAGAATGTCAGGACAATGTGCCTGCGTTTTCCCAAATACTTGGACTACAATTCCAGCTCATGATCCGGCTTTTGAGCAGACAGCCAGTATCGTTATTGAGAACGATGCGCACATCCATAGCTACCTTCCACATATGCATTTTCGTGGCAAGCGCATGCGCTTTGTTGCTGACTATCCAGACGGAACTAGTGAAGAGCTTATCAATATTGCCAAGTACAATTACAACTGGCAGCTAAGCTACACCTACAATGAGCCTAAGTTCGTTCCAGGTGGCACCAAGATTACCGCCACAGCAGCGTGGGATAATTCAGCGCAGAATCCAGCAAATCCAAATCCTGATCGCAACGTAGACTGGGGCAATGAGAGCTGGGACGAGATGTTTTTCGGCGCAGTGAGATGGAAAGATATCGACCAAGGCGGTGAAGACTAATTCAGGGTCACCTCTCTGAGTCAGAAATTAAAACCCGATCACTGCGGAGCGATCGGGTTTTTTTGTGCCCGTGCCATGTTGGCTATAAGCTTTCAGGCATAGCCAAAGGCTGCTTTGAAAGTTCTAGTTTGTTACCCAGGCCCGAAATTATAGAGGGAATTTATTATAAGTCGTATTATGAACCTAGCTTCTATCGCTAAACTAGATAATATTCTCGCTTGGTTCGCTCATTACCGGAATGCTTAGAGAATCTCGAATACGTCATACGCAACTTTGCCTTCTACCTGCTTGGACTTACCAACGAAAACCCGATGATTTAGCCAATCGTATTTCTCGGATGCGGTATTAAATACCGGTGTAACTCGCCAATACAAACCGGAGTCACCTCTGGCTACTACGCCCTTGTAAGTCATATAAATAATTGCACCATCGTCGGTTTCCAAGGTGATGCGTACATCGAGATTACTGTGGCCTGAGACCTGAGTAATCCAGTCGGCCCCACCATCGTGCACCATGCCTTTTAAACGAGCGCCAGAAAAAGTGCCACCGGTTACTGGCGCAATGCTGGTATGCCCTGCATCAAGTTGAGGGTCAACATCCAGTAGTAATTCTAATAAGAATTCAGATTCTAAGTCACTGGCGGGTGATTGTGCTGTGACCATGAGAGGTACTCCTACGAGCATGAATGTGGCTATCAAGAAAGAAAACGTACGAAACTCTTTGATTTGATTAATCATTATTATTCTCCTGTTAAGGGCTTTGATGATAGTTCGAACCAATCAAGAAGTCACAGTCTCTTGTGTGTTTATTCTATTATCGAAGCGCTTCAAAATGGTAGGCAGATAAAGTAAGTCCAGCACTAATGCCAACACCACTATAGGGACCAGCAATTTCGCCGATTGCTGAAAATACAATGTATTCGCAAAGATCAACACAGTTGTGCCAAAAGCGAGCACTAACGTTGTAATAGTTAGGGCAGGGCCTGCAACCTTTATTGAGTGCGCAATAGAATCACTCTTGTTAGCGCCTGCCCTACGTCCTTCCAGGTAATGACTTAGTATATGGACTGTATCATCGACTACCAGGCCAATACTTATGCTGAACAACATCATAACAAAAGGATCCAGTTGTCCCACGAATAATGCCCATAATCCAAAAACAATAGTTGCTGGAACTAAGTTTGGTACTACACTTAGTATTCCAAAATACAAACTTCTAAAACCAATTATTAAACAAAGTGTAATAAGTAATAGACTAATTGAATAACCTTGCAATAATTCAATTGTTACAAGTTCATCCATGCGAGCAAACAAGAGTATTCCGCTTCCATGGATTAGATTAGCTGTCTCAAAAGATTTAGTGAATTGGGCAGTAATCCTATTATCTAGATCAATAATTTCTTGATTGGACATTGGCAACGCATTCACTGTTAGGGTCAACTGAGAACTAGTCTTGTTAAGAAACCTCGCCAGGGGTATGTAGTTCATCTCTACAGTACGATAGGCATTGAGATAGTTAGTATTAGTTTCAGTATCAACTGGCAACAAAAAATATTCTTCTTGATTGTCATTTACTATCTGATTAATTGTTTTCAATACGTCGGTCAAATTTATAACAGATTCAACATCTTCCTGAGAAACTAGCCATTGTGAAAATTCGTCAATCTTAGTCAAAAAAATTGGGTCTATCGCGCCGTTCTCTAGAGTACTATCGATGCCATAGGTTAATGCTGGACCTCGATTCATGTGCTCGCTTACCACATCGTAATATTGACGAATTTCAGAATCGTCTGCTACGAAATCTAATCGATCAAAATCAGTTTCATTGAGAGGCAGCATTAACAAAGTAACAACTGCTATGGTGCTGCAAGTCCAAAAAATTCTTTTGTCATGCAAGTTAGTGAAATCTATGATCTGCTGAAGTTGATTCTGCAGAAAGGGGATATCTGTGGAATCAGAATCTTTGGGTAGCTGAGACAGCCATATAAGCAGAGAGGGCAGCATAAACAGGGTAAGCAGATAGGAAAAAATAATGCCAATCGCCACAATGCGCCCAAAATCTTGCACTGCTGGTGACGAGCACATGTTAAGTGATGAAAATCCTATAGCAGTCGTAAGCGCCGCTAACGTTACTGGTTGGAAGTTATAGCCCATGCTGTGGCGCATTGAAGCTACTTTCGATTGTCCTTTATAGAGGGCTTGTTTGTAGATTGAAATGATATGAACACTGGTAGCCACTGAAATTATGACGACGACCAAAGGAGCAATAATGGAAATATTGTTGAAAGCGAAGCTCAGGTAGCCCAATGCGCCCACAGTGCAAAGCACAGTGAATAACACATGGGCGAGAATGCAAATTCCCAGTGTAATAGATTTAAAGCAGTAACAAATTACTAATACGCAGAGAAGAATTACGATCGGGAGAAGGGTGGTTAAATCATCTATCATGGCTTGCTGGCTAGATTGCTCAAGAAGAACATCTGCATTAGCAAATAGTGTTACTTCAGGATTTGATAGCCGTAACTGAGATTGCAGATCCAGCACAGCAGTAGCAATTTCCATCCGCTCTTCATTGGCAATATCTCTGCTGTTTAACGTAATAACAGCAAAAGTCAAAGCACCATTCTTCGAAAGCAAGTTATTCGTTAGCAGCCTATCCTTTCTAGCATTTTCGCTGACTTCTAGCAGCTCAGGGGTAGAATATTCCTCCAATGGTTTGCTAAATAAACGGGCTTGAGTCTCAGGAGAAGTAAATTCAAGTATCGTCGTTATGCCGCGAATGCGGGGAATAGTGGTGAATGTTTCCTTGAGCTCTGCAATCGCATTGAGAACAGGGGGCGTGAAAATTGTTTCACCTGGTTGCGCAATGAATGCGAAACGAATTTCTGAGTTGGTAGGAAACTCGTCACTTAAAAGTTCAAGTTCATCAAGATAAGGGTCGCTTTCGGTTAGCAATGCGTTTAAGGAGGTATCAAAACTCGTTTGTAGTATTCCTACGCTTAGTAGCAGAGTAATGACAGTTGCAAGCATAATCAGGAATTTGTGATTAGCAACAGTTAAGTGTGCAACTCGTTGCGATAAAGAAAAATTTCGTGTTGCGATTTTCACTTAACTATTTCCAACTATCTTACAGTGCCCGATCCAACTTCTTATGCCACTGCTTAAAAATTTTTGTTTATGTAAGATGAAATAAAATTTACGTTTCCAATTTCGTTGTGGTGCAGTAAGGCGGACAAGGGTTCCCCGATTAAAAGCATCTTGCAATGTAAGCTCGGACAAACAACCAATTCCGAGTCCGGCCTCAACAGCTCTTTTTATACCTTCCGTATGTTGTAATTCTAATCTCAAATTAGATTCAGATAGCAAGCCACTCATCGCTCGATCAAAAGCTTGTCGTGTTCCAGAACCTCTCTCACGGACTATCCAGTCTGCAGCGACTAAATCTCTGTCAGTTAGTTTTTTCCTTTTAGCCAAAGCGTGGTCAGGCGAGCAAAATAGTGAAAGCTCGTCTTCGCGCCAGTAGCTGACATCAAGATCTGCTTCCTGAAGCTCACCTTCGATCAAGCCAATGTCCAATTCGAAGTTGCGGACTTTGTTGGCAATAGCGAGGGTGTTTTCTACCTGTAGCTCTACTTGCGCGGAAGGGTGATCCTGCATAAAGCCCGACATGATACCGATTGCCAAATAATTGCCAATAGTTAATGTCGCACCCACTTTTAATTCGCCTATATCTAATTGATTTATAAGTGAATTTTCTATCTGTTCAGCTTGGGAGATAAGCGCTGTGGCCTTTGGTCTAAGCAAAGCGCCTTGTTCGTTAAGTTGTAAGCGTTTCCCGATCCTGTCGAACAAACGCACGTCGAAGCGATATTCGAGCTCTTTCAAGGCGGTGCTCGCAGCTGACTGAGACATCGCCAACTCAACTGCCGCGTTGCTCACATTCTGATGATTCGCGATTGCTATAAAGACCTGGAGCTGTTTGAGCGTAAAGTGCATTGAGAAAGTATATCTAATAAATAGATAATAGATATATAAATAATCAATTTTACAGATATATTATGGAAGCTTACGATCTGGCTTCACTTAAGTAGAGGCAATTAACAGTGGCTCATCTATCAACTCAATCTGTGACTGATGTGCATCATTGGAACGAATCGCTTTTCAGTTTTAAAACAACACGTGATCGATCCCTACGATTCGAGAATGGCCATTTTGTTATGTTGGGCTTGGAAGTTCAGGGGAAACCTCTGATGCGAGCCTATAGCATCGCGAGCCCAAACTACGACAAAGAGTTGGAATTCTTAAGCATTAAGGTTGCTGATGGACCCCTCACATCGAAACTTCAAAACATTAAAGTGGGTGATGAATTATTGGTTAGCAGTAAACCAACTGGAACTCTAGTTGTTGATCATCTTTTGGAAGGTCGCAATCTTTACTTAATTAGCACCGGCACAGGTCTCGCACCTTTTATCAGTATTATTCAAGATCCGTCTGTATACGAAAGATTTGATAAAATAATCCTGACACATGGTGTTAGATCTACCAGCGAATTGGCGTATCAACAACTAATTAATAAAGAGCTTCCGAACAACGAGTTCTTTGGTGGTGATGTAAAAAGAAAGCTTGTCTATTATCCATCTGTGACTAGGGAAGAATTCTGCAATCGGGGGCGCATAACTGACTTAATGTTATCGGGCAAACTGTTTAAAGACATTGGATTGTCCCGAGCCAATCCAGAGCATGATCGTTTCATGATTTGTGGTAGCCCCAGCATGCTAAAAGATAGCTGCAATATATTGAACGACTGGGGATTCAGAGAATCCCGTCAAGGCATAAGAGCTCACTACGTGATTGAGCGGGCTTTTGCAGAGTAATCAACCCTGCAACAAAATCCTCATTTAGCCAGATCAAGCGTAATCGCCTGTAATTGTCTATTCGTGTAACATAATTCATTGTTTTCGCTGTTCTAGATTTCATGCCTGATTTACTTCTATTTGGAGATTATCGTGAATAAGTTGTTCTGTCTCAAAATACGCGTTCATGCTTTTGTAGTTCTAATACTTTTTTCAGCCATTGCTGTCGGCCAGCACTATGAAGTAGCTCGCACCAGTTTTGGTGCCCCTGATTTACAAGGAACATATAACATAGCCACCATCACTATGTTGGAACGAGGCGAACAATTTGGTGGCGAGCTGGTTATCACGCGAGAAGAAGCCGCTCGAATTGGTCAGACTGGTGAAAGCTATCTTGATACGTTGATTGAAAGTGTGGGTGGCGCAGAGGGTGCTGTGGGAGGATACAATACTTTTTGGATGGATCCGGGCGAGCGCATGGCTTTAATAGATGGCGGGATACGTACTTCGATAATTGTCGAGCCAGAAAATGGTCGTCTACCCTGGGCCGAAGGCGCCCTGCAAGGCATTTTTGCCGCCCGAGCAGGGGTTGGCGAATTCGATGGGCCTGAAGTGAGGCCAATGGCAGAACGCTGCCTCGTGGGCTTTGGATCTTCCGGTGGTCCTCCCATGTTGCCGGTTTTGTACAATAACCATAAGCAGATAGTGCAGACTGAAGATTATGTAATGATAATGGCTGAGATGAATCACGATGCTAGAATTGTGCGCATGAAAGACAGTACGCATGATGAAATTGCTAAATGGTTAGGTGATTCTGTTGGATATTATGACGGAGACACCTTGGTGGTTGAAACCACCAATTTTCATCCACAACAGGGCTTGCGTGGTGCTCTTCGACATTTCTTGTTTCTGTCTCCTGACGCCAAAGTGACTGAACGTTTCTCTCGACTTGATGAAAACACTTTGCTCTATAGTTTTACCGTTAACGATCCAAAAATGTTCTCTAGGCCATGGACCGGAGAATTACCTATGAATGCTGTGGAAGATATTATCTATGAATACGCTTGCCATGAAGGTAACTACGCAATGCCGGGAATTCTCGCTGGTGGTCGCCGGACGGAATATGAAGCAGCTTCGCAGAATTGATCATCTGGTAAAGTAGAAGGGTGTTGTCATAGACGGTCACGTCTATGGCAACATTAGAACTATTCGTAATTGCGATTGAGGGATTATAGCAATCCGGCTCTATCCAGCACTCCGTCCAAGCGTTTTTCCAATTCCGATGGTGCCGGATGCATCGGTAATCGATGCTCATTATTTGGCAACAGGCCCATGCGTTTCATCATGTATTTAATTGGAATTGGGTTGGTGTCATAGAATACTGATTTGTTGAGCTCGAAGAGTTGATGGTGAAGTGACTTTCCTTTTTCTAGATCATTGTCCCAAACCGCGTGGCACATCTCTGCCAGAATTCCAGGACGCAAATTTCCAACGGCATTCATTAATCCAACTGCACCGATCGCCAATTCAGGAAAACTGAGTTCTTCTAGTCCCACAAAGACACTGAAATCTGGGAACTCAGCCAAACATTCAGAAACAAAGCCAAGATCGTTTACTGCATGCTTCATGCCAATGAAAGTTGAAGACTGCTGCTGTAATTGTCTAATGGTTTCAATAGTGATTGACACAGCAGCCCTGCCGGGAATGTGATAGATCATCCACGGAATATCTATGTCCTTAGTGATTTCAAGGTAATACTCAATAATTCCCCGCTGTGGTGGCCTAATGTAATAGGGCGTAACGATAAGTAGAGCATCAGCCCCAGCTGCGACAGCATGGTCAGTTAACGCTTTCGATTCCGCCAAGGACTGAGAACCCGTGGCAGCAACAACTGAAATAGAGTTATTAGACGTAGTAATAGCAACATCAACTAATTGATTTCTTTCAGCCACTGTCAGTGTGGAAGGCTCAGCTGACGTGCCATTTACCAGGATGCCATGAGATCCTTCGTTAACATGGAACTCAATTAGTTTTGCGTAGGTATCCAAATCCACATCACCATTAGAGAAAGGAGTGATTATCGGCGGAATTGATCCTTTTACTACGTTACTCATTTTACATTCCTTTTAGGAATAACTAGTTTTCGTTTTCCAAACTGTTGTTGAGATTTATCAGTTGGTTGAGAAGTCCTGTTAGTTCTCGCTTGCCCAATTTTCTTTCAATAGAACGGTATATTTTTTCTGATGCAGGAACTACTTGCTGATATTTTTTCTGCCCCCTCGCTGATAGACTAACCAGCACTTTGCGCTGATCCCCGATATCTGTTGAACGCTTAACGAAACCCTTCTCTTCCAAGTTCTTTAAAATCCTCGTCAGGCTTGGAGGCAGAATCATACTTTGTTGTGAAAGTTCGAATGCTTCTATTTGTTTATTAGTTGCAAGCACGCGAATCACTCGCCATTGCTGATCAGTCAATCCAAACTGCCGCAGCATTGGTCGAAACAGGAACATAGTGGATTCCCGCGCCTGCAGCAATTGCATGGGTAAGCTTCGATTGATGTTTCTAAGTTTCGCCATTAAATCAAATCTGTAGTTATATCAGTTCGTTAATAATTGGATTGGACAGTATTCCAACACCGGGGACTTCGACTTTAACTACATCGCCGTCGCGCAGATACTTGGGTGGATCAAATCGTGCTCCTGCGCCATTGGGTGTTCCTGTAGCGATTAAGTCTCCTGGCTTTAAACGGTAGAAGGAGGATAAATAGCTGATAAGAAAGCGAAAAGGAAACATTAGATTATCCGTAACATCGTTTTGTCTTTCTTCGCCATTAACTCGAGTAACGACCTGTAACTTACCCATTGGATTAACTTCATCGGCGGTGACCATCCAAGGGCCAACGGAACCGGAACCTTCAAAGTTCTTTCCTTGGGTTACATTGAACTTTGCATGCCGCAGGTAATCTCTCACCGATCCTTCATTCATAATAGTAAGGCCGGCTATGTGTTCGTGGGCGTCTTCTTGAGAAATTCTTCGCCCCTCTTTTCCTATGATTAAAACTATCTCACCCTCGTAATCCAATTGTTCAGATTCTGGCGGGTTATTGATCTGTTGCCCATGCCCGACAAGAGACTCTCTGCTGCGCATAAAAACACTGGGATACTTGGGTAGGTCACTATCGTCTTTATACTCTGCATTGCGGTTGTTGTAATTCACCCCGATACAGATAATTTTTTCAGGATTGGGAATAGTCGGCTTATATTGGATGTCATCCAATGAGCAATCAGCTTCCGAAGAAGTGACAACTTTAGTGAGTTCTCCCAAGCGTCGCTCACGAATTGCTTGCCGAAGATCTATAATTTCAGGGTAGCGTTTGGAAAGGTTCACAACACCCCCGCTACTTATTCCCCCAAAGTAAGACTTGTTGTCCTTTGTAAAACTGAGAAATTTCATAGTGTATTATTCCAATTGCTAATTGTGCGTTTGCAACGTCATATGTGGCGCAACAAAGTACATGTATTGATTTATTTAATATATTAAGTAATATAAAAATCCAATGCTAGCATTTTGAGATTTGATTTATGCCTCATCAAATCATAGAAGTCTCGTCGAATATTAGTGAGGAACTTGAACTAGAAGATTTGGTTCGAGTACTCCACGAATGCGCTGCCCAACAAAATGTATTGCCTGTAAGGGGTTTGCGCACGCGAGTTCATATCGCATCCCGCTGCCTAATAGCAGATCAATCCTCGGACTATGGGTTTATCGCAGTTTATTTGCGTATCGCTGAAGGACGCTCCTTAGAGACCCGTAAGGAAGTTGGTGAAGCTCTTTATGAATGCTTGTGCAGGCATGTTGATGAGAATATGGTCGATGGGCCATTAGCCCTATCCTATGAAATTCAGGAGATAAGTACTGAAACACGATGGAACCGCAATCGAATTCCAGAGTTCATGTCAGACCAGGAGAATCCTTCATGAGCCGGGAATTGCTTGAAGAAAATCTGCAGAAAATAAAGCCGTTGCTTGCAAAATTTTCTGTAGAACCTATTCAACACTTTATAAATGGTGAATCAGTAGCAGCTGTTAACGGTAAAACATTTAGCAATCATTCACCTGCGGATGACTCTCTGATTGGGGCAGTATCGGCTGGCACTGCTGAGGATATCGATATTGCCTGCCGAGCAGCGGAAGCAGAGTTTGATGATTGGTCGGCACTCCCTGGCAAACAACGCAAAGAACTTCTACATGCAATCGCTGATGCAATCGAAGCAAACGCGGAAAATATTGCTTTAGTTGAAAGTTTTGATACCGGCCAGCCCCTAAGGTTTATGAAAAAAGCTGCAATTCGTGGTGCTGAGAATTATCGGTTCTTTGCCGACATGGCAGCAGATGCACGCAATGGCCTTTCTCTGCCAGCACAACAACATATGAATTATAGTACCAGGCAGCCAATTGGGCCCGTCGGCATCATCACGCCTTGGAATACACCGTTTATGTTATCAACGTGGAAGATAGCACCAGCCTTGGCTGCGGGCTGCACAGTCGTGCATAAACCTGCCGAATGGTCGCCCTGTTCTGCGTCCTTGTTGATAAAAATAATGCACGAAGCTGGCTTACCTGCTGGGGTCGTCAATACTGTTCATGGCATTGGTGAAGTTGCAGGTAAAGCACTTACAGAACACGAAGCCATTAAAGCAATTGCCTTTGTAGGTGAGTCCCAGACTGGCAGTGCGATTATGAAGCAGGGCGCTGACACACTTAAACGTGTTCATTTTGAATTAGGAGGTAAGAATCCTGTCATCGTTTTTGACGATGCGGATCTCGAACGTGCATTAGATGCAGTAGTTTTCATGATTTACAGTTTGAATGGTGAACGCTGCACGTCATCGAGCAGACTATTGGTACAGTCCACTATCGCGGAAGAATTTGTTGAAAAGGTAAGGGCAAGAGTCGCAGCCTTGAATATCGGCCATCCATTGGATCCAGCCACAGAAATTGGCCCGCTAATTCATCCTATTCACCTCAATAAAGTTGCGTCCTATTTTGATATTGCCAAAGATGAAGGAGCGACTATTGCAATCGGCGGCAATGTGCCAGATCTAGATGGTAAAGGCTGTTTTGTTGAGCCAACACTGTTTACCAAAGCGACTCCGGACATGCGTATTTCCCAAGAAGAAATATTTGGGCCTGTACTCACAGCTATTGAATTCGTTGACGAAGCAGACGCAGTGGAGATTGCAAACAGCGTGCGTTACGGCTTGGCGGGCTATGCTTGGACCGGCGATGCAGGCCGTGCAATAAGACTTGGTAGAGACTTGGATGTCGGTATGGTATGGGTGAATTCTGAAAATAATCGTCACTTACCTTCGCCATTTGGAGGCATGAAAGCCAGCGGTATTGGCCGAGATGGCGGCGATTACAGTTTTGATTTTTACATGGAAACGAAAAATGTTTGTATTGCCACGGATGATCATCACGTTCCCAAACTCGCGAAAGTCTGAAATATGAGCCTCTATCAGGCACAAAAATTTTTGTATCACTTAAATCGTGACGAAGAAATGCAACAAACTTTCCTCACAAATAAAGCCGCTGTACTCTCAAGATATGATTTGTCAACGGAAGAGTATGAAGCATTGCATTCAGGCGATATCGGGTTACTTTACGTGTTGGGCGTAAACGGTCAGATATTGATGCACTATGCAGCATTCTTGAACGTGGAATGGTTTGACTATTTGCAGCTTATGCGAGATGGCGTGGATAATCATGGCCCAGTTCGGGCAGGAATTTATGCGATGACAGCAGGCGGGGAGCAATTTGCAGAAACTCCCGTTACATCCAGGGACCCGAACTAATGAGCTTGGTCTATGCCGGAATTCTAAGTCATGCTCCGGGGATAACTGGCCGAGCGAATCTAGCGACTAATACCTTAGTGCGTGATGCTTTTTATAATTGCTTAGAAGATCAACGGAATGAAATTGAAGCGAGTGGGGCGGAAGTCTTAGTTGTTGTAGCGGCTGAGCATTTTGCGAATTTCTTTATGGATAATATGCCAGCCTACTGTATCGGCATTGGGGAAAAACATTATGGCCCTGTCGAAGATGCTGAATGGTTGAAAATTCCAAAAACCTCAATTCCTGGCGCGCCTGATTTGGCGCTGAGGCTTGCCAAAAAAGTTATGGAAAGAGTTGATATCGCTTACTCGGAAGAATGGAAGTGTGATCACGGGATCATGGTACCCCTGAACTTTTTAACACCAAATTTTGATATGCCAGTTGTTCCTTGCAATATAAATTGTCAGGGTCCGCCACTAACGCCGCTGACGAGAGTATGGCGATTCGGTGAGGCCCTCAGACAGGCGTGCGATGAACAAGCTGAGAAAATTGCAATAGTCGGCACTGGTGGTATTTCCCATTGGCCGGCAACGCCTGATTCCGGCAAAATCAATGAGGCTTGGGATCGAGAGTTTTTAGAGCAATTGATGAATCAAGACAAACAAAAGTTGCTTAGTTATTCCGATGAAGATGTTTATGATCAGGCAGGCCAGGGGGGATTCGAGATTCGAACACTGGTTGCTGCTGCAGCGGCTGCGGGTGGTAAAGGTGATTTGCAGTTTTATTCCGCAGAGCTGCCGATTTTTGCAGTAGGATGCACCGTTGCTCGATTTGAAATTTCGAGTTAAAGGTAGAAGGCATGAGTGATAATTCAAACCCATTTCTCTACAATTGCTGGTACCCAGCAGCCTGGGTTCATGAGCTGGCTGATGCTGGAAAAGTAGCGCGAGTGTATCTCGAAAAACCTATTGTCATTTACAAAGGCGAAAGTGGTAAATACATTGCGTTGGATAATCGATGTTGTCACAGAGGTGCTCCGCTTTCTTTAGGACGAATAGAAGGCGATTGCATACGCTGCATGTACCACGGTATGAAATATGACGACAGCGGTGTTGTTATTGAAATTCCGGGGCAGGATTTTATTGGCCCGAATCATCGTGTGCAAAACTATTCAGTCGTCGAGAAAGGCAATCTCTTATGGATCTGGATGGGTGATCCTGGACTAGCAAGTGCTGATGATATTCACGATTACGAACCTCTTTCAGACCCAACTTGGCGTGGATTTGAGAAAGAAGCCTATCTGCACTATGACGCAAATTGGATGTTAATCGTTGATAATCTGGCGGATTTTTCCCATCTGGCCTTTGTGCACACCAATACGCTAGGGGGCTCTGAGGATTATGCCTTCGTGACTAACCCAGAAGTCAAGAAGCTCGAAAGAGGTTTCAATATAGTTCGCTGGAGTAAGGGCGATGCGCCTGCACCTTATCACCTTAAAGTGAATCCCGATGCTCCGGCGAAAATTGATCGATGCAACAGCGTCCAGATGCTGGTTCCGGGCAGTTTTTTTATGTCTACGATAATGGCACCAGTGAACTGGGATCCGAATAGTGAGAACTTCGATGGCGTTAAACAATATCGAAATTGTCAGTTCATGACACCAGAGACTCGATCTACTACTCATTTCTTTTGGAATTATTTACATAATTATCGTATAGACGATCCAACTATTTCTGTTTCATTGAAGGCCAGCCTGCTCGAGGGCTTTATTGAAGATAAAGAAATTATTGAAGCCCAACAAAAAATGTTGGAGTACCAAGAAGAGTTTCAACCCAGAGGGCTTCAGGGGGATGAGGCGCTGATACACTTTCGGAAAGTCTTCAGCCAACTCTTGAAAGAAGAACAAGAAAATTTTGATTTTCATACACGTCAGTTGGGGAATCCAATTATCTAGCAATACCAAAGGAATTGTTTATGCAGCGACAATGGGTTTATACAGGGATAATTCTATTTTTGTTTTTAGTTTTGGTATTTGGTGTTCCGCTCTTTCCTGACTTCATGGCCATAGACATTTTTGGCCCGATGAACCTCGGTATGCTCGTGTTTCTTGTTCTGCATTTGTTGACACCGATATTGGCGTTTCGCTATTTAAAGCAAAGCCAAGGAGAGTAACCCGTGGGTATCTTTCTTTTTCTCGTCATTATTATTGGTACAGTTGGGTTAACTATTGTTGCTTCTAAAAGAACATCTAGCGCTGCTGACTTTTTTGTAGCGGGCGGCAAGATTGGAGGATTTTCTAATGGTTTCGCCATTGCCGGTGATTTTATGTCGGCAGCAACATTATTGGGAATTACAGCGATAATTTTTGGTGCTGGATATGATGCTGTTATCTATCTAGGTGCACCATTAGGTGCATTCTCTATCGTGATTTATCTCATGTCAGATAAGTTGAAAGCACTTGGTAAATACAGTTTTACTGACATAATTTGTACTCGGTTAAAACAAAAACCTATTCGAATTCTTGCTGCAACCACGACTCTAAGTTTTTCCTTGATGTATTTGATGGTACAGATTGTCGGTGCAGGTGCATTGATCGAAGTATTATTTGGTATTTCTTATATCTGGTCAGTCATTATTGTCACAGCACTAATGGTTATTTATGTAGCTGTTGGTGGCATGTTGGCGACAACCTGGGTGCAGATCACTAAAGCTATTTTGTTGCTTGTTGGTGTAACAGTTTTAGCATTGCTGACTCTGGCGAGCTTTGATTTCAGTTTTTCTTCTATGTATGAGGCAGCTCAATCTAATCATGGTACGGATGGTCTGTTGACTAAAGCAGGCGGACTTGGTCTCACTTCGCTTTCGGCGGTTTCTCTAGGCATCGGGCTTTGTCTAGGCTTGGCCGGATCACCCCATCTTTTAATGCGTTTTTTTACTGTTAAAGACAAAGCTAGTGCGCGAGTGTCGGCAGGTGTTGCTCTTGGAGCTATTTCCTACGTTAATATACTAATATTCTTTGTCATAGGAGTTGGCTCAGTTGCATTGGTTAAAGGCAACCCTGCTTACTTGGATAGCACGGGCGGAATAATTGGTGGCAGCAATATGGTATCAGTACATTTAGCTGACGCCGTTGGTGGTGAGATTTTTTTAGGCATCATTGCCGCAATCGCTTTTGCGACAATACTTGCTGTGGTCGCCGGTTTGATGTTGGCATCTGTCACTGCGCTTACCCATGATATCTACACGAATGTCATCATGAATGGTGAAGTAGACCAACATAAACAAATTAGGTTATCTAAATATGCAGCCGTTGCTCTCGGAATTGTCGTTGCCTTATTAGGTATAGCTTTTGAGCGGCAAAATATCGCTTACTTGGTGAGCCTAACCTTAGCGATCGGAGCTTCGACAAATTTTCCATTGCTGATATTGAGCATGTACTGGCAGGGATTGACGACTAAAGGGGCTGTAACGGGTGGAGTCATTGGGCTTGTTGCTGCAATACTGTTGATGGTGTTTGGCCCAGCAGTATGGGTTGACGTGCTGGGAAATGAACAACCTATCTTTCCACAAGCCTATCCTGCTCTTTTTTCTGTATCTTTAGCGTTCTTTACCATGTGGGTGGTATCCATATTCGATCGATCAGAGCAGGCTGCTGAAGACAGAAGCAAGTTTGAAATAATGAAAGCTGCTTAGCTTTTTGTTGGTTTCTAGCGAGAGTCCGTGGTGAAAATATCCAGATCGTTCGCCAGAATTACTTCTCCATCGTATAGAGCTTCTATTTCATTCAATACAGATGCCTCCCTCGTTCCATAAAACAAGCCATGATAGAGTACCAGCCTTTTCGGTTGTGCAATTCTAGCTAGGCGCGCGAGCTCATTTGAAGTGGTGTGCACGCTATTATGGTAGCGCTGAAAATCCGGTGAATTTTGTTCTAAGCCTTGGCGAGAAATTACCTCATGAAAGAGTAGATCAACCCCTTGAGCTTTTTCCGCAATGACTTCGCTATAGGCAGTATCACCACTGATAACGATAGAAAGATCATTGGTAATAATTTTAAAACCAAATGCAGGATCAATATCACCATGATCGACCAGAAAAGCTTCGATAGTTAAATCATCTTCTTGCAGCAATATCCCTGGGGTAATTGTAGCTGCGTCGACTCTAAAACCGTCTGGGTTAGAAACTGGTTGCACACCATTGATTCGAAAATTAGCATCAATTGAAATTAGTTCATCTAAGGTATTTGCAATAGGTTCAACACCTATCGGCCCCCAAGCTTGCAAACCATTGCCCCTCCGCCACCATAATGTATGTGCAAGTTCAGAAAGATCCATGATGTGATCACTGTGCAAATGAGAAAGAAACACACAACAAATTTGAGAGGGGTAGAGCGAAGGAATGTCATACTTATAGCGTGCAATCGTAGCCTGACGAATAGCACCTGAGCCGACATCAAACAAATAACTTTGTCCTTTGTGAATAACTGCAATACTTGAGCCTGCGCGGAAAGCGTCGGGAATTGGTGTGCCTGTTCCTAGAATAACCACTTTGGTCTTTTCAGCCAGTTCTTCTGGGCTAGGTGCTTCTCTGGTTTCTATACGAGCACTAGGAAGAGTCAGTGAATAATCGGCTTGATTAAGTGAGTTAGAGCTGCAGCTAGTAACTATTAATGCACAAAGTAGGCAAAGAGTTGATGCGACTCGACTGATGGGGTAAGAATTTGTCATGGCAGAAAAAACGTTATTGATTAATTTGGAGAAGCATAGCGTGGGGACTCTAAAAAGCAAAAATAATTTATCTTTGCACTGAAAATGGAGCAGGGAATCAAGAATTATTCATACAGTGGAAGCTACAGGTGCTTGGCGAATCTAGCCTAATGATCTTGTTAAAAACAAGAGCGATGCTCGTAAACCCTTGGCGCAGCAATAAAATAGACAAAAAAAGGGGCGCACTGCGCCCCTTTTTTTAAATAATGCTGCCTCAAAAATCAAAAGATCGCAACTAAACACCCTTTTGAATCTGGAATGTTCTCCATATTAACAATGCCGCCAGCGAGGATAGTGTCTAGTGCATCTTTTAAATACCACTCGTTGGCATTGTTGCGCTGAGTTTCGTATCCAAGCTGATCATTAATAGGGCCGCGGAACAAAACCTCTTGCGTATTTGGATTCACTACAAAGACTTCCGCAGTTCTTTCAACCCCTAAGGCCTTTGCAAGGTTTTGACCATCATCTTTTAATATAGGAAAGTCAATTCCAAACTCATCAGCTTCTTTTGCAATACGTGGAAGATTATCCTGAATATTTGAATTGAACATGCTGAAGGCAATATTCTGTTCTGTGTATTCTCTGCGAACTTCGCGGTAGTTTGGTAATGCGATTCGGGCGATTGGACAGCCAACGCCTTGCACGTAAAAAACAGCGAGTTCGAAGTCTCTATAAGTGTCCAAGTTGTGAACTTCACCAAGGTGGTCGGTGAGTTCAAATTCAGGCATCGAACGCAACCAATCATCTGCAAGGACAACCACCGTTGAAACAGCCAAAGCGTTACAGATTAATATTTTGCTCAGCGATTTCATTCTTCAACTCCTTATACAACAATCTAAGTATTCGTCTTTCTCTTACACAAATTACAACTGGCTATTAGCTCTGGTTCAACCGGAGATGTGAGTACAAGTTTACCGGATAACCGTGTATTTGCTCAAAGTTTGTCTATCTAGATTAAGATCAACGGCAGAATCAATGCGATAAATCGGCGCCGACACCCAATAGAACAGCTATATAGTAGCAATATAGCCAGCCTCTACCTAATTTTTAGATCGGCTTTGTCACAGAAAATCACACGAGATGTGCGCATTTTTTAGTAACTGATTAGCGATGGAATGAATCATCAATTTGACAGTTAGTTTTCTCTTCATTGAGACAGGACGGCAACAGGAGTAAGATTCTAGATTCTCTGCAGCGTATTGATTACACTGGACTTTCACTAGGCACTCGGGGATTAAAAATGACAAAGACTGCGGCTTTCCTTGCAGTTCTCATACTATGCTTTAACGCCACGGCTCAAGATTGGGATATGCCTCGCACTCCGGACGGCCGACCGGATATGCAAGGAATTTGGTCGAATGCTTCCCAGACTCCTCTAGCTAGACCCGAAGAATATGGGACCAAAGGGTTTTTGAATGAAGATGAAGCACAGGCTCAAATGCAAGCCTGGCGTGACAGATATGATCGACAAGGTCAGGCTATCGAGGGCGATCGCGCAGCGCCCACTGACGGCAATGCAAATGCTGGCTACAACAGTTTTTGGTGGGACCCTCGAACTCAAACGATCGAAATAAATGGTCAATACCGTACATCAATTATTGTGGACCCTCCTAATGGGCAAATTCCTTTTATAGGTGGAGAAAATCCACGTAATGATCTTCGTTCTAAATGGCGCTCTCGCCCGGGGGTAGAGGCCTATGATGGGCATGAGATTCGGCCGCTAGCGGAACGCTGCTTGCTTACTTTTGGATCCGGCTCTGGGCCGCCTATGTTGCCTATTCTTTACAATAATAATTACCAGATTGTGCAAACTCCAACTCATGTAATGGTATTTGTTGAGATGGTTCATGATGCCCGCATAATTCCTTTAGATCAGGATCACAATCCAAATGACCTAGAGAAATGGATGGGAGATTCTGTTGGCTATTGGGATGGAGATACCTTGGTTGTTCAAACAAAAAACTTTCATCCACAACAATCTTTTCGTGGATCTTCTAATGATTTGGTCATCACTGAGCGTTTTGATCTTTTAAATATCAGCAAGATTAAGTATACGTTTACTATCGAAGACCCACTTACATATTCCCAGCCATGGACGGGTGAAGTCGCAATGAATCGAAAGCCCGAAGATGAAGTGATGTATGAATATGCCTGCCATGAAGGAAATTATGCATTTCCAGGTATTATGGGAGGGGCCCGTCGCTTGGAGATGGAAGCCGCTGCGAACTAATTTTCATTAATGTTAGTCAGGTATTTATGAATACTTCTGACAAGAGTTGCGAAAACCTGCCCTGCGCTGGGTTTCTTTTGCCTAATTAACCTTGGGGATTATCTAAAGTATTAAGCAGAGAATCGAAATGTGCTGCCTAATTGGATATAGTGTTTTCCTCTAATTCTATAGAGAAATATCAGCAGATAGAAATAATACGAATAGTAAACGGAATTTTTTATTGATGCCCTCCTCAGCCGCCAAACTCTATGACGATATTGTGTTTGGTAAACCTACACTCGTAATCTCGGTGCTTCTCTTGCTAGTCGTTTTTTTCGCGTGGCATGCACAAAATTTTCGCCTAGATGCATCGGCGGATTCATTGCTGTTAGAGAATGATCCAGATCTTGAGTTTTCTCGAGAAATTGGTGACCGATACGGTATAGGTGAATCAGTCATTGTGGCTTACACCCCCTTTACTGATCTATTCGACCCCAAAACTCTTCAACTACTTAGTGAACTTCGAGAAGATTTATTGGCCTTAGATCGTGTTGAATCTGTGGACTCAATACTCAACGTTCCGGTGTTTGGCGATACGCCGTTAACAGGAATATCAGAAGACTATCTTACCATTCAGGATGAAGAGCAAGATCTAGAATTAGCTCGTCAAGAAATCATGGATAGTCCTATTTTTCAGAATGCGCTAATAAGCCCTGATGGCAATACAGCAGGTTTGTTGGTTGGTTTTTCAATTGATGAAACTTCTCGAGCCTTATTAGCGCGTCGTACTGAGTTGAGAAATCTAGAGCGAGATGATGGCCTTACCGAAGAAGAAGCGTTGGAATTAGTGGATGTTGAAGCAGGGTACGCAACCGACAGCGTAATAGCAGCAGACCGGCAACATGAAATCATCAGTGATATTAGAAATGTACTCGATAATCACAAGGATAGTGCTCAGATATATCTGGGCGGTGCACCTATGATAGCTGATGACTTGGTAACTTTCGTAGAGGCTGATCTGCGCAGTTTTAGTATTGCAGTGGTGTTGCTCATAATTGTGGCACTTGGTCTAATTTTTCGAAAATTGCGCTGGGTAGCAATGCCTCTAGCGTGTTGCGCTGTAGCCGGCACTATTATGGTTGGAGTTCTTGGGCTCATGGATTGGCGAGTGACGGTTGTATCTTCTAACTTTATTTCGCTACTTCTAATTATTATGATTTCTTTAACCGTGCATTTAATTGTGCGCTATCGAGAATTACGTGCAACTAGGCATTACAGTAATCACGATAAGATACTTCGGCATGCAATTCGAAGTATGTTTCGGCCCTGTCTCTACACTGCGCTTACCACAGCAGTTGCCTTTGGTTCTCTTATCGTTAGTGGAATCCTCCCGATTATCACCTTTGGTTGGATGATGGTGATGGGCGTCTCGACAGCGCTTGTAGTGGCATTCACTTTATTTCCAGCAGTCATGAGTATGCTTAAGGCTGATGATACGCAGCTTTCTTCCAACTTAAGACTTAACCTCACCGCAGCTTTGGCTACTATCACTGACAAGCTTAAAGGAAACGTTCTTATTATTTATGGGCTGATTCTGGTGTTGAGTGTAATTGGCTTAACCAGGCTTCGCGTAGAAAATAGTTTTATAGACTACTTCAGAGAAAGCACAGAAATATTTCAAGGCATGACACTCCTTGATGACAAACTTGGAGGAACACTGTCCTTTGATGTTGTGGTGGATTTGCCCGATGCTGAAGAAGAATTTGACGATGGCTTCGATGATAGTTTTGGAGATTTTGATGAAGGCTTTGGAGATAGCTTAGATAATTATGGTTATTGGTTTACCGCTGCCAAAATGGATCAGATAAAAGCGATTCACGAATATTTAGACAATGATCAACAAACAGGCAAAGTACTCTCTTTTGGGGCGGTTATACAATTAGCAGAGAAACTTAATGCTAATGAACCAATAGACGGATTGTTATGGGCGCTACTCTATAGCCGAATACCAGAAACTCTTAAGGATACAGTATTGAATCCTTTTGTTTCGATAGAAGACAATCAACTGCGGTATAATGTGAGAGTTATTGAATCGGCGGAAGGTTTAAATCGCAATGAATTACTGAGGCGCATTGAATCTGGCGTTGAACGAGAATTCGGGTTCGAAGACGAAGAAGTAAGATTAACAGGCATTCTCGTGATGTATAACAATGTGCTACAAAGCCTATTTCAATCACAAATTCTCACTTTGGGTGTAGTAATGCTGGCCATCATGCTGATGTTTCTTGCTTTATTTCGTTCGTGGGTCATTGCTCTAATTTGTATCGTTCCTAACGCCATTGCCGCCGCAGTTGTTTTGGGAATTATGGGGTGGTTAGGCATTCCACTAGACATTATGACGATAACTATCGCCGCTATTTCTGTCGGAATAGGCGTAGATAACACTATTCATTATATGCACCGGTTTCGACGAGAGTTTCCGAGAATTGGTAAGTACCGAGAGACCATGTTTTTCTGTCACAACAGTATTGGAAGAGCGATGTATTTTACTTCCATGACTATCGTGGCTGGTTTCTCAATTTTGGCTCTGTCAAATTTTATTCCGACAATTGTATTTGGCCTTCTTACTAGTTTTGCAATGCTAGTAGCATTAACAGGTTCTTTGACTTTGCTGCCCCAATTGCTGATTACGTTTAAGCCTTTGGGAGAAGAAACCCTGTAAGGGTCATAGCAAGAGATAAGTTAATCGCAGTGAACAGCTTGCTAATATTTGCTCGACTGTTTTATGCTGCGTTCGCGCACGAAAGTTGAATTTATAAAGAGTATGCCTATGAAGTCTTTTAGATTGTCCATGATCATAATTTTCCTGGGATTGTTAGTCTCCTGCGGTGGAGAACCCCAAACACCTGCTGAGCCGACTGTTGTTGAGGCTTTCATGGCAGATCCCGAGGCAGTGGGGCGAGGGCGGGCGCTTTTCGCCGGCAGTTGTTCTGGCTATTGCCATCGCATTCAACCCGGCGAATCAGATGCCTTATTCCTCTTTGATTGTGAATGGAAAAATGGTGGTAGCGATCAAGAGATCTTCGACACCGTAACCAATGGCGTCCCCAATACTCGAATGGTTGGCTTTGGTTCAAATTTTCCAGAAGGCGATGATGACTTATGGAAAATCATCGCTTACCTACGCAGCAACCAGCAAGCTTGTTCATAATATTTTTACACTAATTGGGAATCATTCATGGCTTTAAACTCACCAGACAAGGAAATTAAGGAAGCAAAAGGAGCAGGTCGCTCAGGCTTTATGGATGAGAAGCTGTTCAAATCCAGATCACTCACAATATTTGGTGAAATCAATGACAAGATAGCGCGATCTGTGACTGAAAGATTGTTAGCGCTAGCTGCTGAAAGCGACGATGCAATCTCTATCTATATAAGTTCACCAGGCGGGCATGTTGAATCTGGTGATGTCGTTTATGACATGATTAAATTTATTAAGCCAACGGTCAAAGTAATTGGTACCGGTTGGGTGGCAAGTGCAGCTACTACAATCTACCTTGCAGCAGATAAGGAAAATCGTTTCGCCCTACCTAATACGCGTTTTCTCATTCACCAACCACTTGGGGGTTCACAGGGTGATGCGACCGATATTGCGATTCAGGCAGAGCAAATCGTCAAAACCAAAGCGAGAATTAATCAGCTAATAGCCAAGGAAACTGGACAAGATCTAGAGCGGGTAGCTGTGGACACTGATCGAGATTATTGGATGACAGTTGATGAGGCTATTGCCTACGGAATCGTAAAAAAAGTCGTTGCGTCGGCGAATGAAATCTAATTTACAGAGATTTTCTTAAATACAGCCTGTCGATCTTTTGCCAAGGCACAGACAACCATGAAGTCTGGAGTGCAAGTTGCAGCAAAAGCAACGACTGTTTGTGCATCAACTAATTCCGCCTGAATAATGCCAGTTACGCCGGCGTATTCAACTTCAACCCTTGCGATATTCCCTTCTACTGATCCATCTTTGCTAGTCCAAATAAAACCCATAGATTCAACTTGATGGACCTTCATGACGCCATTCGTAACTTCCACTTGTATTTGGAATAGAGTTCCATCTCCTATCCAATTTCCAGCCCAAACACTGTCACTTGTTTCTTGTGCTGCAAGCTTATGGGAGAGCAAGATCGCAATTATGAGTAGTGTTAAATTCGACTTAATTAAGGGCAAGACCGACTCCAAATAATTGACCGTGGTTAATAAAAACAAGGAAATAAACCACTGCCCCAACAATCACTGCAATAGAATCTCGCCATAACCATTTGAGTTTTGGCACTAACGCTGACTCAGAATTATTGCGCAGGGTTACAAACTTTAAACCGGACCATAAGCTAAAACTCCCGAAGAGGAGTATTGATGCCAAATCACCATTCGCCCAGAGATGAGAAATTCCCCATATAAATACCCCCAGCAACATGGGGTTTCTCAACTGCCAGCGAATAAAAGAGGTAAGTATATTACTCGCTACCAGCAGAATGAACGCAGGGAGCATGAGTATTGAAGAAAGGTAACGCAAGCTGAAAGGAGGTTCCCACACCATAGTAAAAGGTGAGAGGGATTTGCCCCAAACAATCAGCATTAGCCCGCTGAGTACAAATAACGAGTACAGTCCCGTATAGGCTGTCCTGTTGGGCAAGCGAGCTATTAATGAGTCTCTAAGCCCGAACTCTCGAAGGAGATGTGGGATGAAAAAAAGTAATAGGCCAAGAATCAGTATCAGCACTGAGGGGGAGGCTCTCTAGTACAGGTAAGGGTCAAGTGTAGCATGACTTGCGGCTGAATTAGGGCCGAAAGCTTCATTAATCGAGGCCTATAGCTTGGTTAAGCAGATCCCCAAATTTCGTTCCAATAATTAAACCTGAGCCACAGGGTTTCCAATGGAGAACTCGTGATTCATGATTGGTAAATCACGAACCCTCTGCCCTGTAAGTATGTAGAGGGCGTTGGTTACCGCCGCGGCAATAGGTGGTGTTGCGGGCTCCCCGAGACCACCTGGTGCTCCACCAGATTCGACGATGTGTACTTCTATCTTAGGCGATGAAGCCATCCTTACTACTTCATAGTCAGGGAAGTTGCCCTGTGCAACTCGACCATTCTCAATAGTAATCTCACCATACATAGCGGCAGACAATCCAAAAATAATGCCACTTTCAATTTGCGCTTCTACTATGTCTGGGTTTACCGCCCATCCACAGTCAATTGCGCAAGTAACTTTATGTACGACTGGCTGATTGTCTTTATTTAACGATACTTCTGCGATTTCTGCTACAAAACTTCCAAAGCTTTCTTGTACAGCAATACCTAAAGCATGTCCTTCTTGTAAGTTTTCTCCATAGCCCGCCGCTTCTGCAGCAACTTCCAATACCTTTCTATGGCGAGGGTGAGCTTGTAGTAAATTAATCCGAAACTGGTACGGATTCACACCAGCGCGATTAGCTATTTCATCAATAAATGATTCTGTGAAAAAAGTTTGTTGCGTGTGATCTACGCTTCGCCATGGTCCTATCGGGACATGGGTCTTACCATCTACAACCCGTATTGATTGATTTTCAATCGCGTAAGGTATGTGAGATGCACCTGGCACTGATATCGGACCGGTAAAACGGCTATGCCATGCGGTTACGTTATTATTGACATCAAATGCTGCTTTAAAATTATTGTGAACGGCGGGTCGATAGTGGTCCTGTTGCATATCATCTTCGCGACTAAAAATAGTTTTTACAGGAACGTCAAATTCCATAGCTATCAGTGTCGCATGATCGATTACATTAGAATTCAATAACGGCACCCGTCTACCAAAACCACCCCCGCAATATGTTTGATGGAAAGTTACTTTGCTTTCAGGTAAACCGGCCACACTAGCAACACGGCCAGCGGTGCCTAGTGCGTCTTGAGTGCTAGTCCATACTTCTGCGGCATCTCCTTTAAAATGAACTGTGCAGTTCATGGGTTCCATTGCAGCATGGGCAAGATAGGGGACTCGATAATTTGCTTCTAAAATGTCAGCTGCTACCTCTAATTCTGCTTCAGCATCGCCTACCTCTTTATCTTTGCTGCCATTATTTTCGTCAAGTTCTTTACTGAACCGGGCGTCGATGTCACTACTAGAGATAGAGTCGTTTTCTGACGCTTCAAAAGTAGCATCAACTAGCGCTAATGCATTTTTTGCTCGCCAGTAGCTATCTGCAACTACCGCGAATGAATCCTCTAGTTCAATTACTCTTTTCACCCCTCTAAGGGTTAAGGCTTCGGTAGCATCAACTGAAGCGAGCTTAGTGCCAAAAACGGGCGCGAGCTTGATTGCTGCAAAGAGCATGTCATCACTATGCGCATCTATGCCGAACATTGCTGACCCATCTACTTTTGCTGGAATGTCATTTCGAGAGATTGCTCTACCCATAATAGTGAATTGACTTCGGTCTTTAAGAGTCGGATTTTTGGGAGGCTCAAGCAATGCGGCATCGGCAGCGAGCTGACCATAGCTCATTGACTGCCCAGAAGCGTTGTGATTTACGTGGCTGAGTTCTGTTGTTAGTTCATCGATGGGAACACTTAAGCGGATGGCCGCTGCTTCGAGAAGCATATTTCTTGCAGCCGCGCCTGCTGTGCGCATTGCTGTTTCGCCGGTGTAACGCACTGAGGAACTGCCACCGGTTATTTGCAAGTTCATTATCTCTGCTATGGGAAATGCGCTCATATTAACTAAGGGCATTAGAGCGTCAGGAACTCCAAATTCGCCTGCAAAGCCTTTTACGAGATCTCCATTCGCAAATAAATCAATTGCTGGAGCTTGCTCAATTTTTATGTCTTCCCAATTTGCATCCAGTTCGTCGGCAGCCATCATAGATAATGCTGTGTGTATGCCTTGCCCCATCTCTGAGTGTGGAACAAAAATCGTGATTTCATTTTCTTTATCAATTTTTATAAACGAGGTGATAAAGCGCTCCGAACCTTTGGTCAACTCTTTGTTGGCACGGCTATGCCTGCTAGGACGGGTCGCTGAATATCCAATTAATACTCCTCCGCCAACCACCGCTGTGGATACTATGAATCGTCTTCTACTCACTTTCATTGTTGGGCTCCTTAAGCATTCGCCAACGCGTGTATTGCTTTTCGTACTCGAGGATACGAGCCGCAACGGCAAATATTGGTAATGCCAGCATCAATTTCTGCATCACTGGGGTTTGGATTCTCCGCAAGAAAAGACGACACGGCCATAATCATTCCGGATTGGCAATAGCCA
This sequence comes from Gammaproteobacteria bacterium, assembly GCA_029244985.1. Taxonomy (GTDB): domain Bacteria; phylum Pseudomonadota; class Gammaproteobacteria; order Pseudomonadales; family Pseudohongiellaceae; genus UBA9145. The sequence continues at coordinate 708 of JAQWQD010000054.1, read as the reverse complement.
CACTGTGGGATCTGGTGGTCAATCCACGCTTGTTGGACTGCTGCAAGGCCGGGCGGAGAAGTAGCGGTCCCCCCTAGAGCGACCGCTAGGCCCTCTATTGTGGTGATTTCTTGTCCTTCAACTGCAGATACGGGGGTTACGCAGCTGCGAACCGCCTTGCCGTTGATGTGGACTGTGCAGGCTCCGCAAGAAGCGATTCCACAACCAAACTTTGTTCCAGTTAAGCCAATCTCATCTCGTATTGCCCATAACAAAGGCATTTCCGGTTCGATATCCAATATATGTTCAATGCCGTTTACTTTAAAAGTAGCCATTTTGGTTTCCCTCTTTTCGGGTAATACGCGTTGATTTGCGAAGCATATAGCAGGGTTATCACCTCATCAATTGATAAATAATACAAAATCTTTATACCAATAGGTTAACGTCGGAAGCTGTGGGAGTATATGCGGCCTTATTAATTATGAGACGTTCCCGGGTATGGAATTTAATTACTCCGCTTTAGACACTGTTGTATCTGGAGAATCAGTCAAAGATTCCCTGCCAATTTTAATAGAACGCCTGGGAGCTTCACGTGTATTTCTAGTGGCTTCAAACAGCGTAAGTCAGGCTACTGACGAGTTGGCTGAGATAAAAGCTCGATTAGATAATAAATGTGTCGGTTTATTTGATCAGGTAGGTGCCCATACGCCTCGAGAAGATGTGCTTCGG
>JAQWQD010000030.1 GCA_029244985.1 Gammaproteobacteria bacterium | reverse complement strand
TTGACTTGATTGATAAACTCATTAGGGCTCTTAATGAATTCGAAAGCCGATGTAATTGCAGTAAGCACCGATCGACCTGTCTACCCTCAAGAGAAGTCTCGTTACTTCGGGAGTGTAAAGAAGGAAAAATTGCGCCTGGTTTTTGCTTTCTATTCACCAGATGGCAATGAAATTGCCATGCCTATTGCCAGTATGTCTGCTTATTTGAAGCGAGACTTTCCAAATGTTGAGGTGTTCCTGGAACCAGTGTTGATTCTTCGGGATGCTGAAGAGTATGCACCGCAAAATTATGCAAAGAAGATAGGGGCTCTGCAGCCTGATTTAATTGCTTTTTCAATTATGAGCCCCCACTGGTATCCGATGGAGCCTTACTTCGAGGAATTGAAAAAGATAATGCCAGATTTGCCTGTGTGTATTGGTGGCTATCAGGCTATGTTGTCTCAAGAGCAGACAATTGAAAATCCTAATGTGGATTATATTTGCGTGGGTGATGGCGAATATGCAATAGGTAATATTGTTCAGCATCTGTGTGGAAGTAAAGGTGGGCCCCCCGATGGCATGTGGGAAAAATTAATTGACGGGTCTATTTATGAAACTGAGCCTCATCAGATTGGCGACCTTGAGGCGCTACCTTTTCCTGACTATGAGATTTTTTCAAAAGAAGATGGCTTTAATGATGTAAATTCATCAATTTTTGGCCCAAAGGGAAAACTAGTACTTCCGGTCATGACAGGCAGAGGATGTCCTTACAGATGCACCTATTGTTGTAATACCCCAATTCTGGAAGGCTGGAAGACCAAGAAAACATTCCTGCGTAAATATCAACCTGAAGCGATGGTGGATGAGCTTATTCGGCTGCGTGACCAATACAATGTTGGTTATTTTGAATTTTGGGATGAATTATTTCTCTCTAATTTAAAATTTGTAAACGCGTTTTTCGAAATTTATAAAGAAAAAATTAGATTACCTTTTTCTATTAATTCCCGAGTGGAAGTGATGAATGAGGGGTTCTGCAAGACCGCTGCTGATGCAGGGTGCCACACGATTTGGTTTGGTATTGAAAGTGGTGATGAAGAATATCGGTCGAAACGACTTGGTCGAAAGATGAAGAATCAACAAGTAATTGAGGCTGCAGCAAATTGTAAAGAAGCTGGAATTAATCGCTTAACTTTTAATATAGTTGGTATGCCTTTAGAAACTGCAGGAAATATGCGTCAGACCTTGGAGCTCAATAAAGCTATAGCCCCAGAACATTTTTTCTTCTTTCCTTATATCCCGTTGCGAGGGACTCCTTTGTATAACACCGCAAAGGAAGAAGGTTTGCTTTTAACGAACAAGAGAAATCTGCATTACCTTTCTGCTGCTAATGATAGGCAGTTCACTATGAACATGAAAGAGCAGCCTGAGTTATTAACACAAGAAGAGTACAACGAGATATGCATGGAAATGCTAGCCTTTCAAGAAGCAAACAATCGTTTGACTTATGACGAAGGAGCTCAAGGGGAGTCACCTGCAGCTGATACTGTAGAAGACAAGAGTTTTAATCTTGTTGAAGATGATGAAGAGGTTATAGGAAAAACCCCAGAATCAAATCCTATATTGCGTAAAGATCAGGAAGGCGGGCTAATGGACAGTGCCCGTAATTTGTTTCGATCCTAAAGTAAGTTACGCCGCTTTTTCTTGCAGGCGGTGTTCGCCTGAGACTGCGCGATTAAAAGTGTGCCAAGAAATCATAGCCATGGCGAAGTTTCCGCAAACTGCTCCCGCGAAGAAACCAAACAAGCCAAAATACATGCTGCCCACATAGGCCAGTGGCACATAAAAGATAAAGAATCTTGCGATACTCAGATAGAGAGCACTTAACGGTCGATGTAATGCATTCAACGATGAATTCGTCAGTATTATGATGCCCTGTAACCCATAACCCACTGGCATTATCCAAACAAATAATCTAATTGCCTCAATTACCTCTGGGTCATCGGAGAACACTCCAGCAATCATTACTGCTCCAATGGATAAAAGAACATATACAAACAATTGCCAGAAAAGAATAAATTTGATGGCTAAACGATAGGCTTCTTCTACTCGATCTATTCGATCTGCTCCATAATTCTGACTAATTAAAGGAGGTAAAGAGGACGATATAGCGAGAACTAGCAGCGTTGCTATTGGCTCTATTCGAGCGCCAACGCCAAAGGCCGCCACGGCAGTATCGCCAAACCCTGCTGCAATGGCTGTCATTATTCCAGCTGCTAATGGGGTCATCATGTTCGCGCCCGCGGCTGGAATACCGATGCGCAACATGTCTCTGCCCGAGCTCTTCATCACTGCGTGATTGGGAATTGAGCGACTAACCATCTCGACTTTATAGATTAAAAGATAAAACAAGTAGCTGAAGCCGATCGACCAAGCGATAACGGTTGCCCAAGCAGCTCCTTGTATGCCTAATTCTGGAAATGGCCCAATACCAAAGATCAACAAGGGATCTAAGATGGCATTTATAAGACCAGAGAGCACCATAAGAAGACTAGGAGTTTTTGTATCCCCGCATGCTCTTAGTACGCTGTTGCCGGTCATAATGCAGACAACCAGGACAGATCCCGGAAACCACACTGACATATAAGCACGTATAGGCCCCATCAATTGCTGTCTAGCTCCCATTAAAGAAAATATTTGCTCCATAAAAGTCCAGCAAAGTAAGACAACAATGCATGCCAAAGCGAAAGAGATGTAGTTGATTACAGTGGCAGCTTCTTTAGCTTTGTCATATTCCGACGCACCGAGATATTTCCCGACAACTGCGGAAGCACCTATGCCTAACCCAATGGCTAAACTCATGACAAAAAAGGTAACGGGAAAAGTAAAGCTAATTGCGGTGAGGGATTCGGTGCCTAGAAAACTGATAAACCATGTATCCACCAGACTAAAGGTAAACAGCATCAGCATGCCAATTATCATCGGCATAGTCATACGAATTAGCGATTGTTGAATAGAACCGTCGACTAGGTTGTGGGTATTTTTTTCAGACTTTCCAGCCATCGAAAGAGAACTACCTATAGCGGAGCGCTAACTTGAAAACTAAAGGAATAACATTAAACCTTTAATGGTTATCGCCGGCTACATAGTAACCCACGCTTTCTTCTACTTTTCTTCCAATATACCTTATATTAACGGCCAGATAGCATTAGACACATAAAGTTTCAATTATAGCTTTAGCGACTTGCGCAACTTTACAAGCGCCTTAAAAGTCCTGGGGCTGGCAAAAATTAATTCAGCAGCGTGATTGATTTGCGGGCTGCCTGTTTCATTCCCAATTAGAGCGCCAGCTTCTGTGAGTATTAGGCTTAACGCTAAGTGGCTGAGCGAATTTCTGTTAAAGCACCAACCACCAGATAAACGCCCAGCCGCAGTGTAAGCCATATCGATCGCACTGTTGCCTGTCATGCGCACTAATGCGCCACCAGTTTTCATGGCAGTAACAATTTGACCCAGCTGCTTAGGACTATCTGAATCAACCTCAATTGCGATTAGTGGGTCTTCAAACTTGCCGTCATCTACTACCCGAATCCTCTGATTGTTCAGCTGCGCACCGGTACCGCGAGTGCTTACAAACTCTTCGCTTAATCCGGGGATAACCAAAATCGAGTGAGTTATTATGCCGTCAATCTGACAGGCTATAGTGATGCCGTAATTTTGGCTCCCACGGCTGAAATCAAAGCTACCAACAAGCGGGTCTAGTAACCAGGTAGGTTCGCCTGCATCACCTATTATTGTTTCCGAAAGCCTAGACTGGAAAGAATGGTTCGGATAGGCCCTTTGTAAGTGATAGATCAACGTAGTTTCGGAATCTTGATCTGCAGACGAAATGAAATTAAGCGGATCGCTATTCACGATGCTAATTCTGTCCAACCTAGCACTTGTTTGAGCTAGAGCTTCTGATGCGTCTCGAGCAGCTCGAAGCGCAATGTTTACCATTGGGTGCATTTCAAGTACCAAATAGAAAGTGAAGATATAAATAAAGAGAAAGGGCCACTAATTAAAGGGGCCTAAAAAAGCATGTTTATAATAGCAGAGGCCGGTGTTACAAAGAAGCTGAAAGCCTGTCACAGTAGCTCTTAATCATAATGTTTCGGCTGTTACTGTATAATAAGCCATTCCTAAACCGTGGCAGACTATTCATGCAGGACTTAAGTAAGGTTAAAGTAGTTCTGGTTAATACTTCCCACCCGGGCAATATCGGCGCAAGTGCCCGTGCCATGAAGAATATGGGATTAAGCCGTTTGGCGTTAGTGCAGCCAAAAGATTTTCCTAGTGGAGTCGCAGTAGGCCGCTCAGCATCCGCAGTAGATATTCTGGAGACATCGGAGATTTTTGACAGTTTAGAAGAAGCGGTTGCAGATTGCGGTCTGGTAATAGGGACTAGCGCTCGGTCTAGAAGAATTCCTTGGCCTATGTTAAGTCCCACTCAAACTGCTAGGAAGGTGCTCGATGAATTGCCAGACACGGAAGTGGCGTTGGTATTCGGCAGAGAAGATGCGGGACTTAATAATGATGAATTACAGCAGTGTCACTATCATGTTCAGATTCCGACAAGCGAAAACTATAGCTCTCTAAATTTGGCGGCAGCGGTTATGGTAATTGGGTACGAGTTACTCAGAACCAATTTGGAAAATGAGACAAAAGACACTATTCAAGAAAATGAGTTCTGGGACCAAGATAGGGCGACTGGAGAACAGGTGGAACATTTTTACAGGCATCTTGAAAGAGTATTGATCGCTATCGATTTTCATGATCCAAAGAACCCGAGACAATTGATGCAACGGATGCGTCGGTTATTTAGCAGGATCAGAATGGATGTAATGGAAATGAATATTCTTCGAGGGATACTGACGAATATCGAACTTCATATCAAGAATAAGCAAAAGTAATCACGCTAGAGGCGAATAAGTTATTTGATGACTCAGCAATCTCTCCCCTGCAGGAGTATTATATTAATTTGCTGTTGCTGATTTGCTGAGATTAATGAAAGATCCAACAAGGAATTTCTCGTTCATATGCTTAAAAAATTAATATTTCGGAAATAAAGTGATAATTGGTTGATATTCAGAGAAATCAACTTCTCCAGCAGAAAAAGAATCAGCGCTTGTGTCGTCTGTTGGCGCGTTGTTTATTATTGGCAGACCTTTTTGCAGGTATCATATCAGGAGGTATCAGGTGGTGTTTTGCGTTTCCAATCAGGTCGTGTCGGCCTAAGCTAGTCAAAGCTTTTCGCAACATCGGCCAGTTTTTTTCATCGTGATATCGGAGAAAAGCTTTCTGTAAACGTCGCTGATCAATATCTTTACAGACACTTAATTTTTCACTCTTATAACGTACTTTCTCTAGCGGATTCTTTTCTGAATAATACATGGCCGTTGCTAAGGCCATTGGCGAAGGATAAAAAGTTTGAACCTGATCAGGTTTAAAATTATGGGCTTTTAGCCATAGACTAAGGTTTAACATTTCTTCGGCATCGCAGCCGGGATGTGCAGCAATAAAGTAAGGAATTAAATACTGTTCTTTACCAGCTTTCTTTGAAAATTTATCAAATAGAATTTTGAATTCATCATAAGAAGAAATACTTGGTTTCATCATCTTCGATAAAGTTTTTTGTTCACTGTGTTCAGGTGCAATCTTTAAATATCCACCAACATGATGAGTCACTAATTCTTCAATATATTCAGGATCTTTGAGGGCAAGATCGTAACGAAGTCCAGATGCAACAGCTACTCTTTTGACTCCAGGAACTGCTCGAGCTTTGCGATAAAGCTTTGTGGTTGGGCTGTGGTCGGTGTTTAAATGTTTACAAATATTAGGGTAAACACAGGAAAGTCGTTTACAAGTTTTCTGTATTGCGGGTGACTTACAGTTAAGTTTGTACATATTGGCGGTAGGGCCGCCCAAGTCTGAAATTGTCCCAGAAAACCCTGGAACATGATCTCTGATTTTCTCAATTTCTTTGATTATTGAATCTTCAGACCTGCTTTGAATAATTCTTCCTTCATGTTCTGTAATAGAACAGAAGGTGCAGCCTCCAAAACATCCACGCATGATATTTACTGAAGTTTTAATCATATCGTAGGCTGGGATTCTTGCGTTGTCATAATCAGGGTGGGGTTTTCTTTGAAAAGGTAAATCAAACACCCAGTCCATCTCGTCTGTTTCTAGCGGTATTGGAGGGGGGTTCACCCAGACATCTTGTTGTCCATGTTTTTGCACCAAAACTTTTCCATTGTAGGGGTTTGCTTCTTGATGCAATACTCTAGACGCATGGGCATAGAGTGCAGGATCATTTACAACCTTATTATATGAAGGTAGTCGTATATAACTAAGGTTTGGGTCAAAGTCAGCTTTTCTTTGTAGAGGTAGTGGTATGATTTTGACGGCACTGATCTCTTCATCTTGTAGTATTACTTCTTCTGATTTCGGTGATTCTTCTATATTGTTTTTGTTATGGAAATCATAAGGGTTAGGAATCTTATCAATCTTTGCAGGCCAATCTATTCGTGTTGAATCAATTTCAGTCCAGTTCTCAGCTTCATTTTTCTTAACTACAGCACTCCCCCGCAAGTCGCAGAGCTCTTCAATAGCAACTCCTTTAGCCATTTGATGAGCCAGCTCCGCTAACGCACGCTCTGCATTCCCGAATAACAAAATATTTGCGTTAGAATCGATAAGAATAGAACGACGGACTTTGTCACTCCAGTAATCGTATTGTGCTATGCGCCTTAGGCTAGCTTCGATTCCTCCGATGACAATTGGGGTATCGTAGTAGGCCTCACGACAACGTTGACTGTAAACGATGACTGAGCGGTCTGGGCGTTTGCCCGCTTCTCCATGGGGAGTATATGCATCATCACTGCGGATTCGTAAATCTGCGGTGTAACGATTTATCAATGAGTCCATATTGCCGCCAGTAACACCAAAAAATAAATTGGGTTTACCTAAGGCTTTAAAGGGGTCCGCACTATCCCATTTGGGTTGAGAAATTATACCGACTCGAAATCCTTGGGCTTCAAGTAGACGGCCGACGACGGCCATCCCAAAGCTTGGGTGATCGACATAGGCGTCAGCTGTTACTAGGATGATGTCGCAGCTATCCCATCCGAGTTCGTTCATTTCTGCCTTAGACATGGGGAGAAAGGGTGCGGTACCGAAGCATTCAGCCCAGTATTTTGGATATGAGTAGAGTTTAGGTGGGTTGTCGCTATGACCTTTAGGAGCTAGCCCTGCTGTTTTTCTTGGTGTCATATTTGGCGCTTAATAATTAGTAGGTAGGATCGGAAAGATAAATGGAGCAAGCAGATTAGCTCAGTCTATAAATATATCAGCAGAAAAAGAAAGTTCTCTAGAAAAACTGATCAATAGGAATGTCTTCTCCATTAACGTTAAGTTCTCCGTTTTCCAGAGATCCGCTAAGCAGGATGCGGTCATTCTCCATGCGCAAAAAATTTTGTTGTGCGAAAGCTTCAACTAATTCAGAAAATTGACTACTCATAATAGCTTGCTTATCTAGTGAGATCTCTAAAACCATAGTTATGGTGTTAATAATGTTGGACATATTTAGCTCAGCAGCTGATTTAAGGTTAGGTAATCCAGCCCAGTTAATTTTTAGATCTACTGAATGGTCACCATCAAAAGCATTTGCCAGAATCAAATTATTCAAGATCAAGCCATTCTGAACGATGCGCATGCCTAATTGTTGATTTATGAAACCGGATTGATTTATTGCTGTACTTGAGTTCGGATTGGTTTGTGCCTGCAAATTTGTAATTAACTCATAATAACTTCTGATTATTTCAGTCTTAAACTGCTTTATTTCTGTGGTCCAAGAGAATGAGATGACAGGAAAAACACTTTTAATAGATGCAACCCGAAGTTCTTGGTAGATGTCCAAAGCGTCTGCAACTGCTGATTTTCGTATTTGTGAATTTATTAGAATATCTTGGGCACTAACTTCTAATGGGCCGGATATGCTAATAGCAGGTATCTTTAAGCGCGCAGATCGGGGGGCGAAAATATCGCTGATTTGGGTGGAGCTACTTTGTAGATTTAAACTTTCAAGGTCAAATCCGAATTGAGAGTTTAGATCCTTGAGCTGTAAGCTTCTGACTGACACTAAAATTTCAGAAGATTGGTCTGGTTTGGCTTTAAGACTCCCGTCCATGCCGGCGAAATTTACCCGTGCGGCACTACCATTATAATTAATAGGCGATACTTCTATGGTTGCAGTTAGAGATTGATCGAAAGCGACAAATAAATCAAAACTTAACCTAGGTAATTCGAAAGGGATTTGCGTCAATACGCTCGTGATTTCAACGGTGCTAAAACTTGGTCGCACTTTCGCATGAGCCAACCCGAACTTGGGGCCCGTTTTAGTAAAAATAAAAGGGCCATGGGAAATATCGAATTCAAGAAGCACAGTCAATTCGTCGACAAGGTCTAATGCGGTATAGCTGACATTTATTTGTGCAGTGCTTCGAAACCAGCCATTATCAAATTGAGTCTCATTAATACTTAGTTGTCCTCGAGTTTCCGTAGGGATTAAATCGAAGAGATTAGTGACATCCGCATCTCTTATACTGATTCCGATAACTTTGGGAATAGTGCCCAAAAGTAGGGCAATAATCGCAGAAAGCACTAGTAATAGCTGGAGAATTCGATTAAGCATTGCGCCCTTTAAGCTGGATTTATTTTGATTTCCTTATAATAAACACTATATCAGGAATTTTGCTCAACTTGTGGTGTGGCGCTGGAAAATAGGAGCTAAGTAAGTTGTTTTGTTAACTAAGTCTCTTCGATTGGGCTTAGCTTATAGGCACACCGCCGAACGCCAGTGAGTGCATGATCAACCCGCTCAACGTTTGCTAATTTTGTAAATAGTCTTTGGAAGCAGCTAAGTTCTGAATGACAAAACCGCTGGCATTTATTAGCTACAGAGAAAATAGGGCAGTGGTTTTCGATAAGTAACCATCCATCAGGGAGCAGGCGTACCTGCGCCATGTATCCTTCATTGCTGCGTAATTCGGCTAAGCGCTCGACTCGAGACTGAATATCATTTCCAGCGGCTCGTAATTCTTGTTCATAATACTCCTCTAATTGATTGCTCCTATGATCAATTATCGCATTAAGGCTCTTTTCTCCTAGACTTTGCTGGATTACATCAATCAGTTCGAGTGTTACTTGGGAGTGTCCATCAGGGAAGCGCTGATGTCCCGTTTTAGTTAGTCGCCAGAGATGAACTGGTCTCCCGCGGATCTGTTTTTCCTCTTTGGTTTCGGTAACCAGATTTTTTTTTTTCATTTCAGCTAGATGTAGGCGAATTCCCATTGTCGTCATGCCTAGCTGATTTGACAGAATTTTTACCGATTGAGGCCCTCTTGTTTTCAGACGGCTCATTATTTGTTCCTGACTTTTGGCAAGTTCCATGAATTTAGCCTCCTTGAAAGGATTTCGGCCAACTAACAAAAGAATTTACTTTATTATGTGTATAATTATTTATTTATAATAAAATAATTACTTTACTATCTATTTTCTCAGATTGCTGCTCTGCAAGATCTGGTTTTTAGTGGGGGCTGACTGGACCTTATCCGCTTGATTGTGCTGAGTAGAACAGTCGCTAAAGTTTGATCGTTTCTACAATGGAAACAGTCAGATAGATCCAAAAAATGCCATTAGCACCAAATTGCATCAGCCTTGCCACTGATGACCTTGAAACTTTAGCGGATTGATTAGATGTAACAGATTTTCATCGTGGTGGCGGTTGAGTGTTGCGCAACCCTGGACAAAGACGACGAATGTATTGCATGTATGTTATTCATCTAGACTAAGGGTTCGTTGAATATTTAAACGAAAAGTCAGCTAAGCGAAACGAAACTACTGTTCCAAATAGTTTGTTTATTGGTATAGGATTAACGGCGGATAATGAGTCAATTCATGTGCGATCTGACAGGCCCGGCAGTAAATGAGTTTTGATACCCCTCTTTTAATTACCTTTCTTGTGTATTTATTGTTGATTCTTTGTTTGGGGGTCAAGGCTTACAGGCGCACTCATAGTTTAGGCGACTACATCCTTGGCGGCCGAAAATTGGGTTCAGTCGTTACCGCGCTGAGTGTTGGCGCTTCGGATATGAGTGGCTGGCTTTTATTAGGGTTACCTGGCGCTATATATTTCGGTGGTATAAGCGAAGTATGGATTGGAATAGGTTTGGTCATAGGGGCTTACTTCAACTGGCTGCTTGTTGCAAAACCGCTGAGAATATATAGTCAGTGGGCTAATAACTCATTAACACTTCCCGATTATTTCGAAAATCGATTTAATGATAAGAGTAGAGTGCTACGCGTCATTTCCGCCTTAGTTATTTTATTATTTTTTACGTTTTATACGGCGTCTGGTTTGGTGGGTGGAGCCATTCTTTTTGAAAGCAGTTTTGGCTTGGAATACTCCGTGGCTTTATTAGCAGGTGCGTTTATTATTGTTGCCTACACTTTTGTTGGCGGCTTTCTTGCAGTGGCATGGACTGATGCTTTTCAGGCAATGCTTATGTTAGCTGCTTTATTAATAACGCCAATAGTTGTCATAAATGAGGCTGGGGGAGCCTGTGTTGTATTGGATCAATTGGAGCAAATTAATTCAGAAAATACTAATTTGTTCGCCAATTTGACCTTGCTTGGTTTTGTTTCTCTCATTGCTTGGGGTCTTGGTTATGCTGGACAGCCTCATATCCTTGCACGCTTTATGGCGGTCGAGGATCCACAAAAACTAAACTCTTCAAAATGGATAGCCATGAGCTGGATGCTGGTTGTTTTGATTGGATCAGTTTCTACCGGGTTAGTAGGAATTACATATTTTGTTGGCCAACCTTTGGCTAACCCAGAGACCGTATTTATTATATTGAGCCAGAGCCTTTTCAATCCCTGGATTGCTGGAATCATTACAGCCGCTATATTGTCTGCCATTATGTCGACTATTGATTCACAGTTATTAGTTTCATCAAGTGTTATCAGTGAGGATTTCTATAGGGTATTTGTCAGACCAAAGGCGTCGGAAAAGGAGTTGTTGTTGGTTAGTAGAATCGCAGTCGTTGTTATCGCCTTGCTGGCGCTAGTTATTGCTAGCGACAGAAATAGCCGGGTTTTAGAATTAGTCAGTTATGCTTGGGCTGGGTTTGGGGCGGCCTTTGGCCCGGTTATAATCTTTTCTCTCTTTTGGCGAAGTATGACAGCACTTAGCGCAGTTATCGGGATGATTGTTGGGGCAGTTACAGTTGTAGTTTGGTCGAATCTTTCCGGCGGCTTGTTCGAATTATATGAAATCGTTCCTGGTTTTCTGTTTGCTTCACTCTCGATAGTATTTGTAAATCTCTTTAGGCTCGAAAAAAACGAGTCAATATTGAATCAATATGACGATGTTCAAGACAGTTTGGCAGCAAGCGACTATTAAGCATGTTGTCGTTTCCAGCTGATTTATTTTTGTGGATAATTAAAGGCTTTAATTTCTGAGCTTGAATGATCCTGTCAGCCTCATCCGCTAATTTTGCAGGGTTTTATTTTCTACAGTTTCGAATGTTGGTTAAGGATTAGCAGGTATTCTTGCTTCTCGATGTTTTGCTGGATTATTTTCTTAGGAGATAACAATCAGGTTGGGTTCTAATATTTAATAAGCAAGGGCTGGTCAGCTAAGTAGATGTTGTCAGGAGCTTTTCTTAGTCATTTGGATATGAGGCATGCCATCTTCCATATAAGCGGCAGATTCGGTCTCGAAACCAAAGCTGCTATAGAACTTTTCTAAATATTTTTGTGCAGACAGACTTATGTCCGCTTCCGGCCACTCTTGTTGGCATTGAACTATAGATTCTTTTAATAAGGCCTTGCCTAATCCAGTACCGCGGGTTGTTTGTTTAGTTAGTACTCGCCCAATGGATGAGCCCACATATTTGAGCCCAGGAGCTAACAACCTCGAATAAGCGACTATCTCGCCATCGTTATGTCCGCATACGTGGATCGCATCTAGATCAAAATCATCAATATCTTGGTAGATACATTTTTGCTCAACGACAAATACCTGAGAACGGAGTTGGAGCAGCGAATACAGCTCATGTACATTAAGTGTGACAAATTTTTGAGTCCTAAATTGAAGCTTAGACATTAATAGCCCGGTCAGGCGAGGTTAGCAAGGCGTGAACTTTATCATAGAACTTCGTTGACGGTCTGCCGCTTCATTGGAATACTACGCATCCTTGTCCCCATGGCACAACTGGATAGCGCAGCCCCCTCCTAAGGGGCAGGTTGCAGGTTCGACTCCTGCTGGGGACACCATTAATGCTGGGGTGTTAAGAAAGCGGCTAAAAAGTTCAGCAAAAATGATAGGAACTTTCCGCCGTTATTATACAGGATAGGGTAAGGATTGAATTTGTAGGAAAGATTCTGAGTGATCAGATAAAGCAAACTTCCAATCTTCCTCTACTGCTTTGGTGTCAAGAATGGCCAGAACCAAGCTTGGTTCGCCAGAATCCTCAGCAGAATTTCCTATAGAGAGAATTTCTGCGGGCTTAATATCGTCGGCGTTGAGCTGCAGCAGTTTAGATTCTGAATTTAATGGATTTTCACTTGCCAAAAGATATAAGCGCTTTTTAGGTTTGCCACGATAAAACATGCGTGCGACAACTTCTTGGCCAGTATAACAACCCTTATTGAAGTCTATTACACCTGAGATATCGTAGTTTAGAAGCTGAGGTGTATAGTCTTCGGATCGAGTGGTATCAATATGAACTATTCCCGCTCGAACATCTTCACGCTGCCACTGGTTTGAGACACGACTGCTTGCGGCCTGATTAGCAATTTCAGTAATCATTGCTTCGTTTTGGCACCAAAATTCGAAGCGGGCGACGGTGCCCGGCGAACGAATCAGAGTCCCGAGTTCATTGTTCACGCAATTTCCTGGATGTTCGGGCAGCACGCCGAATTTTTCTTGCAGATAATTGATTGATTCAGGTCCAATTAAACCAAACACCTGCAGGACTGACCTATCGTTGCTGAGTTCGACTTTTGAGAAAACTGCATACTTTGCCAACGTCTGAATTATGACATCGGCTATTTTGCTGGTCGTGCGTAATAGACAATCATCATCAATCAAGGCAACTTGGAAATCACTTACAACGCGGCCTTTTATATTACAAAGCGCCCCGGTTAGACTTGAATTAATCTTCAGAGATTCCATATTGCAGCTTAATTGGCCCTGTAAAAACTGTTTCGAATCAGGTCCTGAAGCCCTAACGAATTGATAGTTATCCAAATTTATGACATTCATTTTACTTTAAGTTTTTCCGAGTAAATCTTTAAAATTTCCCAATTAGACTATTACAAATAAAGGGCGTTTCAGTTACCGTTTACCAACAGCTACTATAGTGGCTTCGGTGGCGAATTATCATATGCAAAAACTCGATAAGCAAAAGATTTTCTGGCACAGCCGCCGTGGAATGTTGGAACTTGATCTATTGCTGGTGCCTTTTGCTCAAGAAGTTTTCAGCGATTTGCCCTACCAGGAACAATTGTTATATGAACAGCTTCTGGATGAAGAAGACCAAGATCTATTCGGGTGGCTAATGGGTACTGCCATACCTCAAGATCACAGGTTCCAGCTTATCATTGCGAAAATCTTAGCGCACAATAATGGGTCAAACTAGCCTGGCTGATCTGCTCTAAAGTGTTTTAAGTTAAATGCATTTTATCTAGGTATTATATTTTGCTAGTGTTTTTTTTGGAGAAAGGATGGTGTCTTGAGCCTCTTCAAGAGTATTAGGGTAATCGAGATTAAAGTGCAGCCCTCGGCTTTCTTTGCGTTGCAATGCGCAATTTATAATTAGTTCCGAGACAAGAGCAAGGTTTCTAAGTTCAAGATTATCGTTGGTCACGGGGTGCTTGACGTAATAGTCTCTTACTTCTTCTCTTAGCAATTTAATGCGCCGCTCGGCGCGATTGAGTCTCTTGCTGTTGCGCACTATGCCAACAAAGTCCCACATAACACGGCGAATCTCATCCCAATTATGAGAAACCAAAACTTCATCATCAGAGTCAGTGACGCGACTCTCATCCCACTCGGGCACTGCTGAAGCAAATTCGGTGGCTGTGTATTTTTCTTGAATGTCGGTCGCAGCGTCAAAGGCTACAACGAAACATTCAAGTAATGAATTGCTTGCCATTCGATTGGCACCATGTAATCCACTAAAACAAGTTTCTCCAATTGCGTACAAGTTTGCGATGTCAGTTTCGCCAGTCGCGTTAATAACTACACCGCCACAGGTATAGTGGGCTGCGGGCACGACTGGTATTCTTTCTTGTGTGATATCGATGCCGAATTCTAAACAGCGCTGATATATTGTTGGGAAATGTTTTTTCACAAATTCTGAAGGCTGATGACTAATATTCAAGTAAACACAGTCACAACCAAGTCGCTTCATTTCGTAATCAATTGCGCGAGCAACAATATCTCTTGGTGCCAATTCTTCCCTTGAGTCAAATCTTGGCATAAAACGAGAGCCGTCAGGCAATTCCAACTTCGCGCCTTCTCCCCGCAATGCTTCTGTGATAAGAAATGATTTGGCATGCGGGTGATAGAGGCAAGTTGGATGGAATTGATTAAATTCCATATTGGCCACGCGACAACCAGCACGCCATGCCATGGCAATGCCATCACCACTGGCTCCATCTGGATTGGTGGTGTAAAGATAGGCCTTACTGGCACCCCCGGTCGCAAGAGCAACGAATTTAGCCTTAATTGCTTCTACTTTAGTCGTCTCTTGATTTAACACGTAGACACCCACACAGACGGGCCTAGAGCTGCCCTGGGGGGTTTGTGTCACTAAATCCACAGCAGTACACTCTTCAAGTAATTTAATGTTAGGGTGCGCTTCAGCTTTTCTCTGCAGGGTTTCAAACACCGCTTTACCGGTGGCATCCGTTGCATGAATGATGCGCCGATGGCTGTGGCCGCCTTCCTGAGTGAGATGCAGAGAGCTTAACTCTGCCACCTCTTCTAATAACCGAGGATTCTTGTCGGGTGTTTTGGGTTTAGTTGTAAACGGGACACCTTGACTTACAAGCCAACTAACAGCATCTGCGCTTTTTTCCACCACTCGCTCAACAATGGCTCGGTGGCAGAGTCCTACGCCGGCTATTACTGTATCTTCTACGTGGGAATCGACACTGTCTGATTCATCAAGTACCGCAGCGATGCCGCCCTGTGCATAGAAAGTGGCTCCCTCGCGCAGATCACCTTTACTGAGCACTGTTACCCGAGCAAAGTCTGCACTGCGCAGGGCCAATGTCAATCCGGCGGCCCCACTTCCAATGATCAGCAGGTCTGTCTGATTGCTTAAAAGTGACACGGTCTTATTCATTTAACTTATTGGAAGTATTAAACTAATTGGATTAATGAAAGACAAGATTAAGGCTTTATACTGTATGGATGGTATGGAGTTTGGTTGTTAGTAGTAGTTAAAAACGATGTTTTTATCACCAATTTCTGATTCAGTCTTGCATGATTAAAGCCTGATACGCGGTACTGTTGTGAGATAGTGACATATTTTTTTAATATCTGAGAACTTTTGCGCCGCCTAATTGTCTATTTGAGAGGATCTGCACATTTGTTCCCGGTAGTGAGTTAGACAGGCACCAGTGTTAACGGAGATGGAACGAATGGCAGAGGATACTGATCAACGTTTAGTTGATAGGGTGTTAGCTGGGGACAAGAATGCGTTTAACATGCTCGTTCTTAGGTACCAACACCGAGTCGCTGCGCTGGTCGGCCGATTTGTACATGACGCACAGGAAGCGGAGGATGTTTGCCAAGAGGCATTTATAAAGGCTTATAGGGCCTTGCCTTTGTTTCGTGGAGACAGCGCGTTTTATACCTGGCTTTATCGAATAGCTGTAAATACGGCTAAAAACCATTTGGTATCCAGGAACAGAAGGCCTCCCGCGAGTGACTTGGATGTTGACGAAGCTGAGGTCAGTGAAATAGGAACCGTGCTAAGGGAGATTGAAAACCCTGAAGGTAGTTTGGCCACGGAAAAATTAAAACAGGCTATTAACGCCGCTGTAGAAGATTTACCTGAAGATTTGCGCACTGCTTTCACTTTGCGTGAATTTTCAGGGTTGAGTTACGAAGATATTACTGAGGTTATGGATTGTCCAGTCGGGACTGTAAGGTCCCGGATTTTTAGAGCCAGGGAAGCAATCGATAAAAAGATTCGAGATTTGTTGTGACAAATAAATTTCACAGTTGCACAAAGCCGCCAATGTTTATGACAATAGGGTGGCTGGAAAGAGGTACAGCATGAGTCAGAATGATAAGGAAACGTTGTCTGCCCTGTTAGACAATGAAGCGGACGAGCTTGAATTGCGTCGATTGCTTAAAACCTATGGGACAAATTCAGGGATAGCCGAGTCTTGGGAGCGATATAGCTTGGTGCAAGCTTTGCTCCATGAAAATGCTGTGCCGGTAAGTGCTAATTTCAACCAAAACATTCAACAGCAAATTGCTATGGAGGCTCCCTTTAAACGTCAGCACTTTACCGGTTGGCAGCAAAACCTTACGAAAATAGCGATTGCTGCTTCAGTTGCCGCGGTATTCTTGTTTACAGTTCGGTCTAATCTTAATTCAGTGCCAACGCCGGAGCTAGCCAATCAGGATCAATTGCCTTCTTTGCAGTCATCAATTCCAGAGCCAAACTTACTTGCAGAGAATGTCTCTTTTGAGGTCGACCCTCAAGCCCAACTGCTGTTGCAGCAATACATTAAGCGAATTGAGATTGATGAGGCAGAACCGCCTCATGTGGACCACATTCAAGACTCGCCCCTTTATAGGCTGGTCAATGAGCTTCAAACTAGAGAAGAACAGCGATAGTCTCTTCTATAACCTGCACCAAGACCCCCTAATACCCTGCCACGACAGGAATTCGCAATGATTACAGGTTGTGAGTTTAAACCTGCACTATGGTAAAGTTACGCTTCTCACTTATTCTTTTTTAAACAAGTATTAAGCTAATACAAGTAGAACGGTCAGACTGGGTACACACGCAGGATTACTCCCAACTAAACGGAACAAACTTATGAGATTGTTGTTACAGAATCGATTTACATTCTTTTTTACACTAGCAGCTGGTGGTGTTTTTCTGCTGGGAACCCCCTATTTAGGCGCAGCTGAATTACCGAATTTTGCTGATTTGGTAGAGCAAAATGCGCCATCAATCGTTGAGATCTCGACAACTCGTTCCGTTGAGTCCCGATCACCTGTTGCGGATCAGGAATTGGAAGATTTGTTGCGCCGTCTGAACCCAGGACAAGAGCCGGATCTCGATATTGAAGGAATCCCCGAAATGCGTCAGCGTGGTGCTGTGGGTTCTGGGTTCGTAATCTCTGAGGATGGTTACGTGATTACCAACAATCATGTTGTAGCTGGCGCTGACGAAATCCAGGTGCACTTAAATGATCGCAGAGTTTTCGATGCTGAGGTAATCGGTTTAGACGAACCATCTGACTTAGCCCTTCTGAAAATAGGCGCCGGTGATTTGCCTTTTGTAGAGTTTGGTGACTCAGATATATTGCGAGTTGGTGACTGGGTATTGGCAATAGGTTCTCCTTTTGGTTTAGAGTTTTCAGCTGCTGCTGGAATAGTTAGCGCCCAAGGTCGTTCTGTTCCCGGCCGTTCTTCTTACAATTACATGTCATTTATTCAAACTGACGTAGCGATTAATCAAGGTAACTCTGGTGGACCATTATTTAATCTCGATGGTGAAGTGGTAGGTATAAATTCACAAATACTAAGTAGTACCGGTGGATCAAATGGAATTTCCTTTTCAATTCCAAGTAATGTTGCCTTAAACGTTGTTACTCAATTGCGTGAGAATGGGCGTGTGGAACGAGGGTTGTTAGGCGTACGCATGCGTGAAGTAGATTATGCGCTGGCTGAAATTTTTGGTATGGAAAGACCTAGGGGTGCTTTTGTTGATGAAGTACAACCGGAATCTCCCGCGGCTATAAGCGGAATACGCAACGAAGATATTATTCTAGATTTCAATGATCACGAGATTGAGTACTACACAGATTTGCCTTTTTATGTTGGGCAGTACCGTCCAGGTACTAAAGCTGAAGTATTGATCTTTCGCGATGGTGAGTTAATTACTCGAACAGTTGAGCTTGGCAGTTCGCCAACCAATATTGTCGCCACAGTTTCACCTGAGCCGGCACGAGATAGAGGAAACCCACTAGGCTTCAAAGTCAACGAACTCAGTGCAGAAACTAAACAGGTTACTGGTCTTTCAGGTGTAAGAATTGCTGAAATTGTAGAAGGACCTGGCCGTGAAGCAGGCTTGGTAGAAGGTGATGTAATCGTAGCCCTGAATCGGCGAGACATTACTTCTGCAGAGCAATTTGAAGAAATCGCGAATCAATTACCTGCCTTGGGATTTGTTCCAATTCGCATAATTCGCGAAGGCCAGGGCACGACGATGGCCTTGGAACTTTCTCCTTAATTAGCTTCGCTCATTCTTAGATTTTCTTTAACCTTACCGGGATAGGCGCGTGTCTGATTTAAGTCACATTCGAAATTTTTCTATTATTGCTCATATTGATCATGGTAAATCTACCCTTGCAGATCGTTTTATTCAGACGTGTGGTGGCTTGAGTGATCGGGAAATGGAAGCGCAAATACTTGACAGTCTCGATATTGAACGCGAGCGAGGGATAACCATCAAGGCGCAGAGTGTTACTTTGCATTACAAATCCAAAGATGGAAACCGTTATCAACTTAATTTTATTGATACGCCAGGCCATGTCGACTTCACTTATGAGGTGTCGCGATCTCTGGCGGCTTGCGAGGGTGCGTTGTTAGTAGTGGATGCTGGGCAGGGTGTTGAAGCCCAATCTGTTGCTACTTGCTATACCGCGATTGAGCAAGGCCTCGAAGTTATACCCGTGCTAAACAAGATGGATCTACCACAGGCCGAACCCGATCGGGTGCGTCTGGAAATTGAGGAAATAATTGGCCTGGATGCCACTGAAGCTGTTTGCGCGAGTGCTAAAACTGGTTTGGGCGTGCATGAAATTCTGGAAGAAATTATTGCCAAAGTGCCTCCCCCGATTGGAGAAAGAAAGAATGATTTACAGGCGTTAATTATTGATTCCTGGTTTGATAATTATTTGGGCGTGGTTTCCCTTGTTAGAGTTATGGCAGGAACACTAAGAAAAGGTGACAAAATAATTGCGAAATCAATTGGCAAAGCTCAAGTCGTGGATAGTGTTGGCGTATTTACTCCCAAGAGGCAAGAAATGGATTCTTTGGCTGCGGGGGAAGTAGGGTTTGTTGTCGCCGGGATTAAGGAAATTCTCGGTGCGCCCGTCGGCGACACGATTACACTTGCCAGTACATCCAATGTTGATTCGTTAGATGGTTTTCGCAAAATTCAACCGCAGGTTTACGCCGGGTTGTTTCCAGTGTCTTCTGATGACTTTGAAAATTTTCGTGATGCTCTATCGAAACTTACCCTCAACGACGCCTCATTATATTATGAGCCAGAAAATTCAGATGCCTTGGGTTTTGGTTTTCGCTGTGGTTTTCTCGGCATGCTACACATGGAGATCATTCAAGAAAGGCTTGAAAGAGAATACAACTTATCGCTAATCACTACCGCACCAACAGTTGTATATGAAGTAGTGCTTTCAAATGGCGAAGTGATAAAGGTCGAGAGCCCTTCACGCTTGCCACCAGTTACAAATATTGAAGAAATGCGAGAACCTATTGTGCTAGCAAGCATTCTTGTTCCTCAGGAGCACCTGGGAAATGTTATTACTTTATGTGTTGAGAAACGCGGCGTACAAAAAGATATGCAATTTATTGGAAACCAGGTCTCTTTAAATTATGAAATCCCAATGAATGAGGTAGTGTTGGATTTTTTCGATCGGCTAAAATCAGTTAGTCGTGGCTATGCGTCGTTGGACTACCATTTTATTAGATTTGAGCCATCAAATCTGGTGCGCTTAGATATTCTGATTAATGGTGATAAAGTAGATGCTTTAGCGTTGATTGTGTACCGCGACCATGCGCTATCAAAGGGAAGACTGCTTACTGAAAAAATGAAAGAGTTAATTCCACGCCAGCTTTACGATGTGGCTATACAAGCAGCTATCGGCGGCCAGATAATTTCCCGCCAAACCGTAAAAGCACTGCGAAAAAACGTCACAGCAAAATGCTATGGTGGAGACATTACTCGGAAGAAAAAGTTATTGGAAAAACAAAAAGCGGGCAAGAAACGGATGAAGAAGGTAGGCAATGTAGAAGTGCCTCAAGAAGCTTTTCTTGCAGTACTTAAAGTTGACTCTTAAAGGGTTTAGATGGATATCGATTTTGCATTAGTTCTGGTTTCCCTGGTTAGTTTTTGCGGTGCTCTGTGGCTTCTTGATAGCCTGTTAAACAAGAATAATCGTTTGGCGGCTATTGAGGAATATCTGCGCACGCAAGCTAAAGGGCGAAGTGAAGAAGAAATTAACAAAGCAGTGGCTGAGTTGGGAGAAGAGCCACTTGTTATTGAGTATGCCAAATCTTTCTTCCCGGTGCTTCTTATTGTGCTGGTACTAAGGTCGTTTCTCATAGAGCCATTCCAGATTCCGACAGGTTCGATGATCCCAACACTGGAAGTAGGGGATTTTATCTTGGTGAATAAATATGCTTATGGCGTCCGCCTTCCTGTAGTCGGTACTAAGATTATAGATATAGATGATCCTAAAAGGGGTGAGGTAATGGTTTTTATCCCGCCTCATGAGAACAAGTACTACATTAAGCGAGTTATTGGCTTGCCTGGCGACACTGTTCGTTACGAAAATAATAACCTCTACATCAATGGAGAATTAATAATCACAGAATTTGAGAAAGAAATTTTAATTGATACAAGTATCGGTGATCTCCCGGGTACTCTTTATAGCGAAACAATTGGTGGCATCGAGCATGCCATCCAGCTTATAAATGCACTCGGTCAACGTCGTACCCGGACCAACTGGATAATTCCTAATGGCCAATACTTTATGATGGGCGATAACCGAAACAATAGCAGTGATAGTCGCGATTGGGGCACTGTCTCTGAGGAAGATATCGTCGGCAAGGCCATCGCAATCTGGATGCACAAGGAACCTGGCCTGAACCTTCCTTCATTCTCTAGGAATCAGTGGATTTATTAGCAGAATGGAAATTGTTGAAATTCGAATAGAGCTTGTTGCTAATCTAGATAACATCGAGACGCTCGATGAAAAATTTTATTAGATGGCAATAGACCTCGATAAACTGCAACAACTTCTAAATCATAAGTTTTCTGATCCTGATTTAGCTAGGCTCGCATTAACCCACCGTAGCGCCAATAAATTAAATAATGAACGGCTAGAATTTCTAGGAGATTCATTGTTGGGTTATATTGTTGCTGAAATTCTTTTTGAAATTTTTCCTCAGGCTAGCGAAGGTGAGCTTAGCCGTTTGCGCGCGATGTTAGTGAATAAAACTATTCTTGCTGAAATTGCGCGGGAGATCGATCTCAAGAATTTTATTCAACTTGGCAGTGGTGAAAAGAAAAGTGGCGGCGATAACCGAGATTCGATTCTTGCGGATGCAATTGAAGCGTTAATTGCAGCAATCTATTTGGATGGTGGTATTAATTCCTGCAAATCTTTGATCAAAGGTTGGGTTGCAGATCGAATCGCAACCGAATCTGTCGTGGAACAACAAAAAGATGCAAAAACCAAGTTGCAAGAAATGATGCAGGCGCAGGGATTGAGCTTGCCGTTTTACAGTGTTTTAGAAATTTCTGGAGAAGCCCATGAGCAAAATTTCCTTGTCGAATGCAGAGTAGATGTTATGGCGGAGCCGCAAAAAGGGACAGGATCGAGTAAACGTAATGCAGAGCAAGAGGCAGCAAATGTTATGCTGACTAAACTCAAGGCTTTAACTTGAGTAATTCCCCATCGGAATCTAGAACTTTCTGTGGCTACATCGCTATAGTTGGAAGACCTAATGTTGGTAAGTCAACTTTATTGAATCATCTCCTGCGCCAGAAAATTAGTATTACATCACGCAAACCCCAAACGACTCGTCACCGAATTCTTGGGATTAGCAGTTATAAGGGATATCAATGTGTATTTGTTGATACGCCAGGTTTGCATGCTACCGAGTATAGAAAATTAAATCGGGTAATGAACGATACTGTAGCACAGGTAATAAAGAGTGTAGATATTGTTCTATTCTTGGTTGATAAAACTAATTTTAACGAAGCAGACGAAAAAGTATTAGATCTTTTACGGCATACACAGGTGCCTGTGCTGTTATTAGTCAATAAAGTAGATTTAGTAAAAGATAAAGAGTCACTGTTGCCTTTTATCGATGAAATTTCAAAAAGATTTGCATTCGCTGAAATTGTTCCTGTTTCCGCTTTGGGTGGTCACAATCTCGATAGTATCGAAAGCTTAGTGAAGGGGTATTTGCCTGAAGGCGATTTTCTTTTTCCTGAAGATCAAATAACTGATAGAAGCTCAAGGTTTCTGGCGGCTGAATTAATTCGAGAAAAAGTAACCAGACAGCTCGGTGATGAATTACCTTATGAGGTCACCGTGGAAATAGAAAACTTTAAACAAGAAGGGGTAATATTGCATATTCATGGACTAATATTGGTAGACAAATCTGGCCAAAAGAAAATACTCGTTGGCAAAGACGGCGATCGGCTAAAGAGAATCGGTAGTTCTGCACGAGAAGACATGGAAAAGGCATTCGAAACTAAAGTCATGCTTAACCTTTGGGTCAAGGTTAAAAGCGGTTGGGCTGATGACGAGCGTGCGCTGCAAAGCCTCGGTTACGTGGATTAATCTCCATTATTATGGATGTTCGCGTACACCTTCAGCCTGCCTATTTACTCCATAGTTTGCCATTTCAGAATACTAGTCTTTTGGTAGATTTTTTTACGCTAGATTATGGTCGGGTACGTGCTGTTGCTAAAGGGGCGCGTCGAGAAAAATCGAAATACCGATCACTGTTACAGTCTTTCCACCCACTGTTAATCTCCTTCACGGGTAGGGGAGAAGTAAAAACATTAGGTGCCCTCGAACCAGGTCACGCTGCAATCCCACTGCAGGGAGAGCGTTTGTTTAGCGGGCTTTATCTCAATGAAATCTTATGCCGCCTTCTGCATAATCATGAAGAACACAAAGCGCTCTATAAGAACTATCAGGAAACCTTGGTAGCGCTTCGAGGTAATACAAAAATGGAATTAGTATTGCGTAAATTTGAGCTCAATTTATTAGCGGAACTCGGCTACGCCATTAATTTGGAAGAAGATTGTCAGAGTCACCAACCAATAGACGCCTATTGCTATTATCGTTTCACTCCTGACATTGGATTTGAATTGACAGAAAAGATTGAAGATGGAGAAAAAAATTCGCGGATTTTTCGCGGAATTGATCTTATTTCTTTGCGGAATTTGGAATGGGATGAAAAGTCTTCTGAAAAAGCAGCTAAGCGCTTATTACGCCTTGCACTTGCCACTCATTTAGGTGAAAAACCACTTAATAGCCGCTCCTTATTTACAAGTCATCGTTAGCTGCTAGAAAAGTTTTGATAGGGGCAAAAACTCAAGGTCGGCTTTATAGCACCTGCTAATCCGTGTAGAATTCACCGCTTTCGCGGCTACCTCAAAGATTGCAGTTCATACATGTCTTATTTAACTATCGACCGTCTAATCGGGAATACCCCACTAGTCCGCCTGCAGCGCCTTCCTGGGAAAAGTAGCAATAAAGTTCTAGTGAAACTGGAAGGCAATAACCCTGCAGGTTCGGTAAAAGACAGACCTGCGCTCAGCATGATCCAACAAGCGGAATTGAGGGAAGAAATTAATCCAGGCGATAGCCTGATTGAAGCAACAAGTGGTAATACCGGAATAGCCCTGGCAATGGTAGCAGCTATCAAGGGCTACAAGATGACACTCATCATGCCTGATAATCTTAGCGATGAGCGCAAAGCGTCAATGCTTGCCTACGGTGCAGAATTAATTCTGGTAACCGAAGAGCAGGGCATGGAAGGTGCGCGAGATCTCGCGCAGAGAATGCAAGACCAGGGTAAGGGTAAAGTGTTAGACCAATTTGCTAATCAAGATAATCCAAATGCACATTACATGCGGACGGGTCCTGAAATCTGGCGCGATACGAAAGGCGAAGTTACGCACTTTATAAGTTCTATGGGGACTACTGGCACAATTATGGGAGTGTCCCGCTACCTTAAGGAACAGAGCTCGGCTGTCCAGATTATCGGTTTACAGCCTAAAGATGGTTCTCGTATTCCAGGCATCAGACGCTGGCCTCAAGAATACCTTCCAAAGATTTTTGATCGTTCTTGCGTCGATGAAGTCATCGATATTGATCAGAAAGATGCAGAAGACACTATGCGCGCCCTGGCAGAAGAAGAGGGCATATTTTGTGGTGTTTCCTCTGGTGGTGGTGTTTATGCTGCCTTACAGTTATCCAAACAAGTCGAGAATGCGACTATCGTCGTCATAATTTGTGATCGCGGCGACCGTTATTTATCCACTGGCGTTTTTTCCTCATTTTGATGGTAAAAAAAATATCAGCTCGCTCTTTTCAACTATCTCCTCTTTTGCTTTTTTCTCATGACTACTCGTCGTCGAAAGCGTAGGAATAAACTGCCAGCAGAGGCGGTAGAGCTAAATATTTCCGGTATTAGTCATGAAGGTCGAGGGGTCTCTCACATTGAGGGGAAAGTTGCCTTTGTTGACGGATCATTGCCCGACGAAATCGTCTCAGCTAATTATGTACGCAACCGCAGTCAATTCGCAGAATTTAAGACGCTGGAAGTCAAAAAATCTTCCCCGGAACGCGTGACACCTCCATGTGAGTACGCGGTCATATGCGGGGGATGCTCTTTACAGCATTGGGATAGTGATAAACAGTTGGATTTTAAACAAGGCGTATTGTTAGAATACCTTCAGCACAGCGCTCAACTTGATGCTTGCTCTTTTGAAGTGTTGCCTCAAATCAAAGCTAAAACAACCAATTATCGGCGCAAAGCGCGCCTAGCAGTTCGCAAGGTTGTCAAAAAAGATGCTGTCCTCGTAGGGTTCCGCGAAAAATACAGCAGCTTCATAACCGTTATGGACAACTGTCAGGTTCTGGTAGCCGAAGTTGGAATTCTAATCGAGCCATTAAAAACCCTCTTTTACTCCCTTAATATTGCGGATCAAATCCCACAAATAGAGGTGGCGGTAGGAGAAAGTGCGGCAGAGGAAGACGCAAGTAAATGTGTTGCGCTTGTTATCCGTCACTTAACGCCCTTAAACGAGCAAGATAAACTTATTTTAGAGAATTTTGCTGCTGAAAAAGGGATAGAGATCTATTTGCAACCCGCAGGTATTGATAGCGTAAACAAACTTTTTCCAAAAGATGATTGCAATCGTTTGCATTACTATCTTCCTGAATTTGGCTTGGATATAACTTTTCACCCTATGGACTTCACACAGATTAATGGTGCTATTAATCGCTCTATCGTTAGTCGAGCCGTACAAATGCTAGACCTTTCAGATAAAGACACTGTGCTTGATCTATTTTGTGGTTTAGGGAACTTTACTTTACCAATCGCGCTAAGAGCGGGAAAGGTTATCGGCATAGAAGGTAGCCAAGAGATGATAGAGCGTGGAGCTGAAAACGCTCTAAACAATAACATTGCAAACACAGCATTTTATGTGGCGGACCTTACCAGTCCTATTGAAAAAGAGAATTGGTATCACAAAAACTATTCTAAAATCTTGCTTGATCCACCTCGGTCGGGAGCGATTGAAATCATTCCTCAGATCGCGAGATTAAGAGCAGCCAAGATAGTATACATTTCATGTAACCCTGCGACTCTTGCTCGCGACACAGCAGAACTTTTAAAGTATGGCTACCGATTGAATTCCGCTGGAGTAATGGATATGTTTCCTCACACCACTCATGTAGAGTCGATGGCAGAGTTTCTTCTTATCTAGAAAAATTAGCGACGGGTCACCCCATGGACAAGCCAAAATTCGAAAGCCAATCTTCCATTGAAAAGCTTGTCTCGTTAATGACTATGCTACGAGACAAAGATTTTGGCTGCCCTTGGGACCTTGAACAATCTTTTGTTTCTCTTGTTCCTTATACTTTAGAAGAAGTTTATGAAGTGGTAGATGCTGTTGAAAAAAAAGACATGGTGGAATTAGAAGATGAACTTGGTGATTTACTGTTTCAGGTTGTGTTCTATGCTCAGATCGCAAAAGAGCAGGGTTTTTTTAAATTTGATGATGTCGCTAACGGAATCATTAACAAACTAGTACGGCGCCATCCTCATGTTTTTCATGAAGGCAAAGTGACAAATTTTGGCAACAAGCCAGGGATTTCTGCAGCAGAAGTTGTGATTAACTGGGAAGCGATTAAAGATATCGAAAAAGCGGAAAAGAAATCAAAATATGATGGTGTGAATCAAAACGAACAGTCAGCCAGTATTTTAGATGATGTTCCTCGTGCTTCGCCAGCACTCGAGCGAGCGATAAAACTGCAAAAGCGCGCAGCTAGGGTTGGTTTTGATTGGGATGCAATTGGTCCTGTCTTGGCTAAGCTAAAAGAAGAAGTCACCGAATTAGAAGAGGCAATTTCTCATAAAGATAGTGACGCAATGCAATCTGAACTGGGAGATGTGCTATTTGCGGCAGTAAATGTTGCACGGCATACTGACATGCATCCCGAAGTAGCGCTGCGCCAATCAAACTCTCGATTTGAAAATAGGTTTAAGTGGATAGAATCGAGCTTAGCAGAACAGGGGAAGACGGTGAATGAAGTTGATCTGACGCAATTGAGCCAATTGTGGGAGCAGGCAAAAGAAAAAGGTTTATAACTGATTTTCAAATTTCATGTGATAAGGAGTAAGTGATGAGAATCATATTATTGGGGGCGCCAGGAGCAGGAAAAGGCACTCAAGCGCAATTTGTCAGTGAGAAGTTTGGCATCCCCCAAATTTCAACAGGCGATATGCTGCGAGCGGCGGTAAAAGCAAAATCAGAACTAGGTTTGCAAGTTGAACAGGTAATGGTAAGTGGTGGCTTAGTCACTGACGAGATTATTATTGCCCTAGTAAAAGAGCGTATTAGTCAAGACGATTGCGTAAACGGGTTCTTGTTCGATGGTTTTCCCAGAACAATTCCGCAAGCAAAGGCAATGGTAGATGCGCTAGTAGAAATAGATGTGGTTCTTGAAATTGATGTGCCGGATAATGAAATCGTAAAGCGATTAAGTGGAAGGCGAGTTCATTTGGACTCAGGGCGGGTTTATCACGTAGATTTTCATCCACCTAAAGAACGAGGAAAAGATGATCAAACGGGAGAAGAGCTTATTCAAAGGGATGATGATAGGGAAGATACCGTACGAAATCGCTTGGCTCTTTATCATGAGCAAACAAAACCATTGGTCAAATTTTACACAGAGCTGGCAAGTAAAGGTAACACTGTTAATGTACTTAAAGTGAATGGCGTTGCAAATGTAGAAGTTATTAAGCAAAAGATATTATCTGCATTGAATTCAAATTAATGATATTTTACAAAAAAGCCCGGTCTAATCGCCGGGCTTTTTTGTTGAGCGCTGAATAAAACACAGTTTTTAAAATAGGTAACTAATAATCTTAGCTAATACGCTTTTGTTTTTGATAAGGCTACAGTAATTCTATTCGTTTATTAAAATAAAAGTTGGAAAATAAGGTGAAAATATTTATTTATAATCGAAAAATGCTGTCAATAAAAAAAGTTGGCAAACATATTGCTGTTTAAAATTACAGTTAAGCCCAATTATTTTTACTGAAAATTCCATAGTTTTCTTAAAGTTTTCTTTTCAAGTAGCGAAATATATTTTTGACACCATGCATAAGTGGATTTTCTTGCATGAAGAATAAAAAAATATTTTAAGTAACGAGTTTTATAGTAAGCCAGATAAATATTGTGATATGTTGCGCGCAAGCAGTAAGTTCAGTTATTAACTTAAGCAACGGTGATTCAATTTCTCAGGGTTATCTAAATTAGTGCCTAAAGTTAAAACAAGAAAGAAAGCTTCTGCTAAAAATAAAGCGACGGCTAAAGGTATTGGAAAAATTAATAGCCCCGCTTTGGACAGAGCAAATGCTGCAGTAGTTAGATTGCAAAACGAAACTAGGGCTGCATTAAAAAAAGTTCGAATTGCTCGGAATAAAGCGATTGCGACTAAGAAAGCTGCTACCAAATTTGAAACTGCTGCCAATAAGAAGGCAGTGGTTGCCGCTCAAAATTCCTTCCGAAAAGTTGCAGCCGAGGCAGCTTCACTAAACGCAAAGATACGAACAGCAAGAGCAAAAGCTAAGGCAATAGAAACAGTGAACCTGGCTAAAGCTAGAAAAAATGCAGAAAAAGCAAAAATGAGCGCAGATTTAGAGAGGGCGGTAGACGCTTTCATCGCTAAATGGAAAAGGAACAGAGCTAAAGCGGAAGCGGCGCAAGCTGCTAAGCGGGCTCGAAAAGCTGCTTTGAAGGCTAGGATAGCCGCTAAAAAAGTAGCTCTAAAGGAGAAGATCGTCGCTAAGAAGGCCGCAGCCAAAGCAAAGGTCGCGGCTCGAAATGCGTCAAAAAGGAAAACTTTAACTCGGAAAACAACGGGGAAACCTATGGCTAAGAAGAAAGCAGCAAAAAAGAAAAAGGCACCTGCTAAAAAGAAGGTGGCTAAGAAAAAGGTTGCAGTAAAACGCAAAGCAGCTAAGAAAAAGGTTGTTAAGCGCAAAGCTGTAAAGAAAAAAGCGGCTACAAAAAAGAAGGTAGCCAAGAAAAAGGCGGTTAAGCGGAAAACGGCTAAGAAAAAAGCAGTGAAACGCAAGCCAGCCAAAAAGAAGGCTGCTAAGAAGAAAGCTAAGAAAAAAGCAGTAAAGCGCCGTTCAGCAGCTAAGAAAGCTGCTAAGCGTAAAGTTGCTAAGCGTAAGCCGGCGAAGAAGAAGGCTGCTAAGAAAAAAGCAAAAAAGAAGGTAGCTAAGAAAAAAGCAGCGAAGCGTAAGCCAGCTAAGAAGAAAGTAGCCAAGAAGAAAGCAGCTAAGAAAAAAGCAGCAAAACGCAAGCCGGCTAAGAAAAAAGCGGCCAAGAAAAAAGCAGTAAAGCGTAAGCCTGCTAAAAAGAAAGCTAAGAAGAAAGTAGCAAAGCGCAAGCCTGCGAAACGTAAAGCCGCCAAAAAGAAGGCAGTTAAGCGCAAGCCGGCGAAGAAAAAAGCAGCTAAAAAGAAGGCCAAGAAGAAAGTGGTAAAGCGCAGATCTGCCGCCAAAAAGGCAGCAAAGCGTAAAGTTGCCAAGCGTAAGCCGGCTAAAAAGAAAGCTGCTAAGAAAAAAGCTAAGAAGAAAGTGGCTAAAAGAAAGCCTGCAAAGAAAAAAGCTGCTAAGAAAAAGGCTGCAAAGCGCAAGCCAGCAAAACGCAAAGCAGCTAAGAAAAAGGCTGTAAAGCGGAAGCCGGCTAAGAAAAAAGCGGCCAAAAAGAAGGCTAAGAAAAAAGTAGCTAAGAAAAAGGTTGCAAAGCGCAAGGCTCCGGCTCGCAAAAAAGCTGCCAAAAAGAAGGCAGTCAAACGCAAGCCAGCAAAGCGTAAAGCAACTAAAAAGAAAGCACCAGCTAGGAAAAAGGCTCCAAGTAGGAAGCGTTAAACCTTAGCTGGAACGAGTGTTAGCCATAGTATCTGCTGGAGGTCTGTGAAAATCCAGGCGGCAGGTCATAACTCGTGACCCTTAAAAATCCCCCTTGATCAATTCAAGGGGGATTTTTCTTATCTGATTCTTATTCACTAAGTAACAAAATTAGTTATTTCATGCCAAAACTCCTAGCAATTGACACGTCTTCTTCCATTACACGGATAGCT
The DNA here is from genome assembly GCA_029244985.1 of Gammaproteobacteria bacterium. Classification (GTDB taxonomy): domain Bacteria; phylum Pseudomonadota; class Gammaproteobacteria; order Pseudomonadales; family Pseudohongiellaceae; genus UBA9145. The sequence goes on along the minus strand of JAQWQD010000030.1, from coordinate 105,730 downwards.
TTATGCCTAGAGGGCGAAATAAAGGAATACCGAACTGGTGAACCACGTCAGGCGGCACAGCAATTACTTCCTCTTATTCAGGCTGCCTTTTCTGAAGCGAGTATTGGTGCTATCGACCTGGATGGGATTGTCGTAGTAACGGGACCAGGCTCTTTTACAGGGCTGCGGATTGGTATTGGGGTGGCTCAGGGCATAAGTGTAGCTAATTCCACCTCCTTGATAGGGGTTTCAAGCTTAGCACTTATGGCTCAGACAGGAGTAACACCAACTGAAAGCGCAGACTTTCTTGTGTGCATCCCCGCGCGAGACGATGAAGTGTACTTTGGTGCTTATAAATATGATGGGTCTACTCTCGTGCTGCTTGATAGGGAAAGAGTCGTTGAGCTCAAGGCGGGGTCTCCGCAACTTTCGCTGCCGGAGAGAAAATGGACGGGAATAGGAGAGGCATGGCAAAACCAAAGCCAATTAGAAGAGCTATTTGGTGTTAGTGTCTCAAATAGGAATATAACGGCAAAAACCTCTATGAATGATTTGTGCGTTATTGGGCTAGATAAACTGTCTCGGGGCGAGACACTTTTGAGTGAGCAATTACTACCTAATTACGTTAAAGAGCAGTTGGATTATGGTTAGCTTTCAGGAATGATATGGACTTAAATTTTTTCCAAGTAACACTGTTGGCTCTGATTCAAGGAATGACAGAATTTTTGCCGGTGTCCTCATCCGCCCATCTTATTTTGCCTTCGCTGTTACTGGATTGGCCTGACCAGGGTTTAACGTTTGACGTAGCTGTTCATCTTGGATCGTTATTTGCCGTTCTTGCGTACTTCCGCCATGACATTCTGCAGTTACTGGTCGGCTGGCTAAAAAACCTTACTCAGCGGCAAACATCAGAAGACAGTCGTTTGGCCTGGCTAATCATCATTGCTACAGTGCCGGGTGCGCTTGCAGGTTTGTTTGCGAATGACTTAGTAGAAAATTATGCGAGATCTGGTTACGTAATCGGTTCAACTTCTACGCTATTTGCGTTGTTACTCTGGTATGCAGACAAAAGGGTCGGCCCCGGTCGATCTTTATATGAACTTACTTGGAGACAAGCGCTTTTCGTCGGTTTTGCGCAGGCCTTGGCTTTAATTCCAGGGACTTCCAGATCAGGCATTACAATGACAGCTGCACTTTTTTGCGGTCTGACGCGTCAAGCCGCTGCAAAGTTATCTTTTTTCTTGGCAATACCCATTATATTCGGCAGCTTTACTCTTCGTGGAACAGAATTAGTAAATGCGGGCGCACCTGAAGGATATCTCCTACCCTTAGCCTACGGGGTTTTTGTGTCTGGCCTAGTCGCGTTTGCATGTATTCATTATTTTATGCAACTAATAGAGCGCATCGGCTTCCTACCGTTTGTAATCTATCGTATAGGTCTGGCTGTCGTTTTATTTTCTATCACGTTTATGGCATGACGCATCAACAGCTAGTTATAGCGCAGTTAAACCGAATTCCAAGCACTCTGGAATTAGCATTACAAATTCGTTTAAAGCTTCCGCTCTTACCCATTTCAGAAATAGAAGAAAAAGCTGTCAACTTTTACCTTCGCTTTGATGAATATGGTCTTGGGCTTCAATCAACCACTAAGAAAGCACCTGGATCCCTGTATGTGGACTTCAAAAGACTGACTAAACGAGCTGGTGATTCAGTTTTACAACAAAACCTTTTCAAAGCGATCGGTGCACGCAGGGGGATGCGCCCAGGAATTGTTGATGCTACAGCAGGCTTGGGAACTGATAGTTTTCTATTTGCTGCTATTGGTTGTCATGTGTTGGCTATTGAGAGAAATCCAATTGTGTTTGCCTTACTCGAGGATGGCTCCAATAGGTTTTTGCGGCTGGGTGCATTAGAGGCTGAAATCATTGAGAGAATTGAGCTATGCCAGGCAAATTTCCTTGAAGCGGCAGAAACTCTGAAGAGTACGCAAGTTGTCTATCTTGATCCGATGTTTCCAACAAAAAATAAAATAGCTAAGGCAAAGAAAGGGATGTATTACTTGCAGGAGCTGATAGGTTCATCGAGTAATGATAAAGAATTATTGGAAGCGGCTTACACGGTGGCAACAGAAAGAATTGTCGTAAAACGGGCGAAGAACTCACCTTTCATAAGCGTCAAAGAACCAAGTATTAGTTTTAAAGGCAGTAGCAGTAGATATGATGTCTACCTGCTCAATTAACTGTTAGTTAAGTAAACCTTAGTTAGAAGCAGATAATCGCTCTAAATTAACCAGAACTTTTGCATAAGTCTTAGCTAACAGCTCGATATCACTTATTCTGATACGCTCATCGATCTTGTGGATGGACGCATTACATGGCCCTAACTCCACCACTTGGGCGCCTGCAGGCGAAATAAATCGGCCATCGGAGGTGCCGCCGGCAGTGGATAATGCCGGTTTTATTCCTATCACTTCCTCGACACTTCTTATTACGGCATCAATTAACTGAGATTCTTTAGTAAGAAAGGGTTCTCCTGATAGATGCCATTGAGTCTGGTAGTCAAAACCATCTTCAGCAAGAATCATTTCTACTCGTTGCTTGATTGTTTCTGCATTCAGTTCAGTTGAATAACGGAGATTGAAATCAATTTCCATCGAATCAGGGATTACGTTGTTTGCGCCTACTCCAGCATGAATATTTGAGATTTGAAAACTTGTCGGAGGGAAGTTTTCATTACCTGCATCCCAAGTGGCAGCGGCAAGTTTTGCCAAAGCAGGCAAAGCGCTGTGTATTGGGTTTGAAGCCAATTCAGGATAGGCAACATGGCCTTTAATACCTTGAACCTTGAGTTTGCAGCTTAGTGAGCCGCGCCTGCCAATTTTTATCGTATCACCTAGTCTTTTGGAGCTGCTTGGTTCCCCAACTAAGCAGTAGTCGATGTTGCGATTTTGAGAATTAAAAGTCTCCATAACTTTGCGGGTCCCATTTATTGCATGGCCTTCTTCATCGCTTGTAATCAGAAAACCGATACGAAAATTAGGCTTGTTTGTAGCTAAATATTTCTCCGTTGCGATGATCATCGCTGCGAGAGACGATTTCATGTCCGCTGAACCGCGGCCATAAAGAAAGTCTTCGTGTTCAGTTGGGGTAAACGGGTCGAAAGACCATTCTTCTAGAGGCCCTGCTGGAACAACATCGGTATGGCCAGCAAAAACAAAGAGGGGACCTTCTTCGCCTAGTTCAGCCCATAAATTTGAGACTTTATCAAAAGGAAGAGATTCAATTTTGAAACCCAATTTAATTAGCCGCTGCGCAAGTATCTGCTGGCAGTCCATATCTTCGGGGCTAATTGAAGCTCGTCGAATTAATTGTTTAGCCAAATCCAATGTGGCAGACATAGTACTCCTTAATTGTGAGCGTGAAGCTCTTCATTCAAGCTTATGGAACTCTTAGTGGGAACACATTCAACGATTCCACTCAGAGAATTTCGTCTGAATAGTAAATTTTTGATATCGCTGATCTCCCGGGCTTTGGCAGTCTTAATAAGTGCGCCATTTTGGTCTAACAAATTAACCTTGGTGCCTGCGGTTACATAAAGTCCTGCTTCTACAATGCAGCCATCTGCTAATGGAAAGCCGATACCGGCATTAGCTCCGATCAAACAATTTTCGCCCACCGAAATGATTTCAGTCCCACCTCCGGATAAAGTGCCCATAGTACTGCAGCTGCCACCTAGATCACTATTTTTACCAACGACAACGCCTGCAGAGATGCGCCCTTCGATCATCGCAGCGCCCTTAGTTCCTGCATTGAAATTCACGAAGCCTTCATGCATGACAGTTGTACCTTCGCCTATATAAGCTCCAAGGCGAATGCGAGCTGTGTTAGCAATGCGGACACCAGCGGGTACTACATAGCTGGTCATTTTTGGGAATTTGTCGACTGAATAAACATCAAAAGGCTCATCATTAATGCGAGCTTCTAATTGCCGTTTTGACAGATCATCGAGATCTACAGCGCCATGATTCGTCCACGCTAAATTCTTTAACACACCAAATAAACCATCTAAGTTAAGTTGATGTGGCGCGGCCAATCTATGAGAAAGCAAATGCAATTTGAGGAATGCTTCGGGAATAGAGCTAGGAGCAGTGTTATCTCTGAGGAGTGTACAAATCAAGGCTTTTTTGGATGTTGCTAGGCTTGCAGCAATTTCTGACTGCGCCATATCGCCAATATTCATAAAGCTATTACTTAGGTATTTCGCTGTGTCAGCTGATAAATCAACATAGCCATTGCCAGAAATTTCAGCAAACAGATCAAGAATTACGCTAGAAAGTTTTGAAGAAGGATTAAGTAAAGGTTGAGGATAAAAAACCTCAATAATTTCATTATTGGAGTTTTGGGTTGCTATACCTAGGGCATAACTGTGGATTTCATTGCTGCTCATACTATTGATTCCCAGCTAAAATTTGTTATTTAATGTTTACTTGATTAAAGAAGTGAGTTTTTCAGGATTGAATCCTATCACCCACTTCCCGTGTATATCGAATATGGGGCGCTTAATGACTGATGGCTGCTCAATCATAAGATTTATAGCAGCTTTCCTATTTAAGTCATTTTTTACTTTATTAGAGAGCTTGCGCCAAGTAGTTCCTCGATTATTGATTACTTCACTCAAAGGCAATTGATCTAACAATTGTTTAGCTAACTGTTCAGAGCAGCCCAGTTTTTTATAATCATGAAATTCGTACTCAAAGTTTTGTGTATCCAGCCATCTTTTGGTTTTCTTAATAGTGTCACAATTATTAATGCCATACAGCGTTATCATTAGTTCAATAGGTCCTTACGCAGCTAAGCGATTTTTCAATTCGGTTTTGATTTCAGATTGAAGTTTCTCTAATAAAGAATTTTCTTTAATGGAATTACCAGCTTTATCTGTAATGAAAAACAAATCTTCTACTCGCTCTCCTAATGTCGTTATACGAGCATCTTTAAGGTTGATCCCGTTGGTCGCGAGGATTTTGCCAACAGAAGCGAGAATTCCAGGTTGGTCCGGACAATTAACTTCGAGAGTTGAATATTTTTCTTCTGATGTATTTACAAAAGTGACTTCTATAGACTTCGCGAAATATTTTTCTTTGCGTGTGCGTCGGAAGCTTGCTGGTTTTATTGCCTTGTTGCATGATGTTAAATACTCCGTTAACACTTTTCTAATTTCATCCTGTCTTTTCGGGTTCCGGCCAACGGGAAGTCCGGTATTTTCTAACACCGTAAAAGTATCCATGCAGTGATCATTAGCAGAAGTAAAAATCCTGGCGCCATAAATGTTTAGGTTTAGTTTTTCAAATGCGGCAGTGCTATTAGCAAACAAGAAGTCAGCATTATTAGCATAAATAAAGACCTGAGTTACGCCTTCTCCTTTAATATTTTCTCCCATATCTTGTACTAGGATCAATGGCTTTTCTTTTGTTTTATCTTCATTCTCGAAATTAGCAATGCCTTCAGTATGCCAAATAATATTGGCGCTGGATTCGCGAACGAAATACTCGTCATCGGCTTTGCTCCATACAATTTCTATTTGGTTAGTACTTAGACCTCTCTCTAGTAACTTAGCACGTGCAGATTGTTGCTTGTCAGCGATTCGCTCTTGTCGATTAATTGGTTTTTCTAGTCCGAGCTGGAATGCTCTTTTGGTATTTGTGTAGAGCTGTCGCAACAATGTGGCACGCCAGCTATTCCATAGTTCTGGGTTGGTGGCGCAAATATCAGCCACAGTCATTGTATAAAGATAATCTAAGTGCAATTTGTCCCCCATCTGTTCTGCGAACTCTTTTATGATTTCTGGGTCATTTGTATCTTTCCGCTGCGCTGTCATTGACATTAATAGATGTTTGTCTACCAACCAGGAGACTAAACCAGCATCCCAGTTGCTTAGTTGGTGCCGTTCACAGAAATTTACTGCGTCGATCTTGCCAAGCTCTGAGTGATTGCCACCGCGACCCTTGGCGATATCATGATAAAGACCTGCGATATATAGTAATTCTACTTTAGGCAGGTTATTAAAAATGTGTGCGGCAACAGGAAATTTTTCTACTGCTTGAGGTAAGCGAAATTTCCGCATATTTTCTACAACTTGCAGCGTGTGGGCATCGACAGTGTAAATATGGAACAGGTCGTGTTGCATTTGCCCGCTGATTTGACCGAATTCAGGTAAGTAGCGGCCAAGAATGTCATAACGCGCCATGCGACGTAATTGCAGTGTCATATGGTTTTGTGTTCGTAATAATTCGATGAACAAGCTCGTATTGCGCGCGTCATTGCGAAATTCGTCGTTTATAAGGTGACGACTCTCTCTGAGAAGTCCAATAGTGGATGCCCGAATGCCCTTTATTTTTGGGCTATCTCCTATCAATACAAAAATTTCGATAAGCGCAGACGGATTGCATTCAAATACATTGGGATGAATAACCTCAATATAATCATCTCGGACCTGAAAGCGACTATTTAAAGGCCTGATTTTCACCCGTTTGCCAGCACGCAGGATCACTTCATCAAAATGTTGCAACAGTAAGTCGTTTAATTCTCTGAGATTGGCAACAGCACGATAGTATTGTTTCATTAATTTTTCGACACCAAGACTCTTTTCATCATCGTGGTAATCAAATAGCTGCGCCAGTTCTCTTTGTTTATCGAAGAGTAGACGGTCCTCACTGCGACCCTCAAGAAAATGCAAACCGTAGCGTAATTTCCAAAGAAATTGTTGACCCTTACTAATAAGAGCCTCTTCGGATTCTTTAAGAAATCCAAGTCTGACTAAATCCTTAAAAGAACCGGCACCAAAATGCCTTTTGCTTACCCAGGCAATTGTCTGGATGTCCCGGAGGCCTCCTGGTGAAGTTTTGATATTGGGTTCAAGGGCATAATCGACATCATGGTATTTTTCATGCCGAACAATTTGCTCATCGACTTTTGCTTTGAAAAATTTCTTTATTGGCCAGACTCTTTTTTCGTTGGTTGCGACCGTCATAAGTGTGTGTAAATCTTCGGGGCCAAGCAATAGTCGAGATTCCATCAGAGCGGTAGCTACGGTGATGTCTTTAATCGCTTCCTGCTTGCATTGGCGTACAGACCTAACACTATGACCAGGTTCTAGCCCTATGTCCCAAAGCATGGTGAGAAATGCACTGATATAGTCTTTGTACTTTTTGTTGAAACGACTTTTGCGAGTAAGTAGCAGTAAATCAATGTCAGAGTGGGGCAATAGTTCGCTGCGCCCATATCCTCCAACAGCCACCAGGCTAATATCATTTGGATCTGGCCAGTTCTGAGCACTCCATGCGAGGCGCAATACTTCATCTACCACCCAAGCGCGACCGAAAACGATGTTGGTAATGTTGAGGCTGTTTTTGTAGCGAGAGTGAAGGACTTCACTAGCTTGCTTTAATGCCTTGCTCAACAAGGGGATAGGGCTGCCGGCATTGGCGACAGCAGTTCGCAAGTGATTTACATCGAGTAATTCTGTGTCTAAACTAAAATCCGTTGCTATGTCAGCATCGTTTTTCTCGAATTTTAATTCACTCACAATTCTTCATCTGAGCGACGAGTTAACACCTCACATCCGTCACTCGTTACGGCTAGGGTATGTTCCCATTGAGCAGAGAGACGCCGATCTTTTGTGGTAACGGTCCAACCATCTTTGCGAGAAAGTTTAGTATAGCGGGTACCTGCATTTAGCATAGGTTCTATGGTAAATGTCATGCCTTCGACAATTCTGGTGCCGGTGTTTGGCATCCCGTAATGGAGTACTTGAGGCTCTTCGTGAAAGATTTTGCCGATTCCATGGCCGCAATATTCGCGAACAATTGAATAATTGTGCGCTTCGCCATGTCCCTGGATTATGTGTCCAATGTCGCCTAACGTTGTACCTGGGCGAACAATATTGATGGCCTTGTAGAGGCATTCCTGCGTAACTCGAATTAGCCGACGAGCATGATCTGGAACTTCTCCAACACAAAACATCTTACTTGTGTCTCCGTGAAAGCCATTTTTTATGACTGTTATGTCTATATTTAGTATGTCCCCACTTTTCAAAATTTTCCCGTCACTGGGAATTCCATGACAGATAACATGATTTATCGAAGTGCAAATAGACTTCGGAAATCCATTATAGTTTAGTGGCGCTGGAACTGCCTTTTGCTCTTCAACTATATAGCTGTGACAAATTTGGTCCAATTTCCCTGTACTTACCCCTGGCTGGACGTGGGGGCCTATCATCTCTAGTACCTCAGCGGCCAGTTGGCCGGCAATCCGCATTTTAGATAGGTCGTCAGGATTCTTAATATGAATGGTCATTCTTCCATCTGCTGAAATTAATTATGATCTTGTGTTGATGCTAGCTATTTTAAATCAGTAGAGCACGAGAATACAGAGTGATTAGTCTTCCAAAATCAGGCTGTATGTCAATAATTCTGGGTATGGGAAGCATTTTTTCTTCGCAGAAGAGAGCTTTAAGATTAAGGCGGATTATGGTATAAAGCGGCGCTCTCTGAGCTGAGGTTGACTCTATATTAATCTCAAAAGAGTTTACTTTAACTATTAACGTCGCACATACACCGTCACATGTGTTCTGGGTGCTCTCGCTGCAAGCCTAGCCGGCAGCTTGAGTTGATCCATGGGGTGTATGGAGGCCTAACCCAAACCGAAGGATATAACATGACTGTAAGCATGAAAGAAATGCTCCGTGCCGGAGTACATTTTGGGCATCAGTGTCGCTATTGGAACCCAAAAATGGAGCCATACATCTTTGGCGCTCGTAACAAAATTCATATAATTAACCTTGAGCACACTGTTCCAGCGCTGAATTCAGCCTTAGATCAGGTGGCTGATCTGGCTGAAAAAAAGAGAAAAATTCTCTTTGTAGGGACAAAAAGGGCAGCTGCGAAAATTGTAAGAGAACAAGCTGAACGTGCCGGTATGCCTTACGTTAATCACCGTTGGTTGGGTGGCATGTTAACGAATTACAAAACCATTCGTGGATCAATAAAACGGTTAAAAGAGCTCGAAACTCAGGAAAAAGACGGTACGTTCAATCGCTTAACTAAGAAAGAAGCGCTAATGCTGAAGCGAGCGAAGGAAAAATTGGAGCGCAGTATTGGTGGCATTAAGGATATGGGTGGGTTGCCTGATGCCTTATTTGTAATTGATGTTGACCATGAACGTATTGCTGTCACCGAAGCCAATAACTTAAAAATTCCAGTAATTGGAGTCGTAGATACGAATAGCAACCCGGAAGGGGTTAATTTTGTTATTCCTGGGAATGACGATGCAATTCGTGCGATTCAACTCTACGCAATGTCAGTGGCTGACGCTTGTCTTGAAGGGCGTGCACGCAATGGTCCTATTGAGAGTGAATTCATAGAAATTGAAGAGAGTGCTCCAGCTGGTGAAGAAGTGGAAGGTGCCGCAGAATCATCTGATTCCCCAGAAAAAGCGGAAGGAGAAGCACCATTAGAAGAAGCTGTAGATAAAGGAGTGGAAGAATCTGCTGTCGAAGCCGTCGAGGATCCTGCTGCTGAAGCCGTCGAGGATCCTGCTGCTGAAGCCGTCGAGGATCCTGCTGCTGAAGCCGTCGAAGAGCCTACTAAGGAAGTTAAAGCGCCAGCTAAGAGAAAAGCGCCCGCTAAAAAGAAGGCCGTTACCAAGAAAAAAGCGCCGGCTAAGAAAAAGGTAGCAGCTAAGAAGAAAGTGCCAGCTAAGAAAAAGGCTGATGCCAACAAGGACTAAAGATCTGGTAGTAACTCGTCTTAATAGCAGGTTAAGCAGTAGTTCGTAGATTAGACAAGTTAAACAGAAAGGGGGCGTTAGCCCCCTTTTTACAAATGATTTTTTTACGAAGTCTCAAGCACTTCGTTAGATATGGAATGAGGTGAAATAATGGCAACAATTACTGCGAGCATGGTTAAAGAATTACGTGAGCGTACTGGCTTGGGAATGATGGATTGTAAGAAGGCGCTAACTGAAGCTGATGGTGATCTGGAGAAAGCCATCGACGATTTACGTAAAGCGAGTGGATTAAAGGCAGCGAAGAAAGCGAGTCGAGTCGCGGCAGAAGGTATTGTGATGACGAAGATCGCTGAAGATGGTAATTACGGTGTAGTCGTTGAAATCAATAGCGAAACTGATTTTGTGGCACGAGACGAGAATTTTCTTTCCTTCGCTAAGCAATGTTTAGAGATGGCGTATTCAAATAGTGAAGCGGATGTAAATGCATTGTTAGATGCGGGTATTGAAAATACGCGCCAGGCGTTGGTGCAAAAGATTGGTGAAAATATAAATCTCCGCCGCGTAGAAAGATTGAGCTTTGACGATGCAAACCAAGGCATAGTCGAGACTTATGTGCATAGTAATAATAGGATTGCTGTATTAATTTCCTTGAAAGGTGGAGATGAAGCTCTTGCGAGGGATATTTCAATGCACGTGGCAGCTGTAAACCCTATGGTAGTTAGAGCGGAAGATGTACCCGAAGACATACTAGCAAAAGAATCTGAGATTTATTCTTCTCAGGCAAGGGAAAGTGGTAAGCCTGAGGAAATTGTTGAAAAAATGATTAGTGGCCGTTTGCGAAAATTTGTTGCTGAAGTCAGCTTACTAGAGCAAGATTTCGTTAAAGACCCAGATATTAAAGTAGGAGCACTTCTGAAAGAGGCAGGTGCCGATATTGTGCAATTTGTACGTTATGAAGTTGGCGAAGGAATAGAGAAGGAAGAAGAAGATTTCGCTGCTGAAGTCGCTGCTCAATTAAACGGATGATAGGTCTTTTATTCAACAGATAAATAATGCCGTAATGCCAAAAAGAGAACGAAAATATAATCGTATACTGCTTAAGTTGAGTGGTGAAGCCTTAACGGGCGAAGTGGATTTTGGGATCGATCCGAAAGTGCTTGATCGTATGGCTGTTGAAGTTGGTCAATTGGTCGGTTTGGGTGTTCAAGTAGGTATGGTCATCGGTGGTGGTAATCTTTTTCGTGGCGCTGAATTAAATGCAGCAGGCATGGAGCGAGTTACCGGTGATCATATGGGGATGCTAGCAACCGTCATGAATGCACTGGCAATGCGAGATGCCTTGGAGCGGGCAAATATTCCTACACGGGTTATGTCCGCGATTCAAATGAGTGGTGTGGTTGAGCACTATGATCGACGAACGGCGATCCGCCATCTCAATGCCGGGGATGTTGTTATATTCTCAGCTGGCACTGGAAATCCATTCTTTACTACGGATTCTGCGGCTTGCTTGAGAGGTATTGAGATTGATGCAGATTTAATTCTTAAAGCAACAAAAGTCGATGGTGTTTATTCTGCTGATCCAGAAACTGATTCCGAAGCAGTAAAATTTGACAAACTAACCTATGATGAAGTACTAGAGAAGAAACTAGGAGTAATGGATCTGACTGCTATCTGCTTGAGTCGCGATCATCAGATTCCGATTAAAGTATTCAATATGCATCGCTCAGGTGCATTGCTAGACAATGTTATGGGGAAGCTAGACGGCACATTAATAGAGTAAGAACTCCGTATTGATTGATGCGAGTGATAGTAAATAGGAAAAGGGAGCGACCATGATCGATGAAATAATCGCGGACACAGAAGAAAGAATGCAAAAAAGTGTCGCTTCATTGGAAGATGCCTTTAAAAAAATTCGCACAGGACGTGCGCACCCGAGCATATTGGATAGCGTTATGGTTTCTTATTATGGCTCTGAAACACCCTTGAACCAATTAGCGAATGTAAATGTGGAAGAGGGTCGCTCTTTGATTATTTCTCCTTGGGAGAAAAATCAAATTGGAGAAATCGAAAAAGCAATTTTAAAATCTGACCTTGGGCTTAATCCATCTAATAATGGAGATACAATTCGTGTTCCTATGCCTCCGTTAACAGAAGAAACTAGACGCCAATATACAAAACAAGCAAAGAATGAAGTGGAAAATGCTAGAGTTGCTATTCGTAATATACGCAGGGATGCAAATACTGACTTCAAAGATCTGGAAAAGGAGAAAAAGATTAGTGAAGATGACCAGCGCAGATCAGAAGATCAAGTGCAGAAATTGACTGATAAGTATATCGCCGCCATTGAATCTACCTATCAGGTGAAAGAAGCAGATCTATTATCGTTTTGATTCTAATTAAAGTTCTTTGCAATTTTATCGAGTAAAACAGGTGCTCAATTTAACTTTCCTCAAAAATGACACCTGACACTAAAAAAAAATTACCTAACCACATTGCAATAATCATGGATGGCAATAAACGCTGGGCTAAACTTAATGGGTTAGAGCCTAAGTCAGGTTATCGCCATGGTGCTGAAGCTGCACGAGAAATAGTTAATTCCTGTGTTCGTCGCGGCATCGATTATCTTACCTTATTCGCTTTTAGCTCTGAGAATTGGATGCGTCCCGCTAAAGAAGTACAGAGCCTCATGGCATTGTTCTTGACAGTCTTAAAGCGCATAGAAATTGGGCAGTTAAATAAAAATAATGTGCGTTTGAGGTTCATTGGTAATCGGTTAGAACTTCCTGCAAGACTATTAGCAATGATGGCTGAAGTCGAGGCACTTACTAGAAAAAATACTGGAACCACTGTAATCGTAGCTGCTGATTATGGAGGTAGATGGGATCTCAGTAATGCCAGCAAATTAATCGCCAAGAAAGTGAAAAATGGAGATCTAGAACTTGATGAAATTGATATCGATCTAGTTCATAGCTTCACTAGTTTAAGCAATTATCCAGACCCTGATTTTTGTTTAAGAACTGGAGGCGAACATCGCATCAGCAACTTTCTGTTATGGCAGTTTGCTTACACTGAATTGTATTTTACTAATTGCTATTGGCCCGACTTTGATGATGCTCAATTACAGATCGCATTGGATGATTACGCATCGCGACAACGTCGCTACGGTGGCCATGACGTTGAGGAAGACGCCAAATTAGAAGATAAGAAAAACCACCTTGGGATGGGTTCTTAAAATGCTTAAGCAGCGGATAATAACGGCAATTGTATTAGCACTTACATTTATTATAGCTACTATGCTTTTTAGTCCATTTGTTTTTTCTCTGTTTATTGCACTTATAGTATTAATCGCCGCTTGGGAATGGGCCGGATTAATCGGCTTGTCTCAACATAGCTCAAAGGTTTCATATCTTGCAACTTTAGCTGTCATGACAATGGCTTTATTTCCTTTCTTGGGTGTTTATCCGGAAGTCAAAATGATAAGCAGCGACCGCACTTTAATATTATTGGGTCTGGGGATCTTATTCTGGATGCTAGCCTTTCTTATGCTTTTTGGTTATCCCGAAAATTCTGAATGGTGGAATGATAAGTCTAAAATCGCTGTGATGGGTTTGATGGCATTGCTTCCAGCTTGCGCCGGCATTATTCAGCTTAAATATTTGGATCCAATGGGATATTTAGTGCTGGCTTTGGTTATTATGGTGGCCGCAGCTGACATCGGCGCTTATTTTGCTGGCAAAAAATTTGGTAGGAGAAAGCTAGCCCCTGCATTAAGTCCGAACAAATCCTGGGAAGGAGTATGGGGAAGCTTGGTTGCTTGTCTATTTTTAGGCCTCTTATTGATAGCACTAATGAACAACTACGTTCTTGAATTGAGCCCACAAAAAATTTTAGCACTAATGGTTCTTAGTCTCTGCGTTACATTGTTCGATGTAATCGGAGATCTACTGGAAAGTATGTTGAAGAGAAATCAGAATATTAAAGATAGTAGTTCAATTTTGCCGGGTCATGGAGGAATATTGGATCGGATTGATGGGCTGCTCGCGGTGACTCCACTGTTTGTTATTACCTTTTTGATTATAGGTTAAAGAGTGTATTCAGAATGACATCGAAGCAAGTTTCAATTCTTGGTTCTACCGGCTCTATTGGCGAGAGTACGTTAGATGTAATTCGAAATTCATCTGAATTCGAAGTCTTTGCATTAAGCGCCCATCGCAACAGCAAATTATTACTCGAACAATGTAAAGAGTTTAATCCCTCTATTGCGGTTTTAGTTGATAACTCTTGTGCAGATGATTTTTCTCGACAATTAATCAACGCCAACTGTGATACTGAATTGAGAATTGGGCCCGCAGCTCTTGATGAGATTGCTTCAGCTGAAGCAGTTGATGTGGTCATGGCGGCCATTGTTGGCGCGGCGGGGTTGTCGGCATCACTTGCTGCAGTAATGTCAGGTAAACGCTTATTGCTGGCGAATAAAGAAGCACTCGTCATGTCAGGCGATCTCTTCATGCAAACGGCAACCCGGTCCGGTGCTGAAGTTATTCCAATTGATAGTGAGCATAATGCGGTTTTTCAATGTCTGCCTATTTCTACCAGAGGTGTGGTTAGGTCACAGTTCGAAAACGTCAGTAAAGTTGTTTTAACTGCATCTGGAGGCCCATTTCTGGATGCTCCTTTAACAGATTTCGCCGAATTTACGCCGGAACAAGCTTGCAAACATCCAAAATGGAAGATGGGAAGAAAGATTTCCGTTGACTCTGCCACGATGATGAATAAGGGATTAGAGTTTATAGAAGCTCGACAGCTATTCCGATTGGCAGTTCATCAAATCGAGGTGCTGATCCATCCGCAGAGCATTGTTCATTCATTGGTTTACTATCGTGATGGTTCGGTATTAGCGCAAATGGCAAACCCAGATATGCGAGTTCCCATTGCTCATGGTCTAGCTTACCCCGGCCGCATAGACACCAAGGCCAAAATGCTGGATTTGGTAAAGATTGCTGAATTGTCTTTCAGGCAGCCAGACCTGAATAGATTTCCCTGTTTGCGCCTTGGTATTGAGGCGGCTACTACCGGAGGCACAGCCCCCGCTGCACTTAATGCGGCAAATGAAATTGCTGTGGCTGCTTTTTTGGATGAGAAAATAAAATTTTCAGAAATTTCTCTCATAATTGAGGAAGTTATGTCGAAAATACCTTGTGAAGAAGCGGCAAGTCTCGCTATTATTCAGAACATTGATGAGCGAGCTAGATGCTTATCTAAAGATATGATTTTGAAGGAATTTCAACAATCTTAAAGGCTAGTAATTTGCCTTTCTGTAGTACTTACCATGATATTAGATATATTAATCAGTGCTGTTGCTCTGATCGTTACACTGGGAATACTTGTGACGATTCACGAATTTGGCCATTTTTGGGTTGCACGTCGCTGCGGAGTGAAAGTTCTCAGGTTTTCGATTGGTTTTGGTAAGGCGGCTAAATCCTGGATTGGAAAAGATGGTGTCGAATACGTAATCGCTCCGATTCCTTTGGGTGGTTATGTGAAAATGTTGGGGCAGGAAGATACAACTGTGTCGGATCAAACCGCGACTACAGCAAGTCAGCGCAGTGAGTCATTTGCCTACAAGCCTCTTTGGCAGCGTATAGCAATTGTTGCGGCGGGTCCTGTTGCAAACTTCTTGCTAGCTATTTTTGTTTTTTGGGTAATCAACATTTCATATGGATTAAACGGTATCGCGCCAATCGTTAGCGGCGTGACTGATGGTTCACCAGCTGCGATGGCAGGTTTGCACGATGGAGACGAAATTCTCGCCGTTGACGGGCATGAAACCCTCATTTGGCAGCAAGTGACGCTGCAAATGTTAGGCCGGCTTGGGGAGACGGGAAGTTTGATGCTCACTGTTAACCCTGTCGGTTCAGATTTGGTTCGTGAAATTGAGATACCTATTGAGTCCTGGATGGGGGGTTCCACAGAACCTAATCCAGTTTCCGATCTTGGAATTATACAAATTGAAATCCCAGCTAGAATAGCTGGAGTAATCTCGGGCGGACGCGCTGAGCAGGGTGGACTGCTGAGTGGAGACGAAGTGCTGAGTGTAAACGGTGAATTCATCAGAGGATGGACTCATTGGGTAGAAGTGATTAGAAACAGCCCGGAACTAGCTTTGGATGTGGTGGTCCAACGAGGAGAAACTGAGACTGGGTTAGAGATTCGGCCCGAAATTATAAGACTTGAAGATGGTGCGGAAGTAGGAAGAATAGGCGCTGAAGTACAACAAGGGCGATTGTCTGAGATACTACCTCAGGAAATGCTACGAGAGTTCCGTTATGGGCCTCTAGCAGCGATTCGGCCGGCGTTACAAGAGACATGGGATAAATCGATCTTTGTTCTCGACTCAGTCAAGAAAATGGTCATTGGTTTAATCTCTGTAAAGAATATTAATGGGCCAATAACGATTGCTCAAGTTGCTGGAGAAACAGCAACGTACGGCTTGGATGTTTATCTGGGATTCCTGGCACTTCTGAGTATTTCATTGGGAGTGCTTAATTTATTACCAATCCCAGTATTGGATGGGGGACACTTGTTGTATTACGTGATCGAAGCAGTAATTAGGAGGCCAGTCCCTGAGCGAATTCAGGCTTGGGGGTTGCAGCTCGGACTTTTAATGATTTCTGGGATCATGGTATTGGCCATTTACAATGACTTTAGTCGCTTGTTGTAAGTTAAAATTAACCCGCCGCGAAGAAACAATCTTAAATTTGAGTTACAAATGAAAAAAATGGTTTTTTGTTTGCTAGTGGTTTTTGGATTTTCCAATACTTCCAGAGCACAAAATTTTGTCATCGCGGATATTATTGTTGATGGTTATCAACGTATCTCTCCAGGAATTATTTATAATTTGTTACCAGTAGGTATAGGTGATGAAGTAACTGCCACAGCACCCGCACAAATTATCCGTGAGCTTTCTCAGTCCGAGTACTTCGATGAGATAGAAGTGTCTCGCGAAGGAAATATTTTAGTTATTACAGTTCTCGAGAGGCCTTCAGTTGCTGAGATTGAGATTGAAGGCAATAGCGTGCTTGAGACCGAAGATATTCTTGATAACATGGCACAAGCTGAAATAGCAGAAGGACAAATTTTTACGCGGGCTGCATTGGAAGCTATTCAACAGGGAATTCAAGAAGTCTATTCATCTAGGGGTCGTTACGGAGCTTCGGTTGAAATTGAGGTTGAAGAACTGCCCCGTAATCGAGTTGCTATTAGCTTAGAAATAAATGAAGGGGAAGAATCCCGCATTCGACATATCAACGTTGTAGGTAATGAAACCTTCGAAGAAGAAGAGCTACTCGAACTATTTGAGCTCGGTACGAAGCCTTGGTATATGTTTTTGAGTAGGCGAGATCGTTATTCTAGGGAGCAATTTGGAGGTGATTTAGAAAGATTGGAATCGTTCTACTTAGACAATGGCTTCGTGGAATTCAATATTGATTCAACGCCGATCGCGATTACTCCTAATAGAGAGGAAGTTTATATCACTGTCAATATCACTGAAGGCGATCAATATACAGTTTCGAATGTTGATCTAGCGGGTGATTTGGTAGATGCTGAGAACCTCTTACGGGCCGCAATATTTGTGCGCCCTGGTCAAATTTATTCCCAGGCATTGGTGACGGGAACTGAAGAAATCATGGTTCAGTTCCTAGGGAATCTTGGTTACGCCTTTGCTGAAGCGACTGGCGTTCCAGAAGTGAGTGACGATGAAGAAACTGTCGAAGTTACCTTCTTTATTGATCCTGGTAATCGTACTTATGTGAATCGAATTAATTTTGCTGGAAACGTGTCTACTGCCGATGATGTAATGCGGCGAGAAATGCGGCAATTAGAAAGTGCGCCGGCTTCCAGCCAAGCCATAGAACAATCAAAGGTTCGGCTTGAGCGTTTAGGATATTTTGAATCTGTTGAAGTTGAGACAGAAGAAATAGCTGGCACTGAAGATCAGATCGACGTGAGTTATGATGTGTTGGAACAAAATTTCGGCGCTATAAGTTTCTCAGTTGGCACGGGTGGTGGCGGAGATTTTTTTCTTAGTTCAAATCTACAAGCCGCTAATTTTTTAGGCACCGGCAGAACAATTGGGATAGGGGTTAATCGTAGTCGCTTTATTAAAGGTCTAAATTTTCAATACCTCGACCCTTACTTTACCCCGGACGGCGTAAGTCGCGGGTTTAATCTGTTTGCGCAGGAAATGGATTCGCCATTTAATGTCTCTAGTTTTAACACTACTTCTTGGGGTGGTTCTTTAAGTTTCAGTTATCCATTAAGCGAGATACAAGTTATTGGCTTTGATTTGGGAGTTACCCATACAGAATTAAGTTCAGGCTATGGCTCTGTGCAAGAGATTGAATCTAGTCCAGTCCTCTTTGAAAACGCTAACAATTATATAATTACTCCATTCAACGCAAACCCGTTTGATGGTCCCGTGGTGGATTCGGTCCTAGGTGATGTACGTGACTTAACTGACTTGCAATTGCAGAAAAGCCCAGACCTTGGTTTCGTTGATAAGTTCGGTGATACATTCAATAACTTTACTATTACAGGTAACTGGTTTCGCAATACATTAAATCGCGGTCAATTAGCGAATGATGGTGCGTTGCATCAGTTGAACCTCGAAGTCACCTTGCCTGGTTCTGATTTGCAATACGCCCGTTTGAATTATTCTAATCAGATCTATTGGCCTATTAGTCAGAACCGTGAATGGGCTATCGGATTGCGTATGAATATAGGTTATGGAATAGGTTACGGTGAATCTGACGAATTACCGTTTTTTAATAACTTTTTCGCTGGCGGTCTGATTCGAGGTGGTGGCCAATTGCGCGGCTATGAAGAAAACAGTTTAGGGCCTCGAAGTACTGCGGGGGGGCGATATTTGACACAAAACGGCATTACTTTAGCTCGTGATGAGCAAGGTAACATTTTGCGTAACCCTGACGGCACGGCTCAAATTAACAATGATTTTGGCTACGAGACTCAGCCATTTGTAGATTCTTCGGGCAACCTGGTCCTGGATGCTAATGGTGATCCGCAAGTGCAACTTGCTGTACAAAATTTCTATCTGGATGACGATTATGACAGTTTTGGTGGTAATATACTCACCACTGCGTCATTGGAGCTGTTGTTTCCGCTGCCATTCGTACCTGATGCAAGTCGAGTGAGGTCAACTCTTTTTATTGACGCTGGGAATGTATTTTCGACCAGTTGTACGAAGCGCCAAAGCTTGCTAAATAACTGTAGCGATTTTGATGTTGGTGAGTTGAGGTACGCGGCCGGGCTAAGTGTTACGTATCTCTCGCCATTTGGACCTCTGACATTTTATGTTGCAGCCCCATTCGGGGACAGAGAAGGTGATGATACGAAACAATTTGATTTCACGGTCGGGGCGGGATTTTAAACAAAATAAGTTTGGGTTGCTAAGCCTAAAGTATTAAAGTTTAAAGCAAACAGGCTGAATAAAATAAAGCAGCTATTGGCTTGAATTGGAGAATAATTGTGAAAACGGTAAAGAATTTAATTGTCGCCTTGAGCTTGGCTCTGTTCTCTCAAGGTATTTATGCTCAGGATACAAAAATCGGAGTGCTTAACGCTCTACAGGCGCTTTTTAATTCCGATGCGGCTAGGATTGTCCAAGAAGAGCTTGAGCAAGAATTTAATCAAGACCAAACAAGAGCAAATGATCTCACTGATCAGCTTCAAACCTTGCAAGAAGAGTATCAGCAGAACGAAGCTGTGATGACTGAAGATGAAGTTCGCCGGATGAATTCCAATGCCCAAGATTTGCAGGTGCAACTGCAATTGATTCAAGAGCGAGTGCAGGCAGCTTTGCAAGAAAAAAACCAAGAATTTTTGCAAAGTATGCAAGAAGAATTAGCGGCAGCTGTTACTGATGTAGTTGCAGAGGGTGGTTTCGACTTAATTCTTAATGTTGACTCGGCACCTTATTTCGCGCCAGTTTTGGATATTACTGCTAGAGTAACTGCAAAATTAAATGAAAATTCGCAACCTGTGGAAACCTCTGAAAATTAATGAAGCGTACATTAGACTACGGATAGTGCCAGGTGGTACACAATAAAAGTTTTACCCTGGGCGAAATTGCAACTCTTTTAAACTTGCAATTGGTCGGTGATGGCCAGTGCAACATATCCAGTCTTGGAACACTCAAAAATTCAGCCGCTGGCCAGTTAACTTTTTTAAGTAACCCTTCCTACGTAAGTCAATTGAAAACATGTAATGCTTCAGCAGTCATTGTAGAAGCTAAGTATGCGGCAAGTTGTAAATATAATGCACTTATTTCCAAGGCGCCTTATGTTAGCTTTGCGGAAGCTACAGCTCTTTTTGATGATGCTTCCATTCGTGAGGCTTCTGTGCATCCATCGGCGTCCATTCATGAGACTGCTGATCTGGCAGGTTCCGTCTATATAGGGCCAAACGTAGTTATAGAGGCAAATGTTAAAATAGGTGAAACCTGCAGTATTGGAAGTGGTTGTTTTATTGGAGAAAACGTCGAACTTGGAAGCAATTGCGACCTTCGTAGTAATGTCTCAATTTACCATCGAGTAACGATCGGCGATAACGCCATTATTCATTCTGGATCGGTAATTGGTGCCGACGGGTTTGGGTTTGCATTTGATGGAGAAAAATCCGTTAAAATTCGTCAGCTCGGAGGTGTAGTTATTGGCAATGATGTAGAGATAGGTTCCTGTTCCTCGATAGATAGAGGAGCCTTAGAAGACACCGTAATCTGTGATGGGGTAAAAATTGATAACCAAGTGCAAATTGGACATAACTGTAAGATTGGAGAGAATTCTATTATCTGTGGCTGTACCGGCATTGCTGGTAGTGTAATTATCGGTAAGCACTGTGTTATGGGCGGAGGGTCAGGTGCAGTGGGACATATATCGATTGGCGACAAAGTCCACGTTAGCGCCAGGACCTTGGTTAGCGAATCGATCAGTGAGCCTGGGGTATACTCTTCCGGAACCTGGCATATGAAAACATCGGAATGGAAACGGAGTAATATTCATTTCCAGCAGTTGGACAGTATTGTTAAGAGACTAAAAAAGTTAGAAAAAAAGTTAGAAAAAAAGTTCGATAAGAGTTCGAATTAGAGGTAGCAGTAGAGCAGAGCTCGAGCAAAGATAATAATCCAGAGTTTAATTATGCTATTGAATGTTGAAGAAATTAAAGAATATCTACCGCAGCGCTATCCATTTTTATTGGTGGACCGGATAGTGGAAATGGATTTGGGTAAGTCCATTGTCGGTTATAAGAATATCACAGTAAATGAACCTTTTTTTCAGGGGCATTTTCCAGGCCAACCAATCATGCCGGGGGTACTAATAATTGAAGCACTGGCCCAAGTTGCTGGCGTCCTAGGTTTTAAAAGCCAGGAAAAAAAGCCTAAGGATGGCTATCTATATTACTTTGTTGGTGCGGACGATGTGCGCTTGCGACGGCCAGTTGTGCCTGGTGATCAATTAAAGCTTAAGGCGACAGTAATCACAAATCGCCGCGGGATTTATAAGTTTTCCGCCGAAGCGTCAGTGGATGATGAATTGGTTGGCACCATGACTATTATGTGTGCAGAGAGACAAGTCGATGTCGAATGATTTAATTGATTCTTCTGCACGTATTCATCCGAGTGCTAAAATCGCAGAGGATGTTCGCATAGGTCCATGGTGTTTGGTTGGAGAGAATGTCTCAATTGGTGCTGGAACTGTGCTTGATTCTCATGTGGTGATTCGCGCCAATACCAGAATGGGTGAGGGTAATCGAATCTTTCAATTTAGTTCAATTGGCGAAGACCCCGCAGATAAAAAATTTGAGGGTGAAGAGTCCTGGTTAGAAATTGGTGATAACAACGTCTTTCGCGAAGGGGTAACTGCTCATCGGGGGACTGCAGTAGGAGGAGGAATTACTAAAATCGGAAGTAATAATTTACAGATGCCTTATGTCCATATTGCTCATGATTGTATCGTTGGTGATAACACGGTGTTTGCAAACAACGTTGGTATTTCAGGGCATGTACAAGTAGGCGATTGGGCTATTCTTGGTGGTTATGCTGGAGTCAATCAATTCCTGAAAATCGGCGCACATGCTATGGTTGGGGCGATGACTCATATTACCAACGATATCCCAGCGTTTATGATCGTGAGTGGACGACCTGCGACAGTACGGAGTATTAATGCTATCGGGCTAGAGCGACGTGGTTTAGATAAAGAAACGATTGCGGACCTGCGGGAAGCCTACAAAATTATCTATAAAAGAAACTACAGCCTTCAGGAAGCTATTGACCAGCTTAAGGCTATGCGCGAAGGGTGCGAAACCATGCAGGTTCTAATCGATTCCTTAGAGTCATCTGAAAAAGGTATTCACAGATAAGCTCCTTTACATCCACTAATAAAGAATGACCAAACCACTACGCTTCGGAATTGTTGCAGGGGAAAAGTCAGGCGATATTCTTGGTGCCTCTCTAATGGCCGCGTTGCGATCTCGTTATCTTAACTGCGAATTCGTGGGTGTCGGCGGCCCAGCGATGGAAGCATTGGGATGTGAATCCCTGGCCCCTATGGACCGTCTATCGGTAATGGGTTTTGTCGAGCCCCTTGGTCGACTTCCTGAGCTTCTAAAATTAAAGAAACGATTGGAACAGCGCTTAATTAAAGAGGAGCCTGCTGCTTTCATAGGTATCGACTCTCCTTATTTTAATCTCAGACTGGCGGCTAATCTGCACAAACATGGCATCAAGACTGTGCACTATGTTAGTCCTAGTATTTGGGCTTACCGACAAAAAAGAATACTTAAGATCAGGCAGTCCATTGATTTAATGCTGACCCTTTTCCCTTTCGAGACCGCAATCTACGAAGAACATAGTGTAAGAGCTATTTGTGTGGGACATCCATTGGCAGATGAAATCGGTTTTGAAGATCACAAAGTAACTCATAGGCAAGAGCTAGGAATAAAAAGTGGTGCTCATGTCATAGCACTTATGCCTGGATCCCGTGCGGGAGAAATAAAACGTCTCATGCCTTTGTTTTTGGAGACTGCAATCGTCTCGATGCAAAAATTTCCACAGCTTAAGTTTGTCATTCCTTATAGTGGGGTGGAGGCAAAAGCTCAGATTGACTTTTTAATAGCAAAGGAAAAAATATTCAAAAGCGATCAGTTTCAGCTTGTCGATAATTCTCATCGAGCTATCAGTGCTGCAGATTTGATTGTAATGGCCTCAGGTACTGCAACTCTTGAAGCTTTGTTATTGAGAAGACCGATGCTGATTTGTTATAAAGTGGCTCCTATAACTTATGAAATTGGCTCTCGTTTATTGAAAGTTCCCTACGTCGGTTTGCCAAATTTGTTAGCAGGGAAAAAGATAGTCCCTGAGTATTTGCAGGCAGACTTGACTGTTTCTGCGTTAACGAAAGAAATAGAAAATTTCATGACAAAGCCTGCAACTTTCACGGATTTTTTGAGTGAATTTGAGCAAATACATAGAGGTCTTCGCACCGGTGCTTCAGAGAAAGCGGCGGAGGCGATTACACAGTTATTGAGCTGATGGAATCGAAAGGCCAGAAGAGTCAACGACTTATGCAAGAAGAATTGGAATTTGGCGAGTCGCAACATCGACTTGTTGCGGGCGTAGACGAAGTCGGGCGTGGACCCTTAGCAGGTGACGTGGTGGCTGCGGCAGTAATTTTAGATCCAGCTAAACCTATAAAAGGTTTAAGTGATTCGAAGAAGCTTAGTGAGAAACAAAGACTCGAATGCTTGTCGAGAATTGAAGAAGAAGCCATTTGCTTCGCCGTGGCCAGAGCCAGTGTCGAGGAAATCGATCAAATTAATATTTTGCGCGCGAGTTTGATTGCCATGGCCAGAGCGGTCAGCGCGCTTTCAATACAACCCGAATTTGTTTATGTTGATGGAAATCAGTTACCAAAATGGAAATATAAGTCTGAAGCGGTCGTGAAGGGTGATGCAAGGATCGCAGGGATTGCAGCGGCGTCGATTGTGGCAAAAGTAACTCGTGACCGCGAGATGATAGCGTTGGAAAGAATTTACCCAGGTTATGGATTTGCGAAACATAAAGGTTACCCAACTCCAACCCATTTAGCGGCATTAAAAGCCTTAGGTCCTTGTGTGTTGCATCGTCGTTCTTTTGCTCCAGTCGCTAATGTATTAAAGTAAATTTGCAGGCAGAAAAATCGACTGAAAGAAGGTATATTATGTAATTAGATTCTTGGTCAATACGAAGCCTTTATAGCAATAGAATATGACGAATGCCCGATATAACAACTAGTCATCCACCAACACCGCCCTTTACCCACCTACGATTACATACAGAGTTTTCTATAAGTGATGGTTTGGTCACCATCCAGCCCCTAATCGAACGCCTGCAGGGTTTTAAAATGCCAGCTGCGGCAATTACGGATGTCTCCAACCTATTCGGTTTAATAAAGTTCTACAGCAGCGCAATCAAATCAGGCATAAAACCAATTTGTGGTTGTGATGTGCCTGTGGTCAATGATGAGGGAGTTCATACACAGCTCGTCTTATTGGTTAAAAATCAGACAGGCTATCTCAACCTTACCAATATCATTTCAGATTTTTATACGGAGGCTGAATCACATGGGGAACTGCACTTAAAGATTGGTAAATTAGTGGGACGCACGGAAGGTCTTATTGCCTTATCTGGCGCACAAAAGAGCGACATTGGCAGCGCGCTGATTAACAACGAGAATGCGCTTGCAAAGTCTTTGTTGCAAACATGGCAGCAATTATTCCCGGAATCTTTTTACCTAGAATTACAAAGAGTGGGCAAAGCAGACGAAGAGAATTACATCGAAGCGGCAGTCAGCCTTGCGATTGAGGCACAGTGCCCAGTTGTTGCAAGCAATGACGTACGCTTTCTTGACCAAGAAGATTTCGACGCCCATGAGGTGAGAGTCTGTATTAATGAACGACGCTCCTTGGACGATTCTAGGCGCTCACATAATTACACTGACCAACAGTACTTAAAAGATAGCGAGGAAATGGATGCCTTGTTCGTGGACATTCCCGAAGCTATCGCCAATGTTCATCAAATAGTCAAACGCTGTAATTTAGGTTTGGAATTAGGGACTCCTCACTTGCCTAATTACCCTGTGCCTGAAGGCGTAGCTCTGGAACATTATCTATGCAAGCTCAGTGAGGAAGGATTGCAGAAACGATTAGAGCAGCTCTTCGATGACGAAGCTCGAAGCAAATCTGTATCTGAACCTTATTACTCTCGCCTAAAAATTGAATTAGAAATCATTAATCAAATGGGTTTTGCCGGTTACTTCTTAATTGTTATGGAATTCATCCAATGGGCAAAAGATTCAGGTATTCCTGTGGGTCCTGGTCGTGGTTCTGGCGCAGGCTCTATTGTTGCCTATGCGCTAAATATTACTGATTTGGATCCACTTCGCTATGATTTGCTTTTTGAACGCTTCCTAAATCCAGAAAGAGTATCGATGCCCGATTTTGATGTAGATTTCTGCATGGAAGGAAGGGATAGAGTTATCCAGCATGTCGCAGAGTTATATGGCAAGGACGCAGTTTCTCAGATTATTACTTTTGGCACCATGGCGGCAAAAGCTGTAGTTAGAGATGTTGCCCGGGTACAAGGTAAACCTTATGCGCTCGCGGATAAGCTTTCAAAGCTTATTCCATTTGTGCCGGGTATGACCCTAAAAAAAGCCTTCGAAGAAGAACCTTTGTTAGGAGAATTCGTTGACGGTGATGATGATGCTCAGGAAATTATGGAGATGGCCTATAAGCTCGAGGGTATTACTCGTAATGTTGGTAAGCATGCCGGTGGCGTCGTAATAGCGCCTACTAAGCTAACAGATTTTACGCCTCTTTATTGCGTTGAGTCAGGTCAGGGTTTAGTTACCCAATTTGATAAGAATGATGTTGAAACTGCTGGCCTAGTTAAATTCGACTTTCTCGGGCTACGAACACTTACGATTATTGACTGGGCAGTAAAGATGATCAACGAACAACTCTCAGCTGATGTCAAGAGGGTTGATATAAATTCATTGCCACTAAATGACGAGTCAGTTTATAGGCTTTTGCAAAAAGGCGAGACCACCGCCGTATTCCAGTTAGAGTCTCGCGGTATGAAGGAGTTGATCAAACGCTTAGTTCCGAACTGCTTTGATGACATTATTGCCTTAGTTGCTTTGTTTCGCCCCGGGCCTTTGCAGTCCGGCATGGTCGATGATTTTATCGATCGAAAACATGGGCGAACGCGAGTAGTTTATCCCCATGGTGACCTCGAACATGTTTTGGCTAACACTTATGGTGTCATTCTATATCAGGAACAAGTCATGCAAATTGCGCAAGTCTTGGCTAGCTACACATTGGGCGGTGCTGATATTTTACGTAAAGCAATGGGTAAGAAAGATCCAGTAGAAATGGCGAAACAGCGTGAGGCCTTTATGCAGGGCGCTGAGGCCAAAGGTATCGATGAAAGCGTAGCAGAATCAATCTTTGATTTAATGGAGAAATTCGCGGGCTATGGATTCAACAAATCACACTCGGCGGCTTATGCCCTTGTATCTTATCAAACAGCCTGGCTAAAGACTCACTATCCCGCGTTCTTCATGGCCGCTGTATTGTCTGCTGACATGCAAAATACCGATAAAATCGTAACGCTTATCGAGGAATGTCGATCAATGGAGTTAGTTCTGGTGTCTCCGGATGTTAATGTCGGTCAGTTTAATTTTACAGTGAATGGCCAAGGTGAAATTGTTTATGGCCTGGGGGCAATCAAAGGGCTAGGAGAAGGACCAGTAGAAAGTATTTTAAGCGCTCGGGAAGGAGCACCGTTTTCGAGCCTCTTAGATCTGTGCCAAAGAGTAGATTCACAAACAGTAAACAAGCGCACAATGGAGGCGCTCATTCGCTCTGGAGCTCTGGATAATTTCATAGAAGGTGATTGTGACCATTCCCGAGCCTTTCTCAGTGTTACTCTTCCGGAAGCAATGCAAGCCGCAGAGCAAAGCAGTCGAAATGAAGCGAGTGGTGTCGAAGATTTGTTTGGTGGAATAGCACCTTCTGAGCGAGGCGCAGAGGCTAACCTCACCGGACGCAGAAGATTTAAGCCCTGGGCTGAACAAGAGCGTTTACTCGCAGAAAAAGAAACTCTTGGGCTTTATTTGTCCGGACATCCGATCGATGAATTCCTGCCTGAGCTTTCACATATAACAAAGGACAGACTGAGCGATTTGCGACCGGAGAGAGGTACTCAAGTTGTGGCCGGACTGCTTCATGGATTTCGCACCATGAAGAGTAAGGCAGGAGATACGATTGCTTTTCTCACATTAGACGATCGAAGCGCTCGGTTCGAAGTGTCCTTATTTGCCAAAGAATATGAAAAATACCGTGAACTTATCCAAAAAGATCTGATCCTGATCGTTGAATGTACTATAACTGTTGATGACTACACCGGCAGGGTGCGAGGTAGGGCGAAACAGGTTATGACGCTCGGACAGGCGCGTAAAAGATTTGCACATCGGCTTGCGCTAAGCCTCAAATCTGAGGGTTTAGAAACAGGATTTTGTGAGCATCTGGCTAGTATATTGGCACCTTACAAAAAAAGCTCTGTGGAACAGGAAGCAAGTACAGCTAGCAAAAGTTTTCCTAGTCCAAGCGAGACCTTAGAGGGCGAGCAGAATCGAGCCCAAGAAGGCTGCTCAGTGGTAGTTAACTATCAACGGCCGGGCTCAAGAGGGTGTATAATGTTGGGCCAAGATTGGATTATTTTGCCAACAGATGATCTTCTGCAGCTCTTACGAATGGAGTACGGTAAAGATCAGGTGGAATTAGACTACAAACAAACGACATCTCTCAATTAGCTATTTTTACTGGAGAAGACGGGAGCCGCTTTAGCTTCTTGTCGAAATAATGGACCCGAACTACCTCGAATTTGAACAACCCATTGCTGAGTTAGAAGCCAAAATCAGCGAGCTACGGCTGGTGGGGTCAGATAATGAAATCAATATTTCTCAAGAAATTCAGAATTTAAAAGGAAAAAGCAAAAATCTCACAGAAAAGATCTACTCGAATCTTTCTTCATGGCAAATTTCCCAAGTAGCTCGACATCCATTGCGGCCCTACACACTGGATTATATCGAATACATATTTACTGAGTTTGATGAACTCCATGGTGACCGGCTGTTCGGAGATGATCAAGCAATTATTGGAGGTATGGCACGACTTGCTGGGCGTCCCGTAATGGTAATTGGGCATCAGAAGGGGCGCGGTACAAAAGAAAAAGTTCGACATAATTTTGGCATGCCAAGGCCAGAAGGGTACAGAAAAGCACGCCGCCTGATTAAGCTGGCCGAACAATACAAATTACCAGTGTTGAGTTTTATAGATACACCTGGCGCTTACCCTGGAGTGGATTCTGAAGAGCGTGGAATTAATGAAGCGATCGCTGAAAATATGGCAATGATGTCGCGGATAAAAACGCCGTTAATTGCTACCGTTACCGGAGAGGCAAATTCTGGAGGAGCAATTGCTATTGGAGTGTCGGATCAGCTAAATATGCTGCAATACTCAACCTATACCGTTATAACTCCTGAGGGTTGCGCCACAATCCTGTGGAAATCATCTGAATATGCTGCGGCTGCTGCGGAAGCTATGGGAGTAACCTCAGAACGTCTTGAGGAGCTAGGTATAGTAGATCGAACTATTGCTGAGCCATTGGGTGGAGCTCATCGAGATATCGAAATAACTTCGGAAAATATCAAAAGCACATTAATCGACCAACTGGATAGACTGATTGCTATGGATGTCAACGAACTAGTCGATAGGCGTTATCAGCGACTGATGAATTATGGTATCACCGCCTAAGCTTATTTTTTTGCAATTACTGACTTTGGCAGCCCATGCGTCTACACTCAAATTTCCCTGTAATTTTTTCTTTTTGATTCTTTGATGAATTTTGATTTCGTTGCATTGAAGCAAATTCTTGCGCCACTCCAAAGCTGCCAATCTGTCGTAATTGCATTTAGTGGTGGCATGGATTCTATGGTGCTGCTTTACAGTTTGCATCAGCTGCAAAAAAAAGGTGAGATCACTTTTTCGATTAGAGCCTTGCATGTCAATCACAATCTTTATGCTGACGCGGATCATTGGCAGAAATTTTGTGAAAAAACATGTGCAAAATTAGGGATCGAGCTATATTGTGCAAAAGTGCAAATTAGTGAGATGGGAGAAAGCACTTCGGCAAGTGAAAACAAAGCGCGAGCGGTTCGCTACAGAGTGTTTGAAGAACAAATAGAAGTTAATGAAACTTTGCTCTTGGCTCACCACCTAGACGACCAGTTAGAAACAATGCTTTTCCGACTTAATCGAGGTTCCAGTGTTAAAGGGTTGTCTGCTATTCCTCAAAGCCGAGTTTTTGGTAAAGGGCTTATTTTTAGACCGCTATTAAATTTTGATCGTTTAGCATTGACAAGATTTGCTGAGGAGCATGAATTATGCTGGGTTGAAGACCTATCTAATCAAGCGCTTGAATTTGATCGTAATTATATTCGGAATAAAATATTACCGGCTATTGAGGCTCGCTGGCCTTCCTACAGGTTGAGTTGGAGTAAATCTTTACAGCTGATTGTTGAAGCGAACGAAATGTTAGATGAATTGGCAGACCTGGACTTGGAAAAGCTAGAGTCTAATGAGTCAACAAGTATCTCAATCAAGCATCTCCAGCTTTTGAGTTCTTCCAGACAGAGAAATTCAATAAGAAGATGGCTAGAAAAAATTGATTTGCCGGAAATAGGTTGGAATCGTCTACACAGTTTTGTTGAGGAATTTATCGTTGCTGATAAAAAGCCTGAAAGTACTTTTTCTATCAAGGGAAGTAGCTTCGCTTGTTATCAGAATTTTTTATATTTTTTGCCAGCGTTGGATGCGCCAGGGAAGGGTATTGTCTGGCATGCAAATAGAAACCCGCAGGTGACGCTAATTAATAATGGGAAGCTGCTCTTGAAAAAATTATCTAGTGGAGGCATTGCCCCATCTTGTTTAGAGAAGGTTGAGGTTCGATTCAGACAGGGAGGCGAGAGTTGTCATTTGTCCGGACGACCCCAAAAATCACTTAAAAAAATTCTCCAGGAGTCTCGAATAGAACCTTGGCTTCGCGATCGAGTACCACTTTTGTATCAAGATGAAGAGCTCGTCTGCATCCCTGGAATCGGCATCGGCGAGGGTAGCGAAGTAAAGTCTGGTGAACCTGGCTTTGAAGTGATTTGGCAGCGGCCAATGGTAAACAACTTAAGGTAAGCCGATGGTTTTTGCACTTTTTCAGGTTCAGATTGTGGTTAAAGGTGGCTTCTGGTAGGCTGTAAATCCATCTGCTAGTGTCAGTACCTTGCTGACTTTTTTCACTTAGATGGGGCTCTAATGACTCGTTTTATCTTCATTACCGGCGGTGTAGTCTCTTCGCTGGGAAAAGGTATTACTTCCGCTTCCCTAGCCGCGATTCTTGAGGCTAGAGGTCTCAGAATCACGATGCTCAAGCTGGATCCATATATCAATGTCGATCCAGGAACTATGAGTCCCTTTCAGCATGGTGAAGTGTTTGTTACTGCAGATGGCGCAGAAACAGATTTAGATCTTGGTCACTACGAGCGCTTTAGCCGTGTCACTATGAATCAAAATAACAATTTCACTACCGGTCGAGTCTACGAAGAAGTATTAAAACGTGAGCGGCGCGGGGACTATCTTGGAGCTACGATTCAGGTGATTCCTCACATTACCGATGAAATCAAAAAAAGGGTCATAGCCGGAGCTGATGATGCGGATGTCGCTCTAGTAGAAATTGGAGGTACAGTTGGGGATATCGAATCACAGCCTTTCTTGGAAGCCGTAAGACAGCTGCGAGTCGAGTTGGGCTTTGATAAAGCGCTCTATTTACATCTAACGTTAGTGCCTTATATCAGCACCGCTGGGGAGACTAAAACCAAGCCGACGCAACACTCGGTTAAAGAATTACGGTCGATCGGTATCCAGCCAGACATTTTAGTGTGCAGATCGGAATCGGAACTGGAAGAATCTGCGCGTAAAAAGATCGCACTTTTTACTAACGTTGAATTCCATTCAGTAGTTTCTTTGCCAGATACTGATTCAATCTACCGAATTCCCTCAATATTAGGAGCAGCTGGTCTGGATGAAATTGTGGTGAATAAACTACACCTTGATTGTCCAAAGGCCGATTTTTCAGAATGGGAACGCGTAGTCGATGCTCAACTAAATCCGCAAAGAGAAATTAAACTGGCGATGGTTGGCAAGTATATGGAATTATTG
This sequence comes from Gammaproteobacteria bacterium, assembly GCA_029244985.1. Taxonomy (GTDB): domain Bacteria; phylum Pseudomonadota; class Gammaproteobacteria; order Pseudomonadales; family Pseudohongiellaceae; genus UBA9145. The sequence goes on along the minus strand of JAQWQD010000030.1, from coordinate 74,582 downwards.
GACGCCTACAAATCCCTGAATGAGGCAATAATTCATGCCGGTATACAGACTCGGACCAAGGTAAATATCAGCTATTTAGATTCCACTGATGTAATGGAAAAAGGAGTGGAACTGTTAGAAGGGCATGATGCTGTTCTCATACCAGGTGGCTTTGGAGAGAGAGGATTTGAGGGTAAAATATTGGCAACTCAATATGCTCGAGAAAACAAAATTCCTTTTCTGGGCATTTGTCTGGGCTTGCAAGCCGCAGTCATAGACTTCGCGCGCAACGTGGCTGCGCTAGAAGGTGCGAACAGTACAGAATTTGACCATGAATCACCTCATCCTGTAATTGCCTTGATCAGTGAATGGACAACTGACACTGGCGCAAGGGAATTTCGTGATGAGAATTCCGACTTAGGTGGAACCATGCGTTTAGGTGCACAAAAATGCATGCTGCAGAAGGATTCGCACATCTACCGTTGTTATGGTTCACAGGAAATTGTTGAGCGTCACCGCCATCGTTTTGAATTTAACAATGATTATCTGCAGACGCTTAGTGATGCTGGACTAAAGCTTGTTGGCAAATCAGCTGATAATATGTTGGTGGAGGTTATCGAGGTCGAAGATCACCCTTGGTTTGTAGGCTGTCAATTTCATCCAGAATTCACTTCGACTCCGCGGGAAGGACATCCACTGTTCACAGGGTTTATTCAGGCGGCAGTTGCTCGGAATAAAATGGTCATGGGAAATAGTGAAACACCCACTTCCCCTCAGGCTGCATTAGCAACCGTAAAGACTGCATAAGATTAAGCTGACTGAGCCAAATCAAAAATCATGAATCATAAGCAAATCGAAATTGCAGACATTCCTGTTGCTAATAATCAACCTTTGGTTCTTTTTGGAGGGTTAAATGTTTTAGAGTCTCGAGAGTTAACACTCTCAGTTGCGGAGCAATTCGCAGGGGTCTGCTCGGAACTTTCTATCCCTCTGGTCTTTAAAGCATCTTTCGATAAATCAAATCGTTCCTCAGTAGATTCCTTTCGAGGTCCAGGTATTGAGAAAGGGTTAGCTTGGCTCGGGGAAGTCAAAGAGAGGTATAGATTACCTATTATCACCGATATCCACGAGCCAGATCAGGCAGTGGTAGCAAGTTGTGTAGCTGACGTATTGCAGTTGCCCGCATTTCTGTCCCGACAAACTGATTTAGTGGTGGCAATGGCGGAAACGGGGTTACCAATTAATATAAAAAAAGCGCAGTTTCTAGCCCCTCAGGAAATGGGCCACATACTAAGGAAGTTCGAAGCTGCCGGAAATGAACGGCTTATGCTCTGTGAGCGTGGCAGCAGCTTCGGCTACAATAACCTAGTCGTGGATATGTTGGGGTTTGCGGTCATGAAGCAGTTTCAGTATCCAGTCATCTTTGATGTTACTCATGCATTGCAGAAACCAGGCGCTTTAGCGGCTAGCGCGGACGGTCGGCGTAATCAGGTAACAGCGCTTGCGAAAGCTGGCATATCCCAAGGGATTGCTGGACTTTTCCTTGAGGCCCATCCTAAGCCCGACCAGGCACTATGTGATGGACCTTGTGCACTAAAGCTAGATCAGCTCCATCCGTTTCTAGAACAGATGCAGGCACTTGATACGCTTATCAAATCCCAGCCGGATATCGATACTGCCTAAGTTTGTCTTCTTATTTATTAAATTCGTTTTACTAAGGTATTCACATGTCAGAGATAAAGCATATCAAATCGCGTGAAGTGCTGGATTCCCGAGGCAATCCGACTATTGAAGCTGACGTATTGCTAAGTAATGGTGTGGTTGGTTCCGCCTGTGTGCCGTCAGGTGCATCTACCGGCTCACGGGAAGCCCTAGAGCTTCGTGATAAAGACCCACATAGATATCTGGGCAAAGGCGTTCTGACTGCAGTAAACAATGTGAATACTTTTATCAGGGATGCATTAATAGGTAAATCGGTCGATGATCAACAGCTTCTTGATCAGACTATGTTAGATCTGGATGGCACCGACAATAAATCCAAATTAGGGGCGAATGCGATTCTTGCTGTCTCGCTGGCGGCAGCAAAAGCAGCAGCAAAAGATTCCGGAGTTCCTCTTTATAAGCACATTGCGCGTATTAATGGTAATGAGGGGAATTTGACTCTACCCGTGCCCATGATGAATATCGTAAATGGTGGTGAGCATGCCGATAACAATGTTGATATTCAGGAATTCATGATCCAGCCAACAGGGGCATGCTCCTTCAGAGAGGCTCTCCGTTATGGTGCAGAGATTTTTCACGCGCTGAAAGCTGTTCTCAAAGCCCAAGGGTTGAGCACAGCAGTAGGCGACGAAGGTGGGTTTGCGCCTAATTTACCTTCAAATGCAGCAGCATTGGATGCAATTATGGCAGCGATTGAGAAAGTTGGTTTCAAGCCAGGCAAGGACATTCATCTTGCCCTGGATTGCGCTGCCTCAGAATTCTATGAAGATGGGAAATACAACCTAAGCGGAGAAAATAAAAGCTTCGATTCTGCTGAATTTTCAGACTATCTTGCAGGATTAGTCGAAAACTACCCAATTTTGTCTATTGAAGATGGTATGGACGAGTCTGATTGGGACGGGTGGGCTAAATTATCAGCTCAAATAGGCGATAAAGTTCAATTAGTTGGTGATGATTTATTCGTTACTAATACGAATATTCTAAAACGAGGCATTGATGAAGATATTGCGAATTCTATCTTAATTAAGTTTAATCAGATTGGTTCGTTAACTGAGACCCTCGCCGCGATCAATATGGCCAAGACTGCAGCCTATACTGCGGTAATATCGCACCGGTCTGGTGAGACTGAGGACACTACCATTGCTGATTTAGCTGTAGCAACCTCAGCTGGTCAGATTAAAACAGGCTCATTGTGTCGATCAGATCGTGTCGCTAAATACAATAGGTTGATACGAATAGAAGAAGAACTAGGGCCAGCTTCAATCTACAACGGCCTTAAGGAATTTTCGCGAATTATATGATGGTTCATAAATTATGAAATTATTGTTCGGGTGTTTGATTTTGACGTTCCTGACTTTTCAATTCCAGTTATGGCTTGGTGAGGATAGTGTGCGCGCGCTTAATTTATTAGAAACAGAGTTGGATGCGCAGCGAGAAATTAACGCCAGCCAAGAAGAGCGAAATCGCCTGCTAGAGATCGAAGTGGTTGATCTAAAAACCGGCACCGAAGCTATCGAAGAACGAGCTAGATCTGAACTGGGCATGATTGAAGAAGGTGAGAAATATTATTTACTTATTGACTAGCTAGGTTTCTTTTTCAATTCACTAACAATTGGTCTACTAAAAAGTAAATCGTCTTTGAATTTATTATGACAATTTGGGCTATTCTGCCAGCCGCTGGCATAGGTCGCCGGATGGGATCGATTACACCCAAACAGTACATATCCGTCTGTGGCACTCCCGTGCTTGTTCATTCAATTAAGCGTCTTCTCGCTATTGAGGAGATTGAGCAACTTGTCGTCGTTCTGCAAGCAGATGATACTTGGTGGTCTCAATTAAATTTTCATGATCCGAGGATGTCGACTACTTGGGGTGGTGACGAAAGGTTTAATTCGGTACTAAATGGTTTAGACGCAATACTTGAGCGAGCAGAGGCAGATGACTGGGTTTTAGTTCATGATGCTGTTAGACCCTGTGTGACTCAAGCCGATATTAGGAAATTAATTTTGGAATTAAGTGGGCATAGTGTGGGCGGTCTGCTGGCAACACCAATCGACGATACTGTTAAACAGGTAGGAGTTGATGAGCACGTTGTTGGAACATTGGATCGCAATGGTTTGTGGTCGGCATTAACCCCACAAATGTTTCGATTTGAGTTGCTATACAAAGCCCTATCAAACTCAGCCACTAAAGGGATATCAGTGACGGATGAAGCAAGCGCCATTGAAAAACTAGGGTTTAAGCCAAAAATTGTAATGGGTGAAAAATCCAATTTAAAAATAACTCACGAGGCAGACTTAATAATTGCAGAGTCATTTCTATCTTCTAAGGGTATTGAGTCATGAATGGGAATTTGAGAGTAGGTCATGGCATCGATGTGCATCGATTTGCGGATTCTTACCAGGAGGGTAAACCGCTAAAATTGGGTGGCATTATTATTTCTGACAAATACAGTTTAGAGGCTTACTCAGATGGTGACGTTGTACTGCATGGAATTTGCGATGCCATTCTGGGGGCGTGCGCAGCTGGGGACATAGGCGATCATTTTCCAGACACTGACGAAGCATATGCAAATATAGATAGTGCTCAATTGTTAGAGCAAGTATTGCAAACTGCCGACAAGAAGCAATTCTATATTATTAATATTGATGTAACCATCATCGCGCAAGTACCAAAGCTGTCCCCTTACAAACAAAGCATGGTCGCTAATCTATGCAGATTGCTCAGCCTGGATTTAGATCGAGTTAACGTGAAAGCTACAACGACGGAAGGTTTGGGCTCTATTGGCAGGGGGGAGGGAATTTCGTGCCATGCTATTGTGTTAATGGATTCCAAGGCTTAATACTGTGGAGCAGATACCTACCGAATGGCTAGGCTTGGATAAGCTAGCTTATCTCCAAGGTGAACCAACCGTGCGGGGTATACTCAAGCAACAATTTTCAGATTTTAAGGTAAGCGAGGAATTAGGTTTTGAGATGGATGGTAACGGCGAACATCTTTTCTTGCATATTAAAAAACAAAATTTATCTACAGTAGAGGTTGCCAGAAAAATCGCTGCTGTTGCCGAGGCAAGAATTGCCATGGTTGGCTATGCGGGAATGAAGGACAAAAGAGCAGAGTGCACGCAATGGTTTAGTGTACCTTTGCAGAAAGAAAAAGGAGCTGTCAAGGGAAGTGAAAATCAAAGTATTATTTCTCGATTAGAGGATGAAAATATCAAGATTATTTCCACCGTGCGCAATAATCGTAAACTAAAAATTGGCAGTCACAAGCGTAATTTATTTGATATCACCTTGCGGAACTGCCTCGAGGGAAGAGAGGAATTTGACGCCAATCTTGGTAAAATAAAACAGTTTGGAGTTCCAAATTATTACGGGTTTCAGCGGTTTGGTCGTGGGCTCAGTAATTTGAAACAAGTTGATAAACTTATTCATGACCCACAAACAAACACAAAACGACGACAAAAATCTTTTAAAAAAGGCATGTTAATCTCTGCAGCCAGGGCTTATGTGTTTAATCAGGTCTTGTCCAGCCGCATCACTAATAATAATTGGTCACAATTTGTGGCAGGTGATGTCATTAATCTTGATGGAACAGCTAGAAATTTTATAGTAGAGGAAGGTGCCTGGGACTCGACGCTACAAAAACGTCTGGAAAATTTTGATATCCATCTAACAGGTCCATTGCTCGGTGAAGTTGACTCTAAAGACAGGTATATAAGCAGTGGTAAAGCGGCCGATATTGAAAAGGCAGAGGTAGATAAATATCCAAAGATTCTCGAATATTTACAAAAAATAGGTGCTAAATCTTCCAGGCGTCCATTGCGTTTCCTGCCGGAGGAGCTTCGCTGGGCATGGTTAGATGATTACACATTGAACCTCAGCTTTGCCTTAAACCCTGGGGCCTATGCTACTAGTCTTTTAAGGGAAGTTTGTAAAACTGATCAGTAACGGGTGAGCGATTGAATAAAATGCAAAATCTTAATGGGATAGGGATGACCTCTCAGCGAACCCGCGAGCGTTTGTTGGGCCGATTAATGGATCAAGGTATAGGCAGTATGGAAGTGCTAGATGTAATGCGGTCTACGCCTCGACATATTTTTCTCGACGAAGCTCTAGCACACCGGGCCTACGAAGATGTTGCATTGCCTATAGGTCACAATCAGACGATTTCCCAGCCTTATATTGTTGCCAAGATGACAGAAGCGATAATTCATTCTGGTCCCATAGAAACTATCTTGGAAATCGGAACCGGCTCTGGTTATCAGACTGCAGTAATAGCACAGTTAGCCCAAAAAGTATTTACAGTGGAGAGAATTAAACCATTGCTGGATCGTGCAAAAAAAAACCTCAAACTTTTGAAGCTGCGCAATATTGATTACAAGCACGATGATGGTAGTTTGGGTTGGGAACAAAAGGCGCCGTTTGACGCAATAATGACTACCGCGGCACCGCAAAGGATCCCCGTGGAATTACTTGCACAACTCAACCCGTCAGGTGGACGACTTATTATTCCTGTAGGGGTGGATAACCAGCAAGAACTTAAACTTGTAACACGTAATGCTGAAAAATATTCAGAATCTATTTTAGATATAGTCCGATTCGTCCCCTTACTTATGGGGCAGGTGCAACACTAACTGCTTTACGATTAAAAGCTACGAGAAAAAATGGCTGAAAACTCCTCAAATTCAGGCCTACTTGAAGGCGTTAGGTTGCGCTATATTGTTTTTTTCCTTAAAGGAATTGCAATGGGTTTGGGTGACTCGGTCCCTGGAGTATCTGGCGCCACTGTTGCTGTAATCACTAATATTTATGACCGATTTATATTTGCGATTTGTTCTATTGATTCTACAGCTCTTAATTTACTTCGCGCCAAACAGCTAACAAAAACCTGGCAACATATCGATGGAAGCTTCCTGTCTCTTCTAGCTCTCGGTGCTCTAACAGGACTACTAATATCTGCCAATACAGTTTTGTATTTGCTCTATAACTTTCCAGAGCCGCTTATGGCTTTTTTTATTGGTCTAGTGCTCGGATCGGTTTGGGTTCTGAGATCACAATTTCATTTGCGAAGGGTTAATAACTGGTTAGCTATCTGCGTCGGCGCAGTCCTGTCTGTTATGATTGGCTCTCTAGAGCCTCGAATTGTTGAGATTAATATTCTGTATGTGTTTATCTGTGGTTCTATTGGCATCAGTGCAATGCTAGTACCTGGCTTATCAGGTGCCTTCATTTTGCTGTTGTTGGGGATTTATGAGTTTATCCTTAGTGCCTTGGTGGGTTTTGATTTGCTATATATTTCAGTCTTTTTCAGTGGCTGTGTCGTAGGGTTATTGCTTTTTTCCAGAGCTTTGTCGTGGTTGTTAAAGAGGTACCATGAGCTTAGTTTTGCCATGATTGCTGGATTGATGTGTGGATCAATTTATGTGCTTTGGCCTTGGCAACAAGCGGTTAGCTTTTATGCTGACAACTCGAGCATGGGGCAAGCTCTTCAAACTGTGAACATCTGGCCGCTAAACTATACAGCAGTGACTGGAAGTTCACCTTGGTTGGCTTTGTCTCTCGTTACATTTTTATGTGGAGTTGGAGTTGTGATCACCTTGCAATCCGTTGCTAACAAAGAGGCTGCTCACGACTTTTAAGACGTTATGTTTTGCAATGGTGGAATTGAGTAGATGCACTACAAACGCTTACGATTATTAAGTCTGATTCCTTCAGGTTTAATGCTAGTTGCCTGTGGTAATTATCAGGCCCCTGTTTCTGAACAGGGCGAGCGACAAGTAGTCAAAGCCCCGATTATCGTTAATAGTAGCTCTAACGAGGCGAGCTTTCGTGTTCAAGAAAGTCGTGGAACCATAGTTAATTCTGAGCTTAATCAGCCGCTGCGGGCAATGGAAACTTCACTGGGCGGCACAGCCGCTGATGCTGTTTTGACTAATAATGTATTATCAGGGCAAACACATCGCGTTCGAGCTGGTGACAATTTAATATCGATCGCCTTTCAATACGATTTGGATTTTCGTGCTGTGGCCAGGGCTAATGGATTAGATGCGCCTTACACAATATTTCTGGATCAGGAAATCAACCTGGATACAAGCAAGCGTATTGATAGCCAGACTAATCGTAATAGCAGTCTTGGTACTGCAGTCACAAATAATTCTGTAGCACGTGCCCAGGGAACGCTTGCACGTGCTGGAGGATTAATTCGACAGACCATAGAGTCGAATAGAGAGCCAGAATGGCAATGGCCTTACCAGGGAAGAATAATTCGTGGTTTTCAAGGCGATGTTAATAAAGGGTTAGACATTAGCGGTAAAATGGGCGATCCAGTTCTGGCGGCGAGTAGTGGTGATGTGGTTTATTCTGGGCGAGGCGTGCAGGGCAGTGGCAATTTAATTATTATCAGACACAACGATAAATATTTAAGTGCTTACGCCCACAACAGCGCCATGCTGGTAGGAGAGGGATCAAGAGTCCGAGCAGGGGAAAAAATTGCAGAAATTGGTCAAAACTCTAGCGGAATTGCCATGCTGCATTTTGAAATTAGGGTAGATGGTAGTTCCGTAGACCCTATAGGATTCCTCCCCGGCCGCTAAGCTAACTTGTCTTTCTGACAACCCATGTCATTGACTAATATGTTTTTGGAGTGGACGTATGTCTCTTTAATTATATGACTTCTGTTAAGAACAAACTCTTCTTAAATATGTATCTTTATATAGTTGTTTAGAATAATGATGATGGGGTCAGTACAGCGCATTTTGGCGTTTTACAAAAATATGGATAATCGATTGATCCGCACTATGTGTAAAAAATTCCGAAGATGCTCCGGTTAGTATTTAATCGGAGCGTTCTATTTTTCAAACTGTTCCTAATATAAACGATTCTGGTTCTTGATGATTGTTACAGTAATCAGATGCCTTAAAGAGGAAGGGTGCAAGCAGTCAAGCAGCAGTTTTTTCATAATTGATGCAGGGGCGATGGTTTGTATGTTTAGCGTTCTAAAAACTCGCGCTTGTTGGGTTTGTCAGTCCATTCCTCAGCATCAGGCAGTGGATCTTTTCTCTCAGTAATATTCGGCCAATTTTCAGCGAGTTCAGCATTTAGGGCAAGATACTCTTGCTGTTCCTCGGGAAGTTCATCTTCGGCGTAAATAGCGTCAACAGGGCATTCTGGCTCACATAATGCGCAATCAATGCATTCATCAGGATGAATGACCAGAAAATTTGGGCCTTCATAGAAGCAGTCCACTGGACATACCTCAACACAGTCTGTGTGTTTGCAGCGAATGCAATTATCACCAACAACAAAAGTCATTTTTACTCCGTATGATCGTACAATATTGCGCTATCTATTCTAAAACGGTGCGCATTCTAACAGTTTTTCAATGACTTTTCTCGATCAGTCATCGGATTGCATGTGGCTCATCTTAGCCCGCTATTTCGTTTTGTTTTGTAATTCGTAAAGAATCGCTAGTGCTTCCTTGGCAGTAATCTCATCCGGGTTGAGCTTTTCCAGATATTCTATCGCTGGATGTGAGGATGAGCCAAATAAATCACCCTGATTCGGTAGTGGGTTACCACTTTCAGCGATTGACAAATCAATATTCTCCGACTCTAACTGTTTTAATTTATCGCGCGCTTTGTCAATTACTGAAGCGGGAATCCCTGCTAATTGTGCAACTTGTAAGCCGTAGCTTTGATTAGCAGGCCCGGATCTTACTGCGTGTAAAAATATAATGCCATTGTCATGCTCAGTTGCATCAAGATGTACATTAATTATGGACTCATAATTGTCAGGCAAACTCGTCAATTCGAAGTAATGTGTTGCGAATAAAGTAAATGCTGCTAGGCGCTCTGCTATATACGCAGCGGCAGCCCAAGCCAAAGAGAGGCCATCAAATGTGCTGGTACCTCTACCAATTTCGTCCATCAATACTAGGCTATTGGCTGTCGCGTTGTGCAGTATGTTTGCTGTCTCAGTCATCTCCACCATAAATGTAGATCGACCGCCAGCAAGATCGTCAGATGAACCGATGCGGGTAAAAATCCTATCGATGGGCCCAACCCTGGCCGCACTCGCAGGAACATAACTGCCACAAAGTGCCATTAATACAATAAGAGCTGTTTGTCGCATATAAGTTGATTTTCCACCCATATTTGGCCCAGTGATGATCATCATTTTCTGCTGATTATTAAGGCAAAGATCATTGGCAACGAAACCTTCCTCAGTAACTGTTTCTACCACTGGGTGTCTTCCGTTTTCGATAATCAAGCCTGGCTCATCGACTAAGTCGGGCAGACAATAGTTTAGATTTGTTGCGCTGTCGGCAAAGCACGTAAAGACATCTAGTTCGGCAAGCGCAGCTGCGCTGACAAGGAGTTCTGTTAAACCAGCTGCTAGCTTTTCTACTAATTCGTCATAAAGTGCTTTTTCTCGTGTGAGCGCTTTGCTTTTGGCGCTTAATACTTTTTCTTCAAATTCTTTTAACTCAGGAGTGATAAATCGTTCTGCATTCTTCAGGGTCTGTCTTCTCATATATTCGGGAGGTAATTCGGCATGCGCCTGCCCCTTGCTTACTTCAATGTAATATCCATGGACACGATTAAAGCCAACTTTTAATGTACTTAGCCCGGTTTTTTCTTTTTCTCTAATTTCAAGGTCGATTAAATACTGCCCTGCATTGCTGCTTAAATTTCGGAGCTCGTCCAGTTCGTTATCGTAATCTTTCGCGATAACACCGCCTTCTCGTATCACAACGGGTGGATTTTCTTCTATCGCTTTTTGCAAAAGTGAAGTTTGTTCAGGAAATGAATTAATGCGTTTGGCAAGCTGATTAATAGATTCATGCTGGACCTTTTTAAGAGTTTCCTGTAGCAGTGGGAGAAGTAACAAACTATCACGCATCATAGCAAGATCGCGCGGTCTAGCCGAACGCAGCCCGAGCCTCGCGAGTATGCGTTCAAGATCGCCAATTCCTTTTAAAGTTTCAGCAATAGGCTCAAACTGATAATCTGCTATGAGATTGGTAACGGCTTGTTGTCTTGATTTCAGCTGTGCTTTGTCCCTCAATGGGCGATTGAGCCAACGGCAGAGCAGCCGGCTTCCCATGGCGGTGGAGCTTGCATCTAATACTGATAGCAGAGTGTGTTGGCGGCCGCCAGTTAAGTTTATATCAATCTCTAGATTCCGGCGGCTGGCTGCATCCAAGATGACGCTGTCTGCAAGTTGTTCAATTTGAATTCCTTGAATATGGGTTAGTTCTGATTTTTGAGTTTCCCGGGCATACTGGATAAGACAACCAGCCGCTCTTATGGCAACGGTTAAATTGGAGCAACCAAAGGCAGAAAGGTCTTTCGTGTTGAAATGATCACAAAGAGTGCGGGTTGCATTATCGATTTCAAATTCCCATACAGGGCGTTTGCGTTTAGATGGATGTTCTAGTCTTGTGTTTGCCTCTAAAAGGTCATCGCTGATGAGGAGCTCAGCGGGTTTTACGCGCTCAATCTCGGTAAGCAGAGCTTCGATCCCGGTAACCTCAGTTAACACGAAGCGACCGCTACTAATATTCATATGTGCAATGCCGTAATGAAGCGTTGACTCTTTAATTTTTGGCAGTACTTTTCCGCAAATCGCGAGTAGACAATTATCACGGCGTTCATCCAACAAGGCTTCGTCGCTGACTGTGCCTGGGGTAATTACCCGCACGACTTCTCGTTCGACTGGCCCCTTACTCGTTGCCGGATCACCAATCTGTTCGCAGATGGCTATGGAGATTCCTGCTTCCACTAGCTTAACCAAGTAGCGGTCCACAGCGTGAAACGGAATGCCACACATGGGAATAGGTTGGCCGGAAGATTTACCTCTGGCTGTTAGAGTTATATCGAGGAGTTCCGCAGCAGTTTTCGCATCATCAAAGAAGAGCTCATAGAAATCGCCCATGCGATAAAACAATAAGTTGTCTTTGTTATGAGCCTTGATGCGCAGGTATTGCTGCATCATCGGTGTATGTTTTTGCGCGTCGACCAAGGTATTTAAGTACGAAGTGGAGTTAAGTTCTTTTTAGCACGAGAGAGCAATTCTACACGTTTTAACAGACTACTTGGACTTAAATTACGCTGCGATAAAAGCATTTCCAGTATTTTAAATTAGTTAGACCGCAGCTGTTGGTTTCCGTTAACATTCCTAACATAGTGAATAATAAAACTTCCACAGCAAACAAATTAGCTGAACAACTAGCGGAGCGACTCGTCGCTAAAAAGTTAATCATGTCAACTGCCGAATCTTGCACCGGTGGTTGGGTCGCTCAATTTCTAACTGCGCTTGCCGGTAGTTCAGTATGGTTTGACACCGGTTTTGTAACTTATTCAAATGAAGCAAAGCAGCGGTTACTTCAAGTGCCAAGCGATTTTTTTACTGTTGATGGTCCCGGTGCGGTTAGTCAAGAAACTGTGCTCGCTATGACTCAGGGTGCGATCGATAATAGTCGAGCAAATATTGCGGTTGCGGTAAGTGGCATTGCAGGCCCAGGGGGTGGCGGCCCTGAAAAGCAGGTTGGAACTGTTTGGATTGCTTGGCAATGGGAAAATAAAGCTATCGCTCAGTGCTTTTCCTTTGGCGGTGACCGAGAGGCAGTAAGGCTTGCTTCTGTTGAAGCTAGCCTTACTGGATTATTGAAATTAGTAGCCTAGAAGTCCTGCTTATTGCAGTGTTAATTGTCTATACATTTTTCTAAAGGAATTTTATTATTGGCCAATATACTGGTTGTATATACAGTATTAATTTGATTTAATTAATACTGTACGAAAATACAGTAATTAGAGCGAAAAATGAACGTAGCTAGGTTGGATATTGCCCTTTGTGCCTTATAGCCCGCCGCCAACAGCCCTGGAGCTTGGTCAAAAAAAGATAGTTTTTGGTCAGGGTGGTGTAAGCAGAGATCAATATCCAACTTAGCCGACCAATAAGCAGTAAATTACTGAAAAAATTAACAAGCAGTTGGGGACAGGCTGCTATACAGCGCTCAGTTTGTTGAGCCAAGTAACAACTGCATTACTCAAGGATCCAGCATCAGTTGTGTAAGGAATACCAAGGAAACAACTATGATTGAAGACAACAGCAATAACGGTAATAAAGAAAAAGCATTGGCAGCAGCGCTGTCACAAATCGAAAGACAATTTGGTAAAGGGTCAATGATGCGCCTCGGTGACACTGAGCGTGAAGCGATTCCTGCCGTTTCTACTGGTTCGTTAGGCTTGGATATTGCGTTAGGCATAGGTGGGCTGCCGAGAGGCCGTGTTGTAGAAATTTATGGTCCTGAATCCTCTGGGAAAACAACACTGACATTGCAAGTTATCGCAGAAGCACAGAAAGCTGGCGGTAGCTGTGCTTTCATCGATGCAGAGCATGCGCTAGATCCAATTTATGCTCAGAACCTAGGTGTCGATGTGGATAATTTACTGGTAAGCCAGCCCGATACTGGAGAACAGGCACTTGAAATCTGTGACATGGTGGTGCGTTCTGGGGCTTTGGACGTCGTAGTAATCGACTCTGTTGCTGCACTCACTCCAAAGGCTGAAATAGAAGGGGATATGGGAGATAGCCATATGGGCCTACAGGCTAGGCTAATGTCTCAGGCCCTTCGTAAGATGACTGGAAATATCAAGAATTCTAATACTCTAGTGATTTTCATCAACCAAATTCGTATGAAGATCGGTGTTATGTTCGGCTCTCCTGAAACGACAACTGGCGGCAATGCCCTAAAATTCTATTCCTCTGTCAGACTTGATATTCGACGTATAGGCTCGATTAAAGAAGGGGATGAAGTGGTTGGCAACGAAACTCGCGTTAAAGTGGTTAAGAATAAGGTTGCACCGCCATTTCGACAGACAGAATTTCAGATTATGTATGGTCAAGGCATACATCACTTAGGCGAAGTCATCGATCTTGGCGTGAAGCAGAACTTGGTAGAGAAATCTGGCGCTTGGTATGCCTACAAAGGAGAGAAAATAGGACAAGGCAAGAAAAATGCTGGAATTTATCTAGAAGAAAACCCACAAATTGCGGATGAAATTGAAAGCCAGATTCGAGAAAAACTACTTGGAGATGATGTTAAGTTGAGCGAAGATAAAGCAATCGCAGCTAGTGAAGACGTTGTTCTGTTAGCTGATGCAAAATCAAAGAGCGCATCTTAGCGTTACTCTGTTTTTCCTATCGTTGACGGTTATGGGCTGAAATTGATGTCAGTCAACAACCATAAAAATCGAACCTCTAACGTCCCTGTTCTCAGGCGAGCTGCTATGGATTTCTTAGCTCGCCGAGAACATTCGATTTATGAACTAAAACAAAAACTGTTCATTAAATACCCAGACTTAACGTTAGTGGATTTGGAAAATGCATTGGGCGAACTTCGTAGGGAAAACCTACAAAGTGATCATCGTTTTGCTGAGTGTTATGTGAGGTACAGAAAAAGTAAAGGTTTTGCTTATAAGCACATCAGAGCAAATCTATTTCTGCGCAGGGTGCACACTGATATTGTTAATAATTATCTTTTCAGCGAAGATCCAGATTGGCAAGTAATAGCAAACTCCCTCATCGATAAAAAAACCCACAATAGTCATGAATTGGTTTATGGATCCAAACAGCATCGTCGGTTGATTCGATTTTTAGAATCACGAGGTTTTCTGCTATGCGAGATACAAGAAGCGGTCCATAGAAAACTCAAATTTATTTCAAGTTAATGAAAGTTCTCCAATACAACTTTTGATTATTTAAATGGTTTATAATTCGGATTTGTTGATTCCAACTACCTAATAATAGGGAAATCCAGATGGGGTTACCTGTGTAATAGGCAGCCATCTAAAAGAAGACGCGATTAGACCATTCACATCCAAAAAAATTTACCTGCAATTTGGATATAAAAATGAAATTGATTAAACCATTCCGCGGGCTTAGGCCTACCAGAGAAAAAGCACCTAGCGTTGCATCTCCCCCGTATGATGTGATCAACCGGGAAGAGGCTACAGTAATAGCTAAAGGGAACCCTCTGAGTTTTTTGCATATCAATAAGCCTGAAATTGATGTTGATAAAAGTATCGACGCGTTTGACGCGGCTGTTTACAAAAAAGGTAGTGAAAATCTTAAGAAATTCATCAGCGACGGAACTCTGCGGCAAGATGGCAAAGACAGATTTTATGTGTATAAACAAGTAATGGGGTGCCACGAACAGACCGGGTTGGTTGCGGTTGCTTCAGTTGAGGCTTACGAAAAAGGGTTGATAAAAAAGCATGAGTTCACTCGCCCTGATAAAGAAGATGACCGTGTTAATCATATGGACGCATTAGGCGCTCAGGTTGGCCCTGTTTTTCTAACTTATAGGTCAGATGCTGATATTAATGATTTATTAGACCGCGTCATTATTTCAGCGCCAGAATACGACTTTAAAGCAGACGATGGCACTCAACATATTTTTTGGGTTATTGAAGATGCCAACCTTTCAGTGGCAATTGAAGCTGCGTTTAAAAAGGTAGAGTGTTTATATGTGGCAGATGGCCATCACCGATCAGCAGCAGCGTCAAGGGTTAAACATCTCTATGAAGACAGAAATGATAATCACCTTGGCTCAGAATCATACAACTTTTTTTTGGCTGTTTTATTTCCGCATAACCAAATGCGAATTTTAGACTATAACCGCATCATTAAGGATTTGAATGGCTTAAGTGAAGATGAATTTGTCTCCGCATTGGAGGGAAAATTTGAGGTCAGACTAGTAACTAGTAGCATTGAAGCAAAGCCAGCAAAAGAAAGAGAATTTGGACTGCACATTAACGGCAATTGGTACTGTTTGAAACCTAATGCACAATTGCTTGCAGCGATCGATGACAATGACCCTGTCAAGAATTTAGATGTCAGTATTATGCAAGAATTTATCTTAACCCCTTTGTTAAATATCCGTGATCAACGAATTGATAAGCGCATAGATTTTGTTGGCGGGATACGAGGCTTGGGAGAACTAGAAAAAAGAGTTGAGTCAGGTGATTGGAAAGCTGCAATTGCTTTGTTTGCCACTTCTATCGAAAGCTTGATGGCAATTGCTGATGCTAATGAAGTAATGCCGCCTAAGTCGACTTGGTTTGAACCGAAATTGAAAAGTGGTCTAGTAGTGCATATGCTTGATTAATATTTTTTTCCGACCTCAACGATATTGGAGGCAAATAGATTTAACAATCTTCTTGCTTAGAGATCTGGTTTACCAATAACGTTGCAAAGTCTCAAACTATGCCAGTTCCTGATTTAGCAACAGGAACTGGCAGCAGATATTACTTCGCCTTAGGTAATACCATTTTTGGCGGATTAAGCGGCGTCTTTTTGATTGACGCCAATTAGGTTGCCATCTCCTCTAGTGATTGGAATTGACTTAAGTTTCATTGCTTCAGGAACCTCCCTGGATAACTCAATATGCAATAATCCACTAGCCAATTGAGCTCTCGACACCTCAACATGCTCTGCTAATTGAAATCGTCTTTCGAAATTGCGAGCCGCAATCCCCTGATGCAGGTAGTTTCGGTTCGATTCCTCATCTGGCTTCTTGGATTTCACGGTAAGGAACTGTTTTTCAACATTAATATCCAATTCTTCCTCAGTAAATCCAGCAACAGCCATAGAGATTCTGTATTGGTCTTTATCAATTAGTTCAATGTTGTAAGGAGGGTAACTTGGTGCGTTCGATTCAGATCTCGTCACTGCATTGAGCAGAGGCCTGAGATGGTCAAATCCAACTGTGGATCGGTAAAGTGGGGCAAAATCAAAGTTTCTCATGGTCATATCCTCGTAAAAGCCTTGAATAACGGCTTAAGCAATATGTTAATTAAAATGCCTATCAAATGATCAGGCGAGTAAGTCAGCCTCTAAGGAGCGCTGCTATATCGGTTTAAATGGGGTCTGAGAAGAAAAGATTCAAGACCGATCAGCTATCGTTCGCGGTGAGTCATGGGAGACGACGAAATGGCTGTCTCAGGTTGAGCCAGAGACAGCGATATGTGAAGAGATGATAGGTGGTCTTGTTAAACTTGGTTCTATGGCCGTTGTTTCAAGGGGTATAGCCCTTAAATGACTAAAAGTTCCATAAATTCATTAACTGGCGTTTCTTCCAGTTTCTGTTGGTCCTTGCACAATGCATAGATCTCTTCGGAGCGATTGGCAGGGAAGCGTGTCGCTAAATTAGCCTGAAATTTAGCTTCCAATAAAGGGATGCCTTCTTCTCGTCTTCTGCGGTGACCTACTGGGTACTCAATTTCTATTTTTTCAGTGCAATCCCCGTTCTTAAAATACACCTGTAAGGCATTTGCAATACTGCGTTTTTTTGGTTCTAAATATTCTTTCGTGTATGTCTTGCTCTCATGAATTTCCATCTTTGCTCGCAGTTCATCAATGATTGGATTGGCTGAGTGGAAGCTATCTTCGTAGTTTTCAGCTACTAAGTTGCCAAAGGCTAAAGGCACGGCAGTCATGTATTGCAGACAATGATCTCGGTCCGCGGGGTTATTAAGAGGCCCGACCTTGGAAATTATGCGGATTGCGGATTCATGGGTATGGATAATGATCTTATCGATGTCCGTTAGGCGATCTTTTACCTGAGGATGCAATCTCACAGCTGCTTCTGCTGCAGTTTGAGAATGGAATTCGGCGGGAAATGATATTTTGAATAAGATATTTTCCATTACATAGCTTTCATAAGCTCTTGTAAATAAAAAAGAATTACCTTTAAAGGAAACATCATAAAAGCCCCAGGTAGGGGCGGTCAGAACGCTTGGGTAGCCAATTTCACCGCGCAAAGTCAGGTCTGCAAGTCGCACAGCACGAGAGGTGGCATCTCCGGCTGCCCAGGATTTACGGGGCCCAGCATTGGGAGCGTGGCGATAGGTCCTTAAGCTGGAACCATCTAGCCATGCTTGGGAGAGTGCATCAACGATTTGATTCTTAGTGCCCCCTAGCATATGGGTAGCAATAGCGGTTGAAGCCACTCTCACAAGCAACACATGGCAAAGGCCGACACGATTAAAACTATTCTCTAGAGCTAATACACCCTGGATCTCATGTGCCTTGATCATGGCGGTCAAGACATCACGCATGAGTAATGGTGGTTTACCTGTGCTAATACGAATCTGCGAAAGGTGGTCAGCGACCGCTAGAATTGCTCCTAGGTTATCGGACGGGTGTCCCCATTCTGCGGCTAGCCAAGTATCGTTATAGTCCAGCCAGCGGATTATGCAGCCAATGTCCCACGCTGCTTTGACAGGATCAAGGCGGAACTGAGTTCCAGGAACTCTAGCACCATTGGGAACCACGGTGCCTTCCACCAGAGGTCCGAGTAATTTGGTACATTCTGGGAAGCGCAGCGCGAGCAAGCCGCAACCTAGAGTATCCATCAGGCAGCTTCGCGCTGTATCGTAGGCTTCGGCGGAATCAAGTTTGTAGTCGCAAACATAGTTAGCGATATCAACCAGTACCTGATCTGGTTCTGGGCGGGTGTTCAAATCAACATTTTGTGACACGTAAATAGCCTTTTATTAAAGATGGATAGGAATAGTAGATAAAGTAAATTTTCAGGAACTATTGAGTTTACGAGCGGTCTGCGAGACCCACCCATTGGGCAATTTCTGGTCCCGTATAGTCTGCGCTAGGCCGGATAATACGGTTATTAGCTCGCTGTTCTTTTACATGGGCTGCCCAGCCTGTAACTCGCGACATCACAAAAATAGGAGTGAACAGCTTTGTAGGGATACCCATGAAGTGATAAGCCGAAGCATGAAAAAAGTCGGCATTGCAGAAAAGCTTCTTTTTCCGCCACATTACCTCTTCGCAGCGGACCGAAACAGGATAGAGGGTTGTATCGCCCACTTCAGCAGCCAGCTTTTCTGCCCATTGTTTAATAATAGCGTTGCGCGGGTCGGATTCTCGGTAGATGGCATGACCAAAACCCATAATCTTTTCTTTTCTATCCAGCATACCTAAGAGGGCAAGCTCTGCCTCATCCGGAGACTGCCAGTTTTCGATCAATTCCATGGCAGCTTCATTGGCACCTCCGTGAAGTGGTCCGCGCAGCGTGCCGATTGCACCAGTAATGCAACTGTACATATCAGACAAGGTTGATGCACAAACCCTGGCAGTAAAAGTAGAGGCATTGAATTCGTGCTCAGCGTACAAGATAAGAGAGACATTCATGACTTGGGAGAATAGGTCGCTAGGAGAGGCGCCACTAAGCATGTGCAGAAAATGACTTCCGATCGAATCATCCTCTAATGCAGTATCTATGCGCCGACCCTCGTGCGAAAAGCAATACCAGTAGCAGATCATCGAGGGCAAAGAGGCTAGAAGACGATCAATTACCTCGTCCTGTTGTTCAAAGGACTTTTCGGGCTCCAAATTCCCTAAGATAGAGCAACCAGTGCGGACAACATCCATCGGGTGAGCGGTGGAGGGGATTCTTTCTAATGTGTCTTTCAGAACTTTAGGAAGGTCTCTCAAAGATATGATTTTATTAATATAACTATCAAGTTCTTGCTGTTTTGGGAGCGCTCCGCGAAGCAATAAATAGGCGACTTCTTCGAACTTAGCATTTTCTGCGAGAACAGAAATATCCATTCCACGATAAGTAAGTCCAGAACCTGTTTTGCCAACTGTGCAAAGTGAGGTCTCGCCCGCGACTTGACCGCGAAGGCCGCTCCCACTTAGCTTATTGTCCATCATACGTCCTCTCCAATTAGTGCTTTCTTCTTCTCAAATTACATATATGAGTAATCTTTCAATATAGTCAATTAAGTCTTTGTAATTACTAGTTTTACTTTTCAAACAATGCGTCCAGTTTCTCTTCGTAGGCGTGGTACCCTAAGACTTCGTAGAGCTCGGTTCGGGTTTGCATTCTATCTACAACCGCATTCTGATCCCCATTAATGGCTATGGTTTGATATACATCCAAAGCAGCCTTGCTCATAGCTCGAAACGCGCTCAAAGGGTAGAGCACCATCGCTACGCCGGCCTCAGCCAGCTCCTGGCAATTAAATAGTGGGGTTTTACCGAATTCTGTGATGTTTGCCAAAATTGGCACAGAAACGGCATTCGCAAATTGACGGTATTGTTCTAAATCTAAGATCGCTTCCGGGAAAATAGCGTCGGCACCGGCTTCAGCGCAGGCAATAGCTCGCTCGATTGCAGCATCTATACCTTCTACAGCCAAGGCATCAGTCCTCGCCATAATCATGAAATCGTCATCTAATTTAGCATCTGCCGCAGACTTAACCCGATCGACCATTTCTGCCTGACTCACAATCGCTTTATTGGGCCTGTGCCCACAACGCTTTTGTGACACCTGGTCTTCAAGATGCACCGCCGCAGCGCCAGCTTTCTCCATAGCTTTAATAGTTCTGGCAATATTGAATGCGCCACCCCAACCAGTATCGATATCAACTAAAAGAGGCACTTCTGTCGCATTAGAGATCCTTTCAACGTCTGTAATGACATCATTTAAGCTGGTAATTCCCAAATCGGGCAGGCCATAGGAGGCATTTGCAACACCGCCGCCCGATAGGTAAATCGCATCGTGACCCGCATCTTCCGCCAGCATTGCGCAGTAGGCATTAATAGTGCCTACAACCTGAAGAGGCTTGTGATTTTTCAGGGCTTTCCGAAATAGTGAACCTGGTGACTGGGTATTCATAAATTATTTTCCAAGTTATCTCTGTAATTAATTGATCTAATTGTGTTTTTTAAACCTAGCTGCATCACAAATTAATGCACAGTGGAATACTTTCCACTTCTGATCCTCTATTTACAGTTATTTAACAAAATGCCAATGCCGAACTTTTTTGACCGGTATGCCATATTCAGGCACAAATTTCCCAATATCTAATCTTGGTAATGATTATAACTCACTGTATTTAGGCGATAAAAATTCTGTGAGTTGGATAACAATTTAACTCATGCTTTTATTGGTGCGCACTCGCTCCTGCATCTATGTTCTCACTAAATTTTGTTTGTGGCTTAGCATCCAGCCGCGCGAGTAGTGCCTTACGAGCAGTTGAGATATGTCGATTCATTAAAAGTTCTGCTAATTCTCCATCCCCTTGCTCGATTGCATCTACGATTTGATGATGTTCTTTAAACGCCTGCACTGGTCGAGAAGGTTCATTGGCAGTTTGCACTCGATACATTCGCATCAAATGATAGAGCTCACCACATAGGATATCGAATAGACGGCTATTTCGGCTCAGTTGGACAATCTGAAAGTGAAAATCGAGATCACCTTCTCGCTGGTAGTAACGGCGGCCATTCTGCGAATGAATATGCAGTTCGTGCTCAGTCAAAAGTGATCGCAACTTCTGACAATCCTCTGTGGAGGCATTTAGAGCCGCTAAACGACTAGCTAGACCTTCTAATGATTCGCGAATTTCATATATTTCTATAACTTGTGGGATTTCTAGAGAAACAATATTAGCGCCGACATTAGGCTTTATTTCAACGAGCTTGCATCCCTCTAGACGGCGAATTGCTTCACGCAATGGGCCGCGGCTTATGCCGTGTTGTTTACTTAACTGGGGTTCATTGATTTTGGAGCCGGGAGTTAGCTCGCCTTTGACGATAGATGCACGGAGCTGCTCGAACACGTCATCGGCTAGTGTGGAAGATTTTGATGTTAACGTAGGAGTTGATCCGACTTTCATGGCTATATTGTCAACAATAATTACTTATAACGAGGATATTGCCTTTAGAACTGATCAAAATCAATAGAATTGTTGACAATAAGCGCATGCTTTGGCAATTCTCTCAGTGGACATCGTAATATACTAAGCGCAAAACGGCTAATGGGTCAGGATCAGAGAGGCTTCGTTTTGAAACTCCTCAATTTGGAGGGAATTAACTCAAAGTCAGGGGCCCGGAAGTGTTGTCATTCAGAATAGATGGCTAGGACGCCTGCTTAAGAAAGCTCAGCATGGGCAGTGCCCAATTACTTAATATCTTCTTTCTAAGCCGCTGTTCGTTTGGCCTAATATTTGGTTGATGAGGCAAGAATGCAGATCGAAATACAATTACGCTATAGCTCATAAAATAAAATTTCGCTTGGTTCCTCATTCGTATAATTTATGCGAGGCTTGAATGAAAGCCACTAGCGTTGATTTGTTAACTACCAAAAACGCCAGGGCATTCAGAAAGTTCCATAGAATTGACTGCAGGGAGAAGGTACTATCTGCAACTCGCCAGCGGTATTGCATAATCTCTAGCTCTATTCCGAGCTCCTGGTGAGTAAATCGGGAATTAATTAGAATTTGCTGTAAGAGCAAAGTTGACAATTTATAATCTAGTTGAAAACTACCTAACCTATATAGAGTCAACCTGATGCTTAAAGATCCGAATAATATTGTGGGCAGCAAATAATTTTGGCCCTCAAAAAATTTCAAGATTTTCTTAGTGCACTTGTGTTGCGGCAGCGTTCCTTGTTCTCCTCCAGTGATGAGGTTTCCATTGACGAGTTAATTGATCGGCTCATGGGTACGTTAGGAGAGGTGTCGGGGATAGTCACAGCGCGTCAGGTGCTAGATAGCTACAATGAGTTATCAGATGGAGAGAAGCTAGATTTTTTTAAGAGCCTGGAGCAAAATTTTAATGCCAATCAAGCTGAGATTCGTCGAGCCTTTGAAGCTTACGACAAAAACCCTGCAAGCTTGAATCTCAACATTTTATCCAAAGCAACAGAACCTTTGAGGCATGAATTGTTGCGGCGCTTGAATCAAACGCCTGGTGCAACGCATGATTTAGTCGCTATGCGCAGCGACTTGCTTGGTCTCTTAAGAGCTCATCCTCAGTTAATTGCTGTCGATGGAGATTTTGTAAGGCTCTTTACTTCCTGGTTCGGGAGAGGTTTTTTACAGTTACAAACAATTGACTGGTCTACGTCAGCAGCAATCCTGGAACGCATCATTCGATACGAAGCGGTTCATGAGATCAAGGATTGGAATGATCTGCGCAGCCGTATTGAGCCACCAAACCGTCGTTGCTTCGCTTATTTTCACCCAGCGCTTGTTGACGAGCCTTTGATATTCGTTGAGGTGGCGCTTGTAGATCAAGTGCCTAGGTCAATTGCATCTATATTGGAGAGTGATGGAATAGAGGGACCTCAAGAGTCGGAGTATAAGACTGCAGTCTTTTACAGCATTAGCAATTGTCAGCCGGGCCTGAAAAACATCTCCTTCGGAAACTTTCTCATTAAACAGGTTGTTCAAGAGTTGCAGAGTGAATTCCCGTCAATCAAGACATTTGTTACGCTTTCTCCAATACCTGGATTTAGTCGTTGGCTGGAATCCGATGAGGAGCCAGATGCTAAAATAGCGCCTGAAATTGATGAGCTCAAAACTGCAATTCTTTCGATATCTGATGCTGAAGAAGCAATAGAAGAAAGCGGCAGCATGCTCAAAAAAGGGATTTTCAACTATCTTGTGGGTGCCAAGAAAGGCAAATACCCGCTAGACCCTGTTGCTCGTTTTCATCTAGGCAACGGCGCTTCTCTTCATCAAATTCATCCTCTAGCCGATCGCAGTGAGAAAGGGAGGCAGCAATCACTCACAGTAATGGTGAATTACCTCTATGACTTGCGTAATATCGAATCCCATCATGAGAGTTATGCGACCGATGGTGTAGTTCACTTTAGCGATAAATTGAAGTCATATATAATTAAATCGATGTGATTGCTTGAGTATTTTGCAGAATGAGCCTGGTAAAAAATATATTCTCTAAAAACTAATGTTAGCAATGTATAATTGGAAGAATCTGGGTTTCTGTTATCAGGTCGTGCTGCCAAGAAAGCCATAACAATTTCATGATTTAATTTCGAGCGAACTTCTGCTATGGATCCTATCGATCAAACCAGGCTATCTATGCGTAGCATCAATGAAGCATTCAGCAATGCTGAGCTACTCGCTCTGTGTAATCGTATTATTGCAAGTGGTATTTTAGGTAGGTCAAAACACTATTCCGCTTTGTTAGAGTACTTGATTCAATGTTCCCTTGGCGGAAAGTATCCAAAAGAAATTGAGTTAGCGGTCGAAGTCTTGGGTCGGGGGGATGATTTCGATGTTTCTGCAGATTCTACTGTTAGAGTTTATGTGCACCAGCTCCGAAAAAAACTCAACAGCTATTATGAAAGTTACGAACTAGATGCTGATTATAGAATTATTATTCCAAAAGGGCAATACGCCATCACAGCTCAAGTAAAAGAGCATCCAAAATCTATTAATAGTGAATCTAAAGCAACTAAATTTTCTTTTAGTGCAAATACAGGGTTGTTGGTTCTGACCACATTTTTATTGATGGCAAATTTAATTTATTTGCTTACCTTGAACCAGCCGAACCCTTCGCCGAGACTGGGAGCAGCGTCTAGCCACCCGGTTTGGCAAAGTGTGCTCAATGATGAAGAACCTATCCTACTTGTAATGGGTGATTATTATATCTTCGGAGAGCTGAATGCTAATGGCAATATTGCACGAATGGTTCGGGAGTTTAATGTTAATTCACGTAGTGATTTAGAGGATTTGCAATTCACTGATTTTGAGCGAGCTGAAAATTATCTGGATCTGGATCTTAGTTACATGCCCGAGGGGAGTGCGTTTGCGCTCGCCAAGATAGTTCCTATTTTACAGGAAAGTGGTAAAACCGTGAACATGACTATGATGTCAGACCTGACTACTGCCGATATTCGTGAAAATCATATTGTTTATATTGGTTATCTCTCTGCATTGGAAAAGTTAACGGATCTCACTTTTGCGGGTTCAGGTTTGAGTATTGGCCGTAGCTATGATGAATTATTGAATACCAGTACTGAAGAATACTATACAAGCGATGCGGGATTGCCGGAAGAGGGAGATCCTTTTAAAGATTACGGCATGTTTTCAATTTTTCCTGCGAGTACGAACACGCAAGTAGTCCTTATTTCAGGAATGCGCGATGCTGGCCTCATGCATACAGCGCAAGCCTTGTCAGACTCACGGACGTTAAATGATTTGGTGGTGGCGATTGATAATGATACTGACGAAGCTTTAGCCAGTTTTGAGGCTTTATACGAGGTTTTCGGCGTTGACCGGTTAAATTTTGATGCAAACCTGGTTTATGCCGAATTACTAAAAACAAATCAGATTTGGAATGTACTTCAACCTCTGTAGTTGAATTTTCCTAACTGCCTTTCTAATAAAAAATTACTGAGACACATTTAGTGAAGTTTGAGGCTAACGGATGTGATTCATTATTATAACGCTAGATGACGTCCTCAATATGGAGGCGCATAATTTAATATATGCC
Organism: Gammaproteobacteria bacterium; assembly: GCA_029244985.1. Classification (GTDB taxonomy): domain Bacteria; phylum Pseudomonadota; class Gammaproteobacteria; order Pseudomonadales; family Pseudohongiellaceae; genus UBA9145. The sequence goes on along the minus strand of JAQWQD010000030.1, from coordinate 49,542 downwards.
CCGTTCTTTAGCCAAACCTGGATCTTCTTTGATGTAGATTAGTTTATTCGGTTCGCTCTTATAGCACTCTTGCGTGCTTTGATGGCAAGTTGTTTTGCCTTCTGCTTACCGAATTTGTTAACAGAAAAATAAGAATTTTTCTGTTTGCGACGAATACCTTTCCCTTCCTGCCAAGTTGCTACCCAGCTTTGATCTTTCTCTGAGTAACTAACACCGATCTCACCAGAACTGTTTAGTGGAGAAATTTTCCGCGGACTATATTTGGCATAAGGCCAGTTGGACCCATAAATTTTCTTGCCTTGGGTGTCCCGCTTTTTCTTTGCAGCATCAATTGCCTTTCTCTTTCCGCCGTATTTTTTAAAAGGGAAAGATTGCTGAAAACTTTTGCCATCATATTTAATGCGCACCCAAGCACAATTTGTACCCCGGGATTCGATAATGCTAATGTGGTGAAGTGCACTGAGCTTTTTCAAAAGGTCCTCTCTATGAATCTATGCTGGCCATTGACGCAGGGTTGGCTTCAGCTAAACCTGATTACTATTTTTTTGCCTGTAATTGAAAGCTATAAGCCGCTCTTTGCTGCAAAGAAAAGTGAAATCTTTCACAAGAAACACATGGTAAAATTCTGAGAAAATTAATCCTAGTGTACACTTATACATTATAACCGGCTAGATATTAGATATGACAGAGCAACATAGACCGGCTATTTCAGGCATGTGCAGCTATATGCTGTATTACTCCAGGCTTGCGGCTTTCTACGTGAGAGATAGCATATTTGTAGTCTTTGGCACTGGGGTCGATCTCCATGGCCTCGTCAATAGCTGCAGAAAGATCCGCCTGGGCTGCTTTCTGAGTCAGGTAGGGTCCTGAGATTTTGACTTGTAGACTTGGCTCATTAGGAGCAGTTGCTACAATGTAGAAATTTTTTTCATTCACTTCAGTTTACCACCTGCCAACTCGCAGATAACTCACCTCTCGTCGCGAGTATTCGTTATTAATAGAAACCACTGTCGGCGTGCCTACGGCTAATATCGGCTGAGTATTAAAAACCAAGAGTCTCTTTAATACAATATCGAAATCACACTATTTTTTACCCAGTTTGATTAACTGTGATTTCTTATTCTCAGCGTTATTTCAACCTTAATCTTCTCTAATTCAATAGGTTGGGTGCTGGTACATGATTCTAAGCTAAGACGTCCTTAAACAGCATTTCGGTCTAAGCTTAGTGATTATTTATAGGCTTTTAGGGCGGAAGTCTTGTTTTTAGAACAATACTCCTGGAAAGACATGCACTAGCTCTGGTGATGTCATAAGATAGAGTGATATCAGTTTTGTTATTGTTGGAATGAACTGAAGAGCCAAGTTGAATCAATGTGGCAAGCAGAAACGAGCGTCCGGCAGGAAAGCAGGTAGCTAGATTTAAATTTCGATAAATTGAAATGAAGAAGTCACAGAACTAAACGACAAATTTAGAAGAAACATGCTCGATACCAGGCCCTTATTATTAAAAACCGATTTCCCCGCCATTAACCGTAATGTTCTGGAAACATTACAGGTTAATCTTGGTTACAAATGCAATCTCAGCTGTACGCATTGCCATGTTAATGCGGGTCCAACCCGCATCGAACAGATGGATAAAAAAACAGTAGATTTGGTTCTGGAATTCATTCAAAAACATGCCGTAAAGGCATTAGATCTGACGGGTGGTGCGCCCGAGTTAAACCCACATTTTAAATACCTTGTTGAAGAAGCTCGAAGTACGGGTATAAAAGTAATCGATCGGTGCAATTTAACAATCCTTGGCGAGCCAGGGTTTGAAGACATGTCGGCTTTTTTGGCGGAGCAGGGAGTGACAATTACTGCTTCGCTACCTTGTTACTCAGAACATAATGTTGAAAAACAGCGCGGTAAAGGAGTTTACTCGGAGAGTATAGCCGCATTAAAAACTCTCAATGCATTGGGATATGGCTCCGACAGTGATAAAGAACTGAATCTAGTTTTTAACCCCGATGGCCTCAATTTGCCGCCTGCCCAAAAAGGCCTAGAAGAGAATTATAAGAAAGAGTTACTCGTTCAACACGATATTGTCTTTAATCAGCTATTTACCATTACTAATATGCCTATTAGCCGTTTTGGGGGGATGCTGTTGGCCAAAGGTCTCTACCATGAATACATGGCAATACTGAGAGAGAGTTATCGGGAAGAAAATCTCGACACCGTGATGTGTCGAAATTTGCTGAGTATTGATTATCAAGGTGATGTTTATGATTGCGATTTTAATCAAATGCTCAAAATGCCCCTCTTAAACGAGGGTAAACCAAAAACACACTTGGTAGATTTAATCGATCGAGTTATTACTAACAACCCAATCGTAATCGGAGAGCATTGTTTCGGTTGTACTGCAGGGCAAGGGAGTAGTTGCGGCGGAGCCCTTGAAAATTAGTGTGCCTAACGGAAAACTATTATCAATTCTTTGCTTAAATACCCAAGCAAAACAGACTTTAAATGAAAGTTCTTTCAATCATTATCCCTGTATTAAACGAGCAGGAATCTATTACGGTTCGCCTTGCAGCGTTGCAACAATTAAGAAGCCATGGATGCGAAGTAATTCTAGTGGATGGCGGATCGGCAGATGATACTGTCACGTTAGCGCAACCGTTAGTTGATCAGGTTTTGTGCAGCAAAAAAGGCAGGGCACTGCAAATGAATGAGGGTGCCGCAGTAGCAAGTGCGAATATTCTGTTGTTCCTACATGCCGATACTGAGCTTCCCGAGGTTGCTGATAAATTACTGATTCGGGCTGTCTCACAGTCTGCTAATGTTTGGGGATGGTTCCTGGTTAAATTTAGGAAGCAATCATTGGTCTTTAACATGATTAGCAGAGGTATGAATTGGCGTGCATCGCTAACTCATATCTGTACAGGTGATCAAGCGCTTTTCATTACGCGCAATTTATTCGAGTCAATAGGAGGGTTCCCGGAAATACCGTTAATGGAGGATATTGCCATTAGTAAGATATTAAGGAGGCGAGCGAGACCCAAGCTAATTAGATCGCCGGTGTTTACTTCGACACGACGCTGGGATAATCATGGTGTCGTTAAAACTGTCCTCTTTATGTGGTGGTTGAGATTGTTGTATTTTCTTGGTAGCAATCCAGGACAACTCGCCAAGCATTATTACCCTCAACAGGCAGCTGTCCCTTCTGTCAGAGCGAGCTTGAGTACTTCTTCGGGTCTAATACCATCGAGGAATTCAAATTATGCTTTTCCTAATTCCCGCATCCTGGTTTTTGCAAAAGATCCGGTGCCAGGAAAAGTGAAAACCCGACTGGAGCCCGCTATAGGCATTAAGGGAAGCCTTCATCTGCATAGGGCAATGATTACAAGGATCTGTAATCTATTGGGAGCAAGCTATTTGGCGCCGTGGCAGTTATGGGTTACTGAGAATATTTCTCATGAATTCTTTTTAAATCATTGTAATAAAAAGGATATTTATCTACAGAAAAAAGGCGATATTGGGTGCAAAATGGCCGATGCGGCGGCCCGAACATTAGCAAATTCTGTGTCTGCCTCGCTCCTAATAATTGGGTCGGATTGTCCTAGTATTGATAAATCATACCTCAAGGCGGCTTTGGAGCAATTGGCGGGTGGAATCGATGTAGTGCTCGGGCCAGCAGAAGACGGGGGTTATGTCTTAATAGGTCTTAACGCCGCAAATAATAGGCTTTTCAGTGATATCGATTGGGGAACAGATAGGGTTCTAGTCCAAACACTGGCCAGAGCTAGAGAGTTAGGGTTGAGTAGCGTTTGTATGGATGTCCTTTGGGATTTAGATAGACCCGCAGACCTAGATAGGTTAGAGGAGTTAGATCCACCACTGTTATGGGATGAGGAGGAATGCTTAAGGTGATCGCGATTGCGCGATCTGTCTCGCTTTCTTTTGCAATTAAGTTGAGAAATCCTCTATAGGCTAGCTAATTCTTGTAACTTCAACTTCGGCCTGAATTAGAATAGGTAGTTAAGAATAGAAAAACTGCGAATTAACTAGGGGTCAAGAATTGATTCCAAACCTATTAATTTATCTGCAAGGCTTTTGGAATTGAATTCATACTCACCAGTCATTATGCGATTGTGCAGCTCGACTACTCGGGCAGCATCGATGTCTGGCAGCTGATTAATTCGAGACTCAAGCGCATTTATATCGATTGTCTCAGCACTGTGCTCGGGTTTCTCGCTGGTAGGTGCAATTTTCGATTTCGCAGCCCCACGCCTTTGGCCAGTTAGGTTTAAGACCACGCTGTTTTTAGCATTCCGATTACTGGAAAGAGGATGTGTTGGATTTGGACCTATTTTATTCACTTCTATGACACTTCCTACAAGTCCGTTTGCGTAATTGAATACAGCTTTATCCCTAATAAATTTCGACATTTTCAGCACTAATCATTGCTAAAAAAGTGTTCCGGCTTCCTGCGCTCAAGATCTAAAGGCCATTTGGATGCGGGGTTTTAGAAAGAAGCTCCCTGATCTTAATCTGACCCAACAGCAACGGGTCTAAGTTATAACGACAAGGTAAACGATATCTTTAAGTAGATTTAATTCCAAACTACCACCAAGCCTCTTACTTAATTTAAATAATTATTCTGCATTAAGATATTTATATAAACCGTTGTTATAAATAAGTATTCATTTTTTATTAACTTAGCAATTTCATTTGCAACTGTTCTGGATCCATCGTTTTTAATGTTGATCAAATTGCCTATTTTCTTATCTTGAACGACTCCATCCTTCTGTGGAATCATTAATAATTGTATCGCAGCGCGTAACCGAAATAAGTCTCCGTGTTTAACTATTTTTAGTATCTGTATTTCTGCATGAAAGAGCAGAGTGTCTGCCATTAGTAAACTCTTCACCGCCATTCTATTAGCTGATCATCAGTCGAGTATCGATGATATAAGAATATCTGCACGCCTATGATGATATGCAGCAGCAGTACGAGCTGCTTTAAATAAAATTAGAGCAATGCATTTATTTTCAAAATGGAGTCACTGAATTAATAGCAACAGTAAAATCTTCTCGGAGTGAAATGGAACCTGTTTTTATGAGTGTTGGAGCAAGTCGCGCATTGCTTAAATTTCAACCACTTATAAAGTTAAAAGCCTCTCTAGCAATTTCTTCCAAATATTAACTAAAACCGTCTACAATACCTGAGGAATAGATTAATTAAAGAGTCCGGATGACTGCTAAGAACCGTCAATTATACAACTCTGATTAGACTGAATGATTATGGATAGAGTTATAGCCGGATCGAACACTAAACACTAAGAGTCATTAGAAGTCCCTGCGCGCAGATTTTCTTAAGGTAGCTTTACTGCACATCACTATGGTGAAAAAAACCAGAATTTTATTAATCGATGATAATGAGCGTTCGCGGCGTGATCTCGAAACAGTCCTCTCTTTTTTAGGAGAGGAAACTGTATCCGCAAATTCCAGCAATTGGCACTCTCGAACTTCAGAAGTAACAGGGCAGACCACTCAGATTGATGTCGCGATAATCGGGGTGTGCGAGTTCGCTCCACTCGGACTATTATTGTCTGAGATATATCAATGGGAGGCTGGAATTCCTTTTGTTTTAGTAGGTGATCATGAATTGCAGGAATCTTTGGATCCTGAATTGCTCTCGAGAGTCACATCGGTGCTGGAAGCCAAACTGAGCTATCAACTTTTACTTGATGCCTTGCACAAAGCAAAGATTTTTCATGAGCACTACAACCGGGTGCGAGATATTGATGGTGTAAAAGACTGCAACATGTTCCGAAGTCTGATTGGAAAGAGTGATGTAATTCGACGAGTACGGCACATGATGGGACAGGTAGCGAACACAGAAGTTAGTGTGCTTATTACTGGAGAGTCAGGGACTGGAAAAGAAGTAGTTGCGCGTAATTTGCATTTAAATTCAGCCCGGGCCAGCAAATCCTTTGTTCCTATTAATTGCGGTGCTATTCCTCGCGAACTTTTGGAAAGCGAGCTATTTGGACATGAGAAAGGAGCATTCACCGGAGCCATATCTTCTAGAGCTGGGCGTTTTGAGTTAGCTGATGGCGGAACTCTGTTTCTCGATGAAATTGGCGATATGCCTCTGAATATGCAAGTAAAGCTTTTACGAGTGTTGCAAGAGAGGAGTTTTGAGAGGGTTGGTGGTGTAAAAACGATTCAAACTGATGTGCGAATTCTAGCAGCAACTCACAAAGACTTAGAAAAGATGATAGAGGAAGGGGGTTTTAGACAAGATCTTTATTATAGAATTAATGTTTTCCCTATCGAGATGCCTTCACTCAGAGAACGTTCTGAAGATGTGCCACTATTGCTAAATGAACTGATAACAATCATGGAAGCTGAAAAGCGCGGCTCCGTAAGATTCAATTCTGGAGCCATCGCATCCCTTTGCAGGCACCCTTGGTTAGGTAATGTACGCGAATTAGCAAACCTGGTTGAACGCATGGCTATTCTTTATCCTCACGGCATAGTTGGTATTAATGATTTGCCGGAGAAATTCCGTCACTTAAGTGATGAAGAGATTTGTAAAATCGCGGTGGCAAAAGATACGGAACCAGCCACTGTCAGTTTCGAAAAATCTTCCCCCTTTGTCTCCTCCTCTGTTCAGGAATCCGTCACAGAATCACTCTTGCCTTTACACGGATTAGATCTAAAGGAGTATCTGGCAAATCTAGAAAAAGACCTTATAGCCCAGGCGTTAGATGATAGTGGCGGAGTCGTCGCGCGAGCTGCTGACCGTTTGCATGTGCGGCGCACAACATTAGTTGAAAAGATGCGAAAGTACAATCTTCAAAAAAAGCAAAATGATGAGGTGGTCGACGCACAACCACAAGAAAAAACTAATTCTGAAAAGAAACCGGGAAAACAGAATACGCCTGAAACAAAAGCTATAGATAACCCTGCAGGCAGTGTAATCTCAGTTTAACAGCCCGCGAAATATTAGTTAAGAAGCGGTTTGATTGATAGACCATCGACTATCCCTCCATTCAATTCTAGTACGATAGTCAAACCTGAGTTTGTTGTCTGCTCCATTCGAATAAGGACTGAATGCCAATCATCTGCCAGCCAAAAAAGAGTTGTATTAATGCTAGATGCGGATTGTATTCGTTCTATTTTGGTACTGTTAAAGGTGCCCAAAGGCGTTGTAACGATCTCTTTAGTTATAATCTGATAGTGATGACTTTCAATTTCATCTTCATCAATTACTGCAAACTCTAAATTTCGTTCATGTTGGATGCCTTGTCTGATTTGTTGGCGCAGCGCAAACTGGTGACTCAACTCATCATAAGTATTTTCGCTAAGCTCAATTAACCAGGACTTGTCATCCTCAGTACTGACGGCCTGTAAAGCGTCCCAGTTATAGTCTATAGCTTGCGATTCCTGGCTAATGCCTGTTTGCAGAAAGCTGTAAGCTACAGGTCTTAATTTTGACTCAACTGGAGCAAGTTTACTTATTTGTTCTATCTTAGCTACAATTTGTCCTGCTATTGATGCTTCTAATTTGTTACTTAATTGGTAGTTTGAATCAGCTTCAGAGCTGAGAGACCTGCGTGCGATCGCGTTAATACCATTGGCGCTAGCTTGATATTCAAGAGAGTACTCTACAGTAGTCTGGGCACTGCTAAATTGTATATGGGACAAAGTTGTAGCAATTGTCAGAACCTGAATACGGCTTAGTTTCATGGTTGTATCATCACGCCGCAAGGGGGTAACTCTTCATTATCCATAATAGCCTTGCCTTTATGCATGTGCAGACGGCCGCTCGCAAACCAACTTACTACTTTGGGGTAGATCAGATGTTCTTTTTTTAAAACCCTGGTCGCGAGAGCCTCTGCTGTATCATTTTTATAAATGGGTACATTTTCCTGGGCAATTATTGGTCCCCCATCAAGATCAGGCGTCACAAAATGGACGGATACCCCGTGTTCAGTGTCACCAGCATCAAGCGCACGTTGGTGTGTGTTAATACCAGGATATTTTGGTAGTAGAGAAGGATGAATGTTAAGAATTTTCCCACTAAATCGATTTACGAAGTCTCCACTTAGAATTCGCATAAAGCCAGCGAGAACGATCAATTGCGGATTTATCTCGTCGATAGTGTCGGCTAGGAATTTATCAAACGCCTCTCTCGAATCGTAATTTTTATGATCAATAATTTGGGTGGGGATATTGCCTCGTTCTGCTCTTTGTAATCCGAAGGCGTCAGGTCTATTTGAAATTACAGCACTAATTTTATAATTAGAGAAAAGACTGGCGTCAATTAATTCTTGGAGATTAGACCCACTTCCAGAAATTAAGACTACGACATTGCAATATTTCCGATCCATGCTGTTACCGTTGTGAATCTCCTGTGATTACTAGCTAGCTAAGTAATAGACTAAATAAAAAAAATCTTGCCAAGAGTCTAAGAGAAAGTCACTGGCTCTGCTTCTTCTCGGCGCGCCCCTATTTCACCTATCACCAGTGCTTCTTCACCAGTCTCGGCAAGAAGGGATAGAGCTTGGTCTACATCATTTCTATCAATGCATGCCACCATGCCAATGCCACAATTAAAAGTTCTCAGCATTTCAGTTTCTTTTATATTTCCCTTTTCTTGCAGCCAATTGAATATCGATGGCCTCTTCCAGCTATTTATAGTTAATTGAGCTTGAGCATTCTCAGGCAAGACGCGTGGGATGTTTTCTAATAAGCCTCCGCCAGTTATATGAGCCAGTGCATTAATTTGAATCTTGGCCGAAAGGTGTTGCAGTGTTTTTACGTAAATTTTGGTTGGCGTAAGCAATGTTTCACCAAGAGTACTATCGCCAAATGGCTCATCCAAATCAGACCGGCTAACCTCAATAATTTTTCGAATGAGTGAATAGCCGTTGGAATGTGGACCAGAAGAGGGTAGTCCGAGTAATACATTACCCACTGCAACTTTAGATTGATCGATAATTGCCGATTTTTCAACTACACCTACAGAAAACCCGGCTAAATCATAGTCTTCACCAGAATACATGCCTGGCATTTCTGCGGTTTCGCCTCCGATCAAAGCACAGCCCGACTGTTCGCAGCCAGCACCAATGCCAGTGACTACGGACTTAGCAGTCTCGACATTCAACCCACCTGTTGCATAATAGTCTAGGAAGAAAAGAGGCTCTGCTCCGCAGACAATAAGGTCGTTTACACACATGGCTACCAAATCGATACCAATTGTGTCGTGTTTGCCTAACTCGATGGCTAATTTAAGCTTTGTGCCGACACCGTCCGTGGCAGACACTAGAACTGGGTGCTTATACTTTGTAGGAATTTCACAAAGTGCGCCGAATCCCCCTAGGTCTGAAAGTACCTCCGGCCTGAATGTGCGTTTCGTTACGTCTTTAATCTGATCGACAAGCGTATTACCTGCATCAATGTCGACTCCTGCGTCCCGATAACTCAATGATTCTTTGTGGTTAGAACTTTTCGGGTTGTTGCCAAGGGTCATTTATTAAATCTACCTATGTAAAACTAGAAGAAAAATTGGTCGATAAAACATATGTGAAGCTTAACAAGAAGCGTTCTCTGAGTCAGTGTCTATCTTCACTGCAAGCTTTATTTATGCGGCAGGTAAAGAATTACAGTAAAATCCCTATTATGAAATCTCGATACTGCTTGCAGATAGGGGGAACTCTGCCCATTTTGTTGGTTTTTCTGACTTGCTTGTTCTTGCCTCCGACAGCAACAGCATTGCAAGTCACGGGCTTGTATGACCATCTAATCGCAGTAAACAATGAAAGCGACGCTGAAAGAAATCGAGCAATTCGCGAAGCCTTCGAGGCTGTTGTTTTAAAAGTAACAGGTGAGCATCGTTGGTTAGAGCATCCAAGTATTGAGCAGGCATTAGAAAATGCCCAGAGTTATGTAGGAGGAATTAGCTATTCCAGTGAAATGGTCCCTCTGGTAGTAACTCCTAATCCTAGTTCTTCAATGCCACCTAGTTTAGCTCCAAGGGTGGAAAGACGATTTATCGAGGTAAATTTCGCTGCGTCATTAATCGATCAATTATTAGCGAGCGCCAATATTCCAGTATGGACAAGCAATAGACCGAGTGTTTTGGTTTGGATGGCTTTGCAAAACGCTGAGGGTGAACGAAAAATGCTTACCGCCGAAGAGAATCAGCAGATAGTTTCTTACATTCAAAATTTTGCAGAGCAGAGAGCGATACCAATAATCTTTCCTGTGCTGGATTTTGAGGATAGGCGAAGCCTTAGCGTGGATGCTGTTTGGGGCCTAGATGATTCCGCAATTATCGAGGCCAGCGAGCGTTATGGTGCTGATAGTATATTGACTGGAAGATTGTATTTCACAGCAAGCGGGGAACTAGTTGGGTTGTGGCAGTTTATTTTCCAGGGAGAAACGCAAATATTCGATGGCTTTGACGAAGATTTGAACGCCTATTTGCATGCGCCACTAGATAGAATTACCAGTCAACTCGCAAGTTATTTCTCTTTGGTTCCTGAAGCAACTACTAAACAAATCGTCCGATTGCAAGTGGAGGGAATTAGAGATTTAAACGCTTACTCAGCACTCTTAAGTTATGTGAGTGGATTAGGACTTGTAGATAGCGTCGTTACCGCTGCTTTGGACGGAGAGCGTTTGGAGTTGGAGTTAGGTCTAGTCGGCGATTCTGGTCAGCTTTTTGAACTAATTGCTCTGGATCGAGACTTGCTGCCGATTCAAAGTTCCCAGGCTGGTTCGCGGGGTGTATTGCACTATCGTTGGACGCGCTAATTAATGGTCAATAGTAACCCTATTCAATTAACGCTTGGCATCAGCTTAGATGATGATGCCAAGTTTGAAAATTTTTTCGTCACCGATTCCAATAAAGTGCTCATCAAAGAGATAGGAAGACCAAAGTCTTCTTTGTACATTTGGGGTTCCCCTCATTCTGGGAAAACACATCTGCTGCAAGCGCTTTGCCATCAAGAATCAACTGATGGTAAGTCAGTGATTTATATTCCATTTCGCGAACATCAAAAACTCACCCCAGAAATGCTAGGTGGATTGGAGGGTCTTGACTTGATCTGTCTGGACGATCTGCAATTAGTATGTGGAGAACCGGAATGGGAAAGTGTGTTATTCATATTATTTAATGAAGTTAAAGAAAGTGGAAGCAAGCTAGTTATGTCGGCGAACAGCTCCCCCCAGGAACTGCGATTTGATCTAAAGGATTGGCACTCGCGGATTCAGTCAGTGCCAGTGTTTCGTCTTTTCAACCTATATGACGAAGAGCGTGTGCTGGCATTGCAGTTCCGTGCTAGAAAGAGAGGTATCGAACTTAATAGCGCGGTGGCTGAATTTATCTATCAAAGATCTAATCGTGACATCAGTCAATTAATAGATGTTTTAAACAAGTTAGATCAAGTTTCCTTAGTCGAAAAGCGCAAACTGACAATTCCGCTTATTAAAACAACGATGGGATGGTGAGAAGGCGGGAACTAAGCTCTTTTGTAATCTTGATGACGCTTAACCAGCAACGCTAAACAACTAAAAAGGCCAATACATAGACTGATCTCTATCACCCCCATTATTGTGCGGTCTGGCTCAAAGGCGACTAATACACCATGAATGAAATAGATCAGGCAGATAAAGCTTAGCCATATGTTTGAGCGGATAATATTAAAATGCAAGCCCGGAGCGAAAAGTAATAAGGGAGTTATTTGAATTAACCAAATAATCAAGCTGGAAACACTTGGAGTAGGGAGCGCGAGGTAAGTGCTTACTGCAAAATAAAAAATTAAACTATAGAAGCACACAATTGCTCCCATACGGTAACCTGTTAGATCTCCTGCATTATTGTTAGAGTCTGGTTCCACGGTTTTTATTGTTGGAGTTTTGCGCTTATTTTTGCGAGCCGCTTACCTAAAGCATGGCAAAGCTCGCTTTCATGGGAGCTAATAACATTGTTGCTTTCACTCCCAGCCACATGGCTGGCTCCGTATGGTGTGCCGCCAGTCTGTGTTAAATTTAAAGCAGGTTCTGAGTAAGGGATGCCGCAATAAATCATTCCATGATGCAGCATCGGAATAGCCATCGTAAGAAGGGTAATTTCTTGGCCTCCATGGAGAGAAGCCGTGGATGTGAAAGTACCTACGGGCTTGTCTATAAGTGCACCAGAGGCCCATATTGAGCCAGTAGAATCAATAAAGTGCTTAAGCGCAGCTGCCATGTTGCCGAACCGGGTTGGGCTTCCGAGGGCTAACCCCGCACAATTTCGCAGATCATCTTCGGTGCAATAAATTGCGCCCGACTCGGGCACCAGCGGCTCGGTTGCTTCGGTGTTTGGAGATACCGCTGGAACTGTTCTAATTCGAGCTTCAATACCTGTGGTTTCTTCGACACCTCGACCGATCAGTTGCGCCATTTTTTCGGTCGCACCGTTGCGGCTGCAATAGAGAACCAGGATATAAGAAACGGGCATAAAGTTACTCCTTACTTTCGAGCAGTGTCAGAACATTTTCAGGAGGACGGCTTAAAATGGCTGCCCCCTTTGATAACAATCGGGCGTTGTATGAGTTTGGGATCCTTGGCGATGATATCGAATATAGTTGTTTCGCTTAAGCTTTTATCGTCTAGGCCTAATTCTCTATATTCTGGCTCACTGGTTCGAATTAAATCTCGAATTCCAATGCTTAATTTTTCTGAGAGTTCGACTAATTTTTCATGACTTGGAGGCATTTCTAAATAGTAGATGATCTCCGGGTTTGCATCGTTTTCTTTAAGCAGTGCTAACATTGCCCTTGATTTGGAGCAATGCGGATTATGATAAATTATAACCAAATCCATACTGATTTCTGCTAAATGGGCCGCTTATCGGAGTGCCGCATGAATTGTAACGCTAAGCTAAAATTTAAATTGTGTTTATTGAGTTTACTATAAATTCTAGTACAGCATCTTTGTCAATTAATTGTTTCTCACCGCTGCTACGTTTGGTGTATTCGACTGCACCATCAGCGAGAGACCTTGGAGAAACGACAATGCGATGCGGGATGCCGATTAATTCTGATTCGGCAAATTTGACACCGGGGCTAGTTTTTTTATCGCGATCATCGAGCATAACTTCAAAGCCTAAGGCTTGTGTTTTGTTGTAGAGAGATTCCGAAAATTCTACAACCTGCTCAGATTTCTGCGCATCGATTTGAATGATGACCAACTGAAAAGGTGCGATATTTTCTGGCCAGATTATTCCTTTGTCGTCATGACGTTGCTCAATGCAAGCGGCAACAATTCTGGTTACTCCGATGCCGTAACAACCCATAGCCATAACCACTGCTTTACCATTTTTATCGAGGACAGTTGCTTTTAATTTTTCGCTGTATTTTGTGCCAAGTTGAAAAATGTGCCCAACTTCAATGCCTCGCTTGATGGAAAGTGTGCCGAGCCCATCTGGACTTAAGTCTCCTTCTTGTATCTTGCGCAGGTCTGCGGTTTCGTCAAATTTACAAGACTCCGACCAATTGTTGTTCAGAATATGCTTGCCTTTTTCGTTGGCTCCACAAACGAAGTTCTTAAGACCTACAACGCTAGGATCTGCTATGACTCGAACCCTCAATTCTTGCGGGCCTATGCATCCTGGCGGACAGCCGATTATTTTCTCGATCAACTCATCTTCTGCAAACTGCAGGGGTATGCCTACCCCAAGAAGGTTTTGCGCCTTCGTTTCGTTGAGTTCTTGATCACCTCTCAATAGCAATGCCACCAGATCTTGGGAGGTATCACCATTTTCATCTGCAGCATGAACGAGCAGCGTTTTTATCATTTTGTTAGTATCGATACCTAAAAGGGTGGCGACATCATCAATAGTGGTCGCATCACCGGTATCGGTAATTTTGGCTTCCAGATCTGCTTCATTTTGATTTGAGTTGGCAACGGAACCCTCTGCGAGCTCGATGTTAGCGGCATAATTACTTCCGCTACTAAAGACAATTTCATCTTCCCCTGATTCCGCTAGCACGTGAAACTCATGAGAAGTACTACCGCCGATACTACCGGAATCAGCAATTACGGATCTGAAGTCCAAGCCGAGTCTTAAGAAGATATTGCAGTAAGTTTGATGCATGATCTCATAAGTTTCTTCCAACGAAGTCTCATCTATATGGAATGAATAAGCATCTTTCATGATAAATTCGCGAGAGCGCATGATCCCGAAGCGTGGTCGTCGCTCATCACGAAATTTGGTTTGAATTTGATAAAAAATTGCAGGCAGCTGCTTGTAGCTGCTGTATTCATTCCTGACTAAATCAGTGATTACTTCTTCATGCGTTGGACCTAAGCAAAAACTTCTCTCATGCCGATCTTTAAATCTTAGGAGCTCAGGTCCCATGGCATCCCAGCGACCAGATTGTTGCCACAATTCAGAGTTCTGAACCACAGGCATCAATACTTCCATAGCGCCAGATTTGTTCATCTCCTCTCGGATGATTTTAGAAACCTTGTTTAGTACATTAAAGCCAATCGGTAACCAGGAGTACAAGCCGCTGGCCAATTTGCGAATTAGCCCCGCACGCAACATGAGCTGATGGCTGACTATTTCGGCATCGGCGGGTGTTTCTTTTAAGGTCGCTAGTAGGTACTGGCTTGAGCGCATTTTGAATTTTCCAATTTTGTTTTTTTGACCACAAAATACTTAAATAGAGATAAATTAGAAAGGCAGCCGAGGGCTGCCTTTCTAATTTATCAACTGAAATAGCTTATTGCACGGGCGAACTCGTCGGATAGGTCTAATTTAAAGTGCAAATCCCTTAAGCTTCTTTAAGGGCAAAACCTTTACTCTGGTAGTTGCAGGTTTGCGCGGAATGTCCATAAGTTCGCCTGGGCGGAATGGGTTAGGTACACCCTTGCGAGCTGGTCGAGCAGGTCTCAACACTGACTTTATCTTTAATAGGCCGGGTAAAGTGAATTCGCCAACAGCGCGCTTTTTAATATGGCGTTCAATGATCACTGCTAGTTCATCTAGCACTGCGGTAACTTCTTTCTTGCTTATATCAGTTTTTGTGGCAATTTCATTTAGGATTTCAGCTTTAGAGTACTTTTTTTGAATTGCTGGCGATTTCTTGTTTGATGTAGAATTTGTCTTTTTATTAGGTGCAGTTTTTTTTGACGATTTTTTAACAGCCATGCCGATCTCTTTTCTAGGACAGTGATAGTGGAGCGGCTTCAGAAATGAAGCTCAATTTTAATTTGTTGTAAAATGTAGCGAGGAACTATATTCCTTGCAGTTACTCAGGGCAGTATTTATAAATCATTCACTTTCACCTAGCAAGTAAATATAAGTACTTTGCGATCATAAATTATAAATCACAAAACATCGGTAAAAATAGAGTGATGTTTTAATAGCTTGACCTTGACAAAGCCATGATCATTTATATGTTTTGTTATTTTTAGGTAAAAATGGCGTAATGTTAATTAGGGTCAATACTCTCTTAATGAGGTAATAATCTTGTTTGTATGCAACGGAATTAAGCCTTTTCTTTTTATTGATCCGTCTTCGATGATTTCAACTGGATATAATTGAAAATTCTTTATTCATTACGGGCATAAAAGCAGCTACCGAGAAAATCCTACAAAACCTCTTTAAGATGAAAGCTAGAGTGTGCCCTTGTGGGGGCAGGGACTATTTTAGTCCGGTCCAGACTTCAAATGGCAGTGCGGGGATGCGGTAGTCGATAGATGAGGTATAATCGCCGGTTTTTACAATTCAAGCCTAAGTTTAGAGCCTATTGTTTTAATGGCAATGCCATCGAACGATCAATACATAAATGCAATTGGCCTAAGAATTTCTAAGTAAAGAGTAGACAGAGTAAGCGACATGCCTATTTACGAGTACCAATGTGACCGATGTGAGCATAAGTTACAGATCTTGCAAAAGATCAGCGAGGAGCCTCTAAAAGAGTGCCCTGAGTGCAATGAAACTGCTCTTAAAAAATTGATCTCGGCCGCGAGTTTTCGGTTGAAAGGTGGGGGGTGGTATGAAACTGATTTTAAAACTGGTGATAAGAAACAACTAGCCGAGTCAGATTCAGTCTCTACGGATAAGGTGGCTGATGACAAGCTAGAGTCCAAAGCTAAGAATAAGCCAGATGCTGACGCAACGAAAAGTAAGAATGTTGAGACATCTAGTTCAAAGAGTGAAAAAAAACCATCCCCAAGTTCCAGTTCGAAAGCTGGGAAAAGAGCGGATTCAACCAAGAAGAATTAAGCAGAGCACTTAATAGGAATTACTATGCGCAGTCATTATTGTGGCGATTTAAACGAGTCCCACGTAGATTTAGATGTAATGCTTTGCGGTTGGGTGCACCGCCGCAGAGACCATGGTGGCGTGATTTTTCTTGACGTTAGGGATCGAGAAGGAATCTCACAAGTTGTTTATGACCCGGATACTGCAGAGAGTTTTGCTATCGCTGAAGGCGTGCGTAATGAGTACGTTATACAGGTTAAAGGCCGGGTCAGATTGCGTCCTGAGGGAACATTCAATGAAGAGATGCCAACTGGTAGGATAGAAGTTCTTGGTAAAGAACTCGTGGTATTAAATGCTGCTGAAACACCACCTATGCAATTAGAAGAGCATGCTGAAGTTGGAGAAGATGTAAGGTTGCATTACCGATACATTGATTTACGTCGCCCTGAAATGGCTGCGAAGCTAAAGTTTCGCTCTAAAGTAGCCAGCACGATACGAAATTTTCTGGATAGTAATGGCTTTTTGGATATTGAAACCCCACTTTTAACAAAAGCTACTCCAGAAGGTGCTAGAGATTATTTAGTCCCAAGCCGTACTCATCCGAATCGATTTTTTGCTCTACCTCAGTCGCCTCAGCTCTTTAAGCAAATTTTAATGGCATCCGGAATGGATCGTTATTATCAGATTGCCAAGTGTTTTCGTGATGAAGATCTCCGAGCTGATCGACAGCCAGAATTTACGCAAATTGATATTGAAACTTCTTTTATGGAAGAAGAGCAGATTATGGAAATTATGGAAGAAATGATTCGCCATACTTTTAAATCTCTATTGAGTGTCGATCTAGGAGAGTTTCCCCGTATTTCACATGCAGATGCTATGTTGCGCTATGGGTCTGACAAGCCTGATCTGCGTATTAACTTGGAATTAGTAGATATTGCGGAACTAATGAAGACTGTTGAGTTCAAGGTGTTTAGTGGTCCAGCGAACGAGAAAGATAGCAGAGTTGTCGCCTTGCGTGTGCCAACAGGAGCCAGTCTGTCTAGAAAAGTTATCGATGACTATACCGAATTTGTTGGAATCTATGGTGCTAGAGGGCTTGCCTGGATTAAAGTGAATGACTTGGCCGCAGGCACGGAAGGTTTGCAGTCTCCGATACTTAAATTCATGTCAGAAGACGTGATTCAGAAATTGTTAATCAACCTGGGTGCACAAACAGGTGACATTATTTTCTTTGGCGCGGACAAAGCCAAAATCGTAAATGAGGCCTTGGGTGCACTGAGAATCAAAGTGGCAGAGGATCTGGATTTAATCCAGGGAGCTTGGGCGCCTCTCTGGGTTGTTGACTTTCCAATGTTTGAAGAAGATGTTGATGGTAACCTTACTTCTCTCCATCATCCTTTTACTTCCCCTGCCTGCGAATCTGAGACTCTTGCAAGTGATCCGAAGTCAGCCTTGTCTCGAGCGTACGATATGGTATTGAATGGTACCGAATTAGGGGGCGGTTCAATTCGTATAAATCAGCCGTCAGTGCAAAGGGCTGTGTTTGAGGCCTTAGGTATTGAAAAAGAAGAAGCGAAAGAGAAATTTGGTTTTCTTTTAGATGCATTATCTTATGGTTGTCCTCCACACGGCGGCATCGCATTTGGGCTTGATCGTTTAGTTATGCTAATGACAGGTTCAAGCTCCATACGCGAAGTCATAGCATTTCCAAAAACTCAGTCAGCTTCTTGCCCTTTAACTGATGCGCCTGGGGCGGTATCTCCAACACAGCTGCGAGAACTAAACATCAGATTACGTGAACTAAAAACTCCTTCTTAGATTACTTGGTTATTGGAGGAAGCTGTGGCGGGTCATAGTAAATGGGCAAATATCAAACATCGCAAAGCAGGGCAGGATGCCAAGCGCGGCAAGGTGTTTACAAAAATAATTCGAGAGCTAACAGTTGCCGCCAAACTAGGCGGTGGCAATCCAGCAGACAATCCGCGTTTGCGGGCAGTGGTAGATAAAGCTCTAGGCGCCAATATGACCCGCGATACTATCGAGCGGGCAATAGCACGAGGAGCTGGTACCACTGACAGTGATAATCTTGAAGAGTTAGTATATGAAGGATATGGCCCTGGCGGTGTCGCTATACTTTGTGAAACTCTAACTGATAATAAAAACAGAACTGTTGCAGAAGTTCGCCATGGGTTTGCAAAATTTGGAGGTAGCCTGGGCACCAATGGTTCAGTTGCCTATTTGTTTGAACGAACTGGTGTCATTAGTTTTGTTGCCGGGAACAATGAAGAGCACATTATGGATAGCGCCCTGGACGCTGGGGCTCATGATGTAGTGACTAATGATGATGGTAGCATTGATGTAATGACTACACTCGAGACTTTCGGCTCAGTCCAGGATGGATTAAGAGGAAGTGGTTTAGTTGCAGAGCGAGCTGAAATGACTATGCTGGCTTCGACTGGAGTTGATTTAGATCTAAGCGGCGCAGAAAACTTGTTAAAGCTAATTGAGCATATGGAAGATTTAGATGATGTGCAAAATGTGTATTCCAACGCCAATATAACAGATGACATCGGTTCCCAATTATAATTGTCGATAAATTTGTTAGTGAATTTATTTACTATGTTAAAGAGTTTTGAATGGCAATCATTCTAGGTATAGATCCAGGTTCCCGGGTGACGGGATTTGGCATCATTAACTCCGTAGGTAATAAAATTGAATACATCGATTCCGGTTGTATTCGCACTGAAACCGCACCTTTGCCTGCCCGATTAGGAACTATTTTTAAGCAGCTGTGCGCGGTGATCGAGCAACACCTCCCCCAAGAATCCGCTATTGAAGAAGTTTTCATGGGAAAAAATGCTGGATCGGCATTAAAACTTGGCCAGGCGCGGGGGGCGGCGATGACCGCCTGTCTTCTTCACGACTTGCCAGTCGAAGAATATTCTGCCCGCAAAGTTAAACAAGCAGTGGTAGGAGCGGGGTCGGCAGATAAAACTCAAGTCCAACATATGGTTAAGGCCTTGTTGAAGATAAGTGATAATATTGCTGAAGATGCAGCAGACGCGTTAGCTGTTGCAATTTGTCATGCAAATACGCAGGCCAGTTTAATTCGTATGGCTGGCGCAAAAAATTTCAGCCGGAAGAGGTTGCGCAGGTAGCGTTTAAGAATTAGTGATAGGACAAATCCGCGGAAAGCTCATCGAAAAAAACCCACCAGAAATCTTGATGGAGGTTGGTGGTATTACGTATGAGTTACAAATACCGATGAGTACGTTATATCAACTTCCGGAGCTAGGGCGAGACGTACTGCTACATACACATTTCGTAGTTAGAGAAGATGCTCAGTTGCTTTATGGCTTCTATGATAAGGGGGACAAAGCCATGTTTAGAGCGTTAATCCGAGTTAATGGCGTTGGCCCAAAATTGGCCTTGGGGATTCTTTCTAGTATGGATGTGAACGAATTTGTGCGAACTGTTCGCAATAATGATGTAACTACCATGGTGAATTTACCGGGTATCGGGAAAAAAACTGCAGAGCGTTTAATTATCGAAATGCGCGACAGATTAAGCGAGTGGGATACTAGTGCATCAAGCCCAACCAGTGCCAGCCTCGGCCTAGCTGAAGCTGGAATTAAAAAAGATGCGGAGACAGCATTGATTGGTTTAGGTTATAAGCCGCCTCAAGCTACCCGAGCGATTTCTCAGGTGTTAAAAGATAATCCTGAAATCAGTGACAATGAAGAGCTGATTCGTTTGTCATTAAAAAGTATGGTCTAAAGTATGGAAGAAGAAAGACTTATATCTGCAGAATCTAAAGACTTGGAGGAGTCTCAGGATCGCGCAATTCGTCCCCTGCTGCTAAAAGACTATGTGGGCCAGCATGATGTCAAAGAGCAGATGGATATCTTTATTAATGCGGCGAGAAACCGCGATGAGGCTTTGGATCACACGCTGGTGTTTGGTCCGCCTGGATTAGGCAAAACTACTCTCGCAAATATTATTTCTAACGAATTGAAAGTAGCGATTAAGACGACTTCTGGCCCAGTACTTGAAAAGGCTGGGGACCTGGCTGCGATGCTCACTAATCTTGATGCTGGTGATGTGCTATTTATCGATGAGATTCATCGCTTAAGCCCAGCTATCGAAGAAATTCTCTATCCCGCAATGGAGGACTATCAGTTAGATATTATGATTGGAGAGGGCCCTGCAGCGCGCTCCATTAAGCTAGACCTACCTCCATTTACCTTGGTTGGAGCGACAACTCGAGCAGGATTATTAACGTCTCCTTTGCGTGACCGTTTCGGTATTATTCAACGTTTAGAGTTTTACTCGGTAGAGGAATTAACCAGCATTGTTCGACGCTCAGCAGATATTTTAGGTACCAGCATTGATGAAGAAGGAGCCGCAGAAATAGCAAAACGTGCGCGGGGAACTCCACGAATTGCGAATCGCTTACTTCGCAGAGTAAGAGATTATTCAGAAGTAAAATCCGACGGGACTGTGAACCTCGACTGCGCTAGCCAGGCACTCGATATGTTGAGCATCGATAAGAATGGGTTCGATCATATGGATCGCCGGTTATTAATGACGATGATCGAAAAGTTCGAAGGAGGGCCGGTAGGAATAGATAGCCTTGCTGCCGCTATCAGTGAAGAGCGTGACACCATAGAAGATGTTTTGGAGCCTTATTTGATCCAGCAAGGTTTTATTATGCGCACTCCTCGGGGAAGGGTCGTTACCCAATATGCCTATCGTCATTTTGGCATCAAACCCTCTGAGCAGATGGGAGATCTTTTTTCAAAAGGTCAGGCTCATTAAGGGTTAGCACAAATTATTTATTCTGCTGAATTGCCTTTATTTAGCCATATTTGAACAGCTAATTGCCTGTTTTTATCGCCTCAGAGCTACTATTTCAGTGTTAAATGCATTTTCATGAAACTATTTCTCATATTGGCCGAATATAGCCCTGAAACCCTCGATGTTCCTGTGGAAAGTCTTTGTCATAATCTATGGCAGTAAAGTCTAAAATAAAACCGTATTGGAGTAAAATACGTGAATGACGGCATAAGCCTAATAGAGCTAATTCTGGGCGCGAGTCCCGCAGTCCAGGTTGTGATGTTAATTCTTTTTCTTTTATCCATAGTCTCTTGGGTAATCATTGTTCAACGATGGTTAGTTTTAGGCTCTGCGCGCAAAGGTGTCTTCAGTTTCGAGCAACGTTTCTGGTCTGGAATGGATCTGAGTCAACTTTATAAAGAAGGCAGCCAGATGCAGCAGGAAAATATGCAGGTGGTAGGCATGGAGAATATTTTCCGTGCCGGCTTCAAAGAGTTCATGCGCCTTCGTCAACAAGGCTCGGTTGACGGAGAGGCAGTAATGGAGGGTGCTCAAAGAGCAATGAGGGTAGCTTATTCTCGAGAAGAAGAGAAATTAGAAAAGCACCTAGCGTTTCTGGCTACGGTAGGATCAGTGTCCCCTTATATCGGATTATTTGGAACCGTTATTGGTATTATGAATGCTTTTTTGGGGTTGGCCGCTCAGGCTCAAGCAACCCTGCAAGTAGTTGCTCCAGGAATCGCGGAAGCATTATTTGCGACGGGTATGGGGTTGTTTGCAGCGATACCCGCAGTAGTTGCGTTTAATCGCTATTCAGCTCTGCTCGATATGGTAACTAGCAGTTACATTACATTCAGTGATGAGTTTTCAAGTATTTTACACCGTCAAATACACAGTACTTAATTTATAGCTTTTAAGCTTTCAGTCTAGCGATTGACTATGGAAATTCTAGTTCGAAAAAAACGAAAACCAATGAGCGAGATTAATGTCGTTCCTTATATTGATGTGATGCTGGTATTGCTTATTGTTTTTATGGTCACAGCTCCAATGCTAAACCAAGGTATCGAAGTTGATCTGCCAGAAGCAAATAACGAGCCATTAGATATCGACGAGAATTTAGAAACATTAGTAGTGTCAATAACGTTTAATGGAGAATATTTTCTAAGTATAGGAGCAACTGGCGAAGAGCGACAATCGATCACTTTGGAAACAGTTGGTATGAGAGTTGGCCAAATATTGAGCGCTAACCCAGATATCCAGGTACTTGTTGAAGGCGACGCTGATGCCAATTGGAGTGCCATGATTACGTTAATCACAACGCTCCAAGCAGCGGGAGTAGTTAACCCCAATTTCATTACGCAACCTTTAAATGCAATATAGAGACGAATTTTGCTCTTAACTTATGAACAACGCTTTCAACAATTTAATCATCTACAACGGCTACCCTCTGTCGGTCATCGTCGCAGTAGCATTTCATATTTTGATACTGTCGTTTCTTATATGGCTACAATCCAATAACAGCCTGGATAGTCTGGAGCTTGTGCAGCCAACGATCATTAAGGCACTTTTTATTGATGAAAATCCGCAGGTAACTAATCAGCGCAATCAAGAGCGGCAGCGATTAGAACGCATCGAGCAAGAGCGGATCGAACGAGAACAGGAACAACAACGTCAACAAAATGAGGCGGATAGGGAAGCAGAGCGAGACAGGCAACGGCAAGAAGAAGAAAGAGAGCGGTCAGCACTCCGGGAGCGAGAAGAATTAGAAAGGCAACGTGCAATAGATTTGCAACGAGACCGAGAGCAGGCTGAAGAACAAAGACAACTAGAGCTGGCAGAAGCTGAGCAACAACGACTCCAAGAAGAGGCGGAACGCCGGCGCCAACAGGAAGTATCAGAAGTTGCTGCAGTTAATGCAGCGCGAAATGAATTTGAATTGGTGCAGAGTGCTACTGCTCTAATTCAACAGGCGGTGCAACAAGTGTGGAATAGGCCCCCAAGTGCGCGCAATGGGATGCGAGCGGTACTGCAAATTCGCATGTTGCCAACAGGGGAGCTAGTGGAAGCTAGAATTACCGATTCGAGTGGAGATCCAGCATTCGACAGATCTGCGGAAAATGCAGTCTACAGTGCCGCTCCATTCACAGAATTGCAGAGCTTGCCGATTAATATTTTTAATGGGAATTTCAGAACTCTGTCTCTTATATTTCAACCAGAGGACTTGTTGAATTGAAACTACGTACTTTCTTTTTGTTAAGCGGGATCATTTCCTGTTTCACCCTACAATCCCATGCTGAGCTGAGTATTCAAATTACCCAGGGTATTGATAATCCAATTCCTGTTGCTGTCGTTCCTTTTACTAACGAAAGTGGTGGCCCGTTTAGTCAAGATGTGGCTCAAATCGTCACCAACGATTTAGAGCAAGTAGGTGAATTTATAGCACTTTCCCGATCAAATATGCTCAGTATGCCTAGCGAAGAGCAAGAAGTTTTCTATCGAGATTGGCGACTCTTGGCCCAGGATTATCTGCTGATCGGTAAAATTAATCAGCAACCCGGAAGTCAGCTGGTGCAAGTGCAATACGAGTTTTTTGACATAAACCGTGAAATGAAATTGGCAGGAGAGGTCTTAACCGGCAGTGTCACACAACTGCGGGATATTGGGCATACTATTAGTAACGTTGTATTTGAGCAGGTAACTGGCATCCCTGGCGCCTTCACTTCGCAGATTCTTTATATTGTGTCAGAGGGGGCAGGGCCTGCAACAACATTGTTTAGGCTGGAAAAGGCGGATTATGATGGTGCTCGCCCGCAAATATTGTTGGAGTCCGCAGAGCCAATCATGTCTCCCAGCTGGTCTCCCAATGGCCAGGACGTGGCTTATGTTTCCTTTGAGACAGATCTACCAAGAATTTATATACAGAATATAGCCACTGGCCAAAGGCGTCAGATAACTAATTATCCTAATATTAATAGCAGCCCAGTCTGGTCGCCAGATGGTTCGAAGTTAGCGATGGTGCTTTCAAAGGATGGCAGTCCTGATATCTATGTGCAAGATTTGAATAATAACGAGCTGATGCGAGTTACTGATCATCCGGCGATTGATACCGAACCTAGTTGGACTCCAGATGGCCGGCATTTGGTCTTTATGTCGGACCGTACAGGCCAGCCGCAAATCTATCAAATCGAGCTAGGGGCTAATTCCTATAATGTAGAAAGGTTAACCTACGATTGTTTTCAATGCGCGAAAGCACGCTTTCTTCCGGATGGTTTGAATTTAGTGCATGTCAGGCGAGAAACACGCCAAAGCCCAACTTACCAAATTTCAATATTGAATATAGAAACCTTGCGAGTTATTACCTTAACGGACACTGCGCTGGATGAATCTCCCAGCTTGGCGCCTAATGGCAGCATGATAATGTATGCCACTAAATTTAATGGAAGAGGTGTGCTAGATGCCGTATCCATTGACGGCCGTGTGAAGTTCCGTTTACCATCATCACAGGGCGATGTGCGGGAGCCTTCCTGGTCCCCATTTTTAAATTAAATAGCTACTGATTTTTCAATATAACGATAAAAGTCTTTGGAGGACTCAAAGAGTGGGAAACCAACGCAATCAATTTTTCAAGGTTAGCCTTTTAGTTATTTCATTATTCGCATTAGGTGCGTGTAGTTCAACTAGTGAAACTGAGGAAGAACCCTCGTCTGGCAGCGAGAGTGGAGCTAGTAGCAGCAATAGCGGCTCCGCTTCTTCCAACGCGGGCTCAAGCAGCGGCCAATTAACGCAAGAAGAAATCAGAGCGCAGAATGCATTACGTCAGACAGTTTTCTATTTTGATTTCGATGTGGCAGAGTTTAAGCCAGCCGACCGTGAGACGCTGACGTATCATGCTCGTGATCTTGCAGCTAACCCTAGTAAGCGACTTCGCTTAGAGGGCCATGCAGATGAACGCGGAACTCGAGAATATAACCTGGCTTTGGGTGAACGCAGAGCTAATGGTATTCTCAATTACTTCATTGTAAATGGAGCTGCGCGCTCTCAAATCGAGGTTGTAAGCTACGGAGAAGAAAGACCGCAGCAGTCTGGTCAAGGCGAGCAGGCTTATAGTCGTAACCGTCGAGTTGAGGTTGTTACTCAATAGACTTTTATGAATAAAACTTTGACCGCTGCAGTCAACAGAATACTAATTGGAATCTCAGCGAGTATTCTTGTATCGGCGGCTGCAGCGCAGGGGACGAGTGCTGTCGTAGAATCTCAAGGGTTCACGCCTGGGCAGCAGGCCCAATCTTCGTCACCCTCCTCCAATAACGATGGGCTCTCTCTGTTGCTAGAACAAAATCAGCAACTTCGGGTCGAAGTGCAAGCACTGCGAGCGCTCGTGGAAGAGCAGGGCTTTGAAATCCGCAAATTACAGCGAGATACGCTTAATCGATACACGAATGTAGATGATCGATTAAGCTCTTTAGAGGCTAGTGGGGTCGCTTCCGCAGCAACTGTACCTACAATTAATACTAGGAACACTGCTAATACTGGAAATCTAACTAGAGCTTTAGAAGTCCCTAGAAATGCACCTTCTCAGATTAGTGACTCTTCTGGATCAGTTTCGGTACCTACAAGTATTGATAGAAGTACTTTGAACAACACCGCAGCAGCAGTGCCGAATCGCAATGCTGGCAGATCGACTTTGGAACCCGCTGTTTTAGGTGAGCAGCAGCTTTATCAAATGGCTTATGATTCAGTCATTAATTCAAATTTTGAACGTTCAATCGCTGAATTTGATCAGTATTTGAATATATATCCAGCGGGAAGGTTTGTTACCAACGCTCACTATTGGAAAGGACAGGCGTATCTCTATTTGAACCGTTATAACGAAGCTAAAGAAGCCTACGAAATTATTCTCAATCAATACGATGATTCGGCTAAGCTTCCGGACGCTATGTACGGGTTAAGTATAGCTTACCAAGGCTTGGGAAATATCCCCCAAGCTCGGCAGCTACTTAACGAAATAAAACGTCGTTTCCGCAACACAGGTGCTGCAAGTCTCGCAGATACCAGATTACTGCAACTGGACTAACGCATTTACAGATTGATCAAGGTTCAATCCTTTGGGCTGGGCTTTTTTGTGCTTTGAAAAATGACTACCAACGAAAATCTACGCATAACAGAAGTATTTTATTCCTTGCAAGGGGAGTCGAAAACTGTCGGCAAACCTACTGTTTTTGTTCGTTTAACGGGTTGTCCGCTGCGTTGTCAATATTGCGATACTGCTTATGCATTCGAAGGTGGGGAAATAGTTTCGCTTGAGAATTTAATTGCCGATGTCCAGAGCTATAAATGCAGGTACGTCACAGTTACGGGGGGAGAACCTCTAGCTCAGCCAAATTGTTTACTTGTACTGAAAATGCTGTGTGATGCTGAGCTCAATGTTTCCCTAGAGACAAGCGGAGCACTGTCAATTGAGAGTGTCGATAATAGGGTATCGGTTGTTATGGATCTGAAGACACCTAGCTCTTTAGAGAGTGATCGTAATGATTATGGAAATATCTCCTACCTAAAAGAGAAAGATCAAGTAAAATTTGTGATCTGTGATCGTGGTGATTATGACTGGGCTAAAGCCAAATTAGATCAATACGATTTACAGGCAAAAGTAGGAGAGATTCTTTTTTCCCCTTCGTTCGAACAGCTGGCAGCAGCGGACTTAGCTCAATGGTTACTAGATGATGAACTTGCAGTTCGAATGCAATTGCAATTACATAAAATATTATGGGGGTCTGAGCCCGGCCGATAAAAATTTGGTCTTGAGGTTCGTTAGCTGATTTTGAGTTTAGGTTTAAACAATGCGGTGGTTTTAGTATCTGGAGGTTTAGATTCAGCTACCTGTTTGGCGATCGCGAGCGCACAAGGGTACGATTGTTATGCCCTGAGCTTCAATTATGGACAACGTTCAACCAGCGAGTTGTACGCAGCAAAAACAGTCGCTAGGTCCATAGGGGTGATGGAACACAAAATCATAGAATTAAATATTGGTGAATTAGGAGGATCCGCTTTAACTGATGAGAAAATTGAAGTGCCTGAAGCTGCATCGGAAGGAATACCAGTCACCTATGTGCCGGCTCGGAATACTCTATTTCTCTCTTATGCCCTTGCTTGGGCTGAGGTAATTGGTGCGAACTCAATTTTTATAGGTGTAAATGCTTTGGATTATTCTGGCTACCCAGATTGTAGGCCAAAATATATTGCGGCGTTTCAAAATTTGATGGATATTGCGACGAAAACTAGTGTTGAAGGCAAACATATTAAATTGGAAACACCGTTAATTAATCTCAGTAAGGCTGAGATAATTAAAAGTGGGCAAAGCTTAAGCATCGATTTTGCTGAAACGGTATCCTGCTATCAGGCGATGGAAGATGGCAGTGCCTGTGGCAAGTGCGATAGCTGTCGTTTTCGGATGAAAGGTTTTTATGACGCTGGAGTTGAAGACCCAACAAGATATTTCTAGGCATTCTACGAAAAATCACAACTTCGCTTGAGTTTTTCTAATTTGATAGTACCATGTCGCACCGCGTGGGCCGTTAGCTCAGTCGGTAGAGCAGTTGGCTTTTAACCAATTGGTCGTGCGTTCGAATCGCACACGGCCCACCATTTTTTCACATTGAGCAGTAGTTGTTCACATTTTACTGTAACTAGACCGGTGGCTGTGTTTGTTCCATCGGGGCTGCGGGTTTTCATCGTAAAAAACTATCCTTTGTTCTCCAGAACAGTTGCCTAAGCTGCCCCTTCCGTAAGATAGGATAAGCAGCGGACTAATTGATCTTTATGATAAAATGAAGTTTTGTGTGATTCATTTGATTTTCTATGTCAGACATTAGTTCAGCATCAAACATGGGTTCTCTAGCCGCAGACTTGACAATAGTCCGTGAGTTTCTTGATCGAACTAATATACCTGCAGAACTCAGTGTGACTGACAGGGACGCTTTAATTTCTCAAATTAAGGAATTACTGCAAACTCGGCGCGCCAAATTGGTCGCTCACTATTACACAGATTCCCTATTGCAAGATCTAGCAGAGGAAACTGATGGCTTTGTGGGTGATAGTTTAGAAATGGCTAGATTCGGTAGGGATTGTGAAGGAGAAGTATTAATAGTGGCCGGTGTGAAGTTTATGGGAGAGTCGGCAAAGATATTAAGTCCAGAGAAAACAGTTTTGATGCCTACTATCGAGGCGACTTGTTCTTTAGATATTGCATGTCCTATTGATCGATTTTCCGAATTTTGCAATGAACATCCGGATAGAACAGTTGTTGTTTATGCAAATACATCGGCAGCCGTCAAAGCACGATCCGATTGGGTGGTAACTTCAAGTATTGCTCTGGATGTTGTTGATCATTTACAAGCTAACGGAGAAAAAATTCTATGGGCGCCAGATAAGCATTTGGGGTCTTATATTCAAAAAACTACTGGTGCGGACATGTTGGTATGGGATGCAGCCTGTGTCGTTCATGAAGAGTTTAAGAGTCGCGGATTAACTGATATGCAACAAATTTATCCCAACGCAGCAATTCTGGCACACCCAGAATCCCCCGCTGCAATTTTAGACGTAGCGGATATTGTTGGGTCAACTACACAAATCATTAAAGCGGCTAAAAGTATTTCTAATCGAGAAATAATTGTTGCTACAGATAAAGGCATATTTCACAAGTTGCAACAAGTTGCGCCAGACAAAAAATTTATAATCGCGCCAACCGCTGGAAATGATGCTACATGTCGAAGCTGCGCTCACTGCCCCTGGATGGCGATGAATTCTTTACAAGCGGTAGTGGATTCTTTATTAAATTTTACGAATGAGATTAAGATTGATGACTCATTAGCATGTAGAGCTATGGCCCCTTTGAAACGCATGTTGGATTTTGCTGACAGTAATAAATTAAAAGTCCAAGGAAAGGCTTAACAGCAAATTACTGTTCGTTTAATGCTATAAGTCGATCTTCTACTTCTTTGACTTTTTGTCGCAGTCGAGACTGCTCCGCGGGTGCGGCGCCGTTGTCCGACTCTATTCTTAAGGCAAATTGTAATTGCTCCCGAGCACTGCGAAAATCATAATTTAACATAAAGTATTCCGCGCGGGATTGATGTACTTTACTGATATTTCCAGCTTGCCCCCATGTTTCCGCCAATTGAAACCATAGGTGATGATCGTCTGGCCGGTGAACAGAATGTTCTTCCAGCATTTCGGCGGCTTCTGTATAGGCACGTGATTCTATTAGAGCGTTAACGTAGGCGATCGTTAATGCGTTGTTATTAGGGTTGATTTCCAGATGTCTGTTAAGAAATTCGATTGCTTGCCCTGATTCATTTTGCTCAGTAAGAATTTCCGCTTGCGTAACGACATAGCTAATTCGATTCGGCTCTTTTTCAAGCAGTGGAGCGAGTATTCTTGAAGCAATTGCGTAATCCTCATTTTCGTAATAGGCAACACTGAGAGCATACCGGTTTGAATCCCTTGTGAATTCGGTGGTACTTTCATCAAGGAGTCTTTGGTTTTCTTGAATAAGTGCATTTTTGTCTGTTGCATAATGCCCAATCACTCTGGCCCGGTTGATTTGATATTCCATATTCACGCCGTATTCACGGGAGGGGTATCGCACTGCTCTGCCTCTTGCATCAGCAATACGAGATTCAGTAACTGGATGAGAAAGCAAAAATTCAGGAGGTCTGCTCCTAAAACGATTTAATGCACTTAGATTCTCGAATAGTGTTCCCATTGCTTTTGGGTCGAAACCAGCGGAGAACATATTATCTTGTCCGACCCGGTCAGCCTCAGCTTCATTGCTGCGGCTGAAGCGCAATTGATTTTCAATAGCTCGTCCCTGCACGGCAGATATTGCTGCAGCACCATGCCCGGCATCTGATGTTGCCATGATCAATACACTCGCTAACAGCGAGGCTAATTGACCCACCTGTCCAGACTGAGCCTCATCGACGCCTCGAGCAAAATGACGTTGGCTGACGTGAGCAATCTCGTGAGCCATTACAGAGGCGAATTCGGCTTCCGTACGAGCATTGAGAAATAACCCTGTATTGACCCCTATAATCCCGCCTGGCGCCGCAAATGCATTAAGATCTTCGCTATCTATTATAACAAAAGACAAACGGTGATCCTGGAGCTGGCTCCTAGATGCGAGTTTGTAAGTAACATTTTCTAAATAATTCATGAGCAGAGCATCTGGGATGGTGGGTGCGCTGCGTCTAATCTGGGCAAGAAATTGTTGACCCATGTTAAATTCTTGGCCTAGCGATACTGTCCCAGAGATGCGATCTCCCAGCGATGGCAAATTTTGCGCATCTATAGAGAAACTGCTCAAGAATAGGCTTAAGCAGGCGATCTGAAGCTTTAGATAGGGTTTTCGCATGATTTCCCAAATCACAGAACTGAACATGAGATTACCATAAATTCTTTCACAAAAAGAGCAAGTTATCGTTGAAATCGATGGAAATAGGCCATAGTCATAAGACTACAGAGATTGATAAAATACCTTAATGAAATTTAATCATGATAAAGAACTAGATCTGAGTGGGCTGATGTGCCCAATGCCGTTATTAAAAGCAAAATTAGCGCTCAATAACATGGAGTCGAAGCAGATATTAAAGGTGATAGCTACAGATTCAAGTTCAGAGAAAGATTTTCACTTGTTCGTCGAGCAAAGCGATCATCAAATTCTGGATTTTCAAAAGGGCGAGATCGCTTATATTTATTGGATTAGGAAGGGTTAGAGTTTTGTTGAGAGAATTGCGCTAATGAAAAAACTCCTTAATGATTTTTTTGACCGCTACTTCCATGATGAAGAATCTATAATCCTAGTCATACTGCTGATTGCGGCTCTGCTCGTCTTGCTTTTGCTCGGCAGTATTTTAGCTCCGTTAATCGCGGCTGTAGTTATTAGCTACTTAATGCAGGGTTTGGTCAGTTTACTCCTACGCTATAGGATATCTGAGAGCCTCGCATTTATCGGTGTTTATGTGCTCTTCTTTGGCATTTTTGTGATGATGTTATTTTTTGTACTGCCTCAAGTATGGAATCAGTTGAGGCGCATGCTGGATGAACTGCCAAATTTAGTAAATCAATGGCAGGCAGCTCTGAGAGATCTCCCTGAAAATTACCCTAACGTTTTTTCCGAACAATGGATTCAACAGGCCATTGATGGAATAAGTGGCGAAATTGGAGGACTTGGACAAACCATTCTAGAATTCTCTCTTGCCAGTCTTCCGAATGTATTTGGTTTGTTTGTTTTCTTGGTGCTGGTTCCTATATTGGTATTCTTCATGATGAAAGATAAAACGGAATTGGTGCGCTGGGTTGGGAATTTTTTACCTCGCAATCGACCATTAATGAGCACGATCTGGCATGAAATGGATAATCAAATTGCTAACTACATTCGGGGCAAGGTTGTTGAAATTATTATTGTTGGCAGTGTGGCGTATTTGATTTTTGTTATTCTTGGTATTAATTATGCGTTATTGCTTTCGGTTCTAGTGGGATTGTCGGTGATGGTTCCCTATATAGGTGCGCTGTCAGTTACAGTTCCAGTTGCCGCTGTGGCATATGTACAGTGGGGAATCGGTGGAGAATTTTACACGCTAATGCTTGCTTACCTGATCTTGCAGGTTTTAGATGGCAATGTGCTAGTCCCAGTTATTTTTTCTGAAGCAGTTAATCTCCACCCTGTCGCAATTATTGCTGCAGTGCTCTTTTTTGGGGGCATATGGGGCATGGCTGGAGTATTCTTCGCCATACCATTAGCAACGCTAATCAAGGCCATTATTAATGCTTGGCCAAGTCGTGTGCACTCGAAGTCATTATCGGATTAATCAACTATTGAAAAGCACGAAAAAGAGAAAATCCAATTTCCCGTTACTGGGCGAACCTTGGTTGATGAATTGCCGATATGGTAAAGTCTGATATCACTCTCGATAATCAAATTATGTCCACAGAAATAAAAGGCAGTATTGTCGCAATCGTGACCCCGATGCATGGAGATGGTTCCTTAGATCTAAGAGCCTTTGATCGACTGGTGAATTGGCATGTTGAAGCTGGAACTAATGGGATAGTTGTAGTTGGCACAACGGGTGAATCCGCCACGTTGAGCATGGAAGAGCATTGTGATTTGGTTGCCCATTGTGTAGAGGTAGGTGGCCAGCGTATTCCGATTATTGCCGGCACCGGATCAAACTCCACTGATGAGGCTCTATATTTTACTGAGTCAGCACGGAAAAATGGGGCAGATGCCTGCTTATTGGTTACTCCTTATTACAATAAGCCTTCTCAAGAAGGCTTGTTTCAGCATTTTAAAACAGTGGCCGAAGGGGTTGATATTCCGCAGATTCTTTACAATGTGCCAAGTAGAACCGCCTGTGATATGGATTTGCAAACTGTAGATAGATTAGCTGGCTTTAGTAATATAGTAGGAATTAAAGACGCGACAGGGGACATCCCTCGCGGGCTTGAATTGGTCGATAAATGTGGAGATCGCTTAAGTATTTATAGTGGAGAAGATGCAATCAGTCTTGCTTTGATGGAAGGTGGTGCCTCTGGAACGATCTCGGTTACTGCGAATGTCGCACCAAGTCTTATGGCAGAAATGTGTAGCTTGGCTCTCGCAGGCGATATTGCGGAAGCAGCAGAGATAGATCGAAAACTTGCTGCGTTGCACAGTACGCTTTTTCGCGAAGCTAATCCTATTCCGGTAAAATGGGCACTAGTAAAAATGGGTCTAATTGAATCGGGTATTCGCTTACCATTAGTGGAACTTACGGGTAAGTATCACATCCAAGTATCAGATGCTTTAAAGCAAGCTGGTATTTCATTCCCGGTGGCAGCTTGATAGAGGAAATAAAGTTTGAAGATTAGAGTTGTTTTGGCCTTAACGGCTTTGAGTATACTTAATGCTTGTAATTATCTAATGGGCGATGATGGTTTATTTCCCAACCGTGATGATGATTACTTAGAGGCTCAAACTTTGCAACCGATGGCTATCCCAGACCAACTCGATAGCTATACTCTTGATCAGCTTTATGTAGTACCTGAGCGATTTTCATCGTTAGCGGCATTTGAAGATATACCTATGCCCAAACCGATTGAGACCCGTCGGCGAGAAGGCGTGATTATTCAAAGTCTATCTGATAATCGCTGGATCGTAATCGATGCAACACCCGGTCAGGTCTGGCCTTTGGTTAGAGACTATTGGACCGAACTTCAGATTATTCTAGATCACGAAGATCCGAGTAACGGTATCATGGAAACTTCTTGGGTCGAAGTCGGTAGTGATGACGGAAAGCGCCACAAATATAGAATAACTATCGAACCAGGACTGCATTCTGGTTATTCTGAAATTTATGTATTGCACCTTGAGAACCTAATTTCAGATCCGGTGCCTATCGCGGCTAGCTGGCCAGAAAATTCTGTTTCGCCGGATTTGGAGCGCCAAATATTAACATCTATTTCTCAATACCTAGCTGATAGAAATGATGTCTACCAGGCGTCATCTGCAAGCTTGTTAGCTGGCAGCATTGAAGCAGCATCAAAAGCCAACATAATCGAAAATGAATCCGGCGAACCCATGTTAGAGCTAAAAGTGGATTACAATCGCGCGTGGGTTCAAATTCGTCAGGCATTAGAAAGTGCGGAAATAACCATTGTTGAAAGTGATCGAGATCGATCATTCTACAATGTTCTATTTGCGGGCATCATTGAAGAAGAAGACGAACCTGGGTTTATTGGTCGCTTGTTCGGGGCGGGAAGCGATGATCTTGCAGAAGCGAAAGGTTTTAGTGTGCGGCTAATGGAAATAGACGATGTTATTAATGTCGTTACCGAATCGATAGAAAGCTTAGAAGATTCGAGCCAGCTCACACAAGAATTATTGCAAGTTATTGACGAAAACTTAAGTTAGTCTTTTTAACAACTCTCCAAAATAATCATGGATATACTACTTTTAATTGCTGGCTTAAGCATGCTGCTTGCGGCGTTGGCAGTTATCGCTTTGCTTGTTAAACAACTGCAGATTGCAAGAGTTAATGAGGTAGCAGCCAATGAGAGATTTTCGGCAAAGCAATCAGAAATAGAACTAATTTACCAATCTCAATCGCGATTATCTGGCGAGAACAGTTCTTTGCTCTCCGAAGTGCAAACCAATAGAGAAGAGTTGGCCTCAGTAAAAACAAGTTTAGATTTGGAGCGGACGCAGTTTGAAGAAAAACTCGCTTTGCTTAACGAGTCTAAGGAACAATTGGGAGAGGCTTTTAAAAATATAGCGAATGAAATCTTTGAGGATAAATCCAAGAAATTCACTTCAACAAATAAAGAAAGTCTTAATGCGGTCTTGGCTCCGCTAAATGAAAAGATTCAACGGTTTGAAAAAAAAGTAGAGGAAACCTATGACAAAGAATCAAAGGAGCGTTATTCGCTAGCAAAAGAAATTGAAAATTTACAAAAATTGAATACTCGTATCAGTGAAGAAGCAGTAAACCTCACAAATGCTCTCAAAGGGGATAATAAGGCTCAAGGGAGCTGGGGGGAATTTGTCCTTGAATCTATTCTTGAAAAATCTGGACTAGTTAGAGGTAGAGAATATGAAGTTCAAGTGAGCCTGAAGGATGATCAAGGAAGTAATTCGCAGCCGGATGTCATCGTGCATCTGCCTGAATCTAGAGACTTAATTATTGATTCCAAGGTTTCATTAAAAGCTTGGGATGCTTATTGCTCAGCCCAAGAAGAACAAATAAAAGCGGAGGCATTAAAGCAGCATTTAACTTCTATTCGCAGCCATATAAAACTTCTTTCGGCTAAAGATTATCAAAATTTAATTGGGATTAACTCACTAGATTATGTATTTCTATTTATGCCAATTGAGGCTGCGTATTCGGTTGCAATTCAGCAAGAACCGGAGCTTTTCCAATTTGCATTTGAGAAAAATATCATCTTTGTTGTGCCAACTACTTTACTAACTACTTTGAAAACTGTTCAGAATTTGTGGCGCTTGGCGCAACAGAATAAAAACGCGAATGAGATAGCAGAAAAAGCAGGTGCGCTCTACGATAAATTTGTAGCCTTCGTCGAAGACTTAGATGAAGTCGGTAGTAAAATTGATTCTAGTAAAAAGAGTTTTGAAAAGGCTCAGAACAAACTCCTGTCTGGTCGTGGAAACCTAATCAAGCGGGCAGAAGCTTTACGAGAATTGGGTGCGAAAACTTCTAAAAAGCAAAAAACAGAGTTGCTGGCCAAAGTCGGAGGAGACGACACGGAAGCGCTTCTAGATAAAAAAGCTGACTTAGAGCAAAGTAAAAAAACTCGCCATTAATTGCTCTCATTGATCTAAAACGACGAAAATCTCTGCCGGAAAAATGAATACCTTTCTCGACTTCTTGCCTTGTGAAACACCTATAGCTTGGATTGAGGCAGCTCTTTCTAATCAGTCTTTATTGCTCATAGATCATGCAAATTGCGAGAAGAAAGCGGCGGCGACTGCTATGAACTTAATGTATCGCCACACGACTAAGCTTGAATTGCTCAATAAAATGTCACAACTCGCTCGTGAAGAATTGCTTCATTTTCAACAAGTAGTACAGGTCATGACTGAGCGAGAGATTGAATATGTTCGTCTTGGCCCATCCCGTTACGCAGCTAGACTTCGTGAGCTGGTCAGTGGAAATGAAAAAGAGCGGTTAATAGATACTTTGATCGTTGGTGCTTTTATTGAAGCAAGGTCCTGTGAGCGATTTTCTAAACTAGCTCCACTGCTTGATGTGAGATTAGAGCGTTTTTACAAAAGTCTTCTAAAATCCGAGGCTCGCCATTTTGAAGATTATTTACAACTCGCGCAGCTGTATAGTGATAAGGACATTGTTAATCGAGTAGAAGAGTTTAAAATTCTTGAGAACCAGCTAATAATTTCTCCAGACGATAAATTTCGATTTCATAGCGGCGTTCCTGTTAATTAGTTACTCATCACAGGAGGCTGGGGGTGAAAGATTACTACCCAATTTTTGCTCTAGTTCAGCTAGTTCATTGCAGGGTATTCTGTTATTTCCTTCTAGATTAACTGAGCTTAGGTTTGGCATATTAAATAGTGGCCCGATATCCGTAATTAAGTTGTTCAATAAGTTTACCCCGCTTAGGACAGGCAGATCCTCCAAGGGAGTAATGTTCGTCAAATTATTATTGCCTAAATCGATAAATCTCAATCGCGTTAATTCACTGATCCTATCCAGATTGCTTATCTCTGAATTTGCGCATGAAAGTACTGTAAGCTCAGTTGGGTCAGAGAGGTTCTGCTGCTGTAAGGCGAGGTTAATACAGCCCTGTAGATCAGCATCCGCGACTTCACTCAGTATCAACCTGCCTTCTGGATCATAGATTGACTGCTCGTTGACGGAGACAACAAATTGATTTGAGCAGCCACTAAGTAAAAGTACTAGCGCGGATGTCAGGAGATTGAAATTTATGATTTGCATTAATTTATAATTTAGATCTTAAAATGACGATTTTTCCGATAGTTAGACCACTTCTTGAAGAAATTACTCCACTGGTAATTAATGAAGTTCCCAGTTAGTATGCGCAACTCGTATTTGCCGAAAAATCACACAAAAACACGGACTTGCGAGGGCAATTGTCCAATGAATCGAAGGAAATTGGTATGAAAACATTAAAAGAGGGTTGTCAGGTACTTGCATCAATTATGCTACTAGCTATTAGTACTCCCTTGTTAGCGCAGGATTATGTGGACCTTGAAAATGAAGATAACCAAGTTGCTTATTCAATTGGTGTAAATATTGGTCAAAATCTAGTTGCTCAGCAAATCGTAGAAGGTATTGATCTAACTGCATTCATGGCAGGTATGTTGGATGCGCTTTCCGACGATGTGAAAATGGAACAATCTGTAATGATGGAAGTCTTGCAGAGCTTTATGCAACGACAAGCAGACGAGGCACAGACAGCGTTGGGTGAGAGTTTATTGGCCAGTGAAGCATTTCTTGCTGAGAATGCCGAGAGAGATGGTGTTGTTGTATTGGATTCAGGGTTGCAATATGAAGTCCTGGCATCCGGTGGTGGCGGGGAATCACCAACAACTACGAATACTGTGTTGGCTCACTACCACGGCACTTTGTCCGATGGCAGTGTATTTGATAGTTCAGTTGAGAGGGGAGACCCAGCATCGTTTGGAGTTTCCCAGGTCATAGCGGGTTGGACTGAGGCGCTGCAACTAATGACAGTAGGTGATAAGTGGCGTTTATATATCCATCCTGATATGGCTTATGGCGAAGCATCTCCGACGCCAGCTATACCACCAAATTCTGCTTTGATATTTGAAGTAGAGCTTTTGGAAATTAATTAATTATTTGGCTCTGACGTAAATTCTGATGAGTGTTGCTTCTTTTAATGGTGAGTTGCTGCAATTTTTGCAGCAATCACCGACACCGTTCCATGCGGTTAATAATCTTGCACAAAAGCTTACAGACAGTGGGTTTGTTCAGCTCCATGAGAGTGATCACTGGAATCTAAAAGCTAAGCAAAAATATCTTGTGGTAAGAAATAATTCTGCTTTGATTGCATTCAAAACAGGACAGAGTGATCCGGTTGAACAGGGTTTTAGAATTGCTGGTGCTCATACCGATAGTCCTTGTTTAAAAATAAAGCCTAAGCCAGAAATTCGAAAGCAAAGCTATTTACAGCTTGGTGTAGAAGTTTATGGTGGAGCCTTATTGCACCCCTGGTTTGATCGAGATTTATCCATTGCGGGGCGTGTGGATTTTGAGACAAAGAAGGGAGACCTAAGAACTAGCCTAATTAACTTTGAAGCCCCTATTGCTTTTATTCCCAGCCTGGCTATTCATCTTAATCGAGCTGCAAATGATGGTCACAAAATTAACAAGCAAAAAGAGCTGCCGCCGATCGTATTGCAGGTCGCTGATAAAGCAAAATTTAGCTTCAATGATTTACTCTTAAAAACTCTCCGCAAGGACACCGCTAATAGAACAGCGGATACCATTCTCGCTCATGAGCTTTTTCTTTATGATACTCAAAAGCCTGCGTTGATTGGGCTCAAACAAGATTTTATCGCCTCTGCGCGCCTAGATAATTTATTAAGTTGTTTTTTGACTTGCCAAGCGTTGATTAAAAGTAATTCGCGATCGGCTAGTGTATTGGTTTTTAATGATCATGAAGAAGTAGGAAGCGTTTCCACAACTGGAGCCCAGGGCCCATTCTTAAAGTCAGTGTTAGAAAGAATTGTGTATAACTCCGCAGGAGATAGAGACGCAATGGAACGGGCTATTCATAATTCAAGCCTATGGTCTATCGACAATGCGCACGGAATTCATCCTAATTATGCTGACAAGCATGATGATAAGCATTCACCTAATCTGAACGGAGGGCCTGTAATCAAGATAAATGCGAATCAACGCTATGCCAGCAGCAGTCAGTCGATTGCATTATTCAAATCAGTCTGTAATAAATGCAAAGTCCCTTATCAATCATTTGTAATGCGCAGCGATATGGCTTGTGGCTCCACGATTGGGCCTATTACTGCAGCGGGAATAGGAATTAATACAGTAGATGTAGGTATAGCTAGCTTTGGTATGCATTCTATTCGTGAACTGGCCGGTGTGAAAGATGCAGATTCACTAGCAAAAATTGTAACCGCCTTCTATAACCGCTAAGAAATCTGTTTTTTTAAGTCTCTTATAGCAAACCTAATTGGGTTTAAAGCGTCAAGAGTTTCTTGCCCGATAGGTAATTGCTCTCCACAAATTAGACTCGCAAGTATCTCGGCGCTATAGCCGCAGGTAGCTAAACCGTTAGAGCCATGGGCAGCACTAATATAGAGTCCGGGCCAATAATTCTGGTCCGTATCAAGGTTATCGAACTTTCTATTCGCATTTCTCTTCAAATCCCCATAACGACTCTTGATGATATTTAAATTGGGAACGGCGCCAACTAATGGAATTCTGTCAGGAGTTGAGCTTCGAATAGCTGCCTGTGACTGTAAAATGTCATTCTGCAATAACGCTTTATTCGTTAGGGATTTTTGAATAGCTTTAAAATTCTCCTCATTATCAGAATCTGAAAAACTATCATTTGGAGTTAAACCATCAAAGTTTCGATAACTAGCCGCAACGAGATGACTGACTAATTTATTGTCGGTAGAAGGGAATAGGGTGCGCTCACCGGTAATTATGTGGTCAATATTGTTGCTCTCTGCCGTGCCTGCAAATCGAGTAACTTGACCGCTCACAGACTCAATCGGGAGCTCTTGTAATTGCTCAAACTGCGAAATATTTTGACTATTGGCGAAAATGACTGCATCTACTGTATCGATTAGGGCGCCGCTATTGCCCCGCAGTTGCCAACCATTATGTCCTTTATATATGTTAGGGCTTCCTGGTTTGCTCTCTCGCGGAATTAAAGTAGCAACCGCAGTGTTTAAGTGAACGGGAACTTTGCTTAAGGCGCAGTAGGCTGCGCACAATGACGCAGGAGAGACGAACCCTCCTTGTGGGAAAAATAA
The DNA here is from genome assembly GCA_029244985.1 of Gammaproteobacteria bacterium. GTDB lineage: Bacteria > Pseudomonadota > Gammaproteobacteria > Pseudomonadales > Pseudohongiellaceae > UBA9145. Next base: position 9,893 of record JAQWQD010000030.1, on the reverse strand, counting down.
AGCAGTTTCTATATCAGCGATAGACCTTAGCTTAGTGCGCGAATAATCAGTTAAATTGTCCAGCACCGAAGTGGGATAAAGTTCAGTTAAGCTTAGAGGTTTAAGAGGGGATTTTTTGTTTAGAGCGCTTTGCAGTTGTACTACGCCACATTGATTCCAAGTTAATTCACCTAGCCGAGTTAGAGATTGCAGCATTTTGCTGCTGAACAAGAAACTATGTAGATAATATTCAGCAATTGCAGAGCTACCTTGAAATAAACGGGGCCGCAAAGAGAAGAGAGATATTCCTGAAGCGCCTGCAGCAATCGTGCCGGCAATCTCATAAATTTTAGTCTCTACTCCTCTTCGACTTAAGCTATACGCTAAACTGCAGCCTGATAGACCGGCGCCAATAATGGCAATTTTTTTCTTAGTTGATGGTAGGGTGAAATAAGGGACTTTATTCCATGGTTCGCTCAGTGGTTGGTTCTGATTGTCAGTTTGTTCATAGCTCGCCTGGAGCATATGACGTTTCCGTCCAAAGCCTCGAATTTTTTTGATCGTGAAGCCAATTTGGTTTAAGTTTCGCCGGAGGCTGCCTGCGACACTGTAACTACTTAAAGTGGTGCCCGAGTGGCTCAGTCGTGCAACTTGCCTCAAGATATTACTTTCCCAAAGTGCGTGATTGCGCTTAGGATTAAAACCATCAAGAAACCAGGCATCGATACCTGCTCGCTGTTCTAATTGGCTTAGTCGATCCTTGGCATTGCCAAAGTGCAAGTCCAAAATCACCGCATCAGACAGTAAGAAACGATGACAGCCGCTACCTTGATCAGCATATTGGGTAATGAATTGCTTACTAAAAGGTTGTAACTCAGGCCAGAGTGCATGCAGTTTTTGCATCTGGTCGAGTTGTAGTGGGTGCTTTTCGAAAGCGATGTAATGAAGTCTTTGATCTCTAGTCGGTGATTCATTCCATAGCTTGCACGCCAGGAGAAAATTAAGCCCGCTACCAAATCCAAGTTCAGCTAGCGTGAATTGGTCCTTATCGAGTTGTTTCCACCTTTCAGGTAACAAATTCCCCCGTAAGAAGACATGCTCACTTTCGCCAATGGGATCTTCTGCGGAAAAATAAATATCCCCATAATCTTCTGAAAATGGATGGCCAGTTTCTTGCCAGCTAATATCTGGAGTTACTAATTTCATTGCATGATATGGGATTAATGAGTCGGTATTAATAGACAATTAATTGAGAAAATACTCTAGTACGATTTAACTATCAGAAATTTTGAATCAAGAATAATAGTAATTGTAGTAATTAGTAGATTTTTGCGAGTAAGCTCTCAGCTTTAAAGGCTTTGACAATATAACTGTTATGCCCGATATGCGCAGCCCGTTCAAATTATTTTTTTTGTCTTTTTTCGTAGATATATCTGAGCAGTAATAAGAAGACTTTCTGTTTTACGGTTCCTATTATTTAGTATTTCGAAAATAGGCTAGCGATAATGCGCCTTGCTGAGGATTGACTAATAGAATTCTAATTTTTCAAAACCAGGCCCTTTAACCGAAAATACTGTTGGGACGTGTGTTATTGCGCAACCAAAAGAGGCTATCGAAGAAGCAATGGGGTAAAATGCACACTTCCGTCAGCCAAGCAGTGGATTTTTCCAAATGTTAGAAATTAATAGCCAACTGAACAAGATAAAGGAGCTAGAAAATCGCACCGATAGTCTCAGGGGGTATCTTTGACTACGAAGTAAAAAAGGACCGCTTGGCTGAAGTTGAGCTAGAGTTGGGGGAATCCGTAGTTTGGGAAAACCCTGAATATGCTCAGGCATTAGGGAAGGAGCGATCCAACCTTGAAGAAATCGTCCGTACCATTGATATTCTCTATTCTGGAATAGCTGAAGTCCAAGAATTATTCAGTCTCGCCTTCGATGAATCCGACGAAGAACTTTACGAAGCAGCTGATAAAGATCTAGTTAGCCTGCTTGAGCGACTGGAAGCATTAGAATTTCGTCGGATGTTCTCCGGTAACATGGACGATTCTAATGCATATGTGGATATTCAGGCAGGATCTGGCGGCACTGAAGCTCAAGATTGGGCAGAAATGCTATTAAGGATGTATTTGCGTTGGGGCGAAAATAAGGGATTCTCTACTGATTTGGTGGAGGTCTCTGGCGGAGACGTAGCGGGAATAAAAAGTGCGACTATCCATATTAGCGGGGAATTCGCCTTCGGCTGGCTTCGTACAGAGACTGGAGTGCACAGACTTGTCAGGAAATCGCCATTTGACTCAGGGAGCCGCAGACATACCTCTTTCGCTTCGATTTTTGTCTCGCCGGAAATCAATGATGATATTGAAGTAGATTTGGATATGTCGGATGTGCGAATTGATACTTACCGTTCAAGCGGCGCCGGCGGTCAACATGTCAACAAAACTGATTCGGCAGTGCGCCTAACTCATGAGTCTTCCGGTATAGTTGTGCAATGCCAGAGTCAGCGTTCTCAGCATAAAAATAAAGAGATGGCTATAAAACAACTCAAAGCCAAACTGTATGAGTTAGAAGAATTAAGGCGCAAAGAAGAAGCACAGTCAGTTGAAGAAGCGAAGGCTGATATAGGCTGGGGCAGCCAGATCCGTTCTTATGTGCTGGATTCGTCGCGAATTAAGGATTTGCGCACAAACATCGAAGTTACTAATACGGGTGCAGTTCTCGACGGGGATTTGGATAAATTTATTGAAGCTAGTTTGAAGTTGGGGCTTTAGTTGCAAGATTATGAATGAAGAAAACAACAATTACGAAAAACAAGAAGATGAAAATAATCTGATTGCGCAGCGACGAGAAAAACTCAATAGCATTCGCATGAAGAGGGGGGCTTTCCCTAACTCCTTTAAGAAAGAATCTAAAGCTGTTGAATTAGTTTCTGCTTATTCAGGAAAAGAGAAGGTCGAGCTAGAAGAATTGGCAGTTCAGGCTAAAGTGGCGGGGCGTATTATCCGTATGCGTGGCCCTTTTGTTGTTATTAGTGATGAAGGCACACAAATTCAGTTATACATGAATAAAAAATCATATTCGGAAGCAATGGCTGATGAATTAAAATCCCTTGATTTAGGCGATATAATTGGCGTCAAAGGCCAAGTGTTTAAAACCAATCAAGACGAATTGACCGTGCGTGTCATGGAATTCGAGCTGTTGACTAAATCTTTGCGGCCGCTCCCAGATAAATATAAAGGGTTAACTGATACGGAGATGCGTTATCGGCGACGCTATCTTGACCTTATAGTAAATGAAGACTCTCGCTCAGTATTCAAGATACGTTCCAGGATAATTCGTTTTATACGCCATTATTTTGAAGAGCTCGGCTTTATGGAAGTCGAAACACCAATGATGCAAGTAATTCCTGGCGGAGCTACTGCGCGGCCATTTATTACGCATCATAATGCGCTTGATCAGGATATGTATCTTCGAGTAGCTCCAGAATTGTACTTAAAACGTTTGGTTGTTGGTGGTTTTGAAAAAGTATTTGAATTGAATCGTAACTTCAGAAACGAAGGGTTATCCACAAGACATAATCCTGAATTTACGATGCTTGAGTTTTACCAAGCTTATGCGCGCTATGATGATTTAATGGATTTAACAGAAGATTTGTTTAGAAGCATCGCACAGACAGTTATTGGTAGCACATCGATTTCATATCAAGGATCCGAGTATGATTTTTCCCAACCCTTTAGTCGACTCACAGTTCACAATGCAATTGAATCTTACTGTGGTTTGCATAGTGCTGATTTAGTATCCAAAGTTGCAGCTATAGCTACGGCCAGTAAGTTGGATGTAAGCATTGATGAGTCTTGGTCGTTGGGTAAAATTGTAATGGAGATCTTTGAGCAGAAAGTGGAATCACAGTTGGATCAACCAACATTTATCACGGAATACCCTATTGAAGTCTCTCCTCTGGCGCGACGGAAGGAGGGTCAACCTGAAGTTACTGATCGGTTTGAGCTAATTATTGGTGGCCGTGAATTAGCAAACGGGTTTTCGGAATTAAATGACCCTGAGGACCAGGCAGAAAGGTTTTTAGAGCAAGCTGCACAGAAGAATTCTGGTGACAATGAAGCTATGCATTATGATAGCGATTACATCACAGCCTTGGAATATGGATTGCCTCCAACCGCGGGAGAAGGTATTGGTATAGATCGATTAGTTATGTTGTTTACAAACACACCCTCGATAAAAGACGTGCTGCTATTCCCACATATGCGACCACAGCAAAACAGTGACTGATTCACCAGCTCAGAATACAAGAGATATCAAGCTGGAAGCGTCATGGAAAAAAGCCCTAGCTGATGAATTTATTTCTGACTATATGGTTCAGCTACGTAGTTTTTTATTGCGCCAAAAACAGGCGGGAAAACTTATATATCCACCTGGCAACGAAATCTTTAGCGCGCTAGATTTTGCGTCAGTAGATTGCTGTAAATTAGTTATTCTCGGTCAAGACCCTTATCACGGTGCAGGCCAGGCACATGGTTTATGTTTTTCAGTCAAACCAGGAGTAGCAGTTCCGCCATCATTGATGAATATCTACAAGGAGCTTAAATCTGATACCGGTTTCCTGCCACCTAATCATGGTTGTTTAAATTACTGGGCGGAGCAGGGGGTATTGTTGCTTAATGCCGTGCTAACAGTAGAGGCAGGGAATGCCGCTTCTCATCAACGGCAAGGTTGGGAAAAATTTACCGACAAAATTGTTGAAGTTCTCAACATTAAAAGAAAAGGTTTGGTTTTTTTACTTTGGGGAAGTTATGCGCAAAGGAAAGGTTTTATGATTGATAGAGAGAAGCACTTGGTGTTGGAGTCAGCCCATCCATCGCCACTTTCTGCAAGCAGGGGATTTTTTGGAAATCAACATTTTTCTAAAGCTAATGCCTATTTAGAAAAGCAAGGTGTGGCGCCAATCGATTGGCAGCTACCACAAATTCGTACGGATTAATCGAGACAAAGATGAGCAAAAAGGATTGTGTAATTATTGGTGCTAGTCATGCAGGTGTCACGCTAGCGATGCAGTTACGAAAAGAAGGCTGGAAAGATGGAATTATTTTAATAGGTGAGGAGCCAGAATTGCCATACCACCGGCCACCATTGTCTAAAGAGCATTTGGCTGGAGAAAAGGCAATAGATGCGATGCGTTTACGACCCGAAAAAATGTTTATAGACAACAATATAGAATTAAAGCTTGGAATAACGGTATTGCAGATTGATGTGGGTAAGAAAAACATTATGCTAAGTAATGGGCAAGAAATTAACTATGAAAAATTAGCGTTGTGCACAGGCTCAACGGTTAATAAGATTTCAATCGGTGAATCTCTGGATAATATTTTCTATGTCCGGACAGCCGCAGATGTTGCTCTTTTAAGTCAACAGCTTTCGAATACTAAAAATGCAGTAATTATTGGTGCCGGCTACATAGGGCTCGAATCGGCCGCGGTACTTAGTAAGCTAGGGTTAACTGTAACCGTTATAGAGCGTGCCGATCGAATATTGGAGAGAGTCACAGGAGAAATAATGTCTTCCTATATCTCGGCGCTTCATAAAAAAGAGGGCGTGAACATTCTGACTTCTACCACTGTTGAAAATATCGAAGGTGACTGCCGAGTAGAGAAAGTGATATGTCAGGATGGTAGGGAGCTGTTGGCAGACATTGTGATAATTGGTGTAGGTGTTTCTCCTAATATAAATTTGGCGGAGGCAGCAGGATTGGAAGTTAATCATGGGATTGTAGTAAACAAATTTACTCAAACCAGCACTACAGATATTTTCTCTGCTGGTGATTGTACGATTCATCCCAGTCAAATATATAAGCGAAATATTAGATTAGAATCTGTTCAGAATGCGAACGATCAGGCTCGTTGTGCAGCTGCAAATATCTGCGATAAACAAGAAACTTATAATGCGGTTCCGTGGTTTTGGTCAGATCAATTTGGAATTAAACTGCAAATGACAGGCTTGAGTACTGGCGCAGATGAAACCGTTCTTAGAGGTGATCCATCACCCGAAAGCGAATCAGGATTTGTAGTTTTTTATTTGAAGGAGGGTGAGATAATTGCTGCTGACTGTGTGGGTAGACCAAAGGAATTTATGCTAAGTAAGCAATTAGTGAGGGAGAGGGTGCGCATACCTGCTTCGGTGCTTGCAGATGAATCTGTGGAGACATCTTTATTATTGGGTAAGGCAATTTAAACGCTAGTTAATTATCCCCCATGTAAATACAGCCGCTAGAGCATGTTTCTTTGATTTCGATCTCGCAAAGTTCAGGCAGGTCAGGTTTGAGCCGGAACCATATCCATCGAACAATGTTTTCACTGGTGGGATTTTCCAACCCTTTGATCTCATTGAGATAATAGTGGTCCAGTAATTTTCTAATAGGTTTAAACGCAGCTGTAATCTCTGCATAGTCCATCACCCAGCCAGAATTCTCTCCCGGCTGTCCCTCTACCGAGATTCTTACTTTGAAAGAGTGGCCATGAAGACGGGCGCACTTATGCTCAGCGGGAACATTAATTAGTCGGTGGGCGGCTTCAAATGTAAATTCTTTGTAGATTCGCATTACTTTTCAGGATTAATGACATTAATGACCAGGAAATGGGGCGCAATGGTACAAATAGATGCATTTTATGTACAGTACCATTGGCAGATAAGTCCTTCAAAAGATAAGGACATAGGGCTTGTAATCACTATATCTCCGTGGCTTTAGTAAACGCCTTCAAGCCTACCTCCTATTTGATCTCTGGCGATCAGGAATCGCTTAAATATTTAAGGTTATTTTTACTGTTTTTGTACCTTAGGGTTTGCGAACTGCCTCTTTTACACATGCTGTCTAGCAGACTTACCGCAAGTTATAAGAATTGGCTGAACACTGCGTCTTTGTTGACATGAGGGCTTAAATCAGTACAATTCGCGTTCTCCAATCCGGGGTGGTTAGCTCAGTTGGGAGAGCGTCGCCCTTACAAGGCGAATGTCGGGGGTTCAAATCCCTCACCACCCACCAATCTTCCTTATATAAATCAGATTCTTAGATGATTATTTATTATCATGAAGAACGATTTTTAAGAATTTTGCACACTATTCCTTCAGATGGCGATCTGCCTTGAGCTGCACAGGTAGGGTCGCAATGCCTTCACTGGATACGCCAGGATTCGATTTTTAACACCCTTCAGTCGCTTCATTTCACCAGTACCTCTATAGATTTAGAGAGTAACGCATAAAATCATCTTGTGACTTGTATTGAACTTAAAGGTAGTTTACTAGTAGTTCTAAAGAGAGCCCGCTTAGGTTTATGAGCAAACGACTAACAATAACCCTACTATCCTTCTTCCTAATTATTGGGTTGATGTCTTGTGGGTCATTGACCGAACCTAATTTTTATCGGATGAGCGAGGAGGAGCTTACAGCCTATAATTTAACTGTCCTCGGCCCAGAACAGGTAAGGTGTGTGACAGTGCAGATTACTTTTAATAAAGCTGCCGAAAGGGTGTGTGGAACACTGGATGAAATTCAAAAAGCTTCTCAACCAATAGCTCCAGGAGCAAAAATTAATCGGTTTTATTCACCTTATTTAAATGACTCTCGATCACGAGCTACTAACCCCTCCGTAAGACCAACGATTCAGCAGGGGCCGATTTTATAGCGATAGATGATGCAGTGATCAAGATTAAATTGAACATCAAGAATAAGTAAGCCTCTAGCTATAAAACCTTAAGCCTATTTTTTCAAATTAAAATAAAATATAGAATAGCTACCAGCCTGATGCAGCGAGTATTATTTTGGAGATAATTTATGGAGCGCATACTAAATATTATTGGAGTTTCGGCGGTCGTTGCATCTTTGGTATTTGTTGGATTGGAGCTCAGACAATCTCAGAAGCTTGCTATAGCTGACCAAATGAATAATAGAATGAATGTTTTAATTGAAATGAATAGTTCTTATACGGAAGCCAATTTAGATTATTACTCTGCAGCAACAAAACAACCGCATAAAGATAGTTTATTTTCAAATGCTGAAAAAGGCGCAAGGAACTCCACTAGTGTCCAATGGAGTCTTCATGAAAATGATTATTTTCAGTATAGGCAAGGCTTGATGACAGAAGATGTATGGCAAGCAAAATTGCTGGCAACTAAAAATGATCTTTTAACATGCGACATGCAAGACATTTATGAGTGGCGCATTGCTCTGGTTGAAGCTGGATTTAGAAAAATTTTAGAGAATATGCAAAGAGACTGCGAAGAATGAGTCTCACAGATAGAAAGCTATTGATATTGGACCGATCCTATGGACGCTAGTTAGTGAGATATTTCTGAATTTTCCTTGCGTCAGAAAAAGAGCTTTTAAATATAGCTTTGCAGAAATTGATTTCGGAATTTTGAAATTTTAACTTAGAAAATAGATTAAGGAATAAAAATTCTGACTAAATATAATTTATTTATCATCTTTTTTGTATCTAGCCACACGGCTGAATTGTTTGCTCAAGATTATACTTATAACCCGAAAAAGACAGCGATATTACTAGTAGACCCTTACAATGAATTTCTTTCTTAAGGCGGGTTACTCTATCCATTGTCCAAAGAGACGCTTGAGGCAAATAACGCCATTAGTAATATGAAAGAACTAGTAAGCTCGGCGAGAAAGTCAGGTGTAAAAGTAGTCTATGTACCGCATCATCATTTTAGGGAGGGGGATTATGATGACTGGAAGTTTAGCAAGGGAAGTGGCCGAGCATTTCCAGAAGGCATTTGGAATGTTGAATATCACCCAGATTTACAAATGCAGCAAGGTGATATCGAAGCTCGCCAGCATTGGCAATCGAGTGGTTTCGCAAATACTGACTTAGATTTTTTGTTAAAACAGCATGGGATTGATCACGTTGTCTTGGCAGGAATGAGAGCAAATACTTGTATCGAGTCAACAGCCCGCTATGCAGTTGAATTAGGCTATCATACTACTATGCTGACTGATGCTATTGATGCTTTTAATATGGCAGAAAGGAGGGCTGCTGTCGAAATCGATTATCCTGTGATCTCGAATAACGTTCTTTCGACAGAACAATTTATAAGAGCGATCGATTAAAGAAAACCATATTGATGATGACCCAATTTTGATTTGGGTAGCAATTTGTTATTTTAATTTTTCGAAATAATAGGGTACTTGAAAAGCTCGAAAAATAGCAGTATCTATTGAAATCTCAAAATCGGTGATAGCTTCTTACATGCACTTGATACTTTCCGGAGTTTAGAATTGGAAAAAATATACCCGGCAGCGATAATTGTAAGTTTATTATTTATCATTATGTACGTAATGCTCGCTTTATCTGGGGTTGTTTTTATTCATGAAGCTGGCGAAACGATAGGTGCCATTTCTGGTTGGTGCGAAAGAGTAAGCGGAGGAATATTTCGGGAGCCCTCCAATACATTGAGTAATATTGGGTTTATGTTAGCAGGCCTTCTTATGCTGAAGGTTTTATCTGAAGATTTTAAAACCGACAACTTTAAAAACAATACCTTTTCAAGCTTAAACTCTATAAGTATTTTATATGCTTTGGCAGTAATATATTTAGGCCCCGGGTCTTGGCTTATGCATGCTACTCATACTGAATGGGGTGGCTGGGCTGATAATTTAAGCATGGTTATGTATATTATTTTTCCGTGGCTCTATAATTTAAAAGAAATGGGGCAGTGGAGTACTAATCGATTTCTTCAAACTTATTTTCTGATAATTCTTTTTTATGCAATCTCTAGATGGTTTTTTGGTGGAAGATTAGGAATCGGCCTAGATCTATTTGGCTTATCGATTGGATTATGGATAATATCGGAAGCGCTTTTTAGGTTTTGGTCTCCTTCTTTCCGTTGGCTATCGGGT
>JAQWQD010000020.1 GCA_029244985.1 Gammaproteobacteria bacterium | reverse complement strand
AGATAGCCAACAATATGTGAGCGTGGTGTCTACAAACACGGTCGTTACACTGACCTTGCCCTAATAGAGGCGAGAATTTACTTATGCGTGGATTGATATTCAGTATTTTACTGATACCGTTGATACCTTTATGGATACTCGGGGTAGCCATTTTCACCTGGAGGATACGCCGGGTAATTATTCCACAGAATATTTCCGGAACAGCAGCGGAGCCTTACGGCGCAAGACTTATGTTGCACATAGCCGGGACCCGCATTGATAACGCCGCGTATAAAATTGCTGAACACATGCTTTTATACGCCCAGCCGGCAAAGTTTATAATGCTGCAAGCGACATGGCTTGCCCTCAAAATAAGCGGTTACAAAGGCTCCTTTTTTGCTTACCCAGGGCCGCGCCCTTCAAACGTGGTTACAATGATGAGTCATCGCTCGCATTTTGTTGATCGCTCTATGAATGAGGCATTTTCCAGAACTGAAAATTTTGTCGAACAGCTTGTCATTCTGGGAGCAGGTTGGGACACACGGTGCTATGATTTACCAAAAGAGTTAAACCTTAATTGTTTTGAGGTAGACATGGCGCCTACCTTAAATGTAAAGAAACAAGCGATAGAAAAAGCCGGGATCCCTCATGACCATGTGACTTTTGTCGAGACTGACTTTAATCAAAAATCGTGGATGGACGCCCTCTTAACGAGCGGATTTGACCCAAACAAGACAACCTATATCCTTTGGGAGGGCGTGACTATGTATTTAACAGACGAAGCAGTAAATTCGACGTTAGCGCTTTTCTCAACACTTCCCCAAGGTAGTGTGATCGGTGCAGATTTTTTTACTGAAGACATGGTGAAAGGTAATCCACCACACGAAACTTGGAGTAAACGTGCTCATGCTGGAATTAAGTACTACAGCGAGAAAATAATGTTTGGTATCCCGACCGGGGGGTCCCTATCCGAGGGGTCTGAAAAACTAGCAACCAAGCACGGTTTGACCCTAACGAAATTCGAAAATGTGGGCGACAAGGATGACAAAAAGAAAGTCCCCTGGTACGTATTTACAGAAATGGCAAAGAAGTAACTACGGCGTTATATATTTGCGAAGTCGCCAGGGCGCGACGTCAGCCGCATAAACTATCGAATCATCATGATTTGAGCTAATACCCGAAGCGCCAGAGATCCTAGTCTGGCCCGCTAATTCCAGATCCGGGTCGGGTATAAAGTGCTGTAACTCACCTGTTTGAGCATTACCGATGTATATCCCCCTCTTAATGCCCGGATTATTAGTAGCATTAGAAGTGGAGTCTGTTGAATAAAGTGTATCCGTAAACTTGTTGATGTAGATTCCGCTCGGTCTGCCGAAGTGAGTCCACTCGTCTATGTAGGTACCATCTTGGTCAAAAATTTGAATTCGATTATTCCCGCGATCACCTACGAACAACCTCCCTTGGGAATCCATAGCAAGATCATGGGGAGTGTTGAATTCACCTGGACCAGATCCCGTCGTTCCCCATTCCATCAAATAGTCGCCATTTGATGAATATTTCATGATGCGGTTGTTAGGCCCTTCACCATCGGCTATAAAAATATCACCGCTCTCGGCAACGATGACGCTAGCCGGGCGGTTAAAAGTACGTTCATCCTGACCTACAATTCCACGCTGCCCAAGGGTCATCTCCAATTCGCCACGGGGATTTAATTTATGCACGACAGCACCCATTTCGTTATCGATCAGAGCTACATCAGTAACCCACATATTACCTTCGTGATCCAAATTGAAGCCGTGGGGCCTTCCAACCAATCCAGCACCAAAACCAGCGAGAAATTCGCCATCAGGTGCAAATTTTAAAATGGGTGGATAACCAGACCATCGTCCAAGACAGTTAGCAGTCAATCCATCAGAATGGCCTGGAGCCACCAAAGGATCGCCAAGAACTACCTTGAAACAGCGGTGATAAACGTAGACATTTTCTTGAGGACCTATTCTAACCTGAATCATTTCTCCCCAACGCCCATCATTAAGATGAGGTGGGGGATTTGGCGCATCGACTAGCTGGTAAGGATTAGTTTGCGTTGTGCTTACTGTGAAATACAGTAGCACCATCATTGAAACAAGAGTTTTTAGCTTTGCGCTTAAAGACATAGACTCTCCTACTTCTTGAAATTCTAGCGACCTCTATCCCATTGACTGCCACCATCTACAGCCAGCCCCGTTCCAGAAACATATCTTCCAGTAGCAGAAGACAAATAAACAACCGCATTGGCAATGTCATCTCCTTCTCCAAAGGTGCCAAGTGGTATTCTTTCCTTTACCTGATCCGCTAATCCTTGCTGAATAATGAGCCGGTCAACCCCTTCGGTACCCTCGATTGGGCCAGGTGATACCCAGTTAGCACGAATACCGAATTTCCCCCACTCTACCGAAAGCGTTTTCATTAGATTCTGAATCCCAGATTTTGCTGCGCCTGCGTGGGCAGCACCAGGCCAGCCATAGTCAGCTTGAGTAGTACTAATAGAAATAATGCGACCGCCATCAGTTGCTGCTTTCAAGTGCAAAAGCGCTGCCTGACAACAATTAAATGTACCATTTAAATCTATTTCGATAACAGTTCGCCAACCATTCCAAGATAATTCTTCAGTAGGACAAATAAAATTGCCTGCCGCGTTGCAAACAAGGATATCGATACCGCCGAGATCTCCCGCTAATTCGTCGAAGGAATTCTTGATGCCATCAGGATCGCGTACATCACCAGTTCGCCAGACCACATCAAGACCATCGTCTTGCTTAAACTTTCTTGCTGCTTCGATGAGATTTTCTTCTTTGCGAGAGACAATCCCTACCTTCGCACCGAGCGTTCCAAGCTTGCGAACAATATAAGAACCAATGCCAGTGGCACCGCCTGTTACAATAGCACTCTTACCATTAAGTATTCCTTCTGCATAACTCATATATACACTCCTTGCTAGCTTTTCTTAGGGCCGCGTTCGCACATACTTTTCAAACCGCTGCCGACCTACCTGCCCTGCATAAATATTGCCTTCATCATCAGAGGCTAGAAATTCAATACCACTGCCTGTAGGAATTTCATAATCAGGAATAAATTCTGTTACATATCCGGTGTTAGCATCACCAATGCGAATGCCTCTCTCCCAACCTCGGTTCCATTGTTCTCCAGACATGCCGTCTGCCACAAAGATTTTGTCATTTTCATCGATCCAAATACCGCTGGGCCGACCGAATTGAGTCCAGATGTCGAGTAATTCACCGTCTTGATTGAAGATTTGAATGCGATTGTTACCCCGGTCTGCCACAAACAACCTGCCTAGAGAGTCCATCTTCAAATCATGGGGATCATTAAATTGTCCACTCTCGCGACTGGTATCATTTACCCCGCCGCCCAGCTGAAAAAGAAATTCTCCCTCATCAGAAAATTTCATAATGCGGTTATTGCCTCCGCGATGGCCATCCGCAACCCATAACTCACCATTGGGTGCGACAATAACGGCGCTTGGTCCATTAAAATGTGTTTCGTCGTCTCCTGGCACGCCGGCTTCCCCAAGACGCATTAACACTTCGCCATCCTGATTGATTTTTACAACTTGATGACCCATGCCCCTTTCAACGCCCGGTGCGCCGCGCGCATCGCCTTCGGGTGCTCCCTCGGTAACCCAAAAATTGCCGTCAGCATCCATATCAAAACCATGAGGCCAGGCAAATAGGCCAGCGCCGATACTTTTCACGGTATTGCCATCTTTGTCCAGCTTATGGATCGGATGATGATCTGAGCCACCGCATTGATTCGCGCTACAGCGCTCAACTATCCAGATATGCTCACCGTCAGGATCCGGTTGCACGCCGGTAACTACGCCCATGGGTCTATCACTGGGTAGTTCACCCCAGTAATACTCCACCTGGTAAGGGTTGTCTTGAGCCGCAACTTGCGCAGAAAGTAGGAGTCCCATTCCCAATAATAGAGCTACTTTTAAACTCTTATCACTAACGGTTGCGCTTAGCATATAGCACTCCTTCTATTACTATTGTTATTTTGTCTTTTCTAAGCCTACAGCCTACTTATACCTCTTGCTTGCAAATACATGCAAGAGGTACACATGGAAGTTGGCTTTGAAAAAGGACAGGTCTAGAAACTACTCTTATTATTTAGAGCAGTTTAGATTCGAAAGTAACTGTTCAGAGTGAACCATTTTACGGTCAGGGAAAAAATTGATCGACACCATTTCCTGCAGTTGCTCTAAATCAGTAGTTTGACCGCAATAGGAATCGAATTGCCCTAATTCTTTGGGGAAGATAAAAGTAACTAGTTCATTTTCGTCAGCAACTATTTTGTAATAAGCGGCGGGCTCAATCGCAGTGGCCGTCGGTGTAGTACTTAAGTTACCTATTAGAAATAAAGGTCCGCTGATCACTTGCAACTCTTTAGTTTTAGCAACCAGCCCATTTAAGCTTTGTTCCAGATGCAACCAGGGGCCAAGACGCAGGGACTTAGGCATGGGGACCATATTGGTCACGTTATTTAAATCAGACCAGTATGGCGTATTGGCAAAAGAAGTTATCGGGGCCAATCTAGCACTCTCATCATTTTCTTCAGGTAGCTCACCAATGCCGGCATAAGGATTGTTACTAACAGCAATTTCAGCTAAGCGTAATCCGGAGGAACTAATTTCTAGAACATCATCAATTCCAGAATATTCCATTAAGCGATCCGGCTGCCACACTCTCGGCAAGAGTGACGCGACACCAATTGCTTCATCTGTTAATCGATAAGATACCCAGTCCGCTAATCCTGTATCACCATTAATTCCAGCCGCATAGACATGATGAATAACGACGTTGGCTCGAGTCGCAGCCAAGCTTGACTGATATTGCGGACAACTGCCATCGCAATGGGTCACTGCTATGTCCTGTGCATGAACCGAGCCAGCTAAAGCTATTGCACTTACAGCCTTACAAAGAGCAATCAGCAAATTTCTAGTTGAATAACACATAATAGGGAAACCTAACATGGGTGGTATCAAAAGTTGAGTCGCTTGGGTCGAATGTCACGGAGTTTACGTCAAATCTTTAGAAAGCGCTCTGATTTAGCGAAGAAAACAAAGGCTTTAAGATCCCTCAACTACAGCAGTTTCCTCCTCCAATCCGCTGAATCAGCCCGGTTTCAATACGGGCCATAGTTCGGCATTTCAGCAGCTTACAAACTTCGATAAGCATGGAGAAAATGACCATTCATGTCGACTGCATTCGCGTTTTAAGTCATTTTTGTGAACTCAAATAAACCAAACCCCATTCGTTATTTGACAATCCACAGAATCCAGTAGTATGTGGATTAACAAACCGATTCCAAGGTAGCGTGTTTTAGAATAACCCGCTAAAAGGAAATATATAGGCAAAACCAAAGGCTCATGAAGTGGGTGATAGCCGACACTGCATCGATTCGGATCAAAGATAGGATTAGCAAGAATATGGTCGATGTCAATCAACATTGCAGAAAGCATAAACAGGTAAGCCTTTTGCCAATGTTGTCGGAAAAACGCTGCAGTGACCCCGGCGGGCACCGCAAAGTGAAGAATTAAATGGAAGGTAAAAATTGCCAATGATTTCTTATTAGTGCTCTAAGGCATAAACCCAGATCGCAGCACCACCTTTGGGAGCGTCATTTACTGGCATCCCTTCAGGTTCTGCGAAGATTCCGTACATCCTTGCCCAATCATTTACATGGTATCCAGTTTGGCCGGCGACAATAGCGACATACTGAATGCCTTCTATCTCATAAGTTATGATGGTGGAACTGGGAACATCATCAAGCAAGGCCTCCCAAAGAATTTCACCAGTATCATCGTCAAAGGCGCGAAAATGACGATTAAGGTCGCCCGCAAAAACTATTCCTCCTGCAGTCGCAAGGATCGAACTAATGACTGGACTCGGTTGACGGTGGCGCCAATCGAATTCCTGTGTGTCGAGATCTAAGGCCTGGATTCGACCCATATTGCCATTACTACCAGGGAATAGAGCTTCTCTCATTTGTATATTTGTGGTCAGTATTTGATAGCGCCCATCGGGCCCAACTTCAAGGCAGCCTTCATTAAGAGGCAAAAACAATTTCCTGCTGATCGGATTAAAAGCTGCAGGCGGCCAACTCTTAGCACCGTAGTGATTTGAGCAAATTAGACGCTGCTCCTCTAATTGGGGAATAGTGTAGGGATTAATAGTTTTGTATCCAGTCTCTGGATTGATCGCTGTGACTACATTCTGCAAACCCATGTCCATGGAAAACAAAAACTCACCTGTCGCCGCATCGACTGCATCTAAAATTCCTAATTTGCCCATATTGATAACTGCTTTACGTTTTTCTCCTTCGAAACTGATATTGATTATTTGCCGTTCAAAAGCCCAATCTAGGTCCCATTGGTCATTTTCAATATGCTGGTAGTGCCAAACTAGTTCACCAGAATCCGGATTCAGTGCGATCGTGGCGTTAGTGTAAAGAGCGTCATTTGTGATGCCGTCTATGTTGACAGGATAAAGTAGTGGTGCCGTGTTGTAAGTAGGAGCTACACCAAAATAAACAAGGTTTAATTCAGGGTCATAGGCGCCAGCATTCCATACCGATCCACCGCTACGCTCTTCCATAGGGATGCCGTTCCAGGTATTACCGCCAGGTTCCCCGGGGCGCGGAATCGTATAAAAACGCCACTTTTGCGCGCCTGTTTCTCGATCAATGCCTTCTATCCAGCCGCCTTCAGGAATACGCAATGACGTAATACCTTGTATGACTGTATCACCAACTATGAATGGCGCCATACGCAAGTGATAGCCTTCATATTTTTCGTCAGTTTTTATTTCATAGTCCCACTCTAATTCACCACTACGAGCATTGAGTGCGAGAACATGAAGGTCTGATGTGGGCATATAAACCGTATCGCCAAACAACGCAATGCCTTTCTTCTGACTGGCAGCAACTTCAGATTGATACTCATATCGCCACAGTAACGCTCCGTTGCGTGCATCTATCGCTAATACAGTATCCGGAAAAGTAAAAAGATACATGACTCCATCATGTACAATCGGTCCAGGATTATTGACTCCAGTCTGAAGCGGCATACGCCAGCTGAGTTCCAAGTCGGTAACCGTTTGACGATTAATTTTATCAAGCCTACTGAAACCGTGGTTGTCATAGCTTCCTTGCCATAAAAGCCAATCTTCTTCTGGTGGGTTCAATAACATGTCTTGGGTAACGGTCGTGTAGTTATTCAGAATTTGAGCTGCTCCCTCGGCAATCACAAAATTCCTAACACGCGAATTCTCGATAAGTTGTGGTAAGTAAAGATCAGCTTGCAAACCTAAATCAATAGTTTCGTCATCAGTCACCGACGCGACGCCATTGTTGGAAAGTATATAGGCAACAAGTTGCCGGTAGTTTTCCTCAGAAATAGCGTCCTGATTTCCTGGCGGCATTCGCTGCAAATCGCGCGCAAACTGCTCCAATGGCGCTTCACTCCACTTCGAAGCAAAAGTAGCATCGGACAAACCCGGGATGACTGCGGCCCCCTCCAGGTTGACGCCATGGCAAGATGCACAATTTAGATCATAGACTTGCTTGCCTTCCTGAACTTGAGCTTCGCTGAAAGTAACCGTTTGAGCAGTTACAATTTCGGGTAAGGCCAATAAGCTAAGACTCAATGCGATAGATAGAAGACCCCTGGCGAAATTCATAAGGCGTTTAAGTTGCCTGCCTTCTAACTTCCTTAGTTTTTTTCCCCTTCTCTCTATTTTTCTTTTTAACATCTTTAAACCTTAAACCTCTGGCAAAGCAAAAACCATCATCTCCGAAGTATCGAAACGACCACCTGCTACGGCGATATACTGTTTACCCTTATGGAGGTAAGACATGACTGGCCCATGCAGTCGCCGGTCGACCATCAGTTCACCCACCTTTTCACCCGTAAGTTTGTCATAAGCAACTAAGACCGAACCGTTGGCATCTTCACTAACTTCATCTTTTTGGGGAAGGTGAGAAATTACTAATCCCTTCGTAATCAGAATTCCGCCTTCTGCGGAAACATCGGTAAACACACTTCCTAGATCTGGCAAATTTAAATGCTCTAATAAAGGATGGTTTGCAGGGCCTTTGCCAAATGGTACCTGCCAAACATGTTCGCCAGTATTCAAATCAATGGCGGTGATCCGGCGATAAGGAGGCTTAGTAAGAGGCAAACCCATTGGGCCAATGTTGCGCTGCACATTAATTACATAGGGCCAATCAGACTCAGGATCATCTGGCTCTATCAGAGACATCGCGTAAGGACGGGTATGGGAGGGCACATAGAGAATACCAGTTTCCGGATCAATGTTTGCTCCTGGAAAATTCGCACCTCCGCCAGCACCAGGCAAAAATACGGTAGCATCTTTCCCATCAGTACCTTGCACAATAGGCGGGGTAAAGATTGGGCCAAGCACTAGCTTTGACGCAATCTCTTGAGCAGCTGCATGAATTTCAGGAGTGAAATCAATTAAGTCTTCTTCGGTCATTCCTTGCTTTTCAAAAGGTGGAGGTTTAGTCGGAAAAGGTTGCGTCGGATGCGCCCTCTCGCCTGGGACATTGCTGGGCGGAACTGGTTTTTCTTCAATCGGCCAAACCGGTTCACCTGTCAAGCGATCAAATACATAAGTGAATCCAGTTTTTGAAACTTGTGCGACTGCTTTGATGGCTTGGCCATCAACCTCGATATCAACCAAGTTTGGTGCTGACGCCACATCGTAATCCCAGAGACCATGATGGACCGTTTGAAAATGCCACAGGCGCTCGCCGGACTCAGCATCAAGAGCGACAAGTGATTCTGCAAATAGATTTTCGCCTAAGCGTTTTCCTCCCCAATAATCATTAGTTGGTGTAGATGTGGGCAAGTAAACGATTCCTTCATCATCGTCTGCAGACATAAAGGTCCAGACATTGGTATTACCTGCTTCTTGCCAGGAGTTGTTCTCCCAGGTTTCCGTAAAATCTTCCCCTGCCTGTGGGATAGTGTTGAAACGCCATTTAAATTGACCGGTGTAAGCATCATAGGCACGCACATGCCCCGGGGGGCTGCGATTAAAAAGTGTGTAATCGAAAATCTTAGAGCCGACAACAACGGATGAGCCAACCGCGATTGGGGGCGCTCCATGAGTGATATTCTCGATTTCGAATTCTAGCTTGCCAAAATTATCACGCAGATCCACATAGCCATTGTCACCAAAATTTGGATCTGTTTGACCCGTATGAATATCTATGGAAACGAGTTGCTTTCCCAAAGTAGCAATAAAGATTCTCTCAATATCACCATCAGTCCAGTACTCGATTCCCCGAGTTTGCGCTGGCGAGAATACTGGCCTGCCTAGAGCATAACTCTCTGGATCGAAACTCCAAAGGAGCTCGCCGGTGCCCGGGTCCAATGCCACGACCTGGCCATGGTTAGTATTAGTGTACATAACACCATTAACTAACAAGGGAACCGCTCTATAGTCACCAGTAGCATAAGCAATGCTACGCGGAAGATTTACATCGATGGATTGCCAACGCCAGCTGATTTCAAGTTCACTAAAATTGCTGGAATTGATTTGGTCCAGAGGCGAGTACTTATCCGAGAAATGACTGCCACCGGCATGATGCCATTCACCCACAGCAGGAGTAGTTTGCTCACTCTCCGGAACGCAGGAAGCAAGAAACAAGCCTAAGAGGCCGAGAAATAGTCTCGTTTGCATTAGAGTTTTCCCATAGACTATACAGTCCGCTCAGTGTAACAAAAACTTAAGACATGAGGATAACTAGGGGGCTAGTATTATGCCTGTTTGCTCATGGTATGATGCGGAACAAAACGAGGCGATCTATGAATTCTCCAGCTATGGTAATTGCGTCAAGAATCCCTAAAAGATTTACGCTGTTCAAGCTGTTAGTGTCGGGGGTCATCTTCTTAATTTCGGCCGGAATCTCAAGCATGGCAGCCGCTCAATCTCTAACTGGCGTTGATATAGATACCCTTGGCCCAAAAATTGGCGAGAGTGTTCCAGAATTCACGCTTCCTGATCAGCAGGGAATTCAACAAACACTGCAATCCATTATGGGCCCGAATGGTGCGATGTTGTTGTTTCATCGTTCTGCTAGTTGGTGACCCTATTGCAAAGCTCAGCTCGTGGAGCTGCAAGACCGCCTAGAAGAATTAAACAACGCAGGTATCGGTGTTGCCGCTATCAGCTATGATTCGGTGGAAATTTTGTCTAATTTTGCCGAACGTCGAGGAATTACTTTCCCCCTTTTGTCAGATGAAGACTCATCAGTAATCGCCGATTTCGGCATCCTAAATACTGTTGTAGCCGAAGGCCTTGGACCACGTGCTAATGCCCCAGATGTGACTGCTGACGTGCATCGATTTGTTGCTGCAGAAGTTTTCGATTCACCACAGCTTCGAAAAATGATAAATGGTACGCCATTCCCAGGCACTTTTATGTTGGATGCCAATGGCATCGTCACTTCGCGTTACTTCGAAGAGTTTTATCGTGAAAGAGTGACAACATCGAATGTCATGTTAAAAGAAGGCATTGCTTTAACACCAATTGCTGCAATTGAAGGGTCTACAGCACAACTTAAATTCACTGCTTACCCAAGCAATCCGATAGTTACTAATGGTTCGATGTTTTCATTAGCTGTAGATGTTGAGCCCAACAAAAATATGCATGTATATGCACCCGGTGCAGACGACATGGGCTATCGTGTTATTGGATTAAACATGGCCCCCTCGGAATTTGTCAGATTCGAAGGTGTTGAATTTCCAGAATCAGAAATTTATCACTTTAAACCGCTTGATGAGCATGTACCCGTTTACTTGAGACCTTTTACGATATTGCAGCAAGCTGTCGTAGATGCTTCCGCGGAGAAAGAAGAAGAGTTGAAAGAGATTCAAGCCTTAACCCTTTCTGGCTCACTCGATTACCAAGCTTGTGACGATGCAATATGTTATTTACCAGTATCAGTGCCAGTAACATTTACACTTGAATTTGATAATCTGGATTACCAAAGGTCTAATTAACTATTCGAGTTTGCGGTTGGGACTAATCTGGCAGTGGCATTTCTGGGCTGTCTTCGTCCCGGGCTCTTGCAAATGCCGCTACTGGGGACTCTGTTCTTACTTGTTCTAGCCACATAACACCATCATAGGGGTAGCTGTTACCTCGGGTAGTGACGAAATCGATATCTCCGTCACCGTCCATATCCCGAGCTATAAATTTGTCATACATTGCTCGAATTCGGCGTGAAATATCATGACGAGCCCATGCTGATTTCGCATCACCAGGATTTTCAAACCAGGCTAGCCGTCCCAGGGGACGATTTGAATCGTTGCTTTCATCATCCATGCGATCTCCAGCACTATAGCTACCTGCCATCAGGTCTATATCTCCATCGCCATCTATGTCTGCAATTTCGATTCCAGTCATTGTGTCGGTATTAAAAGTTCCAATAGGATAAGAATTCCAGGCATCGCCTTTGCGAGCAGGTTGCTCTATCCAAGCGAGATTCGTTCTGCCGGTCTGACTAATCATATCGAGCCGACCATCACCGCTAAGGTCAGAATAGCGAATTCGGAAACCTTGCATTGCGGGCCCATTAATTCCTACTGCGTGCTCAACAAACTCCATGTTGGCCGCATCGACATTTTCGAAAAAGATAATTCGTCTCTCACCGGTACTTCCAACCAAAATATCTAAGTCACCATCTTGATCCAAATCAAAAGGCTCAGAATTACGCGGTACGCTATAACGGCCTAAAATCTGCTCTTCCCAATTACTGCCAACTAGAGGATCTCCACTGACTTTAAATATCGATACTGGAGTCGATCTGGCGTAGTCATCAGGGCCAGGTCTTTGTGCCCCTTTATTAGGAGTAACTGCTTCAGGGGTGCCATCCCCATCGATATCTTCGAGATAGACGCGAATGAATGAACCACGATTTTGTGTAATAGGGATGATTAGCCGGTCCCAGGTTTCATTTCGGGCATTCGCGCCAGGATTTTGTAAGTAAAGCAGGTGTGAGATTTCAACCGCCGCCATGACGTCAAGGTATCCATCTCCATTCACATCCCCTATTGCTACGTCTTCTGCAGCGGAAGCTTCCGCACCTTCTGCTAGAGTAATATTTACCCAGTTATCAGGGTCGGCCGATCCAAAAGCGACGCGGACATGTCCTCGAGGTGGAGGTTGAAAGCCTGGAAGCACTTGTGAGGAATCATAAGTGTTGTCCGACTCATGCACTGACACAATATCTTCAAACCCATCTTTGTCTAAGTCAGCCATCGCCAAGCCATCGCTGCCACTAATATCCACACCTGTGAGTTCTAGACCATCGATCAAATGCTCCTTCCAGCTTATGTAGTGACCATCTATTGTTTGAGCACGGCTTAGTGCATCGCCAACCGGCAATTGAGCTTGAGCTTGAGCTAAACCTTGAGAAACTAACACCACAAAAAATCCTATGCCGAAGATTCTCTGCATGACTATTTTCCTTTGAATAGTTTCTTGGTTAAGATTAAAAAAAAGTACTAATGCGTGATACTTGACGCTATATTTTTATAGCCTATCTACTTAAACAAACATATCAAAAGCTTGGAATCGACCATTAAGCAACTCTGAGCTGGAATCGTGGCCAAGCCACCCTTGAGTCATAGTTTGATAAACGCGTCGAAAATCAGTGGTATGGGCCAGATTATCACCTTCTCCCAAATTAGTGAGACTTGGTATTTCGCCGTAATGACCACCTTTTACCTGATTGCCAACAACAAACATAACGTTAGCCGCTCCATGATCTGTACCCAAGCTGACATTCTCTGGGACCCGTCGGCCAAATTCAGAAAATATCATTAACGCTACATCATCGGCACGACCGATTCTTTCAAGGTCTCGAACAAATGCAGCAACAGCGTCTGAAGTATAAGTAAGCAATCGTCGGTGCACGTTGTTTTGGAAAACATGGGTATCGAATGCATTGTTGCGATAGGAGACATAATAGAGTTTAGTAGGCATGCCTGCATCGATTAAGGAAACGACTTTAGGTAAATCAAGACTATTAACACCATAGTCGACCGGCGATCTGTAGTTTGACCAGGCCTGTCTAACTAATGCGGATGCATCATTAGCACTACGGGCAATATCTTGTAAGAACCGGCGCGAAGGATTTTCTACTTCACCTACGTCAGGTACCCGGGCTAATGCGTCTTTTTCCTCATGGAAAGCTTCACGCATGAACCGATTAGGTTGATCAAATACTACTGGCACGTGCTGCTCACTGCGGACAGCTAAAGACTGACGCGAAGCTATATTAACAACAAAATTCGATGGGGCAGAAGGTTCCATGTCATCAGCCAAGCGCCCTACCCAACCGTATTCTTCACCACTGTTTGGCGCTGCTGTATGCCAGTAGGCCATGGAAGTGAAGTGAGAGAACGAAGGATTTTCATAGCCACAACCATGCACAATAGCCATCTTCCCATCTTTATAGAGATTCTCGAAGCCAGCCATTCCTGGATTTAAACCAAAATGATCATCAAGAATGCGTAAATCATTTTTAGGCAAGCCAATTTCTGGCCTATGGCGATAGTAGGCATCATCTCCATAGGGTACAACCGTGTTCAAGCCATCGTTACCGCCCGATAATTCCAAAACGACCAGAATCTTGCCATTGGCTGCAGCCAGCGCTTGTGCTTCTGCTATCCGGCCAAACATCGAGGGCGCAAGTGTGGCTCCCGCTAAACCTGCGATTCCCATTCCAGCCAAGCCTTTCTGCAGTACTTCTCTGCGCTTCATCTTATTTTTAAACAAATCTTTTGATTTCATAAGTATTCTTCTTTTCAGTGTTCTGTCTAATTCAGCCCAGAAAAAAATTAGCTGAGTTGATATTCGGGCTGACTCAACAACAGATGCAAAGTCATGCGTAATGAATCTTCCATATAAGACTCTGCATTTCCTATGTCTGTTGTTCCTAATTCATTAGTCAAAAAATCAATTAACATTGCACGTGAATCTGCTCCAGGCTCAACACGCAAAAAACGCGCAATAAAATAATCGACTACGTCAGCTGTACTATTTAGTTGCTCGTTTTTGACCATCTTACTCAAATTCAATCGAGCCGTGTGTCTTGGAATCGGCTTAACTCGCTCTATAGCCATCTGCCAGCCGCGGAAGCTGCCGTATCGCGTATTAAAATCCTCATCTCGATCCGCCAACATATTTGATTCAGCCATGACTTGCCCTTCCCCAATACTTGAAGGCTGAGTAGCAGAAGTGATATCCATTCCTTCACGTATGCGACGGGCTACACTTTGGATTTCTCGACTACCATTGCGGCGATCAGAAGGAATAAAGTTGATGTCCGGGAATAAAACATCCCGTGCAAAATTTCCGCGTTCTAACAACAATCCAGGCGTAACCCAGCTCCGCCCCCCAGCCCAACCTGCGACTGTAGGTGGACGAAATAATGTTTGGCCTAGCGCGCCAGTAGCTTGATTAAAATCAGGAACACCCGGCGCATCATCTAATCCTAATTTGATGTAAGTAGAAATAGCCAACTCTACTGGACTCTTTATATGAGTTCCAACCGAAGCGGCGCTGTAAAAATCTTTTGAGAGAAATAAATTTTCAAGCAAGGCCGCAACTTCATAGTTTGCCTCTCGAAATATATTACCTAATTCTATTTGAGTTTCTGGAGTTAAATCATCCCTCACGAAGAATCGATAGATCTTGCCAGCTATGTATTCCGCAGTAACTTGCTGGTCCATGATGATGTCGATAACTTCAATGCCATCGAAATTCCCAGTGTGCCCAAGAAATTGTTTTTCATTATCGTCATGTTGGGCTTCATTAATAACAAATTCGAGATCAACGTAATTCCAGCCAGTAAACGCTCGTGCGGCTTCCCGAATATCAGTCTCGGAATAATTACCAACTCCCATAGTAAAGAGTTCCATGATTTCTCGCGCGAAATTTTCGTTCGACGCTCCTTTAACATTTACCCCCGCATCAAGAAAAGAAAGCATGGCTGGATCCTGGGCCACCGCGACCATCAAGTCGCGAAAATTGCCGGTACCCATTTCATGGAACAACTCCAGCTCCATCAATAGTTTTCGGTAGTCCCGAACCTTAGTTTCATTGACGGCATAATGCCCATGCCAAAACAGTGCCATTTTTTCCTGCAAAGGGTTATTCGAAGCCACCATTCGATTAGCCCACCAGTAGGCGACGCGGTTGGTTTCCAACACACTAGCTCTTAACCAGTAGAAGAATTTATTAACAACAGGTTGAAGGCGGCGATTCCCTGTAGGCTTAACTTTAATTCCAAGCACTTCACCATTTTGCTTTGCGAGCTCAGTAGTAGCGGGGCGGCTTGGCGGAAAAGGTTCTATTCCTGGGTCATGGATTCCAGAATGATCAAAAGCATGTAGATGACTATTATCGGAAGGATCAAAATATACTAGGGCGCCCACTGCTTCGCTAGGAGACATCAAAGCTAAGGCTTGGATATCCTCTGGAGTGCCACCAAAACCGGCTCTTTCCAGCAGGTGAGCTGCACGATCATAGTTCCAATCGGTACTCGCTATCTGCGATAAATCACCCTGCCAGGATACGATAGCACCTTGTTGCGCCAGGCTCGGGCTAGCGATTAATATTGCAGCAACCCCCAGACTCTGAAGGATATTCTTCTTGTTTATGCCTCTCAACATGAGGTTCCTCTCCAGATCGAACTACAAATCCCTACCTTAGTCCAGACTGACTAAAAAGTAAAAATACGGTTACGAATTTTTACTCTGTACCCAGTGCGAAAACCAACAGTTCATCATCATTATTTCTGCCACCGCCGGCTACAGCTATGTATTGTTTACCATTCAAACTATAAGTCATTGGCGGTCCATGTAAGCGTTGATCAACCATGACTTCTCCAACCGTTTCACCTGTCCGCTTATCAATGGCAATTAAGATCGAACCACGAGCTTCGGGGCCAATTTCATCTTTTTGGGCAAGAAAGGAAATAAGCAAAGTCTTCGTGACTAGCAGGCCACCTTCGGCAACCACGTCATTAAATACACTTCCCATTGGCGGTAGCTCTAAAGGTTCAAGTAAGGGGTGATTGACCGGCCCTCTACCAAAAGGAACTTGCCACAAGTGATCACCAGTATTCAGGTCAATAGCAGTGATACGGCGATAGGGAGGTTTTAACAATGGCAAACCAAACGGACCTTGCTGTCGCTCCATTTGAATAATAAAAGGCCAATCCGAGCTACCCTGAGGCGGCTCTATCAATGCCATACCGCTGGGACGGGTTGCCGATGGCACATAAAGCATGCCGTGTTCTGGATCAATGCTGGCTCCAGGAAAATTTGCACCACCGCCGGCTCCAGGAACAACATAAGTAGCGAGTTTGTCATCGGTGCCACGAACAATAGGCGGAGTAAAAAGTGGGCCTAGTAGAAAGTTGTCGGCAATCTCGAGAGCTGCCGCTGCTATCTCCGGCGTAAAGTCGATGAGGTCCTCTTTGCTAACTCCTTGACGATCAAAAGGCGCTGGCTTAGTTGGGAAGGGCTGCGTTGGATGTGCCCTTTCTCCGGGGACTGTGCTTGCTGCAACGGGCCGTTCTTCGATTGGCCAAACTGGTTCACCAGTAATTCGATCGAACACAAAAGTAAATGCTGTCTTCGATACCTGCGCAACTGCCTTAATAGGACGACCATCAACAACGATATCCACTAAGTTTGGAGCGGACGCTAGATCATAATCCCACACACCATGGTGGACCGTTTGAAAGTGCCAAAGGCGCTCACCAGTATCAGCATCCAGAGCCACAAGAGATTCCGCGAAAAGATTTTCACCAAGTCGCATGCCACCCCAATAATCATTCGTGGGAGTTGAAGTAGGCAAGTAAACAATGCCTGCCTCGTCGTCGGCAGACATAAAGGTCCATACATTAGTATTACCAGTTGTTCGCCAGGAATTGTTTTCCCAGGTTTCAGTGAATTCTTCACCTTCCTGAGGAATGGTATTAAATCTCCATTTCAATTCGCCTGTGTAAGTATTAAAAGCTCGCACGAAGCCAGGAGGTGAACGGTTGTACATGCCATAATCGAAGATCTTTGAACCCACGATTAAGGAATCACCAACAGCGATCGGTGCCGCACCCGCGGTAATGAAATTAGATTCAAATTCCAATCGTCCTAAGTTCTGACTTAGGTCAATGTATCCACCCTCACCAAAATTCGGATCCGGCAACCCGGTGTCAATATCCAAAGATAGGAGTTGCTTGCCTAACGTTGCCACAAAAATTCTTTCGATGTTTCCGTCTGTCCAATATTCGATACCTCGAATCATGATATTAGTTTGAATAGGTGGTCCAAAACGATAGCTCTCGGGATCGAAAACCCAAAGTTCTTCACCGCTGATTGGATCCAGTGCCGCCACCATGCCGTGATTCGTATTAACATACATCGTGCCATGTACTACCAGCGGTACAGCGCGATAATCAGCAGTTCCATAGCCAACGCCTTCGTCTAAACGAAGGTCTGCAGATTTCCAGCGCCAAGCGATTTCTAAAGAGTTAAAGTTATTTGCATCAATCTGATCAAGGGGTGAATACTTTGCAGAGCTGTGATCCGCACCAGCATGACGCCACTCCTGGCTAATTTGATTTGGCTTCCCTGCGTCGTCTGAATTGCAAAATAAGAGAAGCAAACAAAGCCCAGCAAAGAAAAAACGGTGAGCGGCTGTTTTCATAGAAGCCTTTCCTCCTCTAGTAACAACCAACTAATTAGGTAAGGCAAATACTAGTAGTTCGTTGTCATCATCGCGACCACCACCGGCGACAGCGATATATTGCTTTCCATCAACCTGATAACTCATCGGCGGTCCGTGCAGTCGTTGTTCTACCATGACTTCCCCCAGAAGATCGCCAGTCATTTTGTCATGGGCAACCAAAATCGAACCATGGGCCTCGGGATCTATTTCATCTTTCTGTGCTAGATAAGAAATCAACAAAGTCTTAGTAATCAAGACACCTCCTTCTGCCACCACATCACTAAAAACACTGCCCAAGGCTGGTAAATCTAGGTGTTCCAACATCGGATGATCTGCCGGACCCTTGCCAAAGGGAATTTGCCAGACATGTTCTCCAGTATTTAAGTCAATCGCGGTAATTCGGCGGTAGGGGGGCTTGAGAAGCGGCAAGCCAAAGGGTCCAATCTGAGTGTCCATTTGAATAATATAAGGCCAATCGGAAGTCCCCTCGGGAGGAGCAACTAGTCCCATACCATGAGGTAAGGTGGCCGAAGGAATATAAATAATTCCGGTTTCCGGATCGACTGTTGCTCCTGGAAAATTCGCACCGCCTCCAGCGCCGGGAACGACGAAGGTAGAACGTTTACCATTGCTGCCACGAACTATCGGTGGCGTAAAAATTGGACCAAGCACATACTCCTGCGCCATTTCCCTTGCCGCTTCGGCGATTTCCGGAGTGAAATCAATCAAATCGTCTTCGCTGATTCCTTGCCGATCAAACGGTGCTGGCTTAGTTGGAAAGGGCTGGGTTGGATGTAACCGTTCTCCTGGGATGTCGCTCTGCGCGACAGGCCGTTCTTCGATTGGCCACACCGGTTCACCCGTAATGCGATCAAACACATAAGTGAACGCTGTCTTGGAGACCTGGGCGATGGCCTTGATTGCTTTACCATCAACTTCGATGTCTACCAAGTTTGGTGCCGAGGCAACATCGTAATCCCACACTCCATGGTGGACTGTCTGAAAGTGCCAAATTCGCTCGCCCGTTTCTATATCCAGAGCCACAATAGACTCGGCAAACAAGTTTTCTCCCAGTCGAAACCCACCCCAGTAATCATTAGTGGGCGTGGAAGTGGGTAGGTAGACAATCCCAGCTTCTTCATCTGCCGACATGTAAGTCCAGACATTGGTGTTTCCAGTAACTCGCCAGGAATCGTTCTCCCAAGTTTCATTGCCAAATTCACCTTGCTGAGGGATGGTGTTAAAACGCCATTTGAAGTCACCTGTGTAAGCATCGTACGCTCTCACATGACCGGGCGGACTGCGATTAATCATGGAGAAGTCATAGATTTTAGAACCTACAATCACCGTAGAACCAACAGCGATTGGAGGTGCACCGTGAGTTATATTGTTCATCTCAAACTCAAGTCGACCAAAGTTTTGTTTTAGATCTACATAACCATTATTGCCAAAATTGGGGTCAGGTTGCCCTGTTTGTATATCAACAGATACTAATTGCTTTCCTGAAGTGGCAATAAAAATTCTCTCAATCTCACCATCTGTCCAGTATTCAATACCACGGGTTTGCAAGGGAGAGAACAAAGGCGGACCCAATTCATAACTCTTCGGATCGAAGACCCACAACTCTTCGCCTGTTGCAGAATCGAGAGCCGAAATTAGTCCGTGGTTGCTATTAACATACATAACCCCATCGATAACTAAGGGCACTGCACGATAGTCGCCAGTGGGGTAGGCCAATTCTTCTGGTAATTCTAAATCGGGACTGCGGTAACGCCAGGCCACTTCCAACAGCCCGAAATTACTGCCATTAACCTGATCCAATGGAGAGTATTTTTCTGAGCGATGATTGCCGCCATGATGGCGCCAATCTCCGTCAGCCGCTGACATCTCAGATTGTTCTTGTCCGCATGCACTAACGAAAAGTACAACGAGTAAACCTGATATAAGTTTCCTCATGTTAGATACTGCTTATAATACTATCTGCCAGTTTCAGCTATTCCTCTTTCTTCTACGCGGGCACCACTTAAGCGAGTTTCCATTGCATAGTTTCCTTCGTGACAAGCGTACTCATACTGTTTGTATTCGGCATCTTTGAGGTAAGGAAAAGCAACTGTCCAAGGTGCTTCGTAAGTTAAAGGGTCATCGACAGTTAATGTATAGCGCAGTGTGTTCTCATCTTCGAAGGTGAAAGTTTCTATCATCTTGCGGCCTTCGTTCTGAGGTGGATTGCCTCTGCCAGGAGCACGGATATTTCGTACATACTTAAAATTGGTTGACTCAATAATAAGCGTATTGCCTTCCCAATGTCCGCGCGCATCTCCTTCCCACAGTTTAATTCTTTCATCTAAATGATCGCCAGCATCGATGGGGATGATTCGGGCATTATGAATCATTTCGCTATGGATTATCACATAGCCTGGCGATTGTATGATCAGTTTTCCATTGTTGTAAGCAGTTGGCATCATCATGCCAAACACGCCGCGGGACAGACATCGGTCCCCAGCTTCAACGGTAGCTGCTGAATCATGCTCATGAACAACATTCAATCGAATCGCTTCTTGAGCTTCCACTGTATAAGCAGGTAGCTGACCATTTGGTGGATCAACAATTAAGGCAGGGGCGTCGGCTACTGCGTCGGACCAGTACCAATCAAACCAATAATTTTCGTAGGCACCTACACCTTGACTATTTTCAAATCCGTCCCAAACATTGCCCTTCCGAGCCTCATCGCGACGGGAAATAAAGTCTGCCACTTGATCAGCCGTGGGCACTTTGCCATCAAATTCTGCAGGCATTTCCAATGGAGTAGCTGTAGCACCAACATTGTTCCACATACCGGTAATGTTGGGTTGTCCATCACTCAGGAATTCGGGCTGCCAGTCTTGGGCACTTAAGAAAGTGGAAAAGCTAAGGGCGAAAAAAACTACAACTGTCTGATTTATGGGGGTTTTTGTAATTTCAGTGGGGTTTATTCTCATTATTAGCCTCCGCTGTTTTCGGTAAGGGTGTTGAAGATTGTAACTACACCCGACTATAGCAGAACCTTGGGGGCCATGGCTTCAAGATCCGAGAGAATCATAAGGAATTTATAGGGTTTATTCTATAGGAGAGAGTCACCCTCTAGTTAAGGACTAGAATTAATGCTGAGTGAATTTGATCTAGGCTGGCTTGATCTCTAGGCAATGTTAGGCGGCTAAGCAAAACCGATCACCCTGCTCTTTTAGTAACCCGTGGGCTAAAGATCAGCTCTATTGATTCAACCCCATTATGCAGCCACTCAATTATTTGCTGGGTAAGCGCTTCAAAGGCTACACTGCGCGCATGGGTTTTTTGTGAAGGCCTCCAAATTTTTCCTGTTACAAGGCTAATGTTGATCCTGACTGTTTGTTTGATTAATCCATCTTGCATTCACAGACAGTGATTTCTAGCAATAAACTCAGCATCTTACGCTTATAAACAGTAGTAACAGAGCTAATCATGAAACTACTTAATTTAACTGAAACATTAATACTCACTCTCGGCTTAACTTTTGTCAGCGCTCTACAAGGACAAGATTCTAGACCTTCCGCTTTCTATATCGCGAATGAAGGAGTCATGGTTAGTGATGGCGAAACTAAGATTTTGTTTGACCCCCTGTTTCCAAATACCTACGGCCAATATTTACTCCCAACAGAAGAAATGAAACGTGCCATGTTTGATGGCGAAGCCCCTTTTGACGACGTTGATGCTATTTTTATTAGCCATTACCATGGCGATCATTTTTCACCGGAAGAAATCTATGAACTCATGGAAGCACAAGTGGATATTCGTCTCTATGCCCCCAATCAGGCTATTGTCGCAATGCGCTCTGCTGCTAGAGATAGCGGTGCATCGGTGTTCGATCGAGTAAATTCAGTAAGCCTTGGCTTTAACGATAACCCTGTTTCTTTTAATGACGAGAATCTATTTGTTGAGGCCGTACGCATTCCGCACTCTGGTTGGCCGATGAGTATGCTCGATGTAGAAAATATTGCCTGGCGGGTGACACTTAACGATAATTCCACGGTGTTGCATCTAGGAGACTCTGACCCTAATGATGACCATTTCGCAATCGACGCGGATTATTGGGAGCAGCGCGCACCAAATTTAGCATTACCTCCTTATTGGTTTTTAAGCACAACCGCAGGAAGAAGTATTCTAGACAATCGTATAAAACCACAACGCAGCGTTGGCATTCATGTTCCAGATACGATTTCAGCAGACCCAATTCGACGACCCAATGAATTGCGCGGTCAAGATATTTTTGTTACTCCGGGTGAAACCCGCAATATTCCAAACAACTAAGGGCGTCTTGTTTTCTAGGCTTTATCATTAAAACGTTAATGAAAGGAACTAAGCAAAAATGACATCGGACAAATTCCGTTTCATCACCGTCACTGCAGTTATCGTAGCTAATATGATCGGCACTGGCGTGTTCACTAGTCTTGGTTTTCAGTTGGTTGATATTCGTTCCGGGTTCGCTTTACTACTCTTATGGGCAGTTGGCGGACTCGCAGCTCTCTGTGGTGCGATTTCCTATGCAGAACTTGGCGCAGCATTCCCCCGATCCGGTGGCGAGTACAATTTTTTGTCTCGAATCTATCACCCATCGGCTGGATTTGTATCAGGCTGGATTTCTACGACTGTAGGATTCGCAGCTCCTACCGCACTTGCTGCAATGACGTTCGCCGCCTACTTTACGTCTTCCCTCTTTGGCGATGTTCACCAAATTTTAGAAAAAACATTTGCTGTTGCTCTATTGTTAATTCTGACCGCCGTGCATGCGACCAATCATCGAAACAGTGGCAGCACTCAAGTTATATTCACTGCACTCAAAGTTGCAGTAATTATCGTCTTTATTACAGCCTCCTTGATCGTCGTAGAATCTCCTCAGCCAGTTATCTTTACTCCAGTTGAAGGTGATTTTGATATAATTACAAGTGGCACGTTTGCAGTAGCACTAATTTATGTCAGTTTCGCTTATTCCGGCTGGAATGCAGCAACCTATTTATCCAGTGAAATTGAGAATCCGCAACGGATACTCCCTTGGGTTCTAATAACTGGAACCAGTATAGTTTCTATATTGTACCTCGCTCTCAATTACTCATTTCTGACCGTAACTCCAATGGACAGCTTAGTTGGGGAAATAGAAGTTGGGGCCATTGCAGCTCAAGCTGCATTTGGCGAAAATGCTGGGAATATATTTGGAGTTGCCTTAGCCTTATTGTTGATTTCAACAGTCAGCGCTATGACTATGGCTGCTCCTCGTGTAATGCAGGTAATAGGTGAAGATTTTCCTCGCTTGAAATTTTTAGCGCGAACTAATTCTGCGGGAATACCAGCCACCGCGATTTATTTACAATCATCTGTTGCGGTGTTATTTATTTTATCTTCAACATTCGAGTCCATTCTTGTATTTGCAGGATTTACCATGGCACTTAACACCTTTGTTACTGTGTTAGGATTATTTGTTCTGCGATGGCGACAACCAGATTTAGAAAGACCTTACCGCTCCTTTCTTTTCCCTCTACCGCCTATTATTTTTCTAACATTAACCGGCTGGACTTTGGGATTCACACTAATTATGAGACCAGTGGAAGCATTATTCAGTATAGGGATCATTGGGATTGGGCTAATCTTCTACTATATTACTTCAAAGAACTCCGAGGGGGAGTGCAATACCTGACTCCCCCACTTCCCAGATAATGGCTATGGGTCACTACTAACTAAAACAGCGAGCTTAGAATGATCATCTTCTCTTTAAAAATATTTACTAAATCATCTATGGTTGCAGTGCTTTCCTTGTTAAGTATCGCGGTAGTGAATCTCGCAGTTGCTGCGGACATTCCTCGCGCTGCTCCAGAAGAAGTTGGAATGTCATCTGATCGACTAGAACAGATAAATACAGTTATGCAGCGTCATATCGATGCCGGTGACGTTCAAGGCGCTATTACGGTGGTTGCACGTTATGGAAAATTAGTGCACTTCGAAACCCATGGCTTAATGGATGTAGATAACAATCGAGCGATGGATCCCGAAGCAATTTTTATCATGATGAGTTCCACAAAGCCGGTTTTAGGAGTGGCTGCGATGATGATGGTGGAAGAAGGGCTCATTCGCCCCGAAGATCCTGTGTCGATGTATATTCCAGAATTTTCTGACATGCAGGTTGCTGTATTAAAGGAATCTGTGAATGAAAACATAAGCCCTTACAATGTCGATCGCCAAAATATTCCTGAACATCGTCTAGTTCCTGCCCACCGAGACATTACGATCCACGATCTACTAACTCATACCTCGGGCTTAGCGAGCGGGGGATTAGGGAGCGCAATCCAAGGATTTTCACAACGCGATCCTGATGCCACACTTGAAAGTGAAATGCCACGATATGCCTCTTATGCTCTAGACTTTCAGCCTGGGTCTCGCTGGGCTTATAGCCCTGGAGTCGGCTTAGACGTCGTTGCACGTATTGTAGAAGTCGTCTCGGGACAAACATTCGAAGAGTTTTTGCAAGAACGGATTTTCGATCCCCTCGACATGAGCAATACTTACTTCAACGTGCCGTCTGAATACCAAAACCGCCGTGTGATAATTACCGATAGGGATATGTCTCGATTTCTAGACCGGCCGCCAACAAGTTATTTTTCGGCATCTGGAGGTTTGTCTAGTACCGCCGAGGATTATCTAAAGTTTGAACAAATGTTGGTAAATGGTGGTGAATTATTTGGCAATCGATTGCTAAGCCCTCGCTCTGTCAGAATGATGGGTAGTAATCAAATTGGTGATCTTTATCGGGGGTTCTCGCGCAACCAGGAAGGAATGGGGTTCGGGTATACCGTCGGAGTAACGGTTGATCCAATTACCTCCAATGCCCGCCGCAGTGGGGGAGCATTTGGTTGGGGAGGTGCATTTGGCACTCGGTCATGGACAGACCCAGAGGAGGAACTAACTGCCGTATTGTTCCTGCAACAACCGCATAGTCGAACCCAGTATGACTTTGAAAATGCTGTTCAACAGGCGATAGTTGAGTAAACTGCTTAAGCTATTTTAAGGGCCAGGTGTCTTTCCTACCTTTTGCCTGCTCCATCGCTAAAATGCCCTGGAGCAGGATTGATATTGCAGATTAGTGAGCGAAGAACTAACACATTCGAACATCTAACCAATGTCTCTTTTTCTATATATAACAATGGGCTTGTTACTCATCACCAATTCATTTTTCTGATTAAACACTTCATTTTGCATTTGTAAACTACCTACATCTGGACGCGAACGGGAATTCGTCTTGCTAAGAACAGTAGTCTTAACACGCAGGGTGTCACCCGGAAACACCGGCTTAGTCCAGCGCAGCTCGTCAATCCCTGGCGAGCCAAGCGAGTTGTTGCTTTCCGGCATATTATCCACAAGCATCCGCATCGCAATAGCACAGGTATGCCAACCGGAAGCACAAAGCCCTCCAAAAAGAGTAGCCTTTGCAGCCTCATCAGAAAGATGAAATGCTTGAGGATCATATTTCGAAGCAAACTCAAGAATCTCTTCTTCAGTTACCAAATACTCACCAAACTCCTCGGTTGTACCAACCTCAAAATCTTCAAAAAACATCGGACTGGCCATTCTATAGGGACTCCTGCTGTCTCTGCTGTGCTCGGAATATTGCCGGGGGTAGAGTATAAAGGCTGTAGGGTTTTTGCGCTTCCACTTATAATCATCTTATGGACTCCTTGCTACTATCTGAAGAACTTGAAAGCACTGTCTATCGGCCTCTAGCCGCTAGATTGCGCCCCACTTCGGTTAAGGAGTTTATTGGGCAGCCCCATCTACTAAGTCCAGGTAGATCAATTTTTGAAGCGATCGAGCATCAACAACCCCACTCGATGATTCTTTGGGGGCCGCCAGGGGTCGGGAAAACAACCCTGGCAAAAATTATTGCCAATGCATGTGAGTGTCATTTTGAATCAATATCTGCAGTATTAGCAGGTGTAAAAGAAATTCGTTCCACCATCGAACAAGCCAAATTTCAGCAGTTAAATAGTGCGCGCAAAACGATTCTTTTTGTCGACGAGGTGCACCGATTCAACAAGGCGCAACAAGATGCTTTTCTTCCTCACATTGAAGATGGCACGATATTATTTATTGGCGCAACTACGGAAAACCCTTCTTTCGAATTGAATAATGCGCTCTTATCACGGGCACGCGTCTACTTATTAAAAGCACTAACAAAAGTAGACCTTATAGCCGTAATCGACAATGCTTTAACTGATGAAAGTAGAGGTTTGGGCAAACTTAAGCTAAAACTAACTGATGACCAGAAATCGACCCTTGCAAAAACTGGTGATGGCGATGCACGTCGCACCTTAAACTACCTTGAAGTGTTGAGCGATATGGCAGAACCGATTAACGGAAAATGTCAAATTAATGATGAACATATCTCACAAGTCATTGAAGAGTCCTATCGACGCTTCGACAAAGGTGGAGACAGTTTTTATGAACAGATTTCTGCGCTGCATAAATCAGTAAGAGGCTCATCGCCTGATGGCACTCTATACTGGCTCACCAGGATGCTAGATGGTGGCTGCGATCCAATCTATATCGCTAGGCGCCTTACTCGAATGGCTACAGAAGATATAGGGCTTGCTGATCCACGGGCTTTGCAGGTCACCCTGAATAGTTGGGATGCATACACAAGACTGGGCAGCCCTGAGGGAGATTTGGCCTTGGCTCAGGCCGCGGTGTATCTCGCTGTTGCACCAAAGAGTAATGCGATGTACACGGCCTTCGGGTCGGCTCGTAAAACGATTGCCGCCCAGGGCAGTTTGGAAGTGCCGCTTCATCTACGTAACGCAACAACCAATCTAAACAAGGAATTGGGTTACGGGGAAGAATATCGTTATGCTCACGATGAAAATGACGCGTTTGCTGCTGGCGAAAAATATCTACCGGAAGAAATTCAGAAAGACCAATTCTATAACCCTAAACAAAGCGGTTTAGAAATTCGCATTAAAGAAAAAATGGACAACTTTCGCCAATTAAACCAACAAGCAAAAAATAAACGCTATGAATGAACTTTTTGATAAAGCGGTAATTGTCCCAAAATCAGTAATCCAGTATTAAATTAAAAGGAAATAAGCATGCAAGAACAGACTTCAAGAGAAATAAGGTCAACTCTTACCACTGATGGGGATATAGAAATCTCCATTGCCAGCGTTCCAAAGCCCATTCCTTCAGAAAATGAAGTTTTAATTAGGGTAGAGGCATCACCGATTAATCCGTCAGATCTTGGCCTTTTGATAAGTTTTGCGGCGGACCTGGATACTATAAAAATTTCAGGTACTGGTGATGCGACGGTAGCAAAACTAAAGATACATCCAGCTCTAATGGGCTCAATGAAGCCAAGAATCGGCCAATCTATGCAGGTTGGGAATGAAGGAGGTGGCGTGATTGAAGATGCTGGAGCTAATGCCAAAGAGCTTGTAGGTAAGACAGTCGGTTTAGCAGGTGGCGCAATGTATTCTCAATATAGATGTGTTCCAGCGAACAGTTGCCTGATCATGGATGACAATACGACCTCTGCGGAAGCCGCTTCTTCATTTGTGAATCCCTTAACGGCGCTAGCTTTCATTGAAACTATGGAAATGGAAAATCATAGCGCCTTAGTCAACACAGCTGCTGCCTCAAACCTTGGACAAATGCTGATTAAGATCTGCAAAGCTGACTCAGTTCCTCTTATTAACATTGTTAGAAAGCCCGAGCAGGTGGAGTTTCTAAAAGAACTGGGAGCAGAGTACGTATGTGACACGAGCAGCCCCGATTTTATGAAGGACTTGGTTGCAGCCCTAGTAACGACTGGTGCTACTTTAGGCTTTGATGCTACGGGTGGTGGAAATGAGGGAAAACTTCCCGGGCAATTACTCTCTGCGATGGAAATAGCAGCAAATAAAAAAGCTAAGGAATACAGTCGATATGGCTCAGACACTTACAAGCAGGTATATATCTACGGTGGCCTAGATCAATCACCAACAATTTTAAATAGATCCTATGGTTTGAATTGGGGACTTGGCGGCTGGCTTTTAACGCCAATGATCGGAAGAATCGGTATGGAAAGGTTTCAAAAGATGAGAGAGCGAGTAGCTAGAGAAATCACAACCACATTCGCTAGTAAATATACGCAAGAAATATCGTTTGAAGAAATGCTTGACCCTGAGATACTCAAAAGCTACGCGAAACAGGCGACAGGGGAAAAGTATCTAGTTCTCCCGCATAAATAAGAAGATTAAGAAAGAGTGTTGATCATTAGCAATTTTATTTTCATTTTTGGTTACCGGATTACCAGTGGCGACAATGCTTAATCACAATTCCAAGATGAGCAACGCTTTACTCGCGGGATTAGCGATAATTTTCTTACCGCTGCTTTCTCTCGCACAGGAATCAATGAATTACCGGACCCCACGTACCGAATATGGCGTACCCGATCTACAAGGACTCTGGGAAAAGCGCTTCGCTACACCTGTAGAAAGGCCCATCGCACTCGGCAACAAGCGAGCCTATACAGAAGTTGAAGCCGCGGATTTCAGAAGTCGAGCTATTGAACGACGCATAGCTCGAGAAGCTCCGGTGGACCCCAATCGAGGGCCACCTCCAGCCGGCGGTGATATAGAGTTTCGAACGGACACCAATTTTTTGCCCGATTCCCCAGTAGACGTCGCTCGCATTAATGGCGAACTCCGAACTTCACTTATTATCGAACCTGAAAATGGACGTTTCCCGTTAAGAGATGAAAGTGTCGAGTTTCGCACGCGCTATTTTGAATTAATGAATAATAATTTCGATGGCCCCGAGTCGCGACCCCCTGGCGAGCGCTGCCTTCACCTGGGACCGCCCTTACCGACTATGACAAATTCTGACGGCACTCATATTCAAATAGTGCAAAATCAAGAATACGTAGTCATTTTGAGTGAAGAAGCGATACAAGTTCGAATTATCCGGTTAGGCAAGTCTCACCCGGAAAAACTCATACCAAAATGGATGGGTGACTCCATTGGACATTGGGAAGATGAAACATTAGTCATACACACTAATAGTTTTCGGCCTGAACACACTGTCAGCCAGATAGCCTCTTCAGAGGTTTTCGAAGTTACCGAACGAATAACAGCAATCTCTGAGAACGAATTACTTTACACCTATCGAATTGTCGATCCAGAAACTTATACTGCACCTGTCGTAGCTGAGTTGCCATTTAATCGTATGGTGCCAGAACACCAGCTTTATGAATCTGCCTGCCATGAAGGCAACCGCGCAGTAATCGACATACTTGCGGGAGCGAGAAGAATTGAAATGGATGCGCTAAATCGATAGGACTGCATTCTGCCTACCCTCTCTGGCAAACAAAATTGAGATGGCACTTTTATTGTTCTAAAAACTGAGACGCACAATGAATCAAATACTTAAAACAATGTTGCCCGTACTAAGTTGCTTTTTGTTCAGTGGCGGAGTGCATGCTGCGACTGGCGATTCCATCCTATCTATGAAGGAACGCGCCGAAACGATCGATCGATTACTAGCTATCCGCTTCGACTCTTTGCCTGTAAAACTTATGCGAAGAGAGGGTATTGATATGTGGATTTTAGTTGCACGTGAGTACAATGAAGATCCTGTAGTCATGACAATGTTGCCGGGCGATTCCCATGCGGCTCGCCGAAGAACCATTCTAGTTTTTTCAGATGAAGGATCGGCTGGCGTAAAAGGCTATGCTGTCTCTCGCTATGCCGTAGGTGATTTTTTCCAAGCTCGGTGGAATCCTGAAGAACAGCCTGATCAATGGCAGGCTGTTTCGGACCTTATTGCTGAGAAAAATCCAAAGAGCATTGGCATAAATGTTTCCAGTAATTTTGCGCTGGCTGATGGATTAACCCATGGTGAATACCAAGGGTTGATCGGAGCACTTAGCAATGAACAAGAATCCCGAGTTGTCTCGGCAGAAAGATTGGCGATCGCATGGTTGGAAGCAAGAACTGAAGAAGAAATGGAATTGTATCCTTCTATAGTGAAGATCGCCCACGACATCATTAAAGAAGGGTTTTCCAATGCAGTCATTACACCCGGCAGAACAACAACTGAAGACGTAATGTGGTGGTATCGCGACAGAGTTAGAGAATTGCGCCTGGTAACTTGGTTCCACCCTTCGGTTAGTATTCAAAGAGATCAAAAAAATATAGAGAAATTCCTGGACCTCTTTACAGACACAGAAACGGAAGGTGTTATTTTACCGGGAGACCTTCTTCATGTGGATTTTGGAATCACCTATCTTAGGCTGAATACTGATACTCAGCAGCACGCGTATGTGTTAAAGCAAGGGGAATCTGATGCACCCGCTGGCATTCGAGCCGGGCTTGCAACAAGCAACAAGTTACAAGACATATTGACCGAAAGTTTTGTCTTGAAACGAACAGGAAATGAAATCCTTCGCGCTGCCAGAGAGCAGGCAATAGATGAAGATATTCGTCCGTCTATCTACACACACCCGATTGGTTACCATGGTCATGGCGCCGGCCCAACTATTGGGATGTGGGACAATCAGGGAGATACAGCTGGTAGAGGCGACTATCCATTGTACGAGAATACCGCACATTCTATCGAATTAAATTCCACAGTTAGTATTCCCGAATGGGGCGGACAGGATGTGCGTTTCATGTTAGAAGAAGATGCATATTTCGATGGAGAGACGACTTTCTACATCGACGGAAGACAGCAAGAATTGATTCTAATCCAATCTGAATAAGTTATTAGGCACTAGTAACTTCAGTCATCCGTTTCAGTGTATTCGCAAACCCATAAGTAAGATCTGATTGTTGAAAGTAACCCCTTTCAGCCAAAATTAAGTGTGCTGTGTTCAAACGAAATATTGGTATTGCTGCATTTAAGTGGTGTTCTATATGGTAGCTAACGCCATGGGGACAGAACAGTAAGCGTACAAAAGGGCCAACAAGCGTAGTGCGGCTATTTAATCTAGGGTCACTTGAAGTAAGTTCAGGAACCGCCCCATGCTCTGAAACCTGCCGAAGGCGAGCAATCGCTGGATAAACAAAGATTAATGCCACTACCCACATTAAGAACAAATGAGGCACAGCGAAAGCAGATAAAATAGCAAACAACGCGAGATGCCAAATTAGCCCTCTAAGTAACGCAGCCCTATCCTCGCTATCTAAGGAGCTCAATTTACTAAAGCCAATAAGTTTCCTATATAAATCACGCCCACCTGTTTGACCAGTAATATCCCGCTTCAGCTTTCGCCAGAGCCGAGCACGACTTATAGGATAGTCTCGGTAGTTAGTTAGGTCTGGATCATCATCCGTACCCACTAAGCGATGATGGACTAAATGTTCTCGCGAATAAGCACGGCCATTCATGAAATCCATAGGTGCTGTAATCCATGAACTTACCTGGACGTTCAGCCAATTACTTTTAAATAAAGTCCGATGACCTGCCTCATGAGTAAGGACGAAGAAACCCATCTGCCTGCCAC
This sequence comes from Gammaproteobacteria bacterium, assembly GCA_029244985.1. Classification (GTDB taxonomy): domain Bacteria; phylum Pseudomonadota; class Gammaproteobacteria; order Pseudomonadales; family Pseudohongiellaceae; genus UBA9145. Next base: position 10,132 of record JAQWQD010000020.1, on the reverse strand, counting down.
CAAGTAGAATTGTCCCTATAATGAACGTTAGTGGATTAGGCCACAAACCTGCAAGAGCAAAACAAGACACAGTAATTCCTAGCTGGCAACTTAATATCCACAAACCCCGCAAATCACTTTTACAGGTTAGTTCTGTCACCTCACTTGCACTGAGAACATTAGGCATATTCAATAACTCCTCTATACAACTCGCGGCGTTGCCTCTGCAACAGTTTCATCTTCAAAGGCAACAACAATCAAAAAGGTTGCCACTAGAGCAACAATGGACAAGGTAAACCACATCCCCGCGAAGTTAGTCACTATTCCCGCTTCACCAAAAACATTACCGAGCACAACAAGAAATGGTGCTGCCAGCATTGGGCCGAGTCCTAAAATAATAATGCCAAACACCGTTTGTGCAGAGTTTCGAATATCATCATCTGCTATGCGGTCGACGTACATAAAAGCCGAGGCAAAGAAGCACGCGTAGCAAACCCCATGCAACACTTGACTGAAAACTCCAATCATTAATGGCAGGGTCCATACAAATTGTCCAGCGGCATCTACTGAAGGGCCGGATGGCTCCTGCAAACTAATTAATCCCCAAATCGCATATCGCGCAAAGTAGGCAAAAGCACCAAGAGCTATAGTCCAACGGAAACCCAACCGTATTAGAAATAAACCTAGAAATGCCATTATGCCAATTTCGGCGAATTGGCCGACTGTCATCGCAGGGGCTATATAGGTAACAAGCAACCCAAGTTGATTCTCAAAGAATGGGCCAGTCTGCATAAAATAAATCTGATGAATAACTGCGATAAGCAAGCTCGCTGCTACCAATATAGCGAATGATTTTTGAGTTAATAAGCTAAATGCTTTTTTGAAGGCAAGCTTCTCAACTGCTTCGTTCTTGGGTGGCGTATTGGGTAATAGAAGACAATAAGCGGCATAAAGAATCGAGATGACACCCGAGACTTTCAATGTATCCGCGAGCCTTGCAGTGGCATCTGGAACTTCAGAGCCGACAAAAAACGGTGGAAGTATTTGAAATTCTAAGTTCGTTTGTAACCATATCATTGGAAATAGCCAGCTCGCAGCGATCCAACCAACTGTGCCCATTACACGAATACGCGGCCACTCACTGTCGGGATTTTTTAAGTGAGCGAATGCCATGGAATTGGTTAGGGAAAGCGTGGGCATGTAGAGCACGCTATAAACTACAGATAATACTAGCCAAGCAGTAAAACTAGTTTGAAATGACAAAGTGATCTTAACTAGGCCACCACAAATCAGAAGAACAGCAAGAAATTTTTCAGTTGAGAAATAACGATCGGCAAATTGCCCTGCAATGAATGGCGCAAATACGGCGCCAACAGAAGCAGCGACTCCAATAATCCAGCCAACCTCACCAGAGGTAAATCCCAAGCCGCCTCCAGTAATTGGAGATTGCAAATAAGTCGCCAACACTGGCAACCAGATTCCCCAGACTGCGTATTGGAGAAACATCATCATGCCAAGGCGACTCTTAGTAGAACTCATTTATGCTCTCCCTCAGTTCTTTCAAATCCAAAGCACTGCTATCTGCAAATTACTTTCTTTTAGAGCGTATCGTTCTTGTCTCTTTATTTAGTTTCGTTTTTGCAGTGTCCAAGTGTAGCAGGATTTAACGTCATTCTTCACATGCCAATTCACAATTGATCTTGTCTAATACTGCGCAGAAACTCTGTTCTAATTACTCGTGTACCTAACAAGTTAGTGACTAAAAATAATTCGTTGGGTCGTGGTCCTCGCCTGAAATAGTCGTAGTCAGGGTCTATCGTTTGAATCTCTGAACCATCTCTGGGATCGAAAGGACGTAGATCATGCATTGCCTCTGCAGCAAGTAGCTTTCTCCGTTGAATCTCAGTATCAAGCAGATGTGAATAGACACCAGTGATAAAAAGATTGCCTTCATCCCATGCTGGTAGACCAGTCATGCCATCACGAGGTCCCAATGGATAAGCTTCATTACCAACCGCATGATTCGTATAGAGTAGAACCGTAGTTTCTCGATCCCATCGACTCAATGCTTCAAATAGCGCTATTGAAGCGAATTGATGGTCTCCATGCCTGTCGAGGTAAGGATGGGGTGCGATCACAATTTCAGGTTCAACTCGCTCAAGTTCACTAAATAGATCATTTACCAAAGATGGCCAATTAGATGTGAATGGTCTGTGCCGTAGTTCACTATCGAAATTAAGCTTGCGAAAAAAGCCAGGATCTTCTAGTTCCGCAAGAGGAGCGGGAACGCTACTTGGTCGCTGCTGCCATAAGTGCCGTAAAGTCGCATCGTAATAGCCAAGATTTCTAACTTGTTCCGGTCCTAGTCCACCAAGAAAAGGAACGGTCAAACTATCAAGGGTTCTTATCCATCCTTTTGCCCGATATTGCTCTCCAGGATCGGGCCACAAATACTCGAAATTAGAGCCACCGGCATCACCTGCGGTGATTGTGACTACATCAGCTTGCGTTGCTTGGTAGAATCCGAATGCAGCAATTTCAGCATCATCCGGATGAGGAGCTATCACTAAAGTTTTGCTTGAAAGATCAATATTGTTATTAAAGGTGGCGAGTGTTCCTTCTAAAGATGACCAACTAGCGCCAATTGCTGTCATCTTTACAGAGTCACCGGTCGAGATTTCTGTTTGCAACAATGGTGTGAGATCCAAATAGCGCTTTCCAGCTCCACCCTCTTCGAAATATTGTAAAAACGACGCTGACCCATAGGAGATTTCAATAGCTGGATTGACGCCCTGAGTGGCACTGACAACAAATTCCAACATCACCGTATCAGCTGCTTGTGACAAGACCGGCCAAACAAATCCGGTATTATTTAGCAATACTGGGTAAAGCTCGGCATCTTGGAGTAGCGGAAGAAAGTAGTCGTAATCGCTTTGACGATTGAAAGGTTCCAGTTCGTTTTTTACCGGAGCCCCAACACAAGCTGTAAGAAAGAGAGCAGTAACAACACCTAAGTGATTACAAACACTATTCGTAATTCTAAGATCAGTTTTGAAAAAGGTCTTCATGCCTAATAGTTTAGATTTTCGATGGGATTCTTTTTGTTGCTGTAATTTAATACATTACAAACGCAAATAATCGTTCTCTAACAGCTACTAACAAGTACTGCCTACCATCAACCATAAAGGTCTGGGGTGGGTTGCTCATGTTTCCAATTCGCGTGTTCCATAGCAATTCGCCATTGGAACCATCGAACGCAACTAAATTGTTTCTACCGTCACCGGTAAAAACTAATCCGGAGGCCGTGGTAAGTACCCCAGAATTTACTCCTCCTCCTCCCGGCCACTCATGCCGCCATACTGCTTCACCAGTACGATAATCGATAGCCTGAAAAGCGCTTTGGATTGAGCCTACTTCTGCCCTTGATTTCCCGCCTAACCCCATGGAACCACGGGGATCAGGGTCGGTGAGATAAAGCATATTGTAACCATTGTTTTCCTGAGTATAAAAAAGACCTGTATCGGGGTTAAAGGCAGGGGGTTGCCAATTCGCTACCCCTCCTTCTACTGGGGAAACGAGAGTACCTGGAATTGTTGCTTCTTTAACCGGATTAGGTTCTGGTTCGCCAGTTTCTCGTACATGGGATTCCCAATTCGCTGTTCGGGAATACTTATTAGTAACGATGTGCTCGCCAGTCACTCTATCAACAGTAAAAAAGAACCCATTGCGCGCTGCCGTGGAAACTAATTTACGTGGCTGCCCATCGATAACTCCGTCGATAAGAATAGGTGTTTGAGCTGAATCCCAGTCATGAGTGTCATGGGGCGAGGTTTGAAAATACCATTCCATTTCACCGGTTGTTACGTTTACCGCAACTAGCGAACAGGTAAAAAGGTTGTCTCCAGGTCTCGCGACACCGGTATAACCTGGCGTTGGGTTACCAGTCCCAAAAATATATAAATCTGTTTCAGGGTCATAAACTCCAGGAACCCAAGCATTACCACCCCCGTGACTAGCTGCATCCAAGTTTGGCCAGGTTTCAATACCTGGATCGTCTTCTTTCATTGGTACGGTATAGAACTTCCAGATTAATTCACCAGTCTCAGCGTCGAAGGCTTGAACGAATCCGGGTTGATCTAAATCGTTGCCGGTTCCTACAATAACCCGGTCACGAATTGTTATAGGTGCCATGGTCGAAAAGTATTGTAATTCGAAACTGGCAAGTTCGGTGTGCCAGTTTTCTGCCCCAGTGTAGGCATTCAACGAAACTAGATAATTATCAGGCGTTTCGAAAATGACAGAGTCATTCCAGATAGCTACACCACGATTAGCAATATGAGTTCCACCCCGGGTCTCCCAATGATAGTGCCAAATTTCGCTGCCATCGCGTGCATCCATCGCCCATACGTGGTCTGGAGCAGTCACATAAAGAATACCATTGATTTCTAGGATAGATCCTTTAATTGATCCGCTCCTGATATCAATATCGCCGCGGCCTTCTCCTCCAAGTTGGGTAACCATTCCATTGCCATCTCGATTGCCTCGGCGAACATTGAAATTAATTTCAGCAGTCCAGGCGAGAGTTAGATCAGAAACATTTTCTTTGTGAACTTGAGTTAGATTGCTATAGCGACGCCCTGAATAATCTCCCGAATAAGTATCCCAATCGCCATCCAATGTGTTGGCTAGCTTTGCAGGGTCAACCAGAAAATTCTGGGCAACTACTAGCCCTGGAATTAGAATGCTAATAATAAAAAGGGTCATATATCTCATTTTATCGTCTCCAGATAAGCCGTCACATCATGGATGTTGCTATCTGTTAGCTCTCCCCATAATTCTCTATGACGAGTTAGTGGGTCATCAAGCTCCACTGTGGGAGAATCTCCTCGTCGAGTAAAACTCCGATAGCTCCCATCCTCAGTTCGCAAACTAATAAAGAAATCGTCGTAGCGTAGAAGTCGACCCTCTACTAATTCGCCACCGGATAGAGTTACCGTCGCCTTGGTCAGCAATCCACCTTGACCTGCCTGCCGTCTACCCCCCGCGACCCAGGTATTCTGCATTGTGTAATCATCAATAATTCGGCTCGAGATACCTTCTAGATCGCCGGTTACCGAATGGCAACTTACACATTCTTGATTGAAGTACCGCTCGCCGGCAGCTGCATCGCCTACCAATATATCCAGATCATAATCTACTGGAGGTGTACTACCTTGTCCTTCTGAGGTGGCTTTTACAGAATGGATATAGCCAGCGATAGCGGCGATGTCGTTGTTACTGAAATTATCGAACGAAGGCATCCTACCTTGGCCGTTAAGTACTGCTACTCCAATCACTTCGCCTTCAATATCATTTAGCACTGCCTCTGAACGTAGGAGGTTTGGACCGCCCTGATCGCCACCCCTTAGATCTGGGCCATGACAAAGCCGACAATTCACTTGGTACAAATCATCACCCCTTCCAATCACTTCAGCGGGCGGCAGAGCCCTTTGCTGTTGGATAAACATCGCGTTGGGATTTTCTATAACAAGTTCAGGCTCATTGTCCTGCCCATAAGCACTGAAACAACCAAGCATGAAGGTGAAATTAAGAACTTTCTCTTTGAACTTCATCGATAATTACCTCTCGAGAAATTTAATTCCTGTGCTTTCTCTGTTAATTTTATTAATTCTATTGATTTGTTTGTGAACCTTCTGTAAGTAAGTATGCGACAGATTATACTCCAACTCTTTGTTTACGTTTTTAGATCTGCTACTACGTAATTAGAGGAAGATTTCGCCCCTCTTTCGCACTTTGAAATGCGGTATCAACAATTTGCTGGCCGATGCGGCTAATTTCTGGTGACAAAGGACCTTCAATTGGTAAGCCGTTCTCTAAGCAATGAATCACATATTGAATTGGATTCTGGAAAGGTGCCTCTATAACGTCAACATTTATTTCAAAGCCTTCGGGCTGTTCGTGAGATTGCACTCTTACCTTAGACTCATAATCATAATTGGAAATAGTTCCTTCGGTGCCTACAATTACAAATCCACATTTTGGTTGTGGCTGGTTTGACCAAGAATCAGAAAACGTACCCCAACGAGTTTCAAATTTTGAAAGTCCATGGTCATATTTGGCAATCGTGACACTATGCTCATCCACTTCAAGTCCTGTTGGCACGTAAGTCATCGCCGTTACATCGGTTGGTGATTTTCCATCGTGAAACCAAGTTCCCAGCGTAGTCCCGTAACCAAGATAGTCTAGTAGAGAACCTCCCCCGAGCGATGGCTTGTAAAACCAACTATCTGGTTTCCCCGCAGCCACTTCTTCGGCAGTAGTTTTTTCTTTGCCTGCCACATGCCAAAGCGGCCCACGATTTCCATCATAATAATGCACTTCCAAGACATCACCTATTTGGCCACCGTCAATAAGACGTTTTGCGGTAATGTGGGAGGGATGCCAAGCCAGTGGCCAATTGATGGCGAGGCATTGCTCAGCAGACAGAGCAGCGAGCATTCTATCCGCTTCGGCGAGAGTCGAGGCGAAAGGTTTTTCCATTATTATGTGACAACCAAAATGAGCTATTTCTTCTACTGCTTCAGCATGCCTGCCGGTGGCGGGACATAACAAGACAATGTCAGGCTGCGTGGACTCCACACATTCCCGCAAGTCCGAAAATACTTTCTCTACTGGAATATTGAAATTCTCAATACTCCATGCCATCTTCTCTGCGCTTACATCACAGATGCCCACAACATCCACGTTAGGATGCTCAAATGCCATCCGTAAATTATCACCCATATGAAAGTGCTCAAAGTCGATGCCTGCGATACGCCAGGGTTTGCTCATTAGTGCTTCCAGAATTATTCCAATAATTTTATATGTATGTTGAACGATACTTGGAGTAAATAGCAAGCTTGCCGACCCGCACATTAATTCGCTGACTCATTACTTTGATATGGGTGTCGAGGGTAAGATAACTGTAGCTTAATAGTAGTGGCTCAAAAAAGAAGTTATGAATTTAACTCGTATACCCTGCATATCACTAATATCTCTTCCCTCCGGCTGCTTAATCACCAGTCCCTTGAAAAACGCTTTCTCAATCGACAGAATATCGTTTCATGGGGAGGAATATCGCTATTAAGCCTATCTAAGCGCGAACTATAGCCCATCAGAAGCTTGATCAGTCGTTCATTTTCTCCAAGGTCCAGGGGAACAGGGTCAGATTCGAATGAACCCGGTCATGCCGGATTAGGCCTCGCAAACAGGTTCGGAATTGATTTCTTGTTTGTTTAAAAAAACTCTGGAAGTTTCTAAGATTCTACATGGAATAACTTGTTATAAATGAACCACTGCTCATCGATTTTTAGCATCGACAACGTATCAAGAAAAGTCATTCCCAAATATTGATCTCTTACACGCACTGCGGCGGTGTTACCTGCAATTTCCAAGGACACAATTTCAAGAACTTCAGGGTCTCCCTTCACTTTTGGAGAAGGATTCTGCGCTGCAACAAAATCCGCGAAATCTTCAACACTCATCTCATAAAACCCATCGGGTAAGTAGCCTGTTATTTTTGCATTAGGATGAAATGCTTTTCTTGCTTTTTCTGGATCCGATTCATACATACAATCGAAATAAACACGTATAACATTCTGAATTGCTTCCTGATCTGACATCTATATTCCCCAAAAGAAAACAGAGCAAACAACACAATGCTCTTTACTCCGCTTAAGAAATTACGAAAATTCAAAAAATAGTAGCTAGCGATACTCATCATAGGCACGCAATAACCACTGGTTAGTACCGTCGCTAGCTGGTGCAAATCCGTCTGCCGGTTCTGTGTCCAGCATTTCCTGAGGTGACATTGCCTGCACTTTAGCGCGAGTTAAATTGCCACGAATGGTTACCAACATGTCGCGGTAATTCAACAAATCATTGCGGTTTGATAACTGACCGTGGCCAGGAATAATAATAGTGTCATTATTAATGATACTGGCCAGTCTATCTGTAGCTTCAATCATGCCGTCAAGTGATCCACCATTGTTTTGGTCAACAAATGGCAATACATACCGAACGAACATATCGCCAGTATGAATAACATTTGATTCACGGAAATAGACTTGTGCATCCCCATCCGTATGGCCAGGACCAGTATGGATTAGGTCAATGGGCTCATCGTTAAAGTAGAAACGCATTGTGTCTGTGAAAGTAATCTTAGGGAGACCAACTTCATCATAGCGTTCTTGAGCACGACCATTTGAAAGTACTTGAGTGGATTCCATGCGACGCCTGGCATTTTCTTGTGCAACAATAAAAGCGCCAGCCTTGCCAAAATTTTCATTGCCGTCAGTGTGGTCATAATGAAAGTGAGAATTTACCGCGAAGGTTACAGGTAACTCGGACAAATCAGTAATTGCCGCTTCTATTTTATTGCTAAGAGGGGCAAATTGATTATCGACAATTAGGACACCATCATCTCCAACAATAACGCCAATGTTACCGCCACTACCTTCGAGGTAATAGATATTATCTTTAACGTGATTTGTGGTGATCTCGATGTTATCGAAATCCTGCCCAGCTGCTTGCAATGGCAGCACAAGCCAACTTAAAAGAAGCACAGAAATTAGGCTATCGCCCTTATTTATGTAAACCATAGCAATCGCCCTTATTTGTTATTTTTGATGAGCTCTAAGCCTTTACTGTAGCGCGGTCCAATGGGAGAGTAAATATCTACCGGACTAAGGATTGCAGTCTCAATTGTCTAAGCAGAAGAAACTCGCTGTTGTGCATGCAGGAATTCCTCTTTGAGTCGAGCCACGAGCTCTGCCGTTGGCTGCACTGCTTTAATTGCGTTAATGCCCTGGCCGCAGCCCCAAATATCTTTCCACGCCTTTGATTTATTACTTCCACCAGATCCAAACTGCATCTTTGAAGGGTCGCTCTCAGGCAGATCATCCGGATCAAGCCCCGCATTCTCAATTGAAGTTTTCAGGTAGTTGCCATGTACACCAGTAAACAAATTCGTATAAACAATATCTGCGGCGGCATGTTCTACCAATGCTTCTTTATAGGCAGGGTCCGCGTTAGCTTCTTCCGTAGCAATGAAAGCTGAACCAATGTAGCCAAGATCGGCGCCCATTGCCAATGCTGCCAAGATTCCATCGCCAGTTGAGATAGCGCCAGAAAGCAATAAAGGTCCATCGAACCATTCCCGCACTTCCTGAATAAAGGCCATGGGAGACAAGGTTCCAGCATGTCCGCCAGCGCCAGCTGCAACACAAATTAAGCCATCAGCTCCTTTTTCTATAGCCTTGTGAGCAAACCGATTATTAATAACATCATGCAAGCAAATTCCACCATAGGAATGAATTGCTTCAAATACTTCTGGCCGGGCTCCTAATGAAGTAATTACAACTGGTACTTTATGTTTTACACAAGCCTCTACATCATGCATCAGTCTGTCATTGGATCCGTGGACAATCTGATTCACTGCATAGGGAGCGGCGGGATTATCCGGATTTTTCTGATTATGGGCGTCTAACTCTTCGTTGATACGTACCAACCACTGATCAAGTACTTCTGCCGGTCTGGCGTTGAGGGCTGGAAACGAGCCAACTACCCCTGCTTTGCATTGGGCGATAACAAGATCTGGATTTGAAATGATAAAAAGAGGTGCCCCTACGGCTGGCACTGATAGACGTCCTTGCATGGATTCGGGGATTGACACTTACACTTCCTCAAGACTATTAATGGATGATCAGAAAATTCGGAGGCTATTCTATACCATCAAATTTGCTATGCGCAGCATGAATCTCTCGTAGCCTTGATTTTATTCTCTTAATTCGATCATTTGGGTTTGAAAAACTAAGGATTTTTAGTGCCAAAAGAGTCACACTACTGTCAGTGGTATTCTTTTCGGCAAATGACAATGGCATTCTTTAATTACAGTAATGCGCCCTTCTCTATTCGAGAAGACATAAAAAAAGAATTCAGTGGATTCTGGCAGCGACTTGCGCAGCCCGGCTCCTGGTGGTCGGGTGCCGATCGCGTGGCTATCGCCAAGGCGTCTCGCTCTGCGCTGTTATGTGATTTCTGCAAAGACCGCAAATTAGCTTTATCTCCTTATGCTTTGACTGGTAAGCACACTAGCGATAATTCATTGAAGGAA
>JAQWQD010000074.1 GCA_029244985.1 Gammaproteobacteria bacterium | reverse complement strand
CTCATTGACCTGATCTACTTGCTCATCACTGCGCATCCAGAACTGAACATCATGCCCATTTAAAGCAATAATATTTGCAATGACAGTACCAAAACTACCACCTCCAATTACCGATATTTTGCTCAAAGTGTCTCTGTCCTTGCGCCGCTGAATTGGGCGCTCATGATAGTCTGATTGAGATCCAGAACCAAGGTGTCTCGAATTCCTATGCCGTAATGACTCTTAAATGCCATTAGGATTGGCTAATAAATGCTATTCGATTAGTTTAAAAAAAATGTTACTAAAGTATATTGAGCGAGATAGTCTCTATAATCGATACAAGTGGTGTTGGATAAACCCCAAGAATCAGTAAAAGCGCCAACAAGAAAGCGAGCACTCCGTGAGAGCCTATGTGCTGACTTCCGCCAGAATTGAACCCTTCGCCATCTTTCGGAGACAGCAACATGCGATAAACAATTCGCAAATAGTAATACAACCCAACTCCACTACCAATAATCAAAACCGCCAACAGAATCCATAAACCTGCTTCAACACCCGAGAAAAAGAGATAAAACTTACCAATAAACCCTACAGTTAAAGGGATACCAGCTAAAGACAATAACATCCCAGTAAACACTGCGGCTAGCCAGGGGTTTCGCCAAAACAGGCCCTGGTAATCATCGATATCATCAAACTCTTTTTCGCTTGAAGAAACAATAGAGATTACACCAAAAGCCCCGACTGACATGACCATATAGGCGAAAAGATAAAAAGTTACCGCTTCGACACTGATTGTGCCCTGAACATAGTAGCTAGCAACCAGGGCAAGCAATAGATAGCCCATATGCGCTATTGAGGAGTAAGCGAGAATACGTTTTAGACTATCCTGTAATAACGCCAATAGATTACCTGCCAGTATTGACACTATAGCAACCAGGGAAATTGCCAAAATTATAGAATCGAACGACAATGCCTCTGTCGTGACGATCAATCGCAGCAACACTACGAACATGGCCGATTTGCCGATTGTTGCTAGATAGATTGTTGCTGGTAACGGCGAGCCTTCATAAACATCGGGGGTCCACATATGAAAAGGCGCCAGGGATAACTTAAATGCGATGCCAATAAAAACCATTATCAGTGCAACTATTGAAAACCCCGCACCCAAACCCGGCGTCTCTTTAGTAACGTTTACGATGCTTGAAAACTCCAAGGTTCCAGTTTGCGCATAGATTAAAGCCATGCCGAACAATAATATTCCAGAAGCTACAGCGGATAGCACAAGATATTTAACTGACGCTTCCAACGGGAATTTATCAGCGAGCTTGCTATGAACTGGATAAGCCACCATACCGTAAAGAGACATGCTTAAAGTTTCTAGGCCGAGAATCGTACTGACAAAATGATTACTGCTTACCATCACAATTGCGCCAATAGTCGCGATACCTAGTAGCAAATAATATTCTTCTTTACTATCGTCTAAGTTTGCCAAATAAGGAAAACTGAATATAGCAATCAACATCGCTGTTACACAGGTAAGCACGGTAAAGAACAGACTATATTGATCAACAATTAATAATGGCGTTACCTGAGAATTACTAGTGAACATCGTAGAAGCAGCAACTAGGCTTGCTATCAATAGACCAGCAATAGTTATACCTGCAGTCAATGCATAATTTCTTCTAATACCGATAGCTGTCATTGCAACAATCGTTGTTGCTGTAGCTATTAGTAACGGCAGTAGGGGTAGTAAATCAGCTAAAGTTGTAATCATGATTAGTTTTGTACGACCGCAGCAAAAATACTTTGAGTATTATTTAATAATTCCACCAAAACAGGCTGCGATAAATTTAAGAATGATTGTGGATACATCCCCATCCATACCAACCCAACCATCATTGCCCCAAAATAAAACATTTCTCGACCGTTTAAATCTGTTAAGTGGCTATCATCAATTTTTTTGCCAGTGTATTCGCCATGAAAAATCATTTGAATAACCCACAATGAATAAACCGATGCCAAAATTAGTCCGAAAGCGGAAATTACTGTTATGGTAATGTTCGCCTGGAACGCGCCTAACAAAGCCAGGAATTCGCCGACAAAATTACCTAAACCAGGCATACCTAACGCCGCTACCGAAAAGAATAAAGCAACTACTGCCATTCGCGGCACTTTAATCCAAAAACCGCCCATATCTGGCATTTCTCTAGTGTGAATTCGATGCTGCAAGCCGCCAGCCAACATAAACAGAGCTGCAGCACTTAAACCATGCGCAAGCATGGTCATCACTGCACCTTGCAGCGCTTGTTCGTTCCAGGCATAAATCCCTAAAGTTACAAAACCCATATGGCTTACACTGGTGTACGCGATTAGTCGCTTGATGTCTGTTTGGGCAAAAGCAACTTTCGCACAATAGAGGATGCTGATTGCTGCTAGAGTCATCGCGATAGGAGCAAAACTGAGTGAAGCTTCTGGAAACAAGGGAACAGCAAAACGAATCAGTCCATAGGCGCCTGTTTTCAATAAAATCCCAGCAAGAATGACACTACCTGCGGTTGGTGCCTGACTATGAGCATCAGGCAGCCAGGAATGAAACGGAACAGAAGGTAGCTTAGTCGTAAAGGCAACAAAGAAACCCAGCATGACCCACATTTCAATTTGATTACCCATTTCTATCCTGAGCAGATCGTGGTAATTAAAACTAAGGTTGCCGATTTGGACTAAATGAAAATAAGCCAACATCAAGATTGATACAAGCATCAACATACCTGTTACTTGAGTAAAGATAAAAAATTTCATCGCTGCGTAGTTTTTATTTTCATGTCCCCATATCGCGATAATGAAATACATCGGTATGAGCATCACTTCCCAAAAAAAGAAAAATAGAAATAAATCTAACGCGGTAAACACGCCCAAAACACCAGCAAGGGTCCACAAAAGGTTAAAATAGAAGAACCCTACGCGTTCTTTTATTTCATCCCAGGCTGAGCCAATAGCAATAACTCCAAGAAAGCCGGTTAGTAGAATTAACAGTACGCTTAATCCGTCTACCGCAAGATAAAACGAAATACCAAAACGGGGCACCCACTCTGCATTAACGGAGGCAATCCACCCTCCTGCATTCGGCTCTGAACCGAGCACGCTTAACATAAGCAGCAAATCAAGTACTACTGTGATAAGGGCAATCATACGAGGATAAGCTGGATTAATCCGCTCCGACAACCAAGCGATTATACCTCCAACAAAGAGTATGCTGATTAGCCAAACCAAAATCACAGCAACACTCCTATAGAAATCAAAACGACCAATCCAGCAGCAATACTTAGCGCATACCAGCGAATATAACCAGTTTGCGTTCTTACAATCATTGCATTTGAAGCCCGAGCGAATTTTACGATGAAGGCATAAAAACTATCGATCAAATCAGCTTTATTAATTTTCGACAACCAAAGGAACGGAAATACAATCAATCGATCGTATAGCCAGTCCATACCCCAACCGCTAAACCAGAATCTATGCAAAATCTGCGAAATAGGGATGGACATAAGTTTTTCAATGGAGAATATTTTCGCATAAAAGAACAAATAACTAATTACGATACCAATAAGTGGAACAGCTATCATAAAGCCATGGATTAGGGTCGAAACATGATGCTCTTCATGGACCTCACCATAACTAAACACTGAATCTACCGGGATAGCGATGAACCCACCGACTAAGGAGAGAATCATTAACAAAAAAAGCGGCCCATTCATATGGATTCCACCCACTTCATTTTCCGGAACGTGACCTTTGTTCTCGCCAAAAAAGACGATAAAGAATAAACGAAAGGTATAGATACCTGTTAGAAATGCGCCCAGCACTCCGCCCACCCAGAGAATTGTTCCAGGCCCATCCATCTCTAACGCGGCAAGCAGGATCTCATCCTTGCTGAAATAGCCAGAAGTAAAAGGAAAAGCAGTTAATGCCAATGAGCCGATTAAAAAAGATGCAAAAGAAACAGGAAGCTTCTTACGTAAACCACCCATCTTAAAAATATTTTGCTCATGATGAACACTTAAAATGACAGTGCCCGAAGCGAGGAAAAGTAAAGCCTTGAAAAATGCGTGGGTCATCAGATGAAATATGGCAGCTGACCAGGCTCCGACGCCGAGCGCTAAAAACATGTAGCCGATCTGGCTCATGGTGGAGAATGCTAGAATACGCTTAATATCCGATTGTGTAAGCGCTATAAAACCAGCCATCAACACGGTAATTAAACCAATCCAGGCAACCAATAGTTGCACACTTGGGGCTATCTCAAAAAGAATATGAGTGCGAGCAATTAAGTAAACACCAGCCGTAACCATCGTCGCCGCATGAATCAATGCACTTATTGGTGTAGGGCCTGCCATCGCATCGGGCAACCAAGTTTGCAGCGGCAGCTGTGCCGATTTACCAACGGCTCCGCCCAACAATAACAGCGCTGCCGCGATCGCCAAACCGCTTCCTACTTCCCATTCAGCTTCCGCAGCATACAACACGTCTTGAATATTCAAGGTGCCTAGCTGAGCGAAGAGCAAAAATAGGCCAATGGCCATTGACGTGTCTCCGACACGGGTCACTATAAATGCTTTGCGAGCCGCATAACCGTTTGCAGGGTTGGTATACCAAAACCCAATGAGCAAATAACTACACAGCCCCACACCCTCCCAACCTAAATAGAGTAGTACTAAATTGTCACCTAGAACCAGCATTAGCATGGCGGCAACAAATAAATTCATGTAGGAGAAAAAACGGCTGAAACTTGGATCATCTGCCATGTAGCCTGTGGCATAAAGATGTATCAGGAAGCCAACGCCAGTAATGACTAGCATCATTACCAATGACAACCCGTCTAAATAAAAACTGAAACCAGGAGTAAATCCCCCAACAGCCATCCAGGCCCAAACTTCTTTGACAAAATAATCCTCGCTACCAGCAAGGAATTGCGCAGCAATTATCGCTGCGGTTAAAAACGATAGCCCGACAGAACCAGCGCCGATTATTGCCACAATCTTTTTAGGCAAGCGACCACCGGTTAATACTAACGCAAGAAAGCCTAGTAGTGGATAAGATGGCAGTAACCAAATTAAATCTAACATGGTAATTAGTTGCCCTACCCCTTCATCTCGCTAAGTTCGTTAATGTCTACGGTTTTATAACGCCGAAACATCTGAATGATTAGCCCCAGACCAACAGCAACTTCTGCTGCGGCTAATGTAAGAATCATTAAAAACATAATCTGCCCTTCAGCATGGCCCCAACGGGAAGCGGCCACAATGAATGCTAACCCACTAGCATTTAACATGATTTCCAGTGACATCAAGACGAATACGATATTGCGTCGAGTCAATACCCCAATCAATCCTACGGAGAACAAGATTGCCGCCAGGATGAGTCCGTGCTCTAAAGGTATAGATTCCATCTTCTTTTTATTACCAACTCTTCTTTATTTAGTTTTCGCTAAATGGTAAGCAGCTACCAATCCTGCCAACAGCAAAATTGATGCAAGTTCAACTGCCAGCACATATGGTCCAAATAAAAGCGCACTAATTTCCATGACACCAACTTGCGTGGGCTCGATTTCATAATCAATCCCACTAATTACATTCAATAATTGACCGAGCAAAACTGCAGCCATTATCGAAGGCACAATCCAGCCGCGCGGGGTTAGCCACGTACGTTCTTGATTTTGAGTGTGTTGCCCTAAGTTCAACATCATGATCACGAACAGAAACAAAACCATGATTGCTCCCGCATACACAATTGCCTCGAGGACCGCCGCAAAAGGAGCACCTAGAACATAGAAAATCACAGCTACAGCAAGTAGCGACAAAATCAAATATAGAAGACCGTGTACTATATTAGTTTGCAAGACCACAGCAATGGTGGCGATAACGGCGATTGCTGCTGCTAGGTAGAAAAGCATAATCACGGTAACAAACTCCTCACATCAACGGGTGCAGCCTCGTTGAGTGCTTCACCCTTGTCTTTGCCTTCAATTTTCTTGCCAGCTACACGATAAAAATTGTAATCGTGATACTTGCCTGTTCCATTAATTAACAAATCTTCTTTTTCCCACACCATATCCTGACGAACATATTCAGCCATTTCGAAATCAGGCGTTAGCTGAATTGCGTTGGTTGGGCAGGCTTCTTCGCAAAATCCACACATAATGCAACGTGAAAAGTTAATTCGGAAAAATTCTGGATACCAACGCCCATCTTCCATCTCGCCTTTCTGCAAGGCAATGCAATCAACAGGGCAAGCAACCGCACAAAGATTGCAGGCGACGCATCGCTCTTCTCCATCTGGATCACGACTTAAAATAATGCGTCCACGCCAACGGGGAAACATATAAGGTTGTTGATCCGGGTACTCGACAGTGTCTTTTTTCTGAAACAACTTCATAAACACTAACCAAAGTGTTCGCACCTGACTGAGTAGCGTATCAACAATTAACTTAATCATAATGTCTCCAGCAAAATCGCGCCATCTACTCGCAACACCCAGCCACCCTACTGTGTACTTAAAATTATCACACCAGTTACTAACAGATTAACTAACGAAAGCGGCAGCAAGAACAGCCAACCATAAGTCATTAATTGATCGTAACGCGGACGTGGAACCGCAGCTCGCATTAATATAAAAAAAGCGATAAACCCGAAAGCTTTAATGGCGAACCAAATAATTGGCGGTAAGAAAGTTGGACCTAACCAACCTCCAAAAAACAAAACCGTAATAAGGGATGAGATCAGAACTAAGCCGACATATTCTGCAACGAAAAACATACCAAATTTCATACCCGAATACTCAGTGTGATAGCCCGCACAAATCTCTTGCTCTGCTTCAGGAATATCAAATGGCAAACGATGGCTTTCCGCAACACCTGCTATAAGGAAAATAACGAAGCCAATAAATTGCGGAATGATGTACCAGCCATCAGCCTGTGCTTCAACAATTTCCCGAAGATTAAAACTTCCAGCAAGAGCTACAACACCTAGTAACGATATGCCCATGAAGACCTCATAGCTAACCATCTGCGCCGCAGCTCTCAAACTACCAAGCAGAGCGTACTTGTTATCAGAAGAAAGCCCACCCAGCATCACACTATAAGCACCAAGTGATGCCATCGCCAATACAAACAAGACGCCAATGTTTGAATCAATTACACCTATATTGGGAGCAAAAGGAATGACGGCAAAGCTCAACAGTACCACCGACATAATTATTCCTGGCGCAATTACAAAACTAAAACGGTCTGCAAATGGAGGGATCCAATCTTCCTTAGTGAAAATTTTAATCATATCTGCCACTACCTGCAGAGACCCAAACCAACCGACACGATTTGGACCTAATCGTTCTTGCCAAAAACCGAGTAGTCGACGCTCCACTGTAATCAATAAAGCGCCAGTAATAATAACCGCGAACAAGATGAGGCCAACAGTTAACGGTGAACCGATCTCCAGATTCATAACTAATATCCATCCTCGTAAAGATCGCTCACGATCAATCCTTGGATTCCATGCTTCATCTTTGCTTCTGCTACTTTACTTAATACGATGGTGGCACCCAAAGCATGACGATCAATGTCATTGTCGCCACAATACACTGCTACTGTTCCTTGCTTCATTTTTGATCTAATACAAGCGATAGCGATATTCCCATCACCATCAAGGCTTACATTATCACCCTGATTAAGGTCTAGGGATTCTGCGTCCTTCGGCGATAAAGCCACATAGGCATCGGTCATTCGATGTTGAATAGTTTTAGACTTAGCACTTAATTCATCGCTGCCAAAGATCTGATAAGCAACTGCTACTTGCAGACCCCCATTCGAGTTGTTCGGCTGCTGATCTACCGATAAATAAGAACCTATTTCATTTCTCTCAATTAGAAGCTCGCCAACATGGCCCTGTTTTAGATCACCATTGATTTCTTCTTGAAACTTGCTAATAGACTGATTCGAATTCCAAGCTGGTGACCAGGCAGCACCCAAGACTGAAGAATCCTTAGTCGCGGGAATTCCCTCCATAGAGAAAGACATTATCGATTGATCATCCACGGGCTGTTTTGGTTCATGGACGTTTAGGTTTGCCTTCATGGCAGTACGCCCGCTGTAACGATGCGATTGACGAGGTATCTTCATTCCCGCAACAAATTGGTTCAGGTCAGGGAGTAGATCGTCTAGTTTATCAAAGTTCTTTGCTTCTTCTGCGCAGCGATTTATCAAGGATTCGATATCACCGGATTGTTGATCACTTAACCAGCGCCATGCTGGCAAGGCAGCAGCATGATTTCTATGTACCTGAAAACTTAATTGTGCTCGTCCTTCGTAGTTAACGTAAGTTGATTCCTGTTCTGAAAAACTCGTACTCGGCAGGACAAGGCTTGCTTTTGCAGTTGTCGCCGAAGGTAATTGATCAATAACAAGCATTTCTACTTTCTGAAATGCCTCATCAATCTTTTGTTTCGCCGCTCGGCGGTACAGATCATTCTCTAAAACTATCGCTTTTTTTGTTTGTCCATTAGAGATTTTTTCCAACGCCGTACCTAAACTATTGCGCTCACTCACCAAAAGGCTCATACCGATCGTATTTACTTCCGGAACAAGAAGACACAAATCAATAACAGCTCCACGTTTCTCATTAAGTGCTCTAGCAATATTGGCTGCTGCTTGTATATGATTGACACTCCCAGAGGTACTACCGGCAATGACTAGTGGCCGCTTAGCCTCACTTAGCTGCGCTGCTATTTGCGCAACAGAAGAGTCGTCGCTGGACGCCGCTGGCGCATTACCAGATATCCTATTTGCAACAGCTGCAGCGATGTTTGCAATTTCAGTAGGTGAATCAATTACTATATCGGATGCAATATCGTCTAAACGAGTGGCATAGCTGCTCAAAATCGCTAACGGGCTGCGATCATGTTGAGCTAACTCCCTTACAGCGGCATCTTGCCACTGCGGAATATTGCAATCTTCGGCAAGCTCCTTCGCTTTGTTTCTAACAGACTGCCTCAACGCTAGCGCTACTCTCGGCGCAACATTAGTAACATCTTCACCAACAACTATGACAGCGTCAGCCAATTCAATTTCTCTGACAGAAGGAGCATGGAAAGCCGAATCTTTTGCCAAAGACAAAATAAGCTGCGTCGCTTCGTGCTCAGCGTCAGAGACTCCTGAATAGAAATTCTCATCACCTACCAAACAACGCAAGGCAAAATTAGATTCATTACTCGCCCTAGGACTAGCGATACCGATTACGCCTGAACCTTGAAAGGTTTCGATAGCAGACTGCAATTCATCTGTCGGCACAACAGCTAATTCGCCCTCTTTTTTTGCTAGCGGGGCTTCGATTCTTTCTTCATTATTTACGTAGTCAAAGCCGAATCGACCTCTGTCACAAATAAAATAACCATTAATTTCCGAGTTATAACGATTAACTATCCTACGCAGAGAACCATATCTTTCACCAGGAGTCGTATTACAACCAATTGCGCAGCCAGTGCATACGCTCGGTGCAGTTTGCAAATCCCATTTTCGAGCATAATTTGAACTAAAAGCTTTATCAGTGAATACGCCTGTTGGGCAGACTTCGACAAGATTGCCGCTAAACTCACTTTCAAGTACCCCTTCTTCATGGCGCCCAAAATAGGTATGGTGATGCGATGCCTGTGCTGACAGATCTGTACCTCCTGCATAGTCATCATAGAATCTCACACAGCGATAACAGGTAATGCAGCGATTCATTTCATGATTAATGAAAGGACCTAAATACTGATTTCTGTGAGTAACCTTCTTTTTGTCATAGCGACGATAATTATGGCCAGACATCAATGTCATATCTTGCAAATGGCACTCGCCACCCTCTTCGCACACTGGGCAATCGTGGGGGTGACTGATCATCAAGCTTTCAATCACACGCTCACGCATGTCTTTAGCCTGTGGGTCTTGTACTGAAATTATTGAGCCTTCACTTGCCGGCGTCATACAAGCCATTACCAGCAAGCCGTCTTTATCGTCAGCATCGCGATACTGTTTCACCGCGCATTGACGACAGGCGCCAACAGAGCCCATGCAGGGATGCCAACAGAAATAAGGCAGATCAAGACCCTGCGACAGACATTCCTGCAACAGATTGTTATTGGGATTTGCTTCGTATTCAATCCCATCAATAACAATTTTGGCCATTCATTACTCCACTATACTTTTGATTTCTTTCTATACTTTCGTGTTAAAAATTGTTCGCCTCATCCCTTGCTAACATTCAAACTACTAATGCCTGTAAGGACAGCGCTTTTCTTTAATATGCCTATCAAAATCATCCGCAAAATACTTAAGCCCACTACCCAAAGGAGCAGTAGCCCCAGGAGCCAAAGCGCAAAATGTGCGACCAGGCCCTAAATATTCAACATGCTCATGAAGTATTTGCAAATCTTTGTCCGTACCACAACCACTTTCGAATTCATTAAAAATCTCATCCACCCAAGGCAGACCATCACGGCACGGCGTACAGAAACCACAAGATTCATGGGAGAAAAATTTCATCAAGTTGCCCACCATACCAACTGGGCAGGTCTCGTTATCTAAGAGTATCATTGTGCCAGTTGCCAAACGGCTTCCGGCCTTTGCAATCTCGTCATAATCTAATTTCAGATCCAGGTGTTCAGGCAACATAAAATCTGTAGATCCGCCACCAGGAAGAAAAGCGCGCAACTCCAAGCCATCGCGCATGCCACCACCGTATTCTTCGATTAATTGTCGAATCGGCAAACCTAAAGGTAACTCCCAGCATCCGGGCGTTTTTACCTTGCCGCTAATTCCAAATAATTTAGTGCCATGATCATTGCCTTTTGTCAGGCCGTGATACCAATCCACACCATAAGTCAAAATGCCTGGCAGATTACAGATTGTTTCCACGTTATTGACAATGGTCGGCTTACCCCAAAGACCGCTAACTTGAGGAAAAGGAGGTTTTGCTCTTGGGTTAGCCCGCTTTCCCTCTAACGCATTCAACAATGCCGTTTCTTCGCCGCAAATATAGCGACCAGCACTCGTATGCAGAATAATATCAAGGTCAAAGCCGGTGCCTTGAATATTCTTACCAAGGTAGCCACGCTCATATGCTTCAGCGATAGCGTTCTTTAGTGCCTTTTCAGAAACCTTATATTCACCCCTTAAAAAAATGTAAGCCGTGCTTGCCTGAATCGTGTAAGCACCGATTATCATGCCTTCAATAAGTAAATGCGGATCCCCTTCCATTAATAGCCGATCTTTAAATGTGCCCGGCTCCATTTCGTCTGCGTTAACTACAAAATATTTTTGCTTTGGTGCGCTATCGCCCCGAGGCACAAAACTCCACTTGAGCCCCGTTGGAAATCCTGCTCCACCTCGGCCTTTCAACCCGGAATCCTTGACAATTTGCATGACATTATCAGGGGTCAATCCATCTGCTATTGCCTTTACACTTTGGTAACCATCGCTGGCTTCATAAGCAGCAATATCTAAAGGCGGTCTAGACATATCGATGTTTTTTGTTAAAGGCTTTGTTACCACTTTTATCCCGTTATTTATTCTTTGCTTTTGTATTCAGAAAAAATCTCATCAATTTTTTCCTCAGTGAGGTTTCTATGAAGATCGTCACCTACCATCATTACTGGCGCATGGTCACAATCACCTAAGCATGGCACTGGCAAGAATGTGAAATCACCATTTTCTGTAGTACCACCAAAATCAATATCAAGTTTGCCATTTATGTGTGAACGCATAGATTCAGAACCCATAATCCAGCAACTCACACTATTGCAAAATAGGATCACATTGCGCCCAACGGGTTGGCGATAAACCAGGTTAAAAAACGTCGCCACACTCTCTAAATCACTGACTGGAATATCCAATAATTTAGAAATTCCCAGCAGGCTCTCGTCTGACACCCAACCCTGATACTTTTGCACAATTTTTAATGCTTCTAAACCGACCGCCTGCTTGTCCGGGTAGAGCTGCATCTCATGTTCTATCTCTTTAATTTCTTCAGCAGAGAGTTTACGCGCCTGCGTTGCAGTACTCGCGATCACACTTGCCTGCATGTTCGCTCCTTTTGAACTCATCGATCTACATCCGCCATAACAAAATCGATACTGGCAATAATGGCAATAAGATCAGCTACCATGAAGCCTCGACTGATCTCAGGAATCATTTGCAAATGTGCAAATGATGGTGTGCGAATTCGTGTTCTATAAGAAGTAGTATTACCATCGCTCACGAGATAATAACTATTAATCCCTTTTGTCCCTTCTATCGCCATAGTGACTTCATTTGGGGGTATAACTGGGCCCCAGCTTACGCTGAGAAAGTGACTAATGAGCGTTTCAATGTCTTGCATTGTCTTCTCTTTTCGCGGCGGCGTTGTTAACGGGTGATCTGCTTTATAATCACCGCTCGGCATATTATCGAGACATTGTTTGATAATACGTAGACTTTGACGCATTTCTTCAACACGAATCGCACAACGATCATAACAATCACCGTTAACCGCTATCGGCACATCAAATTCAAAATTCTCATAACCGCTATATGGTCGATCTTTGCGAAAATCCCATTCAAGCCCAGTTGCTCGAAGTCCCGCGCCGGTAACGCCCCAGTCGAACGCCTGCTGAGTGTTATAACAGCCAACACCCTGGGTACGACGTTTTAAAATTCCGTTATTAAGCACCATGGCATCATATTCATCGATCCTTGGTGGCATAAAATCTAATAACTCTTGAATTTTCTTCTCCCAGCCCTGAGGGAGGTCTTGCGCAACACCACCAATACGAAACCAACCTGGATGCATTCGAGCGCCACAAATTGATTCAATGATATTGAATATCCGTTCGCGCTCCACAAACATGTAAAAGATAGGTGACAGTTGCCCCACATCTTGGGCAAAGGTTCCGTAGAACAGCAAATGGCTACAAATCCTGAACATCTCGGCCAGCATGATACGAATCGTTTTTACTCGCTCAGGAACCTGTATGCCTGCCATTTGCTCGACGGCCATGACATAAGGGAGGTTATTCATTACACCGCCAAGATAATCAATACGGTCGGTATAAGGAATAAACGTATGCCAGGATTGCCTCTCTCCCATCTTTTCAGCACCACGATGGTGATAACCAATGTCTGGCACCGCATCGACTAAAATTTCACCATCTAACTGCAGGGCAATACGAAATGCGCCATGCACGCTGGGATGATTGGGCCCGAGATTAAGAAACATAAATTCTGAGTCTTCTGACTTGCGCTTCATACCCCATTCTTCTGGTTTGAACAACAAGGCTTCTTGTTCGACATCTGCCTGCTCATCATCCAATGAGAATGGTTCCATCTCAGTGGCTCTAGCTGGATGTTCTTTTCTTAAAGCATGACCTTCCCATGTTGGCGGAAGCACAATACGATAGAGATTAGGGTGTCCTTCGAAATTGATGCCGAACATGTCCCAAGTTTCTCGCTCATACCAATTCGCAGCCGGCCAAAGCCCAATAATCGAAGGCAAATTTAAGTCTGCATCTATCAATGGTACTTTTATTCGGATGTCACAATTACCCGAAAAGGACATGAGGTGGTAGACCACTGTAAATTCTGAGGGCGGCTGATCATCCCGGTGTACCCGCAGACGCTCATCAATAGCCGTAATATCGAAAAGCATCTCAAATTTAGGTTGAATATCCTCGCGCAGAGCTCTAAGAAGCGCGATCAGATGCTGTCGGTCAATCCAGAGGGTAGGAATAGCATCACAAGTAGACTGCTCCGCCAAAATTCGATCCCCGAATTTTTGGCGCAACTTAGCCAGCAATTCACCTGAATTACTTGTGGGGTATGTAGATTGCGTAGCGACTTCCATTGCTTCTCTAATTATGACTATTTATTTTCAGTTACGACGTTAACTATTTGTTTTATCGCCTTTTTTTAAACCTCGTCTGGTGATCTTAACTCAGTGGCAGCAATACGCTCAGGGCCACGTACTTCACGCTGCACAGGGTGATCTTCTTTCTGGATAATTCCCTGTTCATTAATCACCCAGCTCAATGGCCTTCTTTCTCGACCAATGGATTCTTGTAATAGAATTAAACCTTGAAGCAGCGCTTCTGGGCGCGGCGGGCATCCAGACACATAAACATCCACCGGCAAGAACTTATCAACTCCCTGAACCACTGAATAAATATCGTACATCCCCCCAGAATTAGCGCACGAGCCCATAGATATTACCCATTTCGGCTCTAACAACTGGTCATAAAGAAGCCGTACAACCGGCGCCATTTTTCGAAACACAGTGCCGGCGATAACAATCATGTCAGCCTGACGAGGTGTACCTCGAATCACCTCCGCACCAAAGCGGGCCAGGTCATGCCTGGCGGTAAAAGCAGTCGCCATTTCCACATAACAACAGGAAAGGCCGAAATTGAAAGGCCAAATAGAGTTCTTACGGCCCCAGGAAACCATATCTTCTAATTTTGCCATCATGACATTCTGGCGAATGAAGTCATCTACTGAATTTCCGCCTGGCTGGGGTGACTTGGACTCATTTACTGATTGAAGCTCCCAATTCATAACTTGAATTCCTTCCTGTTGGTAACTCCGCCTGGGCCTGATATTCCCTGCAGTTCACGTTTCTGGACACCAGTACGCCAATCAAGCGCACCAATTCGCCATAAGTAAAACAAGGCGACAATTAGAATGAAGATAAACACGCTGATCTCGATAAAACCGAGCCACCCCGCCTCTCTAACGGCTACTGCCCACGCAAAAAGGAAGACTACTTCTAAATCAAAGATGATAAATAGGATAGCAGTTAAGTAAAAATGCACTGAGATTCTAAATTGCGCAGAGCCAACCGATACAATGCCAGATTCGAAAGGCGTACTCTTATACTTGCGATTAATACGCTGGCCAAGGAAAAAAGAAAGGCCCAGCATTGTCACAACGACCGTGAGAACCAGCCCTGAATAAAACAAAAATGGCCTAAGACCATCTAGAAAAGTGTTTGTTAGTTCCAAATTTTACTCCAGTATCTGAATCACGCAGTTAGAGGTTGAGATCGCAGGTGAGTCATTTGGAGCCGATAAGTGATCAGGATGAAAGAGACGTCCTTCGGCTTGCTCTTCTTCAGCGGGGATTTGTCCCATGATAGAACCGATAGGACTAAAAGCATTGGTACCAAGTACCAGGGACTGAATATCACTTCCCATAGCGTTGTTATACAACTTCATTTAAAACGTTTTTTGCGCTTTTTTCGCGACGTGCAAACATACGTCGAGGCGGCCTTTTGAGCGGTTGGAAATGTACACGTAGTGGCCATTGATAGCAAGCATTTTATCTCTGCAAAGCCGCGTCATGCCGCTGTTTTGAGGCTCCCTTCTGTCAATAAATTGACTGACATTTGATGCCACGCGTTGCGCTACTGGATTAATGCTATGCGAACTGGAATTTGAGCTTAGAATAACTACGAAAAGTTATTAGCCTTCGCTAAAAACTGCGATTTATATATCCGTCAAAATCCTGGCTGACATAGTGATTGAACTCAGCACTTTCGCTGCGATAAATTAGAAAAGCCTTTAAGTTATTACGCTCTATAAGACGCCGACTTTCTTCTAGACCCAATATCATTAACGCTGTAGCCAATGCATCTGCGCGAGCTGCTGAGCCATCGAGTACAAATGCTGCCGCCAGGACATCAGAGACTGGCTTTCCTGTCCGCGGGTCAATCTCGTGAGAATAGCGAACCCCATCTAATTCAAAAAAATTCCGGTAATCACCAGAACCTGCGAGAGCAATCTTTTCTCCCCTATTGGTTAAAACCTCATAAATTTTGACAGGACCATCCAATGGCGTTTCAATAGCAGGCACCCAATCCAGATTACCTGGCTTTAATCCGCTGACTTTAATTTCTCCTCCGATCTCAATAAAATAATTGGTCACTCCATGCGATTCTAGATAGACGGCTACTTGATCGACCGCATAACCTTTCGCAATTCCACCCAAATCGATTTTGATAGACTTAGTTTTACTAATCTCAGAGTTAGCGGTATCCAGTATTAAGTTTTCGACACCAACATTGGTCATTGCGTTTTTAATGGCATTATCGCTAGGCAACAGATCGCCCTGCGCAATCCTGCCTGGCCCAAATCCCCATAGATTAACTACTGGCCCAATTGTTACATCAAAAACTCCGCCGGATTCTGCTGCAATTTCTTTCGATAGCCTAAGAACCGCAAAGAGGTCATCGGATACAGAGTAAGGACTGTTGAGACCATGCCTGTTAAATTTTGACAGCTCCGAGTCTTCGGCGTAAATCGAAAAAACTTCTCTATCTAGCTGCAATAAGAGTTCGGCAATGCCGACACTTAACTCCGAGAGGTTTGTTGAGATAGGTATATCGACTACTTGAATTTCATAACTTGTTCCCATCGTGAACCCAGAAAAGCGCTCAATGACAGCCCCCTCTATTGGCTCATAGAAAATTATCGCCCCAAACAAAGCGAAGAATGCAATGGAAAAACTATGACGACGAATTATTTCGGGCACGAAAACTCTTTTAACTATGATTTAGATAGATACTTATTAAGAACAATTTAAATGGAAGACTGCTATTTCCTAGCATGCTCATTATGCAAGAAAGTTACTTTCTAGGTGTTGACCAAGCTCATTCATCTTGTGGGTAAACTTGGAACTTAACGCCTGCCATTTTGTAAACCATTCTTGCAACTTGACAGCAATAACCAAACTCATTGTCATACCAAAGATACAAGACACAATGATTATCCCTAACAATAGTGGCATTAGCGTCTACAATGCCAGCCTCTCGGGTTCCTACGAAGTCGGAAGAAACCGCATCAGGAGACTGAGTGTAGCTTATCTGATTTTGCAGTTTTGAATGTAATGCTATGTCCCTTAAAAACTCGTTTAACTCAACCTTGGAAGTCGACCTAGAAAGGGAAAGATTCATTATTGCCATGGAAACATTAGGGATTGGGACCCTCACCGCGTTGCCTGTGAGCTTTCCTTCAAGTTCAGGTATTGCCTTAACTACGGCTTTTGCAGCTCCGGTTTCCGTCAAGACCATATTTAGAGCAGCGGAACGGCCGCGACGACTACCTTTATGATAATTATCAATTAAATTTTGATCGTTAGTATAAGCATGAACTGTTTCTACATGACCATGTTCAATACCAAATTTATCATTCACAACTTTAAGAACAGGAGCAATTGCATTGGTGGTGCATGATGCGGCCGTAATGATTTTATCATCTGGCCTCATTTGATCATCATTTATCCCATACACGATATTCTTTAAGTTCCCCTTGCCAGGCGCAGTAAGAATCACTTTTGCCGCACCTTTAGACTTAAGATGCAAGGACAAACCTTCTTCATCTCGCCACTGACCGGTGTTATCAATAACTAAGGCATCATTAATATCGTAGTCGTTGTAATTTATCTCTTCTGGCGAATTGGCGTAAATTACTTGGATCACGTTGCCGTTTGCTATTAGGCATTTGCTCTCTTCGTCAACACGCAGTGTTCCTTGAAAGGCACCATGCACGGAATCAGAAGCAAATAAGCTAGCTCTTTTTTCTAGATCCCCCTCCTCGCCGGGCCTGATTACGATTGCTCGGAGCCTCATCACATCGCCAGTGGAGGTTCGTTCTATTAACAGCCTTGCCATTAAGCGCCCAATTCGGCCAAATCCATAAAGAACGATATCCTGAGATTTTTCTACCGGCTTTTCATTGACCCCATCTAGATAAGCCATCTCTTGGCGGACAAAATCATCCACGGAGCTAGCGCCTCTCCCTTGCTCATCCAAATGATCCATATAACTCACCGTTAACTTACCCAGGTCGATCTGAGCATTCCAGAGGTCAAGTTTAGCCATTGCAATTAGGACGGGGTGCGTCTCAAACTCTGACATTTCGTTGCGCTCTACCTGACGGACGAAACGATGAGATTTCATGATGAAAGTTACTGAACGGTTATGTAAGGGACGGCCGTAAATATATATGCCAACATTGCGCTGGCTAAATAACCGACCAATTACAGGAATCATTTCCTGAACTAAAGCTTCGCGCTGTTTCCAGTCGGCGAAGTAATCCTCTACGCTGGGACGTTCCACAAATTCTCCCTTTTTTTAACTGCCGGATCTAGAAAGGCGGTTATTATCTTGTGAAAGGATTACCTATGCAACAAACCGTCACCCGGTCATAGATGAATCGCCATATCCATCAATTTTTCAGAATATTTAGTCAGGTAAATCTAATTATTGAGCTACAATCCGCACTCCATCGCAGCCACTAGACAAAGCAGTCCTCATAGCTCAGCAATTCAATCTCAGTCCGAGAAGAGAAATATTGATTACTTTTGATACTCAGATCATGAACTCGATCCAAAACCCAACAATCCCCACCGACCCCTTTCAGAACTGTTTCTGGCAGGGAGAGTTCGGTTGTGCCAGCAGCCTCGCTATATGCAATGCCGCTGCAGATGCTGATGGACCTATATTATTACTCTGCGAGAACAATGAAATCGTCGAACAATCAATACGGGAATTGAAATACTTCTGCGCCCCCCAAAAAAAACTTCCAGTTTTCTCTTTACCAGACTGGGAAACGCTACCCTATGACAGCTTCTCACCCCATCAAGACATAATTTCCGAACGCCTGAACGCTCTCTACCACCTCCCCCAGTTAACCCGCGGCATTTTAGTGCTGTCGATTACTAGCTTAATGCATCGATTACCTCCTCATCGCTACATCATAGCCAATAGCCTCGATTTAGAAGTTGGGCAAAGTCTGGAAATTGACGCTATCCGGAAGCAGCTAATTGCTGCTGGTTATCAATCTGTAGATTCTGTTCTCGAGCACGGCGAATTTGCGGTACGTGGCTCAATTATTGATATTTTCCCGATGGGCTCACTAACTCCTTATAGAGTTGATCTATGCGGAGATGAAATTGAAACCTTGAGAACATTCGACCCAGAGTCTCAACGCTCAGACCAATTAGTAGACCAAATAAAACTGCTGCCTGGCCGCGAATTTCCCCTCGATAAATCTGGAATCACTTCTTTTCGCAATCGATTTCATGAGCTTTTTGATATGGACACAAGGCAATGTCCGCTTTACCAGGATGTCAGTGATGGGATTAGCTCCCCGGGGCTGGAATACTATCTTGCTCTTTTCTTCGATGAATTGGGCTCACTATTTGATTTCATGCCAAAAAACACCTTGGTCATTAAAGTAGGTGAATTAAAATCAGCCGGAGAACAGTTTTGGCTAGATATTAAAAAGCGTTACGAAGATCGTTTGATCGATCGCTATCGGCCCATTCTAAAACCAGAAGATATCTTTATCCCAGTAGAGAAAATTTTATCTAAGACGAAAAACTTCCGGCAGATAGAATTCAAGAATCATATCAATGCTCTCAATCTTGGCTCAATGCAACTACCCCATCTAGCTAGCAATTCTCGTCTAGCCAAACCGTTTTCTCAGATTGAAAAATTCATAACAACTCAAAATTCTCGAATCCTCTTCGTTGCTGAATCGGCCGGCAGAAAAGAAACGCTCATCGAGTTACTCAAGCATATAGGTATTAAGCCTATTATTGTGAAACACTGGTCTGATTTTATCGCTGATGACATGCATTTAGGCATAACTGTAGCGCCTCTCGACCGGGGCCTGTGGCTGACGAAAGAGAAATTAATTCTAATCACGGAAACACAGCTGTTCGGTAATCGAATTGCTCAGCGACGCAGAAGGTCCAGAACCCAAAATAATACCGACTTTATTGTAAAGAGCTTAACGGAATTACGCATCAATGATGCTGTTGTACATCTTGATCATGGTGTTGGCAGGTATCGAGGTTTACAAACAATTACTACAGATGGGCAGACTACAGAGTTCCTCACTTTAGAGTATGCCAATGAAGCTAAACTTTATGTGCCCGTCGCTTCCTTAAATCTTATTAGTCGATACAGTGGGGCCGAACAAGACGCTGCCCCTATTAATCATTTAGGCTCT
Organism: Gammaproteobacteria bacterium; assembly: GCA_029244985.1. Taxonomy (GTDB): domain Bacteria; phylum Pseudomonadota; class Gammaproteobacteria; order Pseudomonadales; family Pseudohongiellaceae; genus UBA9145. Next base: position 12,522 of record JAQWQD010000074.1, on the reverse strand, counting down.
GATAACTGGATAAAAACAAAACGCAAAGCCGCGGAAAAAATACGCGATGTTGCAGCTGAATTATTAGAAATTTATGCTCAGAGGGCGGCGCGTAAAGGATTCCGCTACGCAATAGAAATCAGTGAGTATGAGAAATTCTCCGCGGCATTTCCTTTTGAAGAAACCGCGGATCAAGAAAGCGCCATTAATTCAGTCATTGATGATATGAGTAGCCCGCGGGCTATGGACAGACTAGTTTGTGGCGATGTTGGATTCGGAAAAACCGAAGTTGCTATGCGCGCAGCTTTTGTGGCAGTACAGAACAACAAGCAGGTAGCCATCTTAGTACCAACCACTCTGTTAGCCCAACAACATTATGAAAGCTTTCAAGATCGCTTCGCTAACTGGCCTATAGTTGTTGAAGTGATTTCTCGGTTTAAATCTGGTGCAGAACAAAAAGAGAGCTTACAGAATGTGCTTGAGGGCAAGATTGACATCTTGATTGGCACACATAAGTTGTTGCAAGGCGACGTCAACTATAAAAATCTTGGGCTACTCATAATCGACGAAGAACATAGATTCGGAGTCCACCAAAAAGAAAAATTAAAATCACTGCGCTCTAACGTAGATATTCTGACCCTAACTGCAACACCAATCCCCCGAACTCTTAATATGGCATTGTCTGGTATTAGGGACTTGTCGTTAATTGTTACACCTCCTGCGCGAAGACTATCAGTTAAAACTTTTGTTAGAGAGCAACAAGACAGCTTGATAATTGAAGCAGTTTCCCGCGAATTATTGCGAGGCGGACAAGTTTTTTATCTTCACAACGAAGTTAAATCGATTGCTCGAGCAGCAGAACATCTGCAAGAAATAATTCCTCAAGCTCGAGTTTGTATAGCCCATGGTCAAATGGCAGAAAGAGATCTCGAAAAGGTTATGGCAGACTTCTACCATAAGCGCTACAACATTTTAATTTGTACTACTATTATAGAAACAGGTATCGATATCCCAAGCGCAAACACGATAATAATTCATCGGGCCGACAAGTTTGGTCTGGCGCAGCTACATCAGCTGCGAGGTCGGGTGGGCCGATCTCACCATCAAGCCTATGCTTATTTATTATTAACCAATCAGAGTCGATTAAATCGTGATGCGCAAAAACGAATTGAAGCAATTCAAGCCGCTACAACCTTGGGCGCAGGATTCACCTTAGCGAGTCATGATTTAGAAATACGAGGTGCCGGCGAATTGCTCGGCGATGACCAAAGTGGGCATATGCAAAAAATCGGCTTTTCTCTGTATACAGAAATGCTGGAAGAAGCAGTAGAAGCGATAAAAGCCGGACGAACACCAAATCCTGAGCTAGACCTTGACAAATCCATTGATATAAATTTACGAATTCCAGCGCTTATTCCCGACGACTATCTACCTGATGTGCATACTAGATTGATTATGTATAAACGTATTTCATCTTCTAGCAGCAGTGAAGATTTACAAGAGCTTCAGGTTGAAATGATTGATCGGTTTGGCTTATTACCTAAACCGCTAAAATTATTGATTCGCTTAACCGAATTGAAATTGCGCGGACGAAAATATGGAATTAGGAAGATAGATGCTAATGTAAGTAATGGCAGAATTGAATTTAGCGCCAACACTGGAGTCGACCCTCTGTCTCTTGTGCAACTTATCCAAGATGACCCAATGCATTTTAAATTGACTGGCGCGAATCAATTACAATTCTCTCATGAGAGTGACGATGCAGATTCAAAACTTGTTTTTATCAACTCGGTATTGGATAAATTTAAAATTAATGAGATAAAAGCCGCTTAGAACAAAACATGACATTACAAAGCCCACAATTTTTTTTAATAATCGGAATATTGCTTTTGTCATTGACATCAAACGCGCTTGCGCAGGAACGCTGGTATCAAATAGAAGTCTCAATATTCACAAATGAATCTTCAATCGATCGTAGCGAAGAAGCCTGGCAGGCTGAACGTATTGAGTTGACCTATCCGGAAAACCTCCGTCGGCTAAACTTATTATCCGACCTACTTCGCACTAAAAACCTCACCTTAGCTACCATTAATTTAGCAGTGCCAGAACAGTTCGATCGCCAAAAACTGTCAGCTGAAGAAATTCAAGCTGAGATACGCGCCGAATCGATCGCCGCTGTTGGCCCATCGCCTGCGAGCGAAAGAACCGGGTTTAAGCTTTTTGACTTCGCACGGGAAGACTTTACCCAACTACCAATCTCAGAAAGTGATTTCCAGCAAACTAATCGCAGCTTGGTAAGATCTGCTAATCATCGCCTGCTCTTTCATGGCTTATGGCGACAAGCTGTAGTTCAATCTGCCCAATCTCAGCATGTTTATATCGAAGGCGGGCTGACGTATGGTGAGCAAAACGAACTTCAAGGGAGTCTAAAAGTTTACTTCAATGAGAATGAAGATCGCGTAGTTATTGATACAAATCTCTGGTTGACCGAATTCAGTATCATTGAAAATACCGAAAATCTATGGGCGCTACCCCAAAAACCGATGAATATGCGCAACCCACAAAACTCCATAAATGCTGATTTACGTTATAACCCAATTCAGATTTACAAAATGGACCAGAGCCGTGAAATGCGTAGTAATGAGTTTCATTATCTTGATCACCCAGCCCTCGGAATTGTGATACAAGTTGAGCCTTATGAGCTACCCTCCCCGCCTCAACCAGTGGTTAACTTCTAGACGGCATTATAATTTTAAACTCAGCTTCGCTCTATAAGAGTTTTCACAACGTCAGTAACAAAACCCATGCCTGCTTTGACATGAGATTCAATTTCCGAAATAAGAATTTCACTTTCACCTATTCCAGCTGCCCAATTTACAGAAAGCGCCAACATTCCATAATCAAGTTTAACTTCTCTCGCGAGCGCAGCTTCAGGCATTCCAGTCATACCTACAATGTCACAGCCATCATTTTGTAGGCGCTTAATTTCAGCCGCAGTTTCAAGTCGCGGCCCCTGCATACACCCATAAACACCTTTGGCAAATAAGTTCTTTTTTAAACCTCGATCCTCATTAACTTTTTGAAATGCTGCGCTTAGTTCTGTACGAAGTGTTAATGAAAAAGGTTCGGTAAAATCGATGTGCGTTACAAACTCCAGATCATCTTCAAAAAAAGTTCCTGCACGACTATGAGTGTAGTCAATGATCTGATCAGGTAAGCTAAAATTTCCTGGGCCAGTTTCCTTATGAATCCCACCTACAGCATTAATGGCAACGATTCGTTTAACACCTATCGTCAACAATGCCCATATGTTGGCTCGGTAGTTGATTTTATGGGGTGGAATTATGTGATCTTTACCGTGCCTAGGCAAAAATGCAATGGTTTGGCCTGCGTACTGGTATAACTCGATAGAGATACGTTTTTCTGAATATTGCGTAGCAATACGTTTAAAACCCGCCGATCTTAGCCCTTCAATTTGAGAGAGGCCTGTTCCACCGATAATTGCTAACATAGCTCCTGCCTGTTCATTCTTAGTTAACCTGCTTTAGGCGCAAGAACATTAAACCAGCAAAGCTTACACCGCAAGAGTAGCCGCGTGCCTATTAAATATAGCATTAGAAATTTGGGGTAGAGACAAAAGAGCTAATTCGCCAAAATAGAACAACATTCTAGTGGGCCGACTGATATTTAGGCGGCCTAAGCATGGTTTGCCGAAGATTAGTATTATCGCGCCTCTAATTTAATTACTATTCGCTTTCCGGTCATTATTAGTCGTCGGCAGGTTTACCAGTCTTACAATGCAATACGTTTCAAAAAACGCACGATTTTCATTATGTGGGCGCTACCGTTATAGCTTAGAACGGAGTTGGACTGGTGGCAAAGGGCGGGTTTTGTTTATTGGCTTAAACCCCTCGACTGCCGATCATAAGAAAGATGACCCCACCATAAGACGCTGTGTTGGATTTGCTAAATCCTGGGGCTTTAATGGCATGGAAATCGTAAATCTTTTCGCTTATCGCGCTACTTACCAAATTGATCTTCTAAGCGCCGACGATCCTGTCGGCCCGCTTAATGATCCCTCGATTCGCGAAGCTCACCAGCGAAGTGACCGGGCAATTGCATGCTGGGGATCTACAGGGTCCCTTATGCAGAGTTCTCTTGAAGTTGCCAAATCATTTGATGACCTTCAATGCCTTAAATTAAACAAAGATAAGCAACCTGCCCACCCTCTTTATTTGCGGACTAATCTTCTGCCTTTTCCTTACGAAGTTGCTGATTCGAGGAATTAATCAGCATGGCGCTAACCACTCAACTTTTACATGCACTTTGGTCCACCGCTGGGCTCAATCTGATATGGAGAAAAACCCTCTATCGACAACTTTGCAAGATCGGAAGCACACCTGACTATCCATTTGACGTAAACTTTTTCGGTCTTAAGTATGAGGGGAATCTAAACAATAGCATTGAGGCAAATATTTTTTTCTACGGTGCTTTCGAAAAATCTCTCTTATTTTTCATGCGGGATACACTACAACAACTAAATCAAAAACCTTCACCTAGCACTTTTGTGGATATAGGAGCAAATATCGGCCAGCACTCTCTCTTTATGTCTAATTTTGCTGACTATGTCATTGCCTTCGAGCCATACAAGGTAGTTAGTTCAAAGTTAAAGCACCACATTTCTTTGAATGAAATTACTAACATTACTCTTGAGGAAATTGCCCTGAGTGATCAGCAAGAACTACTGGAATTCTTCGCTCCAACGGGGCGAAACAAAGGTATAGGCTCATTCGATGCTTCTACTGCGGGCAGAGGAAACGTTGCTGAAACAAAATTACAGTTAATTAAGGGCGATCACTACTTCGAAACAAACAAACCCCACTCAATCGAGCTAATAAAGATAGATGTCGAAGGATTTGAAAAGAAAGTGTTAACAGGATTACGAAACACTCTCAAAGTTTATCGACCTGTCCTAGTTTGTGAAATTAGCTATGGCAAACAGCTTTCATTCAGCTCTTCAGCAGAATTAAGGTCACTTCTGCCTGATAACTATAAGCTATATCGGTTCGACACTCGAAATGCAGACGGCAGCAAAGCCAGGAAGCGTGGTTCTAAAGCGAAACGATCGGGTTTCTACGAAATAATTCCATTTGAAGCGTGGAGAGAGTCTGGACAGGACGACATTATCGCAGTTCCCATCGAAAATGTGAGGTTAATTCCGGGATTGCGTACAAAATTAGTTTAGCACTAGCAAAAAAAGGCCTAGTGCTAAGAACTCAATCCTAACCTAGGCCACTTTAAGTATGTTACGACTCATATTGTCGGCTTTACTCTAGGTTCCTTTAGTAAATTATTGTTTTATAGTGTTTTGTTGCGTTTATAGTGATTTTCTGCGAAGGGCCACTATACATCTAGGTTTGGCAAAGAGTTGCGGTGGAGAGCGGCATCAGGGCTAATTCAATAATTAGCTTAACCAAATAAATCGCTTATCTAAGGCAGCATTATTCAATATCTACCGAGCTGCAGTCCTTTTTAGCCAGTGATTTGCTGTTTGCCGCCTAAACCGAGCTTATTAACACCCGGCTCGAGAGAGTTTTGTTATTTGGCGCGCCCGGGAGGACTCGAACCTCCAACCCCCGGCTTAGAAGGCCGGTGCTCTATCCGGTTGAGCTACGGGCGCATAGCTTGTAGTGACCAAATTCGTCTGCGGTGAGAATCATCAAGTGCCGGAAAGCCGCGTATTTTACACGAAATGTAACGCGCGACCATGCCAACACATTTTAGATTAGACGATTGTCTGGCTTATTCTTTGGAGCACCGCCCTTTCGATGCGCATGAGGACTGCCATAGCAATTGAGCCCGATGTACATGCCAGCCATAACTAACGCGAGGTTTTTGTAAACTTTGGCAAGGCGGGCTAATAATCCTGATTGATCTGTAATAACTACATGTGGCGCATCTAGGTCCATGCCCTCTAATCGAGTACGCTCACCGTCTAACGTTATTAAATCAGATTCGGCCAATTTCGATTCACACTCAGTGAAGTTAAAAAATTAAGAACAAGTTTTGCCTAATTCCAGTTCAATATTGGAGCAATCCATGAGATCGATACGAGAAATGGGGTGACTGATGGGGTTCGAACCCACGACAACCGGAGTCACAGTCCAGGGCTCTACCAACTGAGCTACAGTCACCATTAATCGACGAATCATCTTCAAAATTGACTATCAAAAATTGGTCGGGGTAGAGAGATTTGAACTCCCGACATCTTGCTCCCAAAGCAAGCGCGCTACCAGACTGCGCTATACCCCGATAAATCACGACATCATTTTTAAGAGCACGGCATAATACTCGCGTCATTTAGACCCGTCAATTGATGATTAGGGCTCTGCCCTTGGCGAAAACAAGACGCGTAATGACCTCCTGCCTCGCTTTTCATCTATCGATGCGCCAGCTACTTCCACCAACATTATCTTCAACGACTACTTTCATGGCCAATAATTGATCTCTAATTTCATCAGCCCTACCCCAATTCTTGTCTAAACGAGCTTTTTCTCTCTCTGCTATTAACTGGTCGATAGTGGCTTCATCAATCTCAAAGGATTGATCACTTCTCAGAAAGTCGTCTGGAACTGCCTGTAATACGCCAAGAACCCCCCCCAGGCTGACCAATAATTTTCCTAATTGATTTGCCAGATCGCTATTCTCTCCTTTTTGCTTGTTGATCTCTGTAACTATCTCAAAAAGCACACCAAAAGCTTCCGCTGTATTAAAGTCATCGTCCATTGCAGAAAAAAATGCTTTCTCAAACTTACTATTAACTAAAGTTTTTGCATTGAGTAAATCTAAATCTTGAAGAGCAATATAGAATCTCTCTAAGGCTTTCGCTGATTGCTGCAAACTTTGCTCAGAATAATTGATTGGGCTTCGGTAGTGGCTGGCAATTAATAGATGCCGGACGACTTCTGCGTCATACTTTTTTAAAACCTCGCGAACCGTAAAAAAGTTCCCTAATGATTTCGACATTTTCTCGCTATCCACGCGCAAAGGACCATTGTGCATCCAATAATTTGCAAATTTACTTCCTGTAGCACACTCCGACTGAGCAATTTCATTTTCATGGTGTGGAAAAAGTAAATCTGTTCCACCTCCATGAATATCGAAATTATCACCCAAAGCACTTGTAGACATAGCTGAACATTCGATATGCCAACCTGGCCGTCCATAACCCCAAGGAGAGTCCCAACCCACCCCATCATCCGGGGAAGATTTCCACAATACAAAATCTCTGGGATCTATTTTCAGCTCGCCAACTTCAATTCGAGCACCTTCTAAGAGCTCATCCATTTTCTTTTTTGACAATTTTCCGTAATCAGGAAAGCGCTTTATAGAAAAGTAGACATCTCCATTATCTGCCCGATAGGCAAATTCTTTTTTTAGCAGCACCTCTATCATAGAGATAATTTGATCAATGTGGCCTGTAGCCCTTGGCTCTTGATCTGGAGGCAATACGTTTAGCGACTTTTCATCCGCATGCATAGATTCAATAAAGCGTGCAGTCAAATCAGAAAACAGTTCATTATTTTCTACCGCACGATTTAAGATTTTGTCATCAATGTCGGTAATATTTCTCACATATGTGACGTCCAAGCCCTTTGCTCGCAGGTAACGCACTATTACATCGAATGCAACGAGCATGCGCCCATGCCCCAAATGAGTATAGTCATAGACAGTTAAGCCACACACATAAATACGAACCTTGCCTTCATCAATAGGACAAAATTTTTCTTTCTCCTGGGTCATTGTGTTGTAAATTTGAAGCATCTATTTAACTGCCGCTTAGCTGGACCATGAATCACGCAAGGTAATTGTGCGATTAAAAACCATCTTATTATTTCTGCTATCTTTCTCATCCATGCAGAAGTAGCCTTCTCTCTCAAATTGGAAAAAACTCGAAGAGCCATTTTCAATGACTGATGGCTCAACCCTGCAGTTTTCGAGTGTCAGCAACGAGTTTGGGTTTAGACATTGGCGATAATCATCAATGTCCTTTGACTCCGGGTTTTCCACATTAAAGAGGCGGTCATAGAGTCGGACTGTAATGGGGATACTTGCACTGGCTGAGACCCAATGAATAACCCCTTTGACCTTTCTTCCTTCGGGACGCTTACCCAACGTATCTTTATCTATAGAGCCAACGAGCTCTATCACTTCCCCAGCGGAATCTTTAATAACCTCAATACACTTTATAACGTAAGAACCACGCAGGCGTACTTCTCCATTGAGTACTAGCCGTTTAAAACCTGTCGGTGGCTCTTCCTCAAAGTCCTGCCGATCAATAAAAACTTCTCGAGTAAAAGGAACTTCCCGCCGACCCATCGATTCTTGTTTAGGATGATTCTGCAAACTTAACGTTTCGACGAAATCTGCGTCCACGTTTTCTAATGTCAACTTCAAAGGATTTAACACACACATTACTCGTGGGGCGGTTTTGTCTAAGTCGTCACGAATAGAATGCTCTAACATCCCCATGTCCACCACGCTTTCTGAACGGCTCACCCCCACACTTTCACAAAAATTACGAATAGAGGCTGCTGTAAATCCACGCCGCCTCATCCCTGCTAGAGTCGGCATACGAGGGTCATCCCATGCTTCGACAACACCAGTATCGATCATTTCCTTTAAGTTCCGTTTCCCTATCATGGTGTAGTTGAGCTTTAACTTAGCGAACTCTGTTTGTTCTGGTAACACATAATTGTCAATGCTGCCTGCCAGATCACTAACTTTCTCTAAAGATTCAATAGCAAGATTCTGCAATATCCAGTCATACAGAGGCCTATGGTCTTCGAATTCTAAAGTGCAAAACGAGTGAGTGACATTCTCTATCGCATCGGAAATACAATGGGTGTAATCATAAGTTGGATAAATACACCATTTGTCTCCCGTTTGATGGTGGTTAATGTGTCGAATACGATAAAGTACAGGGTCGCGCATATTGATATTTCGCGAAGCCATATCAATCTTAGCCCGCAGGGAAAAACTTCCATCTTTGAATTCTCCCGCTCGCATGCGCCTGAATAGCTCGATGTTCTCTGCTTGAGAACGATCACGGTCTGGACTGTTTGTTCCTGGCGCTGTCAGACTCCCTCTGTATTCCCGCGCCTGATCTGGACTTAGACTGCAGACATAGGCCAGATTATTTTCTATTAATTGCGTGGCAAAGTTATAGAGGTGCTCAAAGTAACTGGAGGAATACCGAACCTTTCCACTCCAATCAAAACCCAACCATTTAATATTATTTTTTATCTCATCGATGAATTCCTGGCTTTCTTTTGCAGGGTTTGTGTCATCGAAACGAAGATTGCAAGACCCGTTGTTTTGCGCAGCTACGCTAAAATTCAGGCAAATCGATTTCGCATGACCAATATGCAAATAGCCATTGGGCTCGGGCGGAAAGCGGGTTTGTACGAGACCTCCATGCTTATTGGAAGCCAGATCCTCAGCTATCTTGTTGCGTATAAAGTTAGACGGAGCTACAGATGAGCTTTGACTATCTTTTTCTGAATCTGCCATTAGTTATGATCTTTGTATTCGCTGGTGAGATTTAGAAAACTCGGGGCTTTCGAGAGATATATAAAAACCTTATTATAACTGCTCTGTCACAAAGCATTAACAAAAACTTACAAAGGAATAACCCTCAAGGAGTAATGATGATCGTATTAAATACAAACTATGGCGCAATCACGGTTGAGCTGAACTTTGAGAAAGCGCCGATTTCAGCTGAGAATTTCAAGAAATATGTTAAAGACGGGTTCTATGAAGGCACCATATTTCATAGGGTCATTGACAATTTCATGGTACAGGGTGGAGGATTCGAGGCAGGAATGGTACAAAAATATAACGGAAGCCCCATTGAAAACGAGGCTGATAATGGTTTATCAAACTTAACTGGAACCCTTGCAATGGCGCGCACCTCAGACCCCCATTCTGCCACTTCTCAATTCTTTATTAACGTAGGTGATAATTTATTTCTCGATCATCGTGATAAATCTGAGCAAGGATGGGGTTATGCAGTTTTTGGGCGCGTCGTTGATGGCATGAAAGTCATAGATGCTATCAAGGCATGCGAGACAGGCTCAAATGCTGGCCATCAAGATGTTCCTGTTGATGATATTGTTATACAAACAATTGAAATTCAGGAAAATTAACCTTGCAAGATCGTGTCCTACTAATCTCAGATTTACATCTTGAAGAGCAACGACAAGATATCACCGAGGCGTTTACTCAGTTTTTAGAGCTCAATCGAGGAAAATGCTCGGCTCTTTACATACTGGGCGATCTTTTTGAAATTTGGATTGGCGACGACGTAGAATCGTTACTTACAACAACAGTCGCGGATTCCCTTAGAGAATTTTATACAGGGGGAAGCTCTGTCTATTTAATGCACGGTAATAGAGATTTTCTTATTGGAGAATCTTACGCAGCGCAATGTGGCATCTCTTTAGTTCAGGAATATTATTCACTTGAGGTCCAAAATTTAGAAATTCTATTACTGCATGGTGATTCACTTTGCACCGATGATGTTGACTACCAGCAATTCAAGACGATGGTTCGAGACAACAAATGGCAGACCGAATTTTTAAAAAAACCCATAGAAGAAAGAGTCGCTTATGCCAGCGCCGCGCGAAAACAAAGCAGGGAGGCGGCAAAAACCAAATCGACTGAAATCATGGATGTGAATCAGACTGCGGTGAAAGCTCTGTTTAATTCGACACAGCACAAATACATCATTCATGGTCACACCCATAGACCCGCTGTACATGATGTCTCTTTGAAACAAAATGGTTCTACCAAAACTACTGGCAAGAGAATCGTCTTAGGAGATTGGGACAAAGAGATCTGGTTTATTGAGATTCAGAACGGAAAAATTGATCTGCGTACGCTTCCTTTTCCTCAACAACCCTTACGCTGAATTATCAACTCCAGGCTGCGGTAATTCAAAATAACGGTCGAAATGCGCCTGACACAGTATCAGAATCTCTTTTTCGATTAGTTCGCACAGCTCTATTAGTGAGAATTTTTCAAATTCTGGTAACACGTAGGCACCATATTCTGTTAATTCATTAATCTGTCCATGTTCTTTCTTAAGTAAATTATGCAACCAACAATAAGGGGAGAGCTTAGGATCGAAAGGAACGCCGGTTCTCTCTAAACCCGACTTTAAATTTGGCATCGAAAAGATCCGTATTTTAGTTTCCAATATCTGGGAAACTAATTTTTCAATTCGTTTAAGCACTGCCGCTTTGCTTACAGCATCATATCTATTCCAGTTAATTACCTCGAAGGAATAACGCTTGCAGCCACGACAAATTGCATCGCCGACAGAAGTGGTGGAGCAAATTCCGATACAGGGTGTCTTGGGATTCTTCATAGGGGAAATAATTCTAATGGTATTGCTTCAGTCGGATAACTGAAAGCAGACTTTAGCAAGTCTGAATTATTTGTAAACTAGCTTTGAAAATTTGCAAAAAGAGGGTCTACCCAAATCAAGCAACCTAGGCTAGCTAGATTTTTTTGTGGATTTACAATAGAATACACGCTTGAATTAAACGACTGCTTTGGTATTAAGAGCCCGCGATTCTAGACGCAAAACCTAATAATAACTTTAGAAGTTTCCCGAAAAACTGCGTCTCATTGTATTGATAAGTAGCTTCTTTACTAAAAGCCACCTGTAAGTGATTTTGCAAAATGACACTCCCGGCCAAGCCGAGAACAATGTCTTTTCTAGTTTTACATATCACTTTCAGTTAGACCAATGAGGAATCTCCCTTGTTAGAAAATTATAGAAAACACGCCGCTGAACGTGCTGAAATTGGAGTAGTTCCTGAGCCACTCTCAGCGGAACAGGTCGCTGGTTTAGTTGAGCTATTAGTAAAACCGCCCGCTGGAGAAGAAGAATTTATCTTAGATCTAATTTCCAACCGTGTTCCCCCCGGTGTCGATGATGCTGCATACGTGAAAGCGGCTTTTTTGTCTGCAGTTGCAAAAGGTGAAACGATTTCGCCTGTCATTAACAAAAACCTTGCAGTCGAATTACTTGGTACGATGCTCGGTGGTTACAACATTACTACACTTGTTGAGTTGCTTGATGATAGAGAGCTCGCGGCAAGAGCAGCTAACGAGCTTTGCCATACCTTACTTATGTTTGATGCGTTTTACGACGTTGCTGAGAAAGCAAAAAAGGGGCATCCCGAAGCACAAAGAGTTATGAACTCTTGGGCTAACGCGGAATGGTTTACTAGTAAACCAGAACTTTCGAAAAAGCTTACTGTTTCTGTTTTCAAAGTACCAGGCGAAACTAATACCGATGATTTATCTCCAGCACAAGATGCCTGGTCACGTCCGGATATTCCGTTTCACGCAAAAGCCATGTACAAGAATCCGCGTGATGGAATAACGAACGCGGAAGAACAAATTAATCAATTAGAAGAAGCTGGTTTCCCCGTCGCTCTGGTAGGCGATGTGATGGGAACAGGCTCTTCA
>JAQWQD010000053.1 GCA_029244985.1 Gammaproteobacteria bacterium | reverse complement strand
TAGATTAAATAAGAAGTAGTCACTAACAAGCAAGTAACACCTATGAGAAAAATCTTTGCTTTATATCGGTAACGCCATGCGAGATAAACAGCCACAAACAATGGCAAGGTATAAAGCGGATCTATAATTGGCATGGCAAATAATGCAAACCGCTTATCAGAGAAAGGTAATAATAACTGCGTGCCGTAAGGTGTTAATACATCTAGCAGAGGATGGGACAAAATTGCCAGAAACATTGCCAACATCCAATACTTCAAGCGCGCTCGAGCTAGTAACTCACTAAACTGCCAGCACTCATATTTGTAAAGCAAAAAGCCCAATAGCGGACCCATTACTGGCGCAAAGAACAATGAATGAGTTATGCCACGATGTATTTGTAAATTATGAAAATAGTCTTTAGCAAAAAACACGTCTATATCAGGCATTGCACCTGCAAAAGCCCCAGCAACTACAACTCTAAATCCTAACTTGTGTTGCGCACTAGCCTGAGCTACGACAGCTCCTAGCGCAGCTTGAGAAAATGGATCCATAGATTATTATTCTGCTAGGTCAATCGTATCAATTTAATTCGAACTCTAATCGCGCAACTTTTACTTGGGGTGTTTCACCGACATCTGTCCAAGTGACAAACACTGAATCACCCACGCTCTCAATAATAGGGAATCCACTGCGCCGAGATGCACTAGTTTTTGCAACCACGCTGGTGTGCAATAAAACCCCTTGGGAACTAAATAATGAAAGCATAATCTTAGCGTGCGCTTCAGTAATATCTATCCAACTAACCGCAATAGCGCCGGCTTTCAATATAGCTGTATCAACTCGGCCATTAGTTTCAGGGCTTGCGATAACTATTGGTTCAGAAAAAGTATCACCGCTGTCTGAGGACAATGCTAACTGCACCTTGGGCGTGTCTTCTTTTGCAGTAAACCAAGCAACGGCTACTTGATCATCTTTGGCAGAAACTGCAGGTCCGTTTACAGGGCAACCATTTATCTGCCATTTATCATCGTGAATTGTGCGCGGTTTTGTCCACTCGCCAGAGGAATAACGAACCATGGAGATGTCGCGAATCTCATCGCTTGAGCGGTCGCGATAAACCACTAGTGGGCCTTTTGCTGTCATAGCGGTGCTAGTTTGGCAACAATCACAAACTCTGTGGTCTATTTCCCATTCGCTGAGTGTTTCTCCTAAACTATCAAAAATACCTGCGCGCAAGGTCATCTCACCATATTCTTCACCAGCCTTCGTATTACGCCCATCAAGCCAGGTGATTAGCGTGTTTGTCTCGCCTTGCTCACTAATCGGCAACATTGAAACAAAGCCATGTTCCGCACTAACACCGTCAGTATGAATAACTCGTTTTTCACTCCACATACGATTTTTCTCATCATAGAATCTAGCTTCGATGTCATAATCGTAAGCGCCATCATCACTAATTCGCAACCAGTGCGCCGCCATGTTGCCATTGCTTACAGACAACATTGGAAAATCAGCCCAGTTAATAAACCAATCAGCGCCCTCACCGATCACTATGGGATTGCTCCACCCAGTATCCATCAGTTTTGAATAGACCAACTGTGCTAATTCATTATCCTGATTAACCCAGGATAAATACACCTGCCCTGCTTCATCGCGCACTAGACGGGACAAACTGCTGTTAGAAGGTGCCGGTGGTGCGAGCAATTCAAGAGAAACGCTAATTGAATTTGCAGACGCAGCAATTACCGCGCTGCAAAAACCGCTAGAAAATAATATCCCAAGGAGAAAGCATGCTTTGAAATTACTAATTAATTTTTGCATAAGTGACTTCCAAAGCTTAATTAATCTGAACCGCGATGCCCAGCTCAGCGAGCTGATTTAAAATATCTTCTCTCGATTGCAAGCCGATTAACTTAGCTACGACTTCATTAGTTGGTGAAAGCAAATAAGTAGTTGGCATGACATCGGGCGCGCGAAGCGCTAGCTCCTCAACCTCTTCTATTGTTAGGGTAGGAAATTCGACACCTAGCTCTTCCGCAATATCTAAAGTGATATCCCGTGGATCTTCATCAAAATTGATACCAACAATACTTACATTACTTGCTTTCAAATCATTGAACAAAGCATTGAACATAGGAATCTCAACGCGGCAGGGAGCACACCATTCAGACCAGTAATTAACTATTCGCCAATCGACTTCGTCGGCTACGACGCTATTAATTACTAGTGTTAAATGCATTAATAGTGCTAACTGGAGGCATTTTTTGGACTTTTTAAGCATAATCGAATAATAAAGGGGTTAGAACGAAATTACAGCAGTTTTAACCTATACAATGCCATTGCCAAACTCCATAGATCGAATTACTCTGATTTTTTAGTCTGTGTCTTTTATCTGCCTCTTTTAGCCGATCATAAAAAGATTATGTTGAAGTCAAATTCTACTTATCTATTCAAGTTTGCATCTCGTCTATTACTAAGCTGCGCTTTAGCATTGCCAGTATCCGCGCAAAGTCGACTGGAAACCCTGGTTGGCAATGGCGGCATATTGCTGCACTCCCCCAATGGCGAGGTTTTAGCAAGCATCAACCCTAAGCGAGAACTAGTGCCCGCTTCGCTAGTTAAGATTCCGCTAGCACAGGTAGCCTTAACCGCACTCGGCGAAAGATTTCGCTTTGAGACGCATTTTTATCAAAATAGTAGTGGCGACTTAATGATCCGCGGCTTGGGTGACCCATTTCTTGTGTCCGAAGAAGTGGCCAGAATCACAGACATTTTAGCGCAGCGG
Organism: Gammaproteobacteria bacterium; assembly: GCA_029244985.1. Lineage (GTDB taxonomy): Bacteria > Pseudomonadota > Gammaproteobacteria > Pseudomonadales > Pseudohongiellaceae > UBA9145. The sequence continues at coordinate 53,509 of JAQWQD010000053.1, read as the reverse complement.
GGAATTCAACAAATCCATCGTTTAGTTATGGACGACTCTGCCTTCGAACCGGAACCTAGATTACCTCAAGAGCAGGGTACCGATCCTTATGCGGCTCGCAATAGTGCGTTGGCAGTAAATTTTAATACAGTGAATTTAGGATGGACAACAAGCGGCACTCTTACTTCTGCCGAACCACAAACTCCATTGACTGAGGTCGCACGCAAACTCGGTGCCCAGCTCTCCCCTGGAGAACCGCAGCGCATCAACCTTGGCGATGATCCGCTTGTCGGGTTAAAACAAGCTCAACAATTGTTTAACCACTTTTTAGTATCGTCCGGGATCATAATAACAGACACAAACTTTTACCGTGAAAGCCTAACTGATGATTGGTCACTTTTTTACAAACATCGGAGTTCACGCTCTCTACAGGACAACCTTAATGGTATGTTGCGTTACTCCAACAATTTTATAGCTAATCAACTTTTTCTTACCCTTGGAGCACAAGAAAAATCTTATCCCACAAGCATCGATGTGGCGCGAGTTATACTTCAACAGCAACTAAATGAACTGTATGGTAATAACTTCGGAATTGATCCACAGTTACTCCTAATGACAGAAGGCTCCGGTCTGTCACGTGACCAACGCACCACTGCCTCTGGTTTGATGCATGTGCTCAAAGTCTTTGAGCCCTATGCTGATTTCCTGCCGGAGGTAAATGGTGTCTTGCGTAAAAGCGGAACCTTGACCGGCGTATATAATTTCGCGGGCTATATAGCTGGATCTGATGGTCTTTATCCGTTTGTGATTTTAACCAACCAAGCAAGCAACAACCGAGCGGAAATTCTCCAATCCCTGAAGCGTTTAGTCGATTAGTTTGGTCAAGAACACCTCAAAGGGCTAATTGGCGGATGTGACTCAAAACCAGTTGAGCAAATAAGACAATATTTCCGACTAAAGATACAGATTATCTTAGATGTCAGAGTGGAAATTTCGATCTACCAATAAATTCATTCACAGCAGAAAGTAGGTTTTTGCTGTTATCAGAAATCACGAAGACTGACTCTTCCCGAGCACCCGGCGTAAGGTCGTGATGGTCAATCAAGACAACCTCATCACCGTGTGATGGAATTACCTGGCCATCGAGTGTGTAATACTCCGCTTCAGCAACAGCATCAAGCTGTCCAAGATCGAATTCCGCATAAAGCTGAGCGAATGTATCCGTAGTTCTTACGATAACGCCGTCCGGCGCGCGTCGCTTAACATCGCGCTCTGCTGCCATACCTGAAACAACGCCGACGGTCTTACCAATGAAGTCATCGATGTGTTGGTAGTACTCCTCATCTTCAGGATTAATTCGCAATGCTCGTCTCTCGAAAAGAAACGGTGAGGAAAACGATGCTCCTCGATGCACACGATCGGAAAAATTTGCAACATTCGTAGCGACCAGGTCGACTTCATCTCTACTAGCTAGCAACCACGATTCATTGAATGGAACGACGACCCAGGAAATTTGCAGCTCCCGCTCGCGAGCAAACTGCTCGACATACATTCTGATCCATAGTTGCGGATCATATTGGCTCGTGGGGGCATCTGATGTCACCGCAATAGTGAGCACGCCCGGCCAAATTGTCTTAATTTGTTGCTCTGATCTACATCCTACAAAAGCGAGCAACGCACACCACACTATCGCCCAACGAAAGACGATAGGCGAATTAAAACTTAAGTAATTTATCCAGAAACTTGTTGTTCTAATTTTTCGACGAGCTGGAAAATGCAATACTTTGCCCACCCAAAGGATTTGCAAGACCGTCAACACGAACGCCAAATATGTTTTAAATTGTTTAATACTCGTCATGATTAAATAAAGGTACTAGATAAAAAGGATTAGACAAAGAAGACTGAACATAATTGTACACACGAGTGCATCTTTAACAACTTTAGCTCTCACCTTACCCGTTAGCTGTTAATGAGCACATCTTCTTAATATACAAATCCTACTTCAAATAAGAAAACTGTATCGCAAGCTTCTTGCTGTCTATAACTCTCTCATTTCAAGCTGCCTAAAATTAGATCTCTTAGTCTTGGCCTCTAGATTCGGTCCAAATATCTTATGCACGCTTCAAAATTCAGCGGAGGCGAAGAATCAGGATCAGTAGAATGGTGATTGGAAAAAATTGATCAGAAGGCTGTTACGCCAGGCAAAGCAAGATAGATCTGCTACACAGGATAAAAGAGGCGGATACAAAAACAGCAGCTTTCGTCAGAATTGAGTATCCTGAACAATGGAGACTTACCTTATTTCTTATAAAAACAAGGGTCAGACAAACCCAAACCAAATTGCACCAACTTATTTGGTGCCCCTAGATACCTCTCTATGTGCTAGACTGCGCGCCCAAATAGCCGCGATGGATTAACATTTCCAATGTAGTTTTTAAGCATCCCGTGGAGTGGATAGGAGCCCAGATAATTTTGTCTCATAGAGAGATTATATTTTTCAGTATAGATAATCCCTATCTGCTCTGGGAGCCTACTTGTATCTTTGATGTAAAATACGTTGAAGCAAAAACCTCTGAATAGCCTCTATGAACAGCCTCTGCTATTGAATATTATTCCGGACCCTTTAATTTCATCTCACATTTCCAAGAAATAGCGTAACCATGCCTTTGCTCCGTCTAGACAAAGTTTCTCTTAACTTTGGTACTCATGTGCTGCTGGATCAAACTGACTTTCAAATCAGTAAGGGCCAGCGCATTGGTTTATTAGGCCGTAATGGCGCTGGCAAGACAACGCTGATGAAAATTATTGCTGGATCCATGCAAGTAGACGGTGGCGAGTGCTGGCTCCGGCCAGGCACACAAGTAGCCTGGCTGGAACAATCCCTGCCAACGGCTGCCGAACAAACTGTTTATGACATGGTGGCAGATGGATTAGCAGAAGTGGGTGACCTATTAAAGGAATATCATCATCTGATCGCTGATTACGAACACGCGGATACAAAAAAGTTAGAACAGGTACAGGAACAACTAGAAGTTAAGAACGGATGGAGTCTAGGCCAGAAGGTCGACACTGTGATCAGCCAACTGCAATTGCCCGCTGATACCCCACTGGCAGAATTATCCGGAGGCTGGCGCAAGCGAGTAGCTCTGGCGAGGGCATTGGTGCGGGAACCGGAATTACTATTATTGGACGAGCCGACTAATCATTTAGATATTCCCACTATTGAGTGGCTGGAAAAGGCGCTTCAGGATTATCACGGCGCGCTACTTCTGGTTACTCACGATCGTAGCTTTCTGGAAAAAGTTGCAAATGAAATTGCCGAGATAGATCGCGGTCAGCTCTACCAGTTCGAGGGAACTTACCAACGCTTTCTGCGGTTTCGTGAGGAGCAGTTAGCCGCCGAAGAAAATGCCAACAAACTTTTTGACAAGAAACTTGCCGAAGAAGAAGTGTGGATCCGTCAGGGAATCAAAGCACGGAGAACGCGCAACGAAGGCAGAGTGCGAGCACTCAAAGCCATGCGCAATGAACGCAGTCAACGTCGACCAAAACCAGGCAAGGCAATTTTCGAGGCGAGTCAGGGCGAACGCTCGGGCAAGTTGGTGGTAGAGCTCACCGACATCTCACATCGATATGGAGACAATGAAGTTATTAGAAATTTCTCCACTACCGTTATGCGAGGTGACCGAATCGGTCTGGTCGGGGTTAATGGTGCTGGCAAATCTACCCTGCTCAAAATATTACTAGGGAAACTTGAGCCTAGTGAAGGCAAGGTCAAACTCGGCACGAAACTTGACATCGCTTATTTCGACCAATTACGCGAACACTTGGACTTGGAAAAAAACCTAATCGACAATATCTGTGGTGGCCAAGACTTCATTGAAGTCAACGGCAAGAAAAAACACGCCATTAGCTACCTGAGAGACTTTCTGTTTACTCCGGACCGGATTCGAACTCCTGCAAAAGCATTAAGTGGCGGTGAACAAAATCGAGCAATACTCGCCAAGGTCTTCAGCAAGCCGTCAAATGTATTGGTGCTGGACGAACCAACTAATGACTTGGATATCGAAACTCTGGAATTATTGGAAGACATCCTGCTGGAGTTTCAAGGCACGGTACTTTTAGTAAGCCATGACCGGCAATTTATGGACAATGTCGTAACCAGTTTAATGGTGTTTGAGAACTCAGGAGAGGTTGTTGAAACTGTGGGTAGCTATAGCGACTGGATAAAGCAGGGAGGCAGTCTCACTGAGAAGAATAAAAAAGGAAATAATGAGGCAGGTCAAGTAAAAAAAGGTAAGCAGGAACATACAGAGAGTGCTTATAACAAACTGACTCAACAATCTCCCCATCATAAAAACCAACTGTCACTCAAAAAGAAAAAAGACCTAGAGAAACAGCTTAAGCTGATCGAACAATTAGAGAGCACAAAGCAAGAATTAGATATGATGATGGCGGAAGCGAATTTTTACACAGAAGACAAAAGCCATATCGATGAGGTGCTAAAAAAAGTGGCCGAGAATAACAGAAAGCTTGCCAACGCTTATCGTAGCTGGGAAGAGTTAGAGAGTTAAATTAATTTTCTCTTCGGCGTAACGACAGGCAAAAGACCTTCTTTATTCAGGTAAAATAAATTTGTTCCATTTTAAAGTACAATGTAACCGTGGATAATTCACAAGACCCAAGTTTTTTGCATTCCCTGACCTGTTTCGGCGGAGTCATCGTGATCGTGATTGCTGGCATGCTCTGGCTGGGTATAAGCCTGCACAGCCTCCTCGTTATTGCGGTGATATGGGTTGCGAGTCACTCTGCACTGCTGGGGTATAGCTACAACATCATCAAATCTGCAATGATTGCTGGCATTCAAAAAGGTCTCGGCGCGATCTTTATCTTTTTCCTGATTGGTATTCTTGTCGCTGCGCTCATAGAAAGTGGAACAATTGGCGGGCTCATCTACTACGGCTTAGACTTACTTCACCCAACTTTCTTTTTGCCTGCCGGATTGGTGCTTTGCAGTTTAATGTCAATTGCTACCGGCACCGCTTGGGGAACAATCGCTACGATTGGCGTTGTTCTAATGGGGCTAGGTGGTGCCTTAGGTATCCCGCTGCCACTAGTCGCAGGAATGATTGTTTCTGGCGCTAGCTTCGGCGACAAGATGTCCCCGGTCTCAGATACAACAAATCTCGCCGCTATGAGTGCCAGCACAGATCTCTATGCACATATTAAGTCGATGCTATACACGACTGTTCCCACTTACCTAATCACTTTGATTCTTTTTGCGACTCTTGGTTTTTACTACAGCGGCGAGGTTCTCTCTGCAGAAGAGTTATCTGTATTTAAGGACAATCTCGACATTGAATTCGTTATTGGTCCAATAACTCTATTGCCATTACTGGTACTACTTACCCTGAGTTTAAGAAAAACACCAGCTGAAATCAGCATGCTCGCCAGCGTTGGTATGGCGGTAATATTAGCAGTCGTATTTCAAGATAGAACAGTTGCGGAAGTTTTGAATAGTTTACACACTGGCTATGTCTCTTCTACCGGACAAGAACAACTCGATGATCTCCTCAGTCGCGGCGGCATAACAAGCATGATGTGGACAATGTCACTTGCATTAATTGCATTATCGCTAGGAGGAATTCTTGATCGTGGAGGCTTCGTAAGAATTCTACTAAGTGGAATATTGAAACGCATCAAGCGATCGGCAAGTCTGATGGCTACCACAATTGGTGCCGGCATCGTCTCCAACATGAGCATGGGTGAAGGCTATCTATCAATCATATTTGGTGGCCAAATATTCAAGGATTCTTATGAAAAAGATGGCCTTGAGAATCACATGCTATCTCGCTGTTTGGAAGAAGGCGCTACACTGAGCACCTCACTCATCCCGTGGACTACTTCCGGTGCTTTTATCACCGGCGTGCTTGCTATGTCGCCTTTGGAATATGGTCCTTGGGCGTTTTTTAACTATATCAATCCATTGTTATCAATTGGCCTTGCTTATTTAGGATTCGGAATATTTCGTAAGAATCAAATCAATCAGGGTACATTCGCTAAAAACACAGAAGTAAATTTATAAAGGCGGGGTTTTCACTTCTTTTTAAATTTAAATTTCCATTCTAGAGCGCCATTTCTAGCCGCCAAGCAAGTATCTGCTAAAGAAATAAGATCATGCAATTCTGAGGGAGTGGATTTAGGGAAATACGTTAGTTGCGCAAACTAAAAAAGCTCATTGCGATTTCTTCTTTGCCTCGTTATCCAAGAAAGCATAGCAGCTCTAAGCCTAATAAAACATATCCCCTTACTGCTAATCAAAAACAACCAGAGCAGATTCATAAAGCTGGTCTTCGCTATTAAATACACTTGGCATTTCTTTATTCCAGTAATTTTCTAGCGCATGAACTCGCGACCCTGACAGTCGCATATCTCCTTTGGCATTATCCCGAAACAGATTATTACCGGCACTTCCTAAAGATCCACCACCCAAATCGATTACCGCGGAATACACACCACCTCCACGATTATTCATTGTAAAACCATAACCATCAGTTCCGATTACTTCAGTGTTCTCAACTAATAAAGTGGTGTGACTGCCACTTTCTTCGACACTTTGTAGATTAAGGGATATGCCGCCGCCACCTTGACGAGGAGTGCCACCAATGATCCGCGTATTGCGAATTTCTAGGTGCATCTGTGAATTTTTACCTGAATTCGAGAATTGGATTGGGTCAGTCACTGCATTCTCAATCACACTGTCTTCAATCTTGAATGTTAGTTTACAGTCAGTGCAGAAGTTAGCTTCATCTTCTCTCGGAAAGCCAAACATATAAGCTTCGATACCTGTGTTTGATTGGTTACCTACACCGAGCGTGTTTTTGAAATGGTAGTTACGCACCAGCATTACTTGCTCCGATTGGCCCATCAAGTAGGGAATAATACTGTCAGAGTTTCGGCCACCCCGCCCTATATTGTCTGCACTGGAATCAAGAATGACAGTTTCTACACGACTCGTGTTTTGAGTACGTACAAAGTAGGGCCTCCCCCCAAGATCTCTAAAATGATTGTTTTGAAAACGGTAACTGCCTCGACTATTCCCAGCCTGGAAGACACGTATAGCACCAAGATCTTCTCCATCGTTAAATTCACTGTGTTCGATACGAATATCGGTCAAATCGCCGTTGTTTGCATCAAAACTCACCGCGTAAACCAAACCGCGCTCATCTTCCACATGCTCCTCAGCGTTACCGGAAAAACTATTGTGATGAAGGTAAGTGCCTGAGTAATCAACCACCTCTCCCGCTATCGCTGCATTGCGCATGTTGATAAAATGTATACCGGCGATCTCATTATGGTCTGCGAGTCTTACAATGGCTCCATCTAGGGTGTCACTGCTATTAGTTAGCACGAAGCGGCTGTCCGAGTCTTCTAATAAGCGACCGCGTGCATCTACACCAATAAGTTTCTGCCTTGGTTTTAATTGAATAGATCCTTCCAGAGCAATCTCAGGGTCCAAGTTAACTAGATAAATAATGTCACCGACCGAAGATTGGGATTGTGCTTCAGCAAGTGTTAGGAATTGACGACTACTACCGTCGATGCCAGAAGGATCGTTACTGATGTAAAACTCTCTGGGTGATTGCGCAGAGCTTATCGACGCAGCTAAGGATAAGATTCCGCTGAACAAAAATAGGGAAAATCCACCGATAGTAAGTTTCATAACCAGAATTCCTAGAATTACAGGTACCAGATTAATTTGATCTGAGGATTAAATCAAAAAATCAATAGGCTAAATTCAAAAATAAAAATAAAAAAACAGAAGGAAAATACTGAATTGTATTTATAATGCGGCCCTCTTTATTCCTCGGCTTAGCTCCGTTCCTAAATCCCACTTTAACTCAACTTTATGGTGTGCTAGTAAAATGAAGTCATCAGTTCGTAGATATTGCCTCGTTATTCTAGGTTTGTCGTCAATAGCGTTTTTCTCCAGTCAGAGTCTTTCTCAAATTGCTGAGGATGAAGCCACTGTGACCTATCCAAGCAGTTACTTTGCCGAGTACGGCTCTGTGACCGCGAAAGATATGCTCGATCGTATCCCAGGGGTTGGCTCGACGACGGGTGGGGGCTCCAGTTCCAGCGGAGGGTTCCGCGGCGGAGGCGGCGGCAGCGGCGGTCGCGGTTTCGGCAGTGGCAGTAGCTCAAGTGAAATCCTTATTAATGGGAAACGAACTGCAGGTAAAAATAACCAAACCAGCGGTATTTTGAATCGCATCACGGCTGATCAGGTGGACTATATCCAGATTATTCGGGGCACTTCAGGCGAATTAGACGTGCGCGGTAGTGGTCAGGTTGTAAATATCGTCACTTTTGAAGAAGTATCGGCTTCCTCTCTCCAGTACCAAATTAATGCAGACCACCAGTACGATGGACATACTCAACCTGGCGGCGACCTGTCTTACAGCAATCGTATTGGAGGCCTAGATCTGGTGCTCAGCGCCGTTGCTGAACCCCGCTACAATCATGAAGAGAGCAAAGAAGACAGTGTTCTCGGTGATTTATCATCCAATGACAGAGTTATAGAAGAGCGGACAACACAACAGACCAGCTATGAATATACGGCGAACCTCGGTTATGAGTTCAGCGATAGAACTAGTGCGCGCTTCAATGCTTTGTATTCCCAGAACGACAACCCTACTAAGTTAGAAAGATCAACCACTGATTTCACTGAGCAGCCCAACGCAATAGTGAACCAATTTGAAGATATTCCGGGCAATCAGGATAACTGGGAAATAGGTGGAGACTTTGAGACATTCTTTAATAATGGCGACCGGTTTAAGGTTTTGTTTGTTTTAAACCAGGACAACCGAGACTCCACTCGCGAACGTTTCGATTTATTCAATGATGGCAGCTCCGAAAAGAACCTGTTTTTGAAATCGGGCAGCGTCACAGAAGAAGAAATTGTTCGTAGTTCTTATACGATGGACATGTTTACGGCGCAGGATATTGAATTTGGCGCCGAGCGGGCCGTGACCACACTAGACTCGAATCTTGCCCTAGGACTTCCAACCTCTAACGGAACGCCGTCATCGGCTTTTGGTGGATTAGTGCCAATACCCGTGAGTAATGCTAATTCAACAGTGGAGGAGACTCGTTATGAGCCGTTCCTAATCCATAACTGGGTAATTAACCCTCGTATGTCATTGGAATCTCATGTGCTTTACGAGTATTCAGAAATAGAACAAAAAGGGGACGTGTACAACAAGCGCGACTTCGATTTTATAAAACCAAAAGTGGATTTCCGCTACGACATTACACCAACCTTACAATTAAGAGGTTCCGTGGAAAAGATAGTCACTCAATTACGCTTTAGTGATTTTGTGGCAGCAACAGATGATCAGGATGAAGATTCCAATACATTTGCCGGAAACACTAATTTACGCCAGGAATGGTTTTGGAAGTATGACTTCAACGCCGAATACCGATTACCCAACGATGCTGGAGTGGTTGATGCAAACTTGTTCTACCATGATCATCACGATGTAATTGAGAAAATTGATGTCTCGCCTTCAGAGGATGATCTGAAATCCGCCAATGGCAACATTGGTGACGGCAAGATGTATGGTTTACGAGTCAATGCCAGTGTGAGGATGCAAATGATCGATATGCCTAACTTGCTAGTCTCTTCTGCCTGGAGTGTGCAAGATTCGGAGATCGAAGATCCTTTTACCGGCATCGATCGACGGTTTGCGCATTATGGCAGGGGGCGTTGGACACTTAGCTTTCGTCATGACATTCCAGAATGGAACATGAACTGGGGTGGTAGTTGGAGTAACCGGTTTGATGGCAATGAGAAAATTTATGACATCGATGACGTATTGGATTTGCGGGGTGATCCGAGTACTTCTGTCTTCGCAGAATGGATCAGTCCGAATGGTACCAGCTGGCGTTTTGATGCACGTGGACTGGGTTCCAACAACCAATGTCGCGAGAGAATGCGATTCGTGGGTCGACTTTCGACGGGCATCCTGGAAGAAATCGAGAATCGTTGTTCCACGAGAGGCTGGACCACTTCATTAAAAATCACCGGTACTTTCTAAACTTGTTGACCGAAGATGTTAAAAAATTCAAAGGAGAAAACAATTGATCGCAACCCCTAACTTATAGTCCTATGCAGCTTGCTAGCGATTACCTATGATTGTTTGTCACCACAAGACTACCGATAATCGCAAACAATGAAAACATCTCTAAAAGTCACTTCAATAATTTTGTGCCTAATAAGTATAGGGGCAATAGTGCTCTGGGGCGTTAATCGAGTTAACAGCTCTAATTCAAAGCCATCTTCTATAACTAAAAATTCAGCTGGATTGTCCTCTTCTAATCAAACATCAATTGACCAAGAACGCATCATTTATCAGGGTGACCCACCCTACTTGACTGAGCTTCCCATTCTGGATGGCAATTTATTTTTTAATCATAGTGATGACTTCTTACTCTTTGGAGGGACAAATATTAGAGAAGTCAGATTCAGTGCGGGGACTGGAGACGGAAGCATAGCTACGATCGGATTTCAAGAAAACGCCATAGCATTTCTAATGACCGAGCAACCCTATATCGAATTTAGCTATCAGAAAAAATTTTATTCACTACAAATTTTGAGTAGACCCTACTTCTTTACCATGGACTTTAGAGAAATTGCGTCATCATCTATTGCGCTTATATATGATTTTAACTAGGGTCTGGGCATAACATCAAAAGCATAGACTTCGGAACTTTCATATGGCAAGTTTTATTTGAAAATACCGGTTTAATGCTTGCCGAAATAATTCAGTCAACCTATCAACGTCTTGGAACTTTTTTAAGTGGTTGGACTATTTAAGTCGCTAAAAAATTCCATCTCGCCGAGAACTACTGTATTTTTACGCTGGTATGTTCGCAGCACTCTTTGGTTGGAGTACCTTTCATGTCCCATCTGCCTTTAACAACAAGCCTATTGTTCACCAGCATTATCACTGCCCTAACTCACAGCGCACTCGCTCAATCCGACGATCGCTTGGCAAATTTAAGTGTCATTACTGATGCGCATCTTACCAATCCACCTGCTGAAGATTGGCTTATTTGGCGAGGAACTTACGATGCACATGGCTTCAGCCCGCTTCAACAAATTGACCGCAGCAATGTTGATCAGTTGAGAGAAACATGGCGAGCAGAGCTGCAACAGGGACCGAATATGGCAACACCATTGGTCCATGACGGGGTCATGTTTCTTGCTAGCACTCAAGACACGGTGCTCGCACTAGATGCCACGACCGGCGAAGAATTGTGGACTTATGAGCATCGGCCTACAGCATTTCCCAGCTCAAAAATGGGCATTGCCTTGCATGGCGATAAACTAATTGTACCGACACAGAATATGCATGTTATTGCACTCGAAGCACGTACTGGCGAATTGATTTGGGATCATGAAATCGAAACTACTTTAGCTGGAGCAGTACCCTATTCCCTTCGCGGTGCTCCCCTAGTTGCCAATGGCATCGTCTTGCAAGGTGTTACTGCAACAATGATACCTGAAGGAGGTTTTATTGTTGGGCTCGACTTGGACACGGGCGACGAGATGTGGCGATTCCATACAGTAGCGAGGCCTGATGAGCCAGGAGGAAATACCTGGAATAATCTAGACTTGGCAGACCGCAGTGGCGGTTCGGTTTGGGTACCAGCAAGTTATGACCCAGAACTGGATTTAGCCTACTATGGCACGGCGCCAACCTACGACACTGCCCCTCTTCTGCATTCACTAAATGAGGAAGATGTTAACAATGATGCCTTATATACCAATGCCACTATCGCTCTTCGCCCGAAAACTGGAGAACTGGTTTGGTATTTTCAGCATATGCCGAATGATCAATGGGATCTGGACTGGGTTTTTGAACGGCAGATAGTCGAGTTACAAGTTGATGGAGCCCTGCGCAAGGTAATTGTAACTGCCGGAAAGATGGCGCTTTATGATGCCCTGGATGCTGAAACTGGCAAATACTTAAATTCATTTGATGTAGGTATTCAGAACATTGTTACTGCTATTGATCCTGACACAGGGGACAAAACAATTAACCCTAGAGCAATTCCTAATGCGGAAGATGCAAATCTTTTGTGTCCGATGGCGAATGGTGGACGTAACTGGCCATCAGCTTCCATCAACCCAAATACTAATATGTTGTACCTGCCCCTTGCCGAGATTTGCATGATGTTTGGACCTACTAGTGATACTCGCGGCTTATTGTCTACCGGGGTTTCAATTGCGGCTCAACCAATGCCAAACAGTGATGGCAAGTTTGGTCGAATACAGGCAATAGATTTGCAAACCGGCGAAATGGCCTGGACCTTTCGTGAAGTAGTGCCTCCAGCATCTGCTACCTTATCAACTGGCGGTGGATTGGTTTTTGTAGGCACTTTAGATAATAGATTTGTTGCCTTTGATGAAACCAATGGCAACGTGCTCTGGGAAAATGACCTTGGCGATATTCCCAACTCCTTCCCGATTAGTTATGCAGTAGATGGCAAACAATACGTAGCTGTGGTTGTAGGTCAGCCTAGTCCATTCCACGCAAGTATTTGGATGGGTATGGTGAATGAATTCCTTGGTGACAGCAGTCCGTTACTTGGACATACACGCAGTGGCCCGGCTATCGTTGTTTATGCTCTGGATAATTAATGAGCAAGTCCCAGTATAAATTCACCAACAGCATCCAAACCCAGACTTCAAAGAATCAATGATCTAAACAGTATTAGTTTGGTTCAGTTAATCTCTAGTTCTCAAATTTTCTCCGCTGGGGGGGGGATCAAAGAATATGTTCCTGCGAAACCCTGACTCATAAAAATTCATAATCCGTCATTACCTTGTCATAGGCGCACCATTAATTCAAATTGCGGCTTTCCTGGAGGTAATGTATAAACGGCGCTTCATGATTCTAGGTGCTGCAAAAAATGAAAAAGGAAACCCTTGCCTGCCATCCTGCCTCCACTACCCATCGTCAAATGACAGAAGAAGAACAACTAGCTGCGGGAGTGAAACCGGAGACTCTACGCATCTGTGTAGGCATTGAGCATATTGATGACATTATATCCGACATTGGACAAGCCATTAATGCAACGTAGTTTTGAATGGATAACAAGAAAAGTTAATTGAGGATTTAAGTAAAAAAGAGTCAGAAAAATCTACTAAAGATTAACCCTAACTCTTATTTATAACTACCTCTAATTGCTATTCGGGCAACGCAAAGGCCACTAGCTCTGCAGCGGCTCCGCCGCCACCAACAAATAGGGCAACATACTGCATGCCGTCATGCTCATAAGTAAACGGATGGCCGGTTTGATTCTGTGGCAGATCAATTTCCGCAATAATGTCACCAGTAGCCTTGTCAACAGCGCGGAAAATTGGGCTAGCTCCTGCCCCACCAGTTCCTTCTGCGACGAACAACAAGGTTTTAGTCAGCAAAACCCCTGCTCGGGTAGGTATGCCTGTTCGCGGCAGATCCACACCCGCAAGCAGCGGATGGTTTTTAATGCGATCCGGAGTGTCCGCATTTGCAATCCACCACAAATGATCACCACTGTTCATATCGATAGCAGTAACGCGTCCATAAGGTGGCTTAACGATTTCCAAACCTTGCACACGGGGCGCACGAACCCCAAACCCCTGACTTAGATCAATATCAGATTCTGGATTCTTTGCTAAAGACAGTACTTGTAACTGAGTTCTTGAAGGCACGTACAAAATACCGGTTTCAGGATCTAAGGCAGAACTTTCCCAGTTTGAGCCGCCCGTTGAAGATGGTAAGGAAAGCAGTCCGCGGGTACCATCAGTAGCATCGGTTAAGGATGGCGGCTCATAAATAGAAGGACTTAAGCGAAATCCTTCGATGGACTCTAGCGCTAAAGCACGAATTTCTGGTGTCCAATCGATAATGTCAGCTTCAGTGAAACCTTGTCTGTCAAAAGGGGCCGGTCGCGTTGGGAAAGGTTGAGTGGCGGCATACCATTCATTCGGCACATCCCCAGACGGTACTTCTTGTTCAACAATCGGCCAGATTGGCTCTCCAGTCTCTCTGTCAAAGGTATAAACCCAGCCCTGTTTAGTTACGGACATTACAATTTTACGACCATTAGGTAGGTCGGCAACTATTGGTGGAGATGGAACATCCCAATCCCAGATGTCATGGTGGATAAACTGATAGTGCCAAATGCGCTCGCCGGTTTTAACGTCTACTGTCACTATGCCACTAGAAAACAGATTATCGCCGTGGCGGTCACCGCCGTAATAATCCCCTGTTGGATCCTCTATCGGAAGATAGACATGGCCTAGTTCCGGGTCACCAGAAATCGCCGCCCAGACGCCTGAGTTGCCGGTAATATCATTGCCACTAATCCAGGATTCATAGCCATACTCACCAAGCGCCGGGATAGTATGAAAGGTCCACAATAGTTCGCCGGTATGCACGTCGAACCCACGAATATCGCCTTTGGTATTAAACTTAGAGCGTGGGCGACCACCGGTACGATGCGCTGCACCAACCACAATAACGTCATTCATCACGAATGGTGGAGCCGAAATACCAATATCAGGGAAGGGGTATCTAGGGTCATCACCATTCCGCACGCCAACATACAAATCTACGATACCATTCTCACCAAAAGTCGGGTCCGGAATACCAGTTTCAGCATCTAGGGAGACTAATTGGTAGCCTGGTGAGACGTCTAGCACTCGTTGCTTATCGCCGTTGTCGTAAAAGGCGACTCCACGGCCTGCACCTTTGCGCGGGGCTTCATCAAATCTAGCACCTTCATCATAGCGAAACATCCACAGTACTTGGCCTCCAGCGGCATCAAGTGCCACGATATTTCTGGTTGTACCTACGTTCACATACAAGACTCCATCAATCGCCAACGGAGTAGAGGGGTTTACGAAGTCGGTGCCAGGCCCGAACCCCTGAGAAGACCATTGCCAAGCGATCTCAAGATCACCAACATTATCGGCATTAATCTGATCCAGCGGTGAGTAGCGATTAGCGGCAGCATCAGCAGCCCAGGAAGGCCAATTACCCTCATAAACACTAGTGCCTTGCTGGCTCCACGCAGTTGCTGAAACAGTGAGTGCAGCTGCAATCACCATCAAAATCGAAATTATTCTTGTTGTTGTTATCACCTGGGAAATCTCCTGACGAGTATTGTTTGTTTTCTACAATTATGAAGCAGCTTGCTGGCCGCAACAACCCGTGAATTACGGACAACATACCTTGCAGATTCGCAACGGAAAAGGCAAGCTTCTCTCTAGAAATTCAGGCTTGCTCGAAATATGAATATCCCAGCGAAAACAGGCCTGTAAGAAGAAAACGGTATCAGTTACAAAAGGTAGCAAAGATGGCCTGCCGAAAAGCAAAAAAAACAAATAGGCTTTGGAAGTTTGTCGTTTCCTCTCTCGGCTGGCTGGTCATCGCCCTGCCCTTTACTCCCCTTCTGGCCGCTGACAACCTCGAAACTCGCGGCTATGTCATTTCCATGGTTCACACTGCCGCCTATGTTGATGATCAAACATGTCCGGCCGGAACCAATGGCACCCGACCTGATGTTTTGATCCGACGAGTAATGTCAGAAGGCTATGGCGAAGAAGAAGCAATTAGCATTATTAATAGCGTCAGAATTAACGGCGGTCGTGACGACGCAGGCAATCTAGTCGGCACAGCAATTACCCTAGGAGGAGGAGCTTCCTATACTGGCGACCAGAGCTGGAATGATTTTGACTTTAATCCTGCCAATGTCCCTAGCGCTATGCCAGATCCTAATGCTTTCAATGCAACCGGCCGTTTTGCCTTTGGTTTGAATTTAGACGGTGAAGAGGGTCCAGATTCCTGGGAGCACCCGAACACTGGGGCGAGAGGTATCGATAACCAAATGTGGCGTGTCCTTGGTTGCTGGGATGCTTATCATGTTAATAAACCAGTCATTCCTTATAACGAATCTATCGCCTGGGATACCGCAGTTGATGCAATGCCAGCATGGCTAATTTCAATATCCGGAGAAGATTTAAACCAGGATGGGCCAGTGACCGTGACTTTTGATCGCGCACTGAACATTCCACTGCGCGATGCTTATGGCAGTATCATGTCTGGCGCAAGCTTTGCCGTCGACACTAACCCTCGCTCACACAATGAATTCAATGGGCAAATAAAAGATAGCGTACTAACGATCGAACCTGGAGATTTTTATATTCAAGGTGAATCTCAATTTTATCCTCACCTGCAATTTTTCAACACCCAATTGCGCTTTGAAATGAAAGACGACGGCAGTATGGAAGGCCATCTTGGCGGCTATCAGCCCTGGCGTGATTATTATCATTACCTCTCAGTACGCGGTGAAACCGACGGTGCGATCGACCTGATCGGTATTTTTTACGACTTAAAACGATTCGCAGATGCGTCACCAGATCCTAGAACAGGCGAAAATGCGGCAATCTCTTCGGCCTACTTTATCGAGGCGGTACCGGCATTTCACGTTGATGATACGGGCAGTTTATTAGCCGAGTCAGTGGGACAGGGACCAAAATTTAGTGGACCCGCCGTAAGTCAATACACAGAGCAATAAATAATGAACAGTTACCTGCAACCAATAACTTCTAAGACTAAAAATAACGGGTGCACGAAATTTGGCGTCTTGTTTTCTCTGCTGCTTTGCCTTACACCAGATGTTATGAGTCAAGCTAAGGGCGCTGAGAGTGCAGCAAATTCAAATAGCGAACAAGTTACTTTTGTCAGACTGACATCCGATCAATATCGCAACACAATTCATGACATCTTCGGCGAGAGCATTGAAGTACGAGGTAACGCTGCCAGCACTGGGGTGAGAGAAGCTGGCTTAATAGCGGTTGGAGGAAGAAAGATCACCCTGAGTGCTTTAGAGCTGGAGGCCTATGAAATCTTAGCTCTGGATATAGCAGAACAGATCCTACAACCAAGCCGCCGAAACACTTTACTTGGTTGCACACCAGATGACGATGCTCTGGCTGATCAGGAGTGTGCAGAACAATTTATTGGTGCTGTTGGATTGCATTTGTTTCGGCGCCCCCTGATGGAGAGTGAAATCGACTCCTTCGCAGCTATGGCGCAATCTGCTACTCAAACATTGGGGAACTTCTACATCGGTTTGCAGGCGGCTCTCGTAGGCATGATGGTATCACCTGATTTTTTATTTCGCATTGAGCGCAGCGTAGCAAACCTAGAATCACCTGGATCTAGACAACTAGATGCTTGGTCCCGCGCATCGCGTTTAAGTTTTTTCCTATGGGATTCCACCCCCTCCCCAGCACTGCTCGAAGCAGCCAGATCTGGAACTCTAATGACCGAGAGTGGACTCAACCAGCAGGTTGAGCAAATGATGACTTCGGCGAAAATAGAAGATGGATTGCGTGCTTTCTTTGCGGACATGCTTGCCTTTGATCGCTTTGACACTCTTGACATTGATGCGAATCTGTACCCGCGTTTTACCAAAAATGTTGAGGATGAAGCGCGGGAACAAACACTGCGTACCATTGCCGATCAGTTGTTGATCAAAGAATTGGACTACCGTGACTTGTTCGACGCACGCCAAACTTTTTTAACTCCGGCTCTTGCTGCTCTTTATGGTGTACCAATTCCCATTAGGCAGGAACTCGGTGGCACAGTCCCCTGGGTACCTTATGAATTTCCGGAAGGTAATGCTCGCGTCGGATTGCTTGGTCAGGTCACTTTTCTTTCTCTGTTTTCGCACCCGGGCGCTTCTTCTCCAACCCTGCGCGGAAAAGCAGTGCGAGAGCATTTGCTCTGTCAAACTATCCCACCACCTCCACCAGATGTGGATTTTAGTTTAGTGCGAGATGCTGACAACGCGAATTTCAAGACTGTCCGTGATCGATTAGCAGAGCATAGGAGCAACCCTACCTGCGCTGGCTGCCATACCTTGATGGACCCAATTGGATTAGCGCTCGAGATTTTTGATGCATCAGGAGTGCATCGGACTAGCGAAAATGGCGCGCAGATTGATACCAGTGGCCAATGGGCCGGCCAGAATTACGAGGGCGTCAGCGATCTTGTTCAGCTCTTAAAAGACGATCCGACTTTAACATCGTGCCTAATACAGCGAGTCTATAGTTATGGCACGGCGCGAGAACCCAATTCATCAGAATTACAGTGGCTTAACACAACCCATGCGCAACTCAGAAACGAAGGGGTCCACTGGCGCGAGCTGATGCAACGAATCTCACGTAATCCAGATTTCTACACTGTTCCAAACTCAACTGAGATGGAATTTTAGGGCAAGAAAAGATGAATAAACACCGAAAATTTAATCGCCGCACACTGTTAAGGGGTGCTGTCAAAGGATCTGCTGTTGTGGTCGGGTTACCTATCCTCGAAAGCTTCCTAAATGAAAATGGTACCGCGTTCGCAGCTGATGGTGGCGCATTACCGCCTTGTTTTGGGAGCTGGTTTTGGGGTCTTGGCCTAACACCTGATCGATGGGAACCAGAAATCGTTGGTCATGGTTATGAATTGCCAGAACATATTGCGATGCTGCATCCCATCAAGGAAAAGTTAAACGTTTATAGCGGACTACAAGTATTCCTTGATGGAAAAGTGAATCAGAATCATATGTCTGGGGCGCAAGGACAAATGACCGGCATTGTTACAAGGAGTGCTGCGGAATACGATGAGAGTTTTGATGCTATTCTCGATCGACAATTCGCTTCCAACGCACGCTTTCGTACTATAGAAGTTGCTTGTGATGGCAATGCCGCATCGGGGTGGACTGCGCGCGGCAGTAACGGCAAAACTCCATGCCAAATTTCACCATTGGATCTATATAACCGTATCTATGGCGAAGGTTTCCAAGATCCAAACCAAGCAGAGTTTACACCTGACCCTGAAGTCATGGTGCGTCATAGTGTTCTATCTGCGGTAACTGAACAACGGCAGCAACTCATGAAGTCCGTATCATCTAATGACCGCTCACGACTAGATGAGTACTTCACCTCCTTAAGAGATGTTGAGCAGAAACTGGCATTTGAGCTTGACCGCCCCACCCCCTTGCCTGCATGCTCAATACCTACTTTAGGCGATGAAGAAATCGGTACACTGGTTTCGCAAGTTCAAAACACTCACCGTCAATTCGCTCAACTTCTAGCTCATGCTCTTGCTTGTGGCCAGACACAAATCTTTCACGTTACCCTGGGCAATGCATTTTCTACCTTGCGACTTCCGGGAGAGCCCAGTGCCTATCACGCTTTAACCCACGAAGAGCCGATCGATACCGATTTGGGTTATCAGCCTAAATGCAAAGCACTCGCAGAACAATGTATGGGTTTTTTTGTTGAGCTGGTTCAAGCCATGGACTCCATCCAGGAAGGAGAGGGAACGCTGCTCGACCGCAGCGTCCTCCTGGCGTTTACAGATCATGGTGAGGCTAGACTGCATTCAATGAAAAACATGCCCATATTCACGGCCGGCGGCGCAGGTGGTCGTCTGAAGACTGGAATACACATCGCTGCAGAAGGCGATGCCGCCACTCGCGTGGGCTTTACGGTCCAAAAGGCATTTGGTGTTGTCAGTAACCGATGGGGAACAGAATCCAACGAGGTTACTCAGCCGTTTAGCGAGGTTCTTGCATGAGAAAGCCGCTAAAACAAATTAGACTTGCAGTAGTATTCGCTGCTGGCTTAACTGCGCTTTCCTCTGCGATTACCAGTGCACAATCAGAAGATTTCTTGACTAGTCCCATTCCTTCATCGACGCCCGCAGGGATCACCTTAGTAGAAGTGCATCGAGTCGAAGAGTACTCGTCAGATCAATATTTTTTTACTCGTTTGGGAGATACAGATGGCAAAACGCTGTTTTATCCCTCTTCCAACTCCAATGCCACTTCAACTAACTTCTATCCTGTTCTAGCAACCAACGATGCTGCTGCATTTGATGATTGGACATTAGTTGCTCACCGAAATGCCTCAAATATCATTGCGATGCAGTGGGCCTATCAAGGCAATCCCTTGTATACCTGGTCGCAAGAATCTGAGGCTGGAGAAATCGCTTTAAATATAGCCCTATACGGCGTCAGCGCCAGCGGTGAGGACCCTGTAGCTGATGATGGCCAAGATGGCGCGTTGATGCCTCCAGATGGCTGGCAGATCGCCCGCTATACGCCCGCAAGCTCAGTCAATATTCCTGACGGTTTCGATTTGAAATTAGTGGATTCCAGTCAAGGGGTTGTTCTAACAAATCATCTAGGCTTTTCACTTTATAATTTTGATGACAGCTCTGATCAGCCTGAATCTTCTTGTACTAATAAAGAATGTTATGAAATATGGACCCCTATAGCTGCATCTGCGCTCGCAATTGGTTATGGCGATTTTTCGATTATCGCTAGGACTGATAATACTCGACAGTGGGCATTTAGAGGGATGCCGTTATTTAAATTTAAAAACGACTTGTTACCTGGCGATGTGCACGGACGGGATGTTCATCCACATATGCAACTCGCCCTGCTAAAAGAAAACTTCCACCCACAAGGGGTAAATGTAATTTCCCAGCCTGGCTATGGGGACATGTTAATTCTTAACGGTAGAACGCTTTATTTTGGCTCGGCGTTTGAAAAATATTGGGGTGGACGCAGCCTGCGTGGCAGCTTTGATATCGCCTATATTAAAGGCAAACACCTAGGCAGCAAAGCTTGTGTTAGTGGCGAGTGCCTTGAATCCTGGCATCCTTTTACTGCATCCGCTGATGCTAAATCCAGCGGTTTTTGGGAAGTGATTAGTCGCGAAGATGGCAACAAGCAATGGGCTTACAAAGGATTCGCTCTCTACACATACGCAGGTGATGAATCTATTGGACAAATACGCGGGCACAACCTTTATGAGATTGCCGATGTCGATGGCGACGCAGCAGCAATTGCTCGCACTCGCTTACTTGCTGAAGTCGGCAACGCTATGGGTGGCGCTGGAATTTATTGGAGTATAGCGAAACCCTGATCGACCCGTAAAAATATAAAGAGCTGCCACTACCGTTAGCCGTATTTCTTATCTATCTAATCTTCGCGATCAAACACTCTAACCCATATGATTTTACCTACTGCATCACGCCCAACCGATATCATAGTTTGATCATCATCCGCCAGAACTCGGGTGTAGGTCATAGTCAAAACCCCACCTTCTTTTTGAGTGACGAACTCTGATTTATCTCCTAGTCTACTAATCGCTACGGTAGCGTTCGCTGCATTACTCCAAGGAAAGTCGGGTGAAGGATGATCTTTGCCATCGCAGAACACTGACCAATCTAGAGAGCCCTTATCTTCTGGTCCATTTTCAAATTCCATGGCGTAGCGTTGTTCAACCTCGGTATTCGAGAAAACAAGTACCTCAAACTGCAATCCCTCGGGGTCGAGACTTTTCTCTGAATTTAACGCCCAGGTGCCGTTCATCTCCAGAATACAATCGGTCGCAGCTTGAGCACTAGCAGCTATTGTCAAGGCGAAGACTATAAATAGATTTCTCATGGCTATTCCTCAGTTTTTAATTCATTTAATCAGTCTAAGTTAACAGAATTAGTCAGTCAGAGGGATGCATTTCTAACTCACCTGACATAATTAAATTACTTCCGTTAACTATAAACTACTAATTTAACGCGTAGAATCAAGCCAAATAATGTAACAAAAAAACAAGCACAGGCTAAAAGTTCTGTGACCTTCAAAAGGCGCTAATTATGGACAAAGAAAATAGATGGTTGCAGCTTATGCTCGCTGGCTTGATCACTATTGTCCTTGGAAATCCAAGCACAAACGCAGTGGTATCGGTGTTCCCTACAGGGACTACAATTTATAAACCAGACAAGACATGGAATGGATATACCATCATTGATGCTGCAGATGGGCAAGGGACGGTCCTGCTGGATATGAATGGTAATGAGCTGCGTCGTTGGCCAGAATTAGATGGAATGGGGCCTTTTCGCATACTTCCTGGAGGCTACATCATGGGTGGGGATGTGCGCAGGAATCCCTATCAGGAATCCGTTGTTTTAAAACAACTAGACTGGGACGGTAATGAAGTTTGGCGCTACGATCGAGCCGAGAAAACAGCAGTACCCAGTCAATCTATCGAAAGCGGTGAAGCAAAAGAAGACGACACAGTTTGGGCGTCACGGCAACACCATGATTGGCAACGAGAAGGAGACCATATCGGTTACTACTCACCCACGGCAGCGCCACTAACTTCTTCCGGCAAAACCATGGTACTTGCCCACAAGAATATTTATGCGCCTGCAGTTTCCAATATGCGCCTAGAGGATGATTATATTTATGAAGTAGATTGGGAAGGGGATGTTCTGTGGGAATGGCTAGCCAGTGACCATGTTGACGAGTTTGGGTTTTCTGAAGATGCGCGCAATGCAATTTTCCGCTCTACTGAGTTTGATGAAGATCGCCAAAGTGCAGACTGGTTACATATTAATTCAGCGAACTATCTTGGACCTAACAAATGGTACGAAGCGGGCGACGAGCGCTTTCACCCCGACCATATTATGATCAGCAGCCGAACAGCAAACATCATTGCGATTATCGCGCGAGATGGAAGCATCCCCTGGCGCCTCGGGCCAGATTATTCAATCGATCAAAAATTGAATGAGATTGGCCAAATCATTGGTCAACATAATCCTCATCTAATTCCAGAAGGATTACCCGGAGCTGGAAACTTACTGGTATTTGATAATGGCGGCACAGCTGGTTACGGCTTCTCTAACCCGGCAGCGCCTGATGGCGTCAATTCTATGACTCGTGATAGCTCAAGAGTATTGGAAATAAACCCAAGTACTTTAGAAATAGTGTGGGAATACACTAAGGCCGGGACTGAAAGATTTCAGTTTTACAGTTGGTATGTATCTAATGCCCAACGGTTACCTAATGGAAATACTATGGTGAACGAAGGCATGAATGGCCGAGTATTTGAGTTAACGCGTGAAGGGGAAATTGTTTGGGAATATGTAAGCCCTTTCTTTAGTGATACTGACCCTCCATCTCATAGAATCTATCGCGCTTATCGACTACCTTATGACTGGATCCCGCAACTTGAACTACCAAAAGAACGACCTGTAATTCCGCCTGCACTTGGGGAATTCAGAATACCTGCACAATAGATCCAAAGATAATTAACATGAGAGTGATGCCCGGATCAAATCCCAACCGGAAAGATTAGGATTCGAGAGAAATAGTAACAATCTACTGGAAGTACTCGAGTAAAGGCATCACTACGCAGGTGCTCTACCCGTCTAATCGGCTTTCCTAGCTGATGTTTTGCTTCTTCTCTCGATACGGTTTACTTTTAGAGTTTGCACCTCATTACTAGGACGATAAAAGAGCTTCAGGAGTATTTAAAAAATGGGCAACAACGGGTCACAAAAGAAAGATTTTGATGTTATTACCGTCGGAGCGGGTATGGCAGGTTTATACATGCTCCACAAACTCCGTGCCCAGGGCTTCTCAGCGATTGGGCTAGAGGCTGGCGACGATGTGGGGGGAACTTGGTACTGGAACCGCTATCCTGGCGCCCGTTGCGACATAGAAAGTCTCGACTACTCCTATAGTTTCGATCCTGAGCTGGAAAAAGTGTGGCAGTGGTCGGAACGCTATGCCACACAGCCAGAAATCTTACGTTACCTACAATTTGTAGCTGATCGATATGACCTGCGTCGTGATATTCGTTTCTCCACTAAAGTCGAGCGAGCAGATTGGGACGATAGTAAATCAAAATGGCGTATAACTACTGCTAATGGTGATAGTTTGACCTGCCAATACTATGTTATGGCTACAGGTTGCCTGTCGTTACCCAAAGAGCCAGATGTGAAAGGCGTCGAGCATTTCACTGGTCAAATTTATTTTACAAATCGCTGGCCCCATGAAGGTGTCGACTTCACAGGCATGCGCGTTGCAGTAATCGGCACCGGTTCCTCGGGCATTCAATCGATCCCACTTATCGCCGAACAAGCGAGTCAACTTACAGTTTTTCAGCGCACTGCGAACTACGCGGTGCCCGCGAATAATGGGCCTGTGCGCCCTGAACATCGAGAGAAGCTCAATGCCGACAGAGAAGCCTACCGAGAAGAAGGACGTTGGTCGAGGGCAGGTGTTCCCTTGCCCCGATCAGAGGAACCCTATTCAAGCGTTAATTCAAAAGAACGCCAACGTCGCTTGGAAGCGGGTTTCGCCCAAGGCGACCTATTAACAATTAACTCTTCATTTTCTGATCTTGTAACCAACGCAGCTGCAAACGAATCAGTCCAAGATTTTTTCCGTGACAAAGTTCGCGCTAAAGTTACCGATCCGAAAACTGCCGAAGACCTTTGCGCTAAAGATTTTCCCCTTTTTACCAAACGCCTCTGTTTAGAAACCAATTACTTTAAAACTTTTAATCTACCACACACCAAACTCGTCAACCTGCGCCGCACACCTATTGCTTCCATTACTGAGACGGGTATCGACACAACGGACGAAAGTATGGAATTCGACGCAATCGTTTTTGCTACCGGTTTCGATGCGATGACTGGTGCAATCGTTGCTGTGGACATTCGCGGTCGAGATGGCATCTCACTCAAAGATATTTGGGAAGAAGGGCCCAAGACCTACTTGGGATTGAATGTTCATGGTTTTCCGAATTTCTTTACTATCACAGGGCCGGGAAGTCCATCAGTATTATCTAACATGGTTGTATCAATAGAGCAGCATGTAAATTGGCTTACAGCTGCTTTTGAACACTTACGTAAAGAAGGTTTTCAGACAATTGAAGCAACTTCTGCCGCTCAAGACGGCTGGGTTACTCATGTAAACGATTTTGCCAATCTCACTCTTTATCCTGTTGCTAATAGTTGGTATATGGGAGCAAATGTTCCCGGAAAACCTCGCGTGTTTTTGCCATATATTGGTGGTGTTGATACATATCGACAGGCATGTAACGAAGTGGTTGAGCAGGATTATCTTGGTTTCGAACAATGTGGCTCATCAGGATCTCGCTGCAATGAGGGTGTGATTCGATTCGTAAAACCCGACGTGCAAATGGTATTGGATGCCGTCGCTGGCCTGGAACAGCCTCCTTTAGACACCTTATCTCCTATCCAAGCAAGAGAACAAATTGAAGCCAATACCGCTAACCGGGCACCCGGGCCAGAAGTTGGCGAAGTGTTAGATGGCTCTTTGCCAGGCCCAGCTGGCTCACTCAATTATCGGCTGTATAGACCGGCCACTGCAGGGCCGCACCCTATTGTCGTGTACTACCATGGTGGTGGCTGGGTCCTTGGTCATGCAAGTTCAGATGACCCTTTCTGTCGCTATTTGTGCACGCAAGCTAACGCTCTCGTAATTTCAGTTAACTATCGCCACGCACCAGAAACTCGTTTTCCTGCTGCGGTCGAAGACGCTTTTGAGGCGCTGAACTGGATCGGCAATAACGCAGAATCACTTGGCGGAGCTCCTAACAAGCTTTCTGTAGCAGGCTGGAGTGCGGGTGGAAATTTAGCAACCGTCATGTGCCAGCTCGCGCTAAAACAAGGGGGTCCAAACATTAATGGGCAATTATTAGTCTGCCCTGTAACGGATTGTGATTTTTCCACTGCTTCTTACAATGAGAATGCTGAGGGATATATTCTTACGCGCAACTTGATGGAATGGTTCTGGAATCAATATTGTAAGGCTGAAGACAGGAAAGATCCGCGTGCCTCTCCGTTACGTGCTGAAAGTTTGGTTGATTTGCCACCCGCAATGGTAGTCACCGCCGAATTGGACCCACTTCGCGATGAAGGTAATGCCTATGCAGCGGCTTTGCAAAATGCGGGAGTTATCGTAGAACATATACAGACACCAGGGCAAATTCATACTTCGTTAACTGCCGTGGATATGGTGGCTTCAGCAAATGATGTCCGCCAAGCTATGAGCGATGCAGTACGAGCTTTCGCGAAGTAGGAAGTAAGAGCCAAAAAGAGCCATTTATAACTATATATCGGCGATGCTAATGTCAGCTTATGATTAGTGTAGCCTCTTTTTAGGAAGAACGGCTTGTTTTAGTATGCCGAGGAATTTAATTTTCTGCTAATGAATAAAATTAAATTCCTCTGCCTCTTTGTTACACAGTTATCCTAGTTTTTGTTTCTAAGTCTCTTTATTTAATTTGAATTATTTTCCTTGAAGTTCTCAGTCTTGCAATGATGGATGAGCATAACCTGTGGGCAATGTCTGATCGGGATCTACGCGAACACTTAGATATGTGATCTGTTCCTGAATATGACGAAAGCCATGAGGGACACCGGCTGGAATTATCACGATGTCACCAGCCGAAATAGCTTGGGTCTGACCATTAGTTGTAGTGCGACTTCCGCTTGGTCCGATTAGTTCTCTAACAGAAATATTATCTGCGGGAAACTCAACATCTCCTGTAGCATCTCCCCCGGTTACTAAAATGCCAGAACCAGACAAAACATAATACACTTCAGTAACTCGGTGATGAAGAATCGCATTTACTTCTTCACCTTCAGTCCGAGTATTAACTCGTCGCAATATACCAACAGCTACATTAATATCATCGCCGATATCTACTACTCTAATTTGTTGATCTATGGTGTCGCCTAAATTTTCAAACACTTCCATTATTTCGTGCTCTGGAACATGAGTTGCAATAGTCGGCCCCTGAGCAAACAACCCTGATGATGTAATGAGAAAAAAAACAGTACTGACTAATTTTACAAATTTATTGCTTTTCATTTTTACTTCTCCTTAAAAATTAAATGTCTATTTTCATGCAATTGAGCATCGTAAATTTATTGAGCTACTCATTGATGGTGATTAGCGGCGAGTTAGCATCTCTCGCCGACCTTATACACGGGAGGGAAATCCTGCACTTCCTCATAAACTGCTGTGATGAACCGGTTTCTATTCTGCTGAGTTACCCCTTTTGTAGATTGTTCATAGGGTGCGGTCAAGTTGGCTCCTAGTACTTGTTCTAAGATTATCTAAACGAATTATTTCTGATTATGTTATACTGCCAATTAGCAGCATAGATATCGACAGAAAGATGATTTTTTTGTGCTGCGAGTGTATTGTCTTTAGCAAAAGGTCATTTTTCCGCAGTCTATCATCGTGGTTCTCTGAGACTATAAGTCTTTCCCTTTTATTCGCTGTTGTCTGCGCATTGTTGCGGTTGCGATCTCTGAATATCCCTATCGATCACACACTCGCTCCCAAGCTTATATAGCTTGGATCACTATTGTTGGCCGCTCACATTGGCTAGCGTTCGCTATGGCTAACGCTTTATGGAGTGCGCACCCATAATAAACTAACTAATTTAAAAAAATACAAGAGACATAAATGACTTTTACTACACTCGGATTATCCGATTCCCTGTTACGCGCCGTAGCGAATACAGGCTATAAAACACCCACTGCTATTCAGATGAAGGCAATTCCAGCTATTCTTTCTGGCGGCGATGTCATGGCATCAGCTCAAACTGGAACCGGCAAAACTGCCGGATTCGTCCTACCAATCCTACAAAAATTAAGTGGAGGAGCCAAGGTTCGAACTTGTCGAGTTCGCGCATTAATTTTAACACCAACACGAGAACTGGCCGCACAGGTACACGATAGTATTATTACCTATGGTAAGCATGAAAAACTTTCTTCTACTGTTGTGTTTGGCGGCGTCAATATTAATCCGCAACGACGAAAATTAAATCATGGCGTTGATCTCTTGGTCGCGACTCCTGGTCGCTTATTAGATTTATATCAACAAAATGCAACACGATTTGATGACATCGAATTATTAGTATTGGATGAAGCAGATCGTATGCTGGACATGGGATTCATTCGAGATATACGCAAGATTCTAAAACTAATTCCTAAGCGACGACAAAATCTAATGTTTTCAGCAACATTCTCCAAAGATATTCGACAGTTAGCTAGTACGATTTGTAAAAACCCCATAGAAATAGATGTGGCACCACGTAATTCAACAGTGGAAACAGTTTCACAGAACTTATATTGGGTCGAGAAGGAGCATAAAGCTGACCTACTAAGTGATTTGCTGCAAGAGACTCCTGAGCAGGTATTAGTATTTACGCGCACTAAGCATGGCGCCAATAAATTGGTAAAACGCCTGAGCAAGGATTCCATCTCAGCAATAGCGATTCATGGCAACAAAAGTCAGACTCAACGCACTAAGGCCTTAGATGAATTCAAAAGGGACAAAGTTCAAATTTTGGTTGCTACAGATATAGCAGCCCGCGGAATAGATATCGAACTACTGACTTTGGTGGTGAATTTTGATCTTCCCCACGTGCCAGAGGACTACGTGCATCGTATCGGGCGAACTGGCAGAGCTGGCGGAAGTGGTCAAGCCATCTCATTAGTCTCCCGAGAAGAGAAAAAACAACTGCGTGCGATTGAATCTTTGATTAAACTGAAGATCACTCCCCTTTAAGTGAATGTTTAGTGCTATAAAATCAAAGCACCGGATGTGCGTTGTTTTAAAGTAGCGAAAATGAGTCCGAAAAGCTTAGCAAAAAAATTACCGAATTGACTGCCTTCATTGGATAACCTTTAGACTCAGCAAATCAGGTTAATCAATCAAATGGTATTAATAAAAACCAAAGCCATTTAAAGTTGGTAGATAGCGGATGAAATGAATGGGTTCCACTCTTTTTGTGAGGTAATACTATGAAAAATCTAATCTTCGCTTTGGGTCTATTGGGCTGGATAGCTCCTCCTCTCGCTGCCCAAAGCATTCCAGAGCTCCCCTTTGAGTCAATAGCAGATCCTTTGCAATTGCCTGAAGACATTCATTTTGGCGAAATCGCAGGAATAGCGGTTAATTCTAAAGGGCATGTATTTGTATTTTCTCGCGGCAATTCCGTTGGACCGGCATACATGGCTTCCGCTGCACAATTGTTAGAATTCGATGCCAGCGGGAACTTTGTCCGTGAGATCGGAAAGAATCTGCATGCTTGGTCTTATGCTCATGCGGTCCGCGTCGATCCACAGGACAACATTTGGGTAGTAGATAAAGGGTCTAACATGATCTTACGCTTCAACCCGACTGGAAGAGTAGACTGGGTATTTGGCCGCAAAGCGGAAGCGTCTCATTTAGCGGTACCTCCGGATTATGTAACGGTGATGGCGCGTATGCTTAGGACTATGGGTGTAGAAATGGATAACCAACAAAATCTAAATCCGCGTTCACCCTTACCAGTTCATCGCGACAATGAATTCAATCAACCTACTGATGTAGCCTGGGACTCCGAGGGAAATACTTATTTCAGTGACGGGTATATCAATTCACGTGTCGGTAAAGTCAACGCCCGTGGAGAATGGGTTGCAAGTTGGGGTTCATTGGGTAGTGGCCCAGGACAATTCGATACTCCTCACGGCATTGCGGTATCCCCTGACAATGAGATATATGTAGCAGATCGCGGTAATCGCCGTATTCAAATTTTCGATCAATCTGGTAATTACCTCCGCGAATTCACCGTCGATGTGCCGGTGGACCACAGCAGACCCCACCCACCATACGGTCCTGGTGGCCCAGAAATCACACAGGGAGCAATGGCACCCGGTGCGCCTGATGCAATGTGTATGACGCCTGGCCCAAACCCAGTTTTGTTTATAGGCGATTTGTACCCCGGCAGCATCTACAAAGTGAACTTAGAAGGAGAAGTGCTAGGAATTTATGGAGTTGCTGGGCGCAATTTAGGTGAGTTTGGCTGGATTCATGCGATCGCTTGTCCATCTGAAGATGAAATCTGGATTGGAGAGCTGACGACATGGAGAGTCCAAAAGTTAGTTACACGAAGGTAATAACAGCTAAACTAGCGGGTATCAAGGCGCAAGAAATAACGCGGCGGAAAACCCATTTGCGCACGAGATCTAACACTGAGTCTGTATTCCTCGCTTAATAGAGTTTCTTCAACACCATCAAGAGGAACCGCTAGGAAAGGCAGAAACACATCCTCGCCTGGCATTTTGACTTCCACGTTTGGATTATCTAACGCCTGATGATACCAAGCCCGAGGCCAATGATTTGCTGCGATATAGTGATTGCCATCGACTTCACGTAAGCTAAGAACTCTTTCATGACGTTCGTTGTCTTCATTTAGAGTAGCTATAACAATAGAAGTTCTGCCTTGGGGTTGATTTATTCCAAGGCTCATCTCGAATTCAATAACCCAACCGATATAGATTAGAGACAAAGCCCCAAATCCCACAAGAATCCATTCTGTAGTTTTGTGTTTTTTCATAGCTAACGATGTCCAAAAACAATCCAAGGAAAAGAAAATAATCCCTAATCACTTCTTATCTGACAACTCTATCCCTGGTTATGCCTGCCATTTTTATCATCAATTAAGCGGCTTTCTGCACCCCAAGATATCAATCTATTCACTGTGCTCATAGCTTTAACTGTAGCTGACACCCATCCCCGCCCGAACGTCATTATTTACGCCATAAGGAGCGATAGGATAGCGCAATCCATTTTTTGAAAGTTGTTTTAACCCATCGATCACTTTGGAAAGATACCCAGGAGGGATGGCCATCAATAGCTCGTCTTCCATCACGCCCCCATAACGACGTTCTGCAAAGCAGGGAATAGAAAGGCTAGGCTCTCCTGTTGCTAGCGCCCTACCCCAAGAATCAGCGCAAGAAGATTCACCAACACACCCCCATTCGAGTTTCTTATAACCTGTATACTGCAGACCATTGATGAACAAGATCATTTGAGCCGGCGTAGCGTAAATCAAACAAATATCCGGTGGATTCAAGCGGCCACTTACCAAGGGGCTAACCGCCATCGCCGCATACTGGCCAAAAGGAACAACATCCATCGCTTGTTGGTGGGCGCTGGCATTTTCATCATCAGCATACCAGACGCCACTCATTCGATCGCCGGACAACCAATCTTCATCTCGCGGCGATAATCCAATAACTGTTTTGCACTGAGCTCCGACTAAGTCATCAACGGTAATACCAACCGTCCAGCCATTCCGAGCTGCCATGCCTACAATTTGGTCTGTAGTATGAATCGCTTCTGGGCGGCGAATGCGGTCAATGCCTTCCATGTCTTCCTCTCGAACAAAAAGTTTCATACCTATGGGTGTTGTTCTTATCCGTAACAACTCATTCAGAGAGTTTACAATTTCCTTAAAATCGAGATTGGATAGATCACTGGTAATTACTTCCGCCATGGTTATCTCCTAGTAAAAAACGAAAATAAAGCTAATAGCTGATTCTTAGACAGATGAAAATAAAGAGCAAGTTGAGTTTTATTCATAGATTAGTAACATAGAAACCGCTTACACTGATAATTAATCTGCAGAGTTTGCAGCAAATCTAATTTGGCAAAACATTCTCAATTATTGTACTTTCAATGGAACCCAACTCAACTGAGGAAATTTAAATTGCGCCTAAATTCTGGACTATTTAGCATCTTGGCAGTCACGCTGTTTACATGCAATCAACAAGAATCAATACCTACAATAACATCGCTATCTAGCCAGAATGAAAAACCGCCAAATGTAATGTTAATTCTTGCAGATGACTTAGCATTTTCTGATCTGGGCGCGTATGGCAGTGAAATCGATACGCCAAACCTTGATCAACTCGCCATAGAAGGCCTTCTATTTACGCGGTTTCATGCCAGCGCTATGTGTTCTCCTTCGAGGGCAATGCTATTAACCGGGGTTGACCAACACAAGAACGGATATGGCACGATGGGTGAATACCTCGACTCGAGCCAACGAGGCCAGCCAGGTTATGAAGGATACCTAAACAATCAAGTAGTTACCCTCGCCACCGTTTTACAACAGTCTGGATTCAATACTTACATGACAGGAAAATGGCATCTGGGCACCACAGTTTTGCCAAGTGAGAGAGGCTTCGACCAGACTTTTATCTTATTACAAGGTGCAGGAAGTCACTTCGATAACACTGGCTACGCAAGTGCTCAGCCTACCGTTAATTATTTTCGTAACGGGGAAGAGACTGAACTTACTGATGACTTCTACAGCAGCGATACTTATACCCATGAAATGATTCAATACATAGAAACAGGAAGAGATTCAGAAATGCCTTTCTTCGGGTATTTAGCCTTTAGTGCACCGCATTTTCCGCTACACGCGCCAACAGAACTCATTAATAAATATGAAGAGCGCTATCTTGCCGGCTGGGACATTATCCGAAAACAGAGACATGATGCCCTCAAAGCCAGAGAGCTCATAGATGCAGAGGCGGAAATGGCAGAACGTTTGCAACGAGTTCCAGCTTGGGAAAATGTGAGTGAAGAGCAGCAACGCTATCAAGCTAAGAAAATGGCCGTATATGCAGGGATGGTGGATAGTCTCGATCAGAACGTTGGCAAACTCATCACTTACTTAAAATCCATTGACGAATATGACAATACCGTTTTCCTTTTCTTGTCTGATAATGGCCCGGAAGCAGTCGATTTCACAACCTATCCTTATTTACCAATAGCCTCGGACTGGATCGAAGAAACTTTTAACAATAGCTATGAAAATTTAGGTCAAGACGGCAGCTATATTTATTATGGGGAACGGTGGGCTCATGTTGGTGCCGCAGCGCACAGCTTTCATAAGACCGTTGTCAGTCAGGGAGGCATCAATGTCCCCCTTATTGTTAGCTATGCGAAAGAACTTCCAAGCAATCGAGTAGTCACAGAATTTTCCAGTGTAGTGGATATAGCGCCAACGATTCTGGACCTTGTTGGGGTCTCTCACCCGGGAAGTGAGTTCGCGGGAAGGCAAATTCATCCTATGGATGGTCGTTCTATCCTGCCCTACCTAAAAGGGGAGCAAACTAATATTTACCCAACAGGCACCGGAAATGGTTTTGAATTGTTTGGTCACAATGCCTTCATCAGCGGCAACTGGAAAATCTTACGCTTACAAGAACCCTATAGTGACTTTAGTTGGGGTTTGTATAATTTGGATAAGGACCCCGCAGAATTGAACAATGTCGCAGAGCAGAATCCCGTCAAATTCCAAGAGATGATCGCCCTATATTCTGATTATGCCGCCGACAATGGTGTCATACAGGTGCCAGAAGGGTGGAAAATGTTTGAAAACTTAGGCCGCCTTCGTCAATAAAGCCAGTCAACAATGAAGAGAAAACAATGAATAGAGTTCAGGACAAAGTCGTAGTGATTACCGGAGCGGCTTCAGGGCTTGGGTTAGCGGATGCAAAGTTACTAGTTGCAGAGGGCGCACTGGTCATTATGACTGACATCGACATCACCAACGGAGAAGCTCTTGCCCAAGAATTCGATGCTACTTTTATCCAACAAGATGTGAGCGATGAGGCGAGTTGGTCTGAGCTAATGAAAGTAATCAAAAGAAAATTTGGTCGTTTAGATGGATTGGTCAATAACGCTGGTATCGCTCCCATCGCAAACATTGAAGACTTAGACACAGAAACTTGGCGAAAAGTACTGAGCATTCATTTGGATGGCACTTTTTTTGGTTGCCAAGCTGCCATCAAACTGATGAAAGAAAATGGTGGTGGTTCCATCGTAAATATGTCGTCCACTGCGGCGCTAGTGGGCATCGGCCCCTATCTTGCCTATTCGGCAGCCAAAGGTGGTATTCGCTCAATGACAAAATCCATTGCTATTCATTGCCGTCAAAACAAACTTAATATTCGTTGCAACTCTGTACATCCTGGCTCAATTAATACGCCTATGGTTCATCATGCTCTCAAAACTCTAATGGGTAAGGACATAATGGCCCAAGAAGACCCGGAGCAAACACGACTGGAGTTAGGTATTGGAGAACCTGACGACGTAGCGCATATGGTTGCTTATCTCATTTCCGATGAAGCAAAACACATTAACGGAGCAGAAATGGTGATCGATAATGGCGACACAGTTATCTAATCGCGGATCTTTAGGAGAAAGTTTTGAATATTACAGGCATGGTTCACGTAAACATTAATTGTCGAGACTATGAAAAATCTAAAGCTTTTTACGAAATGCTAGGGTTCGAAGAGTTTTGGCCTGTACCCGAAACAAATAGCAAAGAAGTCGCCACCGCAGTGGCTATGCCAGTGTATAAAGTCAAAGGGGCATTGATGACATTAACAGGTGCCACACAGCGCACTATTATTGATCTGCTGGAGTGGAGGTCACCGAGGGATGAGTCTCAACCATACCCGAACCTCTACCAAGCTGGAATTGCCCGGATTGCCTTATCAACAAGTGATATAGATGCTGACTATTCTTATTTACTAGAACAAGGAGTGGATGTTTTGTCGGAACCAGTCAGAGTTACAATGTCAAAAACGAGTCATAGCCGCTTCTTTTGCTTCAAAGACCCGGATGGCACTTTTTTGGAACTCGTACAGGTATTTACAGACTAGTAAATTTTGTTTCGCCAAGTGCGCGAACCACAGAAACATCAATAGTCGCAAAATCCAAAGCATCATTCATAGTCAACCAAGAAGCTTCTCTTAAATTTTGAAGTGTTTTCTCTAAATCATCATCATCTAATTCATAAATCGCGAGATAAGAATGAGATTGGCTTGCTTGCATCTGTTGCTCCGTGACAATAAATCGCTGCGCTGACTTAAATCCAGATATTTGTAGCACTTCATCCAGGTGTATTTCGTCATACCAACGATTAAATTCATCTTCACGACCAATCATAGGGTTGGCTTTTACTATATAGAGAGTTTTCATCTTTTAAGTTTATACATTCTGTAGAGGTATAAAAATTTTCTAAATAAGCAACTTATTCAAGAGCAATCAGGCTCATTCACTATATTTGATAGACCAGTTTGATGATCACAGGAAAGTGATTGCAAAGTGGGGCTTTGCTCAAATGCGTTATTTGGCACAGCATCAGCCTGCAATTTCAAATGCGCAAAGATGTGGCGGCCGTTATAAGCAACTGGAGCAAAAAGTCCAGCTTCATTCGCCTCAGCAGGTAAGAGTTTTAGGTTAACCCACCCCCGCACATTGCCACCGATAAGCATGATACGTTGATTCTGGGGGTCTAGCTTCACTACGATGTCGCAGTGAGTTCTGGCTCCTACTCCAAGTTGTTCTCGACGCGCAGCTAAAGAGGCATAATTTGGGCGACTACCTCTGCAAAGCATATCTCCCGGTTCAATGACTTGCTCGCCAGTATCGTAGGCAATATAGGCAGAAAGAGATTCATTGTCTTCTCGCGCAGTTATAGCCTGATCAATATAACTATGGTGGGCGATCGCGCGGCGGAACTTCCTTAAATCACCCAATCCACTCTCACACATAACCCAGGAAATGAATGCTGCCGACCATGGGTTACCCCATCGCGTTCCAACCCCATGAGTGCTCCAGACTTGATTTTGCCGCTCCAATATCCAAGCACTGCCTGGAGTTGAAGACCAATATCCGGCGATGGAATCTGCTACCCGAGCGGCTTCAGCGGGATCGATTGACGGACGCTGCCAAGGCTGGCGCCGATATTTAAGATTGTCATCTCGAGTATTGGTCAGATCGTAAATGCTATAACCAAAATAGGCCCACTCCTGAATAGCAGTATTTACGACCCGGTTGCGCAAGTTCTCGACGGAAATGCTTCGACAATCTCTCTCTAGATAGACCATGCTGCCTGGTGTCCCCGTGACTCTTGAGGATGGTGCTTCAACATCAAAAACTGCTTTGGACAATCGATCCAGATGGGGCAGCTGAGTGAAACTAGGCGTGAAACTAAAAGTGACTAAGACTAGCACTAGCACTCTTAAAAGTGCTTGTTTTTCAATTCTCCGTTTTATTCTTATCAACATTAGTCCCTAGAATGACACTTAACCTATTTGGTTGTGCGTAATCTGCACCTTTTCTAACTAAATATTCTGACGAATCTGAAACTCGCTACTTAAGACTTGGCAAACCTAACAGCAGATACCATGGCATGTGGCAAATGCAAGATCCATTGCCCTAGCAAAATTACTAAAGGAATACCCAATGTGATTAATAGTGTTTCAACCATCGAAAGTCCAAACCACATATCAGGCGATTGACCGCACGGTCCGTTAGCACCAAAAAAGAACGGTATCCACTGATCCAATGGCATAAATCTTGGGAATCCTGCTCCCATAGTACAACTAGATATTACCGTACCGTTCTCCACGCCCCAGGCGTACCAACTTGTATAAAGCCCTCCAGCAATAAAAGTGATGACCAGAGTTAAACCTAAGAAGCGGACCCAGAAATTGGATCTAAAAACGACACTGACAGTGGCAGCAATCATGGCTCCGACTACCCAAGCTCTTACCTGCACGCACAAAGCACACGGATAAAATCCGAGGGCGTATTGATAATAGAGCGCTATTGCCTCCATCAGAAGCAGATAAGCGATACCTGCTAACCAAAAGTAGATAGATTGACCAAATTCGTAGAACTGCTTCATAAAAAAATTACCACTCCGCTGCATTGAGCTAGAGTCTACCAATCCTATCGCGTAAATCTAGACAAAAAACAGATCAATATGATGTAAATGTTAGAAATCTGTTAAAGCTATAACAAGCCCTCAATTACGGATGATTCTCTAGAATTATTCCAACAGTTCACCTAGTAAATCTGGGCAAAAATTGCACAGTTGGTAATTTGTGCTGTATTTTGGCCGATTCATCTAGGCACAATATCCAAATCTCACGCAGCTGGCGCCCTATGTTAATGACAACACTTTCTCAGTGGTTTCAACTTAATCAGGAGCTCTTGTGGTTTACAACTATTGCAGTCGATTTAAGTTTTGCCATTATTCTGTTTCGTTTTTTTGGCAGACAAGGACTCTACGCCACCATAGTAATCAGCTTATTATTGGCGAACCTACAAGGTCCCAAGCTTACCGAAATATTCGGACTACAAACCAGTATGGGTGTCATCCTTTATTCCAGTATTTATTTCGCCACAGATTTGTTGAGTGAACGTTATGGGAAAGCAGAAGCAACGCGCGCAGTAATGATTGGCTTTACAGTGAGCATTATCATTATTGTTATGATTAGTATCAGCTTGATGTACTTGCCTGCTAGCGCTCTAGAGACAGCAGAACTTGCACAACGCATGCACGCCGCTACTGCAACACTGTTTAATTTCACACCGCGGTTCGTGTTCGGTTCTCTTCTTGCCTACCTGATTAGCCAACGATTTGATGTATGGATTTTCCATCTTATCAAGAAGAAAACTCGAGGAAGACATTTATGGCTACGCAATAATGCGTCAACGATGCTATCTCAAGCCATAGACACAATAATTTATGGTGTTGTTGTTTGGTGGGGCGTAGTTGATTTTACGACAGCAATGCAATTGGCGTTAGCCAAGTACTTTTTCAAAGTGATCATCGCCTTAATAGATACTCCGTTTATTTATCTTGCACGTGGCTGGGATGTCACTGATAAGGATTGGGTCGCAAGCAAGGAATAATTCTCATCATGTAGTCCTGGTGGGTGAAGTACTATTTCTGAGCGCTTGAAATCACTGATTTTCATTAGAGGCATTTAATGGAATCCTTAAGGGCTTGCATTAAAACCTGATAAAAGGAATTGAATCAATTCACCCGAATAATACCTACGCTACCATCTATATCAATATTAGTACCAAATCCTTGTGAAAGTCGCTGCACTCGCTCCAATATTTCCCTCGCTTTATCATGTTTCGCAAGCCGCGGAATACCAAGTCGAGAATCAGGGCCATCGGATCCTAGCTCAGTAGGATAAAGCCGCACTTCGATTAACTCGCCCTCGTCGTAATGGCTAATAGCTACGAGGCTTTCTAGTGATTGAGTAGAATTTCCGAAATTACGCGAAAATTGGTACCTGTCCGATGTTTGATCTGCATCGACCATTCCTAATACTGCAGGCAAATCCCACAAGGACTCGCGGAAAAATTCTCCAAGACCATAAAAGATAGGTTTGCCTTGGTAGATTTCAATTCCTCTTAAAGTTTGCACACCGTGGCCAACAAAAACATCGGCTCCGGTATCAATTGCCTGGTGGGCGAGATCGACGTAGAAAGCCGGAGGCATTGTACTTAGATGTTGTTGCTCTAGGACTGATTGACTTTGATGAATATGCGCCGTAGCAACGACGTAATCGGCGTATTGTCTAGCATTACGAATACTGCGCAGAATGCGTGAGACGTCTCTCGAATTGAGAGTGTAGTCGACGGTACCAGGCAGCTCACCCGCCGCTGCTACTCTATACGTGGGATCGTCTCGACCCGAACTGGAAGCAGGAAATCTTAAGCTATTTGCTGACTCATTGCGAACAAGTGGTCGTGGATTATCATAGTTAAAACGATACTCTTGAAACTGGTCACGCACCTTCTTTAGTGAGGCGAATTGCTCCTCCGTTACTAATATAGTTTCCGAGTAGTTCAACATGTTAAGCCCTGCGCGCCCGCCAAGGCTTCCCTCTTGTACGGTTGCAGCAAGCCTTCGATGTTCAGGAAAAATTGGCGCGTGCATGCCTACCAGAGCTATGCGACCTTGGGCCAGCTCAAGAAATACCGGCGCTGCTGCTTCGTCCAAGTTTCTGCCCGAACCTGCATGCACGATACCAGCCGCATCTAACAAGTTGTTGGTGGATAACATGCCAGCGACTTCTGAATCCAACAAATGATTCTGCGCACGATTCACCATATCAAAACCCATCACTTTTAAATCAGCAGCCACTTCATGGGTACCCATAAACCCATTTAAGGGACCCTCAAATTCTCTTAAATTACCGAGCTCCCCTTCCATATTACCGAAGGACAAGTCGGCCTCAGATATTAGCTGTAGTGCAGCCTGCACATCAGCGTCTGCAAGTTGAGATGCTGGACGCCTAATCATTAAGTCACCAACACTGGCGAAAGTGAATTCACCAGAAATTTTCATATTCATATCTCGAGGGTTTAGTGGTTCTAGCGATTGAGCCAAAACAGGCTTCACTAGAAATAACGGAACAATGGTAAGCCCAAGAAAAAGAAAAGTAGCAATAAGATATGAGTTTGAAGATTTTAAGCTAAAAGGGAGAACCATGAATTTTCCTCTTTCGGATACGTTTCTAGTCAGTCATTGATCTCAGGGTTGAAAATACAGAAATGTACAATTAATTGACCACTACCGATAAATCAACGGTCCACCACCAAAACTTATAATGTTAAGTTGCTCGCCGGTCGCGGATGCTCGTCTATTTAACTCAGATAAAGTGCCGCAGTACCTCTTCCTAATATGGCTCTGAACTCGAAATTCTCGAGCACAAACAATGTGATCCCAAATCCTGTCTTGAGATTGGTTGTAGGCAATTATTTCCTCATCAGTCATTAAATTAGGATTAACACGTAAATCATCTGTTGCTGCACAGCTAATTAATACTAATAGTAGTAATGCAGAGAAAGCTAAAGATTTCATTGGCGATTCCTAGCCGAAGTTACATAGGGCTTTTAGTACAACAATTCCGGGTACTTCAAACAAATTGAAAGACTATACTAGACCAATAGTTTTTCCATTCCTACTCCATTCGCTTGTTTTGAACCTTCTCTTAATCGAATAATCAGCACGAATGCTAAAATTAGACTTGAAGTCATAAAAGTAACACTTCAGCATATAAAGTTTTTCTTAACATATTTTCCCTTAGGAAAACTCACTTAATGAGAAATATTGGTGCGAGCTCTAGCTTTAAATTAATTGGGGAATTAGTTTTGCATATTTTTACTCCACTTACTTTTTGCGTACACTGCTATTTCTTAACTAAATAGACATTAGAGAAATGAAAAAAACAATAAACAAGGCATTGTCAGCGATTTACTTTTTCTGTGCTGCTCCATTACTAGCCGCTGAATATGAGCCACCGCGGACTCAGTCTGGCAAACCTGATTTACAAGGGTATTGGAGTAACGCCTCCCTAACAAAAATGGAGCGCGATCCAAATTACGCCGAATATGGACTGGTTTTTCCATCTGATTTAGTGTCTGAGTTAACAGCAGATCATCCTCAAGTCGTGCGCCAGGAGACAGATGATAATCAGGCTTGGAAGGAATTACCTGATGGGAACGATCTCACAAGAGGACGAGGGTACAACGCATTTTGGGTTGATCCGGGACAAAACTTCGCTGTAGTTAAGGGTGAAGTACGAACCTCGATGGTGATATACCCCAACAATGGATTAATACCCTACTCAGAAGAAGGAAGAAAACTAAGGCGTGAAAATCGTGCAAAGTACTCAGGCATTCTGTCTGACCAAGTCACTATGGGTACTGACGGCCCCGAAGGACGAGCATTAGGTGAGCGCTGCTTAGTAGGTATGGGCAGCACTGGCGGACCTCCTATTACAAATGTTAGGTATAATAATCTCTATCAAATAATTCAGACAGATGAATATATTGCACTACATATTGAGATGGCTCACGATGTACGAATTATCCCGATTACCACAGAGTATCGAAGGACTAACATGACTCCATGGTTTGGTGATTCGATCGGTCACTGGGATGGCGATACTTTAGTCGTTGAAACCAAG
This sequence comes from Gammaproteobacteria bacterium, assembly GCA_029244985.1. Lineage (GTDB taxonomy): Bacteria > Pseudomonadota > Gammaproteobacteria > Pseudomonadales > Pseudohongiellaceae > UBA9145. Next base: position 12,947 of record JAQWQD010000053.1, on the reverse strand, counting down.
GGGCTTCATCCGCTGCATGGAGAACGACACTATGTGGCTGCTCTATCTGAGCAGGCTAAGGTAATTGAACGTTTTACCCGCCACTCCAATGAACAAATTCTGTATGAGTTCGAAGTTGTTGACCCAATATATTACGAGGAACCTTGGCAAGGTGAAATGAGTTTTAATGCGTCAAATCTACCCATTTACGAGTATGCCTGTCACGAAGGAAACTATGGATTAATTGGAATACTTGCCGGCGCCAGGCAGCTAGAACAAGAAGACTAGATATTTCAACATTTATTTCCACCTTGGAATTAACTCTCCGATTGCACGTTTCTTTGCCTGGTCGCAATATACACTCGCATTTTTAGATTTCGAGCTTCAGAATGCTATTCGCAGATTTAACCCTAACTTACCGAAGAAGAGGAGCAATAATGAAACTCTTAAGTATGCTAGCAATTCTTGCCAGCTCGTTTATCGCGGGAATGGCCGTTCAACACCAACAAGATATCTACGCACAAGATATGAAAGTATTTGAGTTACGAACCTACACTACAGCACCTGGTCGATTACCTCCATTACTAGAACGTTTCGGTGGCGGTGAAATAGATTTGTTCCATAAACATGGGATGACCAGTGTCGGCTACTGGATACCCGATGACGAAAAGCTTTCAGAAAACACACTTGTTTATATGATTGCCCATGATGATCGCGAAGCTGCAGCACAATCTTGGACAGATTTCGGAGCCGACCCTGTTTGGACGGAAATGTGGGAAAAGTCGCTAGAAGATGGGCCAATTGTTACGGGTGTGTCGATTCAATTTCTGGACCCAACTGCATTTAGCCCTATTCAATAGCTCGAGAGTTCATGGCAGACGGTAATTTAACCATGCCGTGCTGCTACTCTCATTTGCGTCAGCACAAATGGTTGGTTCAGGCTGAATAGGGCGTTGTTGAATCGAGCCCACTAGTTCCACAAAAATACCGTCTGGATCGATCGCATTAATGATGCCTTGTTCGTCCAGACCGGTCCCGGAGCAACAGGGTGCAATCTGGGACAAAAACTCCACGCCTTCTGCCGTTAAAGTCTCCACGGCTGTATCAAGATTTTGCACCGCCAAGGCGATGCGATGTATACCGATATGACTGATTGGTGACGGATAAGGTGGTTCTGGATCAAAGGGTTCTAGCCACTGAATAAGACGCAGGCTATGGCGATCACCCTCTGATAAACTAATATCAGCGCCACGAATTGAAAACGGCCGATCCAGACCATAGGCCTGCCCTTCTTCTATAGAACCTTGCTCTGGCAGAAATTTGATCTCGGTATAGCCGAGACTCTCATAGAAGCTAAGAGATTCTTCAAAGTTACTCACATTAATACCCACGTAAGGCATGGATTCAATATTTACATTAGATTCACTTTCAAAATTCTCTCGACTTGATTGTGATAATTCAACAAGCTTTAAGTAAACCCCATCTGGGTCTTGCATAAAAACAAATCGTTCACCTTCTTTGCCATAGGGCTCAGATAAGAATGAAACGCCTTGCCTTTTTAAAAAATTATAATCTTGAGAAAAAGTAGAAGTAGCAAAAGCTGCGTAAGCCATGCCGAGATGAGCGGGATGAGAGTAAGGCGGTTCGCTATTATACGGAACCGCAAACTGAATGAGATCTATTGATGTAGGACCCATTGCGCTGGGAATCGACATTACTTCAATGCTATCTAACTCGTAAGTACATAAATCATACATTCCTAAAGAGCGTGCCATGAGATGAGTGTTAGTTTTTGGAAAAGCATTTACGCCTTGGGTATAGCCTAACAACCGATAAAACTCGCGCGTTTTTTCGAAATCTGCGGTTTGAGTATTAAAATGAATACGTCCGAGAACATTTAAATCTTCGGCGCCATTAACATTTATCGCGATGCCAAGAAAGAACAACGATGGGTAAATTAGTCTGCTAAAAATAAACCGCATATTCAAAATAGATGCCTGCCTTCCAATTACTAAAAGTGGCTCAACGTAATGAGACGCTCTTGAATTAACTCCGATCCGATGTTTTTAACCTTAATCCGTCGCAAAACAGTAAAGCAATCCCGCACCACCAACACTCACCAAATTTTCCTGAGTGCACCCAGGGGTCCCATGCGAAGAATTCCATGGAGACCCAGGCGTTGTGAAACTATAGCGGTCCCCATGACCCACGCGCGCACTCCCTGCATTATTACTTGTCCAATTATTACAGGTTTGATCTTGACCAGTTGGAAAGGCTGTTCCATCAATTTGGGTGCCAGTAAGAATGTCATGAACGGTAAAATCAGGATCACCATCTATACGTGATGCAAATTGACTTCCATTCTCATCCAGAGCGAACTCCCAATTAAAATTCGAATTATCATAGTGAAGAGATTCAACAGTCGTGGCCATAATCAGACCGTTCGCATTAGCCCAAGGGCCAGACCCAATTCGATCCTTTGCGTTAACCGCCCCTGACCCTTGGGTGCTTAAATATGCCGTCCAAGCCCGATTGGATCCCACTGCATTTGCTAGCGACTGACAATGTGCATCTGCCCCTGCCAATCCACCTAGATTGCCGCCATCACCAAGGCCTGTGCTAGTGACAAAGAATCCCATTTCAGGCGCCTCTTCGTCTTGCTGTGCCAAAATCGTAATCGTCGGAATTGCAAATACAACCGCAGTTAACATCGCTGCTATTAAGGTTCGCTTGTTATTCATTTTTCGTTCCTTCAGCATTTTCACAAAATAAAAGGTTTAATCAAAAAATCAGTCCTATTAACTTTACAACCGAAGCCATAGCTGATTGTAGTCACTTTAAGGCTCTCATCTCAGTATGTTAAATATCCCACTCGTATTCCAGAGCTATTTAGATTTCATTTTGCGCTTTTTAATTTTAATTATTAGCAAACCTTGCCTCATCATTGCAACACAAAGTCCAAATTTTTCACCGAGCGCCAATTTGAGGGGTTACAATGGCGCAGGAGAAGAACAATGCAAAAACTCGTTAAGGTACTAAAATACTTACCCTTGGCCTGTGCTTTTAGCCTCGTGGCATGTGCTCCACAGACTCCAGAAGTTCCGGGTGGTGCTGCTGAATCATTAACGTCTTTATCTGCCTATCCATCGACAGTCTATGCTGCACAGAACCGGCCCGATGTTCGCGGACTGACTGGGGCAGTATCTGCAGATCACCCTCTGGCTACCCAAGTGGGGTTGCGCATATTACAGGAAGGTGGAAACGCCACCGACGCTGTAATCGCCATGGCGGGGGTCTTGGCCGTCGTGCGGCCCCACATGAATGGTATTGGGGGTGATGCCTTTGGCATTTTTTATGACGGCCAGTCTGGTGAAATCACAGCTTTAAACGCGAGTGGCAGAGCTGGCTCTGTCGCTACTCCGGAATTTTTTACAGCAGCTGGAGTGGATAGAGTTCCAGGAAGTGGCGCCCTCTCTGTAAGTGTCCCTGGAGCTGTTGCCGGATGGGTCGATGCTCACGAACGCTACGGCTCTATAGATTTTGCTTACTTACTCAAATTTGCCATTGAGTATGCTCGTGAAGGATTTGCGGTCTCTACGCGCTTAGCTGAAGATTTTGCGGAGCAAGGTGGCGTACTTAATGAGGACGGGCGTACTCTTTATTTACCAAATGGCGCAGTACCCCCTGTTGGTAGTTTATTAGTTAATGCTGAACTTGCAGTGTCATTGGAAACGATAGCCAATGAAGGCAAAAGTGGTTACTACCAAGGCTCCATTGGGAAAAAGCTTGCATCCTATATTACAGAATTAGAGGGCCATTTAAGAGAAGAGGATTTCGAAAACCATACCTCGACTTGGGTCGAACCTTTGCGGGGAAATTATTTGAATCATACGATGGTTGTAATGCCTCCTAATACGCAGGGTATTACTCAGCTGGCTTTAATGGAAATGTCTAAGGCACATCCTGTGCGAGAAATGGGGCACAATACTAGTGAATATCTCCATACTCTAATTGAGTTGAAGAAATTGGCGTTCGCCGATCGTAATCGCTGGGTTGCCGATATGGAAATGGCGGATATACCGATCGATGCTTTATTAGATCCCGATTATCTGCGTAAACGGGCAGGACTCATTAATCATACGAGGGCTGCTGAAAATGTTGAAGCCGGCTTCGGCAATGAATTTTTCACCAATGCCGACAAAAATCGAGAAGATTCCGGAGATACAGTTTATATAACCGCGGTAGACCAGTGGGGCAACGCCGTTAGTTGGATACAAAGTAATTTTGCTGGCTTTGGCTCAGGGCTACTCGAATCAGAAACAGGAATCCTGCTCCACAACCGCGGCGCCCTCTTCTCGCTCGAAACGGGACATCCTAATGAAGTCGCACCCGGCAAGCGCCCTTATCATACTCTTTCACCCTTGATGGCTCTCTATCCTAATGGTGAATTAGCCTTTACTTTAGGCACTCCTGGTGGTGATAGCCAGACCCAATCACTGTTGCAAATTGTTCACAATATTTTCCTATTTGATATGACCCCGCAACAAGCAATTGAAGCACCTCGCTTCCGATCATCTGGCGGAGTTTCAGTGGCAATCGAAGACCGTGTTAGTGCCGAAGTGCTTTCAGAGCTTGCTGGACTAGGCCATAATTTACAATTAATTAGAGGCTGGACTGCCACTTTTGGTGGCGCACAAATGATTCATCACGATCCCACTACTGGCGTACTGACGGCGGCAGCCGACCCTAGACGGGAAGCCTATTCTTTAGCTTACTGACAATAATTAGACTCTAATCAAGGACAATAAAGGAAGACAAATGAATAAAAGAATTTTTTCAATAATCTTTAGCTTTACAACCGCACTTTCTTTTTCCTTTGTCGCGGCACAAAGCAGTTTACCAATGGTTACGCCAGAAGAAGTTGGTTTTTCTTCAGAACAGTTGGATAAGATCGAGAGTTATTTTCAAGGAAGGGTCGACAGGGGTGAAATTGCAGGCATAGTTACGTTGGTTGCTCGAAAAGGTAAAATCGCCCACCTAAGTGCTGTTGGTTATCAAGACGTCGATCGTGGTATTCCCATGGATACTGATACCTTATTTCGGGTTTATTCCATGACAAAGCCAATTGTTTCCACCGCATTAATGATGCTGTATCAAGATGGCTTGTTCCAGTTAAATGACCCTCTCTCAAAGTTCATCCCCGAATTTTCCAATCTGCGGGTTTTAAGTTCCCCCAATGGACCCTTACATGAAACTGTCGAGATGGAACGAGAACCTACCGTTCAAGATATTCTGCGCCACACTGCTGGATTCTCCCATGGTCTAGGCAATAGTGAATATGATAGGGCTTTTGTTGGCACAGGCATCTTTCGACCAGAAACTTCTCTGGCAGAGATGATGACCGCTTTGTCTACAATCCCATTAATGAATCAACCCGGCTCGATGTATCGCTATAGTATCGGCCCTGACGTTGCACTGCGATTGGTCGAGATTATCTCTGGTATGTCGGCAGACGATTATTTACAACAGCGTATGTTTGATCCCCTCGGAATGGACGACACTGGCTATGTCGTGGACTCTGATAATGCTCATCGATTATCCCCGATTCACTGGAATAATGACGGCCAGCTCACACCCATCGATTCTGAACATGGAAGTCCGGCGGGCGGAGTCTTAGTTGAAGATTGGTCGGTCAACAATTACACAGTAGACCACGATTACAAAGGTGGCAGTATCGGCTTGGTTGCTACCGCTGCAGATTATTGGCGTTTCGCGCAGGCTATGATAAACGGCGGCGAACTCAATGGTGAACGCATCATCGGCCCTAAGACTGTTGAGTTTATGGCAAGCAATCACCTTACAGCGCAGCAACATGAAACCTTCTCGCCCGCAATGGGTTTCGGATTAGGTTTCGCAACAATTGAAAACCCAGCAGGAGTTGGTTATATCGCTTCGAAAGGGAGTTTCTACTGGGGAGGGGCTGCTGCCACTAGTTTCTGGATCGACCCCGTTGAAGATATTGTAGTCATTGGCATGACCCAACATATGGGCACGCCTAATACTGGTGCTATTCGTGGCGAGCTCCACGCACTCGTTTATGGCGCACTTGAAGATTAACTAATTGTTCAGGCTGGAATAACGCTAACTTGATTCCAGCCTGACTTAAAATATGCTTATGAAAATTTGGGTAGACGCCGACGCCTGTCCTGTATCAATAAAAGAAATATTGTTTCGCGCTGCCGAGCGTAAAAAAATTGCATTAACTCTTGTAGCAAACCAATCGTTGCCGACACCGCCTTCATCCTTTATTACTTCACTACAAGTTCATAGTGGTTTCGACAAAGCCGATGATGAGATCGTCGAACGAATGAGCGCAGGAGATTTAGTAATAACTGCTGATATCCCGCTTGCCGCTGAAATACTTGGGCAAGATGGCTTTGCCCTTAGCCCAAGAGGGGAGATGTTTAATAAGGGCAGCATTGGTGCTCGCCTAAATATGCGTGACTTTTTAGATACCATGCGCTCAAGTGGAGAAAATACCGGGGGTCCCCCCCCATTAAACCAAAACGATCGGAAAAAATTTGCGGACCAACTCGATCGCTTTCTGCAGCGAAGCAAATAAGCACTCTTAATCTTAGAAGAAAGATGAATAGTCGATTAACCCGCTGTTATACTGACCACTTCGAGCTATCTCTAATTACCATCAGGGCTAAACAAGAGGGCACGATATAGAGAACTCTGATCAGGTTGCCAAAATTAGTTTGGCAGCCCTCTAGTTGAGGAGTTAATGCTGGATCAGTCTACTAAAAATATAATAAATGTGACTCGCTATATCCGACTATTAATTTTTGCTCTGGCTCTTGGTGCATGCAATGACCAGGCGGGAGAGCGACAAACCTATATCCTCACAACAGGAACCACTAGTGCTACTTACTATCCTGTTGGCGTTGCTCTGGCCACCTTGGCCTCTGCCAGAGACGAAGCTGGATTTTCGCTCACAGCGATAAGCTCGGCAGGCTCTCTGGAAAACGTCAAACTGCTGCGGGACAACCAAGCCCAATTTGGTGCGATGCTTTCAATTTTTGCAGCATGGGCATACGCAGGTGAAGGACCGATAAGAAATCCCCAGGAGCATATCCGCAGCATTGCCGCGTTGTGGCCTAATGTTGAACATCTTCTTTTGAAATCTGAATTAGTAACTGACGGAACCTTTGGTGATCTAGGTAAACTAAACGGGGAAAGAGTTTCTATCGGCATGAGAAATTCAGGAGCCGAAATCACTGGATTCTACATGTTCGACGCTCTCGGAATTGATTACATGCAAGATCTTTCCATTGCTTATCTAGGTTATGGGCCTTCCGCTGATGCACTCCAGGATGGCAATATAGTGGGGTTAAATGCACCCGGCGGGCCTCCTATGGCTGCTATTACTAGGGCACACGCACTTTTGGGGAATAGCCTAACTATTCTGGATGTAACTCAGGAAGAACTCGACAAAATCAACTGGGAATATCCAATCTGGAGCTTTTACGAGATGGAACCAGGCACTTACCCTAACCAAGATGAAATAATTAGAACAGCAGCAAGTGCAAATGTTCTTGTAGCCCGAGATGACGTGCCTGAAGAAATTGTTTATCAGCTGACAAAATTATTATGGGAGAATCTCGCCGTACTTAAAGAAATTCATGGCGCAACCAGATCTATGAGCCTTGAAAGTGCGCTACAAGGAGTTCCTGTGCCATTGCATAAAGGTGCGCTGAGATATTATCAAGAGAAAGGAATAAATATCCCAGAATATTTGTTAGGCGGCTAACCAATTGAGACAATAATTATGAATATAATGCGAAATACTATACTAGCTAGTTGCTTGACTCTAACTGGGCTGATTAATTCCGGATCTATCTCAGCGGAGGATAATAACGTTATCACTGTTGGTGGTACCGGCGAAAATTGCCTTGAAGATCCTGGTTGCGTCAATCGGTTACATCCTGATATTCCAATGGCGGCACGGGCACAGCCAGGACAGACTATTTTATTTCGAGCGCGCGATGCCCGTGATTCATTAGGAGCTGTGGCAGCACAAACCACTGAGCCGGACGAACTAAGCAATCGCAACTTTGGCGCTGTTCACCCAATGGCTGGCCCGGTTTTCATTGAGGGTGCTGAAGCCGGCGACGTCCTGAAGGTTACTCTCAAAAATATTGATCCCGGCAGATATGCATACACCTCTGGAGGAAGTTCTGGATTCATACCAGACCTGGTTGATGGAGAACTCCTAGTCATTTGGCGCCTCAATCGCGACTATGCTGAAACTGACGATATTCCTGGCGTGCGCATCCCTAACGCTAGCTTTCCTGGAGTAGTCTCAACTATGCCTGGGCCTAACCAACTTCGATTGATGTTAGAGCGTGAGCAAGAGCTAGCCGATGCTGGGGGTAGTGTTTCTTTGCCCTTCCCAGACGGTGCTTCACCTAGCGCTCTTTGTGGCCCAAATGGAACTGCTCGAAGTGAATGTCTGCGAACCATTCCACCGCGGGAGCATGGTGGAAATATGGATATTCGTTATCTGCAAGCAGGAGTATCAATTTATTTGCCCTGCTATGTAGCTGGCTGTGGGCTCGCAATCGGCGATCTACATTTTGCCCAAGGTGACGGTGAAGTATCTGGAACAGCTATAGAAATGTCTGCCAATGTTTGGGCCACAACTGAGATCATAAAAGACGGGCCAGACCTTTCGAGGGGGCCTCACTACGAAGGACCCTCTCAACTGCTCAATATCCCTTCTCGACGGTTCTACGCTGTAACTGGTATTCCGGTGAAAAATAGTGGAGAAGTACCACCTGACATGCAGTACCTTAATTCAGATGTCGTAGCCGGTCTAAGTAACTTGTCGAATGATATAAACCTCGCCGCAAGAAATGCCATAGATGGCATCATCAATTACATCATGACTACCTACGGTTACAACCGGAACCAAGCCTATATCATAGCCAGTGTCGCAGTTGATTTGCGTATAAGTCAGTTGGTAGATGCACCTAACGTTGGCGTTACTGCGTTGTTACCGCTGGATATATTTATCGACAACTAGCGGCATTAAATTCGCAATTATAACCTCCCGTCGATTAGCTCTTCTGATTTTTCTTTGCGCTTCTTGCGTTTTACTTTGATTGTTTTCCAAAGAATACCTAACTCTAGAAACTTAGCTTAATACCGCCATTAATGACAAAACCATCAAGTGGCGCATAGATATCATTAAACAAAGGATTAGCCAGGCTGCCTGCATAGATAGTTTCATAACGTGTTTGGCGTGTATCTGAGAAATTTTCGAAATTGAGAAACAATGAATAGTCTTTAAAACTTTTTTCCATCATCAGCCCAAAAATCCAGTAATCTCTGCTTTTTTTGCCATTATTAAGTACTTGCTGTCCAAAGTAATAGGCTTCCAAACCTATACGAACATCGTCTTCTCGCTCATAAACAAAAACCGTGTTAACGCGGTCTTCTGGAATTAACGGACTTTCACCAACCCCGAGCGGCCCATGCTCTTCAACGTCAGTGTGGGTGTAGCCGAAGAACAGTTTAAAATCATTCCAATACCATGCTGCATTTATTTCTGTACCTTTAGTATCCAGATATTCCGTAGGCTGGCTATATACAAATTGATTCCCTGTCTGGTGAACTAAATGCAGGGGGTCATCGACTCGCGTGTAGAACACCAACATGTTTAGATTAAGTGAGATTCCACTAGAAAAATCGAAAGACCTATTAATATCAATATTCAGACCTGCTGACTGCTCAGCGTCAAGCAAGTCTTCATTAAGGGGAAGAATATTAATGAACTGTTGCGCTTCAGATTCTTCAGTAAAGAGTGATGGCTCTTTATAGCCTAGCCCGCCACCAATACGCAGTGTGGTTTCTTCAGATACATTGTAAAGCAATGAAATTCTTGGCAGCAAAAAACTCCCATAATCAGAGGTATGATCAATTCTTAAGCCGCTCTCCAATAACCAATTCTCAGAAAGAGGCAAGGTTCCTTGAAAAAAAACACCAGCAGTATGGCTATCAAAATCATGTTCAAAGTCAATCACAGCATTGTCTTGTTCAAAATCTTCTGTTAAAAAATTTATTCCTAATACCCAGTCTGCGGTGTTAGTCGCGCCTAAAAGATGCGCCTCACTAAAAGTCGATACTTGAGTTCCAGAAAATTGGAAATTTGGCACATCAAGTTCACGTTTAAAACGATTAACACTATTTCGAATAACTAGTTCATTGTCCGACTTATACAGATAATTATATTCAAACTGGCTTGAATAGCGCGCGGTTTCACTTTTCTCAAAATAAGCGGGCATCGCTTTATTGCCCTTGATGTAATTCATATCGCCGCCAAGGCGATCCTCCATTACTGCCCTTACCCCGAATGTAAGTTCACTGTTTTCTCCTTCGATAAAAATTCTGGGGCTGAATGTCCAACGCTCAAATTCTGGAATAGCACTTAGACCGTTATCCGCAGGGTCATAGGCATCGCTGGTGTTGTATGAGGCGAAAAGAGTTGATCCGATAGTATCTTTTCCCCGCGAAAAAAATCCGCTGGCATCAATCCCACTAGAAGTGGTGCCATTCAATAGTAAAGAATTTTCAAATTCACGAGCAGGCCGCCTGGTTACCAAATTGACCAGGCCAGCAATCGCTCCTGCGCCATAAAGCGTAGAATTTGACCCTTTAATAACTTCAACTTGCTGCAAATCCAGCGGCGCGATTTGTAGTAGGCTTAATCCTCCAGAATAGCCCCCATACAACGGCATGCCATCACGTAAAATCTGAGTATATTTCCCGGCCAGGCCTTGAATTCGAATACTAGAATTAAAACTAGTTGCTGAGGTCTGCTGCACGTAGATGCCTGTGCTTTCATTCAGCAACATACGAATGTCACCCGGCTTCATATTAGCCTTTTCGTTTATTTCTTCACCACCCAAAACTTCTACACGAGTGGGTTGCTCCTCAAAACTGCGACGACTACGAGTAGCATTTACAGTGATCTCTTCAACTTCTTCTTCCTGAGCGGAAGATTCTTTCGAGCTTGAAAAAAATACAAATGCGAGCACAAACAAACAATAAGAGCATCTCCCAATCAGGGTAGAAATGATTATTTGTTTTCGTTTTTTTGCAGAGCTTAAATTCAGACAGTAATGCAAAGCCTACTCGTTAACCAATTTTCTTGGTGGATTTTAAGAACGCGAAGTCACTCGAAAGGTCCACCAATGATCAAACCGTTCTTGATCTAGCGAAGGTCGTGGGGTAACCATAGTCTCCAGATCAGTATGTTGCAATTTATTTACACGTGCACGAAATGCTCTGTCCATCGTTGTTGGATCTGTTTCTCGATTAATATGCACAGAATACAATTGGTCACCCAGCCGCAATACTGCTTCTTCATTGGCCTCTACTCTTGCAGCCCAATATTTACGATCACAGACAGAGCAACTAAGAAACAATTCACCTTCCGGCGTAGCCATACAGTTAAGATTAATCGAATGAGGCCGTATGCCGGCCCAAATCTGAAGCTGACATAGGTTTTCTTGATTTGCCGTTGTACTGTTCCAATTAGAAATCGGTGTTTCAACCGATTCTCCAAACAACATGCCCCCGGGTATTACTGCACAAGGGCACACACTGGAAAAAATCATAAACCCTGCAAACGCAACACTAACTAGACCGATTGCGCTCGCGCCAAACCAGAATTTTAGATTTCGTTTCTCACCAGCATCTGCTTTAGCCATGTTTTGCTACCTTTTACTTATTATTGGTTATGACAGTAATAGAATAAAGAGCTAAACCGCAAAAATCCAGATGAATACTTTCCAAACTAATTGGCTCGAATTAATTTGATTTGATTGTCAAATGGGTACAATCATCCGAATATTATTGAAAAACGAGTGTCCTATGCCATTTACAAGAAGAAAATTTATGCAAAAAAGTGTTATCGCCGGACTCGGCACTACCACACTCTCTATGCACAGCCATGGGGCTAGTAACGAAGTTCGCCCGGCACCCATGATGCCTGTACCAACCTTTGTCGAGACTAACGGCATTAACATGGCGGTGTATGAAAAGGGTACAGGCCCCGCCATAGTTTTTTGTCACGGATGGCCCGAACTCGCTTTTAGTTGGCGCGACCAAATCGATGCTGTTGCGAATGCTGGCTACCATGCTATTGCCCCCGACCAACGCGGATTCGGCCTAACGGGAGGCCCCGAAGACCCGATGCAATATGATCTCGGCATATTCTGTGATGATCTACTCGGCATGATGGATGTCAAAGGTATTGAGAAAGCTGTTTTCTGTGGGCATGATTGGGGTGGCGCTGTAGTCTGGGCCATGGCTAAGCTGCACCCGGACCGTTGTCTTGGCGTAATAGGGTTAAGTACTGCAGCAAGCAGACCATCAAGTCTTCCGCCGGTAGAAGGCAGCAAACCTCCATTGATAATCATGAGCCCGCGTTACTATTCTGAAACGTTTCAGCAACCTGGCTATGCCGAATCAATTCTAGAAACCAATGTACACAAATTTTTTGATTTTATGTTCTCACGCGGAGGCATTTGGGACACGGAAGCTTTTGCTCGATTGCCGGAAGACTCTGACGAACGACACATGGACTTGCTAGCAATGTTGCAACGAGAGAATCCGCCGCCAGGAGAACCGTTCATCTCCGACGATGTCATGAAATATTTCACAGACACGTACACAGCAACTGGATTCACGGGAGGTCTGAATTGGTATCGGGCTATGGGACGAATTGGCAGCATAATGGCTGATGCTGAGTCCAGAATTGAAGTGCCGAGCTTATACATTGGCGCGGAGAATGATCTGTTCTTACCACCCTCTCGCGCTGACGGAATGGAAGATTTCATCAGCGACCTAGAGAAGCATACGGTTTTAGATAGCGGTCACTGGATCCAGCAAGAGCAACC
>JAQWQD010000045.1 GCA_029244985.1 Gammaproteobacteria bacterium | reverse complement strand
CGCCCATTACCAAACCCGTGACCAGCATTTGGCAATACCACAAGATCAAAATCTTTTTCAGCGTCAATTAAGGCTTCTACAACTAGCAAAGTGCTAGATGGGTGCACATTGGTATCCATCATCCCATGAGCTAGCAACAGTTTGCCCTCCAAGTTGCCGACGAGAAGCTGATTCGCCTGATTGTCATAGTTTGTCGCCAAGGGCGCCTCTGCAATTTCATCCACTATCGGGTCGGACTCTGGGTAAGTTTCCAAGAGCCCCTGCCATTTTTCACCCCAATCATCTTCGTAGTTCCGGTTGTCATGATTACCTGCGCCAGATACTGCAACTTTGTAAAATTCCGGATAGCGCAACAACCCAGCTGCAGAAGCAAAGCCTCCACCGGAATGCCCCCAAATCCCGACTCGATCGAGGTCCATATAAGGAAACCGTTCTCCTAACTGCCGTATTGCTGTTATCTGATCTGGCAACCCGTTATCACCTATGTCACCGTAGAAGGCATCATGGAATGACTTAGAACGGCCTGGAGTCCCCATAGCATCTACTTCTATCACAATAAATCCCAATTCTGCGAGCGCCTGCTTATCATTTCTAGAAACACGAAAGGATCGGCTGCCAACACTGCCCGTCTGTGGCCCTGGATAAAGGTAATTTAATACTGGATAAAAATTCGATTCATCGAAATTAGAAGGACGGTACATCAGTCCATAAAGATCGGTCTGCTGATCTCTTGCTTTCACCATAAATGGGATAGGAGCGACCCAACCAAAATCGATTAAAGCGGAGATGTCAGTCCTTTCTAATTCGAATTGTAAACCGCCATTGATATTTCGAATAACTGCTATTCCAGCTTGAATCGGTGTAGAGTAAATATCAGTAAATAAATTCTGCGACTCTGACCAAGTGATCGTATGGTGGGCTGGCTCTGGCGTCAGTAGCTCAATAGCTGTTCCATCAAAATTCGCTTTATACAAATAGTGATAATAAGGGTCTCCTGGTTCTCGGTTAGCGCCGGTAAAATATAGCTGCCGATTTTTTGCATCCACCTTTTCTACCTTCAATACACTCCAGTTTCCAGAAGTTATCTGCTGTTTAAGTTCGCCAGTTTGCAAGTCATGCAGATACAAATGACCCCAATTGTCTTGTTCTGAAAACCATATGAACTCATTACTATCATGCAACACTCGCCAATTGGCGTCACTAAACCCCGATTCAAAATAGGTGTCGACGGATTCTTCGAATACATCTCTAACTTCTCCTGACTCAATATCCGCCACCCGAAGTTTTGCTATTTTGTGATCCCGACTCGAAGAGACAAAAGCAAGATTATTACTGTCCTCACTCCACTCGACATCTAGAAAAGTTCCATCTCGCGCAGCAACATGGTCGCTAGTAGTAGACCTATGAGGGTCAGGTAGCATATTTAATACAACCATTCTGGGTTCAGGCTCAAGATGAATCACAACACGTTCGATCATAAAAATATGATGATCGCCAGGAAGTGGGTATCTCCAAGCATCTAATTCGGGATGGCCAACCTTTGTTGAATAGAGGAACATTTCGCCAACTTGACGTCCATCATGACGAAACGTGGCGATCTTACTAGAGTCTGGCGACCAGATTAATACTGGACCATTATCTCTTAACCAACCTGCATTATTTGTTGCATAGCCATAGTTTTCAATACCATCGAAGGTAAGTTGTGTCAGCTCGTTCGATCTAGTATCCCTGAACCAAAGGTTGTGATCCTCAATGAAGGCAGCTCGATTTCCGTCCGGTGATAAATATTCATTTGGAGGATCCGACTCTAATTGTTGTAATTCGTTGCTAAGGGAATTAAACAGGTAACGTCGATTCTGAAAATTGAATTCAATTTCATTTAGAGATTCACGAAGACTTATGCGAGAAAGATTCAGGTTCACGGCATCCCCTAGATTCTCTACAGTCTCATCGAATTGCGCAAGCTGAGCTGCAAGTTGGTTTGTTTCAAGCAAAACTTTTCTGCTTTTCTCAACCGGGTTAACTAAGATGTATTCAGATCCAGGGCCAATCGTGCGGCGATAAACTAACTGATCGTCACTCTGCCAGTATTGAGCAATAATCGAATTGCTTACCAAATCCGAGGTATTAGGCGCCAAGAACCGCTCTGCCCTTTGGTAATCCTCAAGACTGACGGTAGGCATATCAGTTTCAGAATTAGTGGTGGAACTAGGTGCGCAACCAAGCATCGTAGTACTAAGAATTACAGCCAACCTAAAGGAAGCCGCAGGAACCTCCATAAGCTACTCCATTTACTAATTGCGATTTAGGGTCACCTGAATTCTAAACCCGAGCCCAGAAGTATGAATCATTGCAGTCTTGATCATTAGAGTAGGTTGTCGAGTATTAGATTGCTTGAATCAACAATTCGTTCATCCCGTGGACGAAGGTCTGGATCAAAAACAATACCAGTAAGATGCTGCAATCCTTGAATGTATCTCACTGCAATTTCAGCCGCCTGGTCATCAGTAAACTGCTGATCTTTTTCTTTAACCATGCCCCGTGCAAATTCTTTCGAAAACGAAATGGGTTTGCCATCTCGCATCAACAGATCGCCGACTTCATCCCGTCGCCAGAATCGAGACGAATCCATAGTATAGAGTTCATCCGCTGCGACAATTTCACCCTCAGAATTAATTCCGTGTTCAGTCTTAGTATCAACCAGCACCATACCTTTTGAGGCAAGATAATGGGAGATCATGCCGAACGCCATGATTGAAGCGTTGCGTATTTGCGCATATTGCTTCCAGCTGCACACCCCACTCTCGATTAAATATTGCGCATCAATGGTGCGATCGACCTTTTCTTTTGTGCTCGGCGTGTCCATTAAATAGGGAAGCACGCCATTCGGCGTCAATGAAGAAACGGAAATGGTATGCCCAGCATAATCGAGCACCTCTTCACCTTTTTCCTTAGCTGCTAACCAGTGTTGGTAAAGGGAAGTCGACGTGGAACTTTCCGCCATATAGAGACGCAATACATTTTCTAACATGACTAAATTGAGATTTTCTGCGGGGATAACTGTCGAGCTAGGTAACAAACCAGCAACTTCAAATTGTGAAGATCCTAAGACATCCTTTACTAGGTTCAGCATATGGGCATGATTGAAGGCTAAAACCTGATCCTTAAAAGGTATAGCACCGCGATTCACATCATGAGTCGAAATTCTATTATTCCGATACATAAGCCGAATAGGTTGACCAGCTTTGGTGGTCAGGTTTTCCGCAAAAACAGAGTCAGAAACTTTTCCTTCCAGTACTGTCGCTCCATTCAAACGAGGAATATCTCCATCTTCGATTATCTGCTTAATAGGTCGACCATGATTTACTGTTGGGCCGTGATCAATCACCAAATCGCGGATTTGTTGTTCGTCTAACATAGGCATTAATTCTTTTAATAGATTAGTCTTAGGAAAGAGACGAAGCATAGATGAACTCAGAAATGACTACAAGATTTCGAGAAAATCCCGAAGGTTTAGCTGGTGCTTGTAGCTGTTACTGTTCTACACTTACATTATCAACAAATAGCTCACCTGCATTCTCAATGCTGTCATTAAGAACCTTGTAAAATCACATTTGTCGCGATGAGAGCTTCACATTTGGCTTCATCGTATCCTAGCGATTCCAATATTTCGCGACTATGCTGCCCTAGCTTTGGAGCTGGCAGTCTGAGGGAGGACTCCGTCAACTGAAAACGCGCTGCAGGCCTAGCTTGCCTAACCTCACCAAACCCTTTATAAGATTCACGCAGGACTGTTTCGCTTTCAACTATTTGAGGGTGTTCCATGAGCTCCGCCCGATCTAAAAGTGGCGCGCAGGGAACATCATTCGCATCCAAAATTTGCAACAGCTCGGCACTCGAACGCTTAGACACTTCTTCTCCAATAACCTCTCTACGCTCTTCTGCATTGCGTCGCCGCGCTAACGAAGATTTAAACCTTTCATCTGTGATTAGCTCTTGACGCTCTAGTGCCTCACAAATTCCTTTCCATTCCTTGTCAGAAATCACACTGATAGTTAGGTAACCATCTTTAGTTTCATAAATTAGATCGATCGAAGAAAAAGTTTTGCGTACATCAGTTTCATTTTCTGCATAGGTTAAACCACTCATACCTTCTGGCCAGAAGAATGCGATTGTTGCTTCAAGCATTGAAATTTTTATATGTTGACCTTCTCCCTGCCTTTCTCTATAAAACAGTGCACTGGAAACGGCTTGGGCTGCCGTCAATGCAGAAACTTTATCAGCAAGAATAATTCGAATCATATTTGGGCGCCCAGATTTTCGATCAGCTTGAATATCAGTCGCTCCAGATAAGCCTTGGATGATTGGATCATAAACACGTTTGTGTGAATAAGGGCCGTTCTCGCCAAACCCGCTAATAGACACATAAATAATCCCAGGGTTTTTTTCTCGAACTTTTCCCTCTGAAAAGCCCATTCTGGCCATAGCTCCAGGACGAAAGTTTTGTAGCAATACATCCGCTGTTTTGATCAGAGCCCAGAGTATGTCCTTACCCGCTTCGTCTTTAAGGTCAACAGCCAATGATTTCTTGTTTCGGTTACAAGAAAAAAACGTAGCTGGGATACCATTGTGAGGCTCTCCGAGGTGGCGCAGTTGCTCCCCGTGGATTGGTTCGACTTTAATAACGTCCGCACCTTGATCGCCTAGCATCATAGCGGCAACTGGCCCTGAAACCATGCTGGTTAGATCTAGTACTTTAATGCCCTCTAGCGGTCCCATTATTTACCTTGCCCGTTCTTGTCAACTGATCTAATCAATCAGGCTTGTTTATTTTCATTGCCGTCTTGTAGGCATCTCGCAAAATCATTCTGTCTCGGTATTCAATTAGTACTTCGGACATGGGTATTTCATATGCTTCTATCCAATTCAGACAGGTAGTAAGAAAGATGTCTGACAAACCAAAACATTCGTTAAGTATATATCGCTTCCCAAGCATATGCTGATCAACAACTTTTAGTTGTCGAAGCACGTACTCTCTCGCGGCCTCCATCGCGACTGGAGCTTCACCATAGATTTTTGAAAGAGCACCATGCCTACGCATCACATATAAACTGGTTTCATCCAACTCGCCGAAGATAAAACAAAGCCATTCGTCTTCCTTCGCTTGTTGCTCAAAGGCGCTCGCGGCTTGGATAGTATTTTCACTTCCGTATTTATTAATGAGATAACGACAGATTGCGAGACTCTCAGAGAGCCTCAATTCACCATCTTCACAAAATGGGATTTTTTGTTTTGGGTTCAGCTCGGTATATTCCGGCGTCTGCGTTTCACCAGTTCTTGGGCCTATCGGCATGAGCTGATATTTGACACCAAGCTCCTCTGCAACCCAAATAGGTCTCAGCGTACGAGCTGTTCCAGATCCCCAAAACTTCAACTGTACTTGGTCAGATGATTGATTCAATTTAAATCTCTCACTTTGAGGTCATCATACTGATTACTCAGATGGATGCAAAAAGATCGTGACCCACGAAACGAAGTATTCCGAAGCGCCCTTTAGCGCACGCACCTTGTTTACGCAGTGATATGTGCTCCTAGATTGAAGAATATAAGAACTCTGAATGGGCTCTGGTCAAGATTGAATTTTATTCATTAAAAAAGAGAAAAGATTTCTCTATTCTTCTTTAAAAAGATGGTGCCGCCACCAAGAGTCGAACTCGGGACCTGCTGATTACAAATCAGCTGCTCTACCACGGCTGAGCTATAGCGGCTTCGTTGGTTTCTAGTTAGGCCATCAACTGACCTTCTAATCTGACCCTGACTTGATCAGCTATCTGGCTTAGACAATAATCTTAGACTAAAACGAGCCGGGCATACTACAAAATATTGCCTTTGGGTTCAATAGCCCTTAATTGAGAGTATCTTTTTGCACATACGTGCGCCGTCACACGAAAAAGGTATATCATCTAATTCTTTAAAAGCTAAATACCAATCTCGTGACAATTTCTCCCACAATACAACAATGGCTACAAATACTCTCACTCTGGGGATGGATTTGGATAATTCCTATTCTTGAAAGGCTATTCCCTCTAAAGGGCCAAAAGTTTGTACGCAAAGGAATGATTAATGACTTAATTCATACATATCATCGCGTCCATCTGTGGACCATGTTAAATGCTGCTTTAATTACCTGGCTTGCAATTTATGCTCAGGAGAATCTAGGTCAAGGACCTTTCCTTAGAGGTGGGTTGATTGGAGCACATTGGGCAATAAGCTTCATCGCAATTTTACTCTTTGGGCATGTTACTTTTTATGGGGCGCATTATCTTAGCCATAAGGTACCCATGCTTTGGCAATTCCATCGCGTGCACCACAGCTCTCTGACTCTAGATTCGTTTTCCACGAGCCGTTTTCACATAATTGACAAGACGCTCTTTGCCGGCCCCTTCTTACTATTGATTACTTATTTTCAACCAGATCCAGAGATGGCTTTTTTGTTTGTATGTTTCAATGATTTCTGGGGCCGTTATGGTCATGGAAATATCAAAGATGCTCACTGGCTGGGTTACTTTATGAGTAACCCGAAATTCCATAGATGGCATCATTCAAATCATCCCGAGGCCATCGACAAAAATTTTTCAGCAGAATTTAATTTTCTGGACTGGATATTCGGGACTGCGTATTACCCTAAAGGAAAAGTACCAGACAATTTTGGAATCCCCGAATACAGTAACAACATAATAGTTCAGCATTATCAACCCTTTGTTGATTGCTACAAAATAGCGAAGAAAGATGGCTGGATAGGCCTTTTCCGAAAACCTAAAAATAACAATACGAACTCATTGGAAGCAAAACGCGATTAACTGAAAAATGGTCACTTTAACCGAGACTTCAGCATGGAAGAATCTGCAGAGCCTAAGCGAAGAGTTTAAGCAGGAAAATTTTCGCCTTGTTAATTTGTTTAGTGAAAAAAATCGCTTCAAGTCTTTTTCACTCACCCACGAAGATTTACTTTTAGATTTTTCTAAAAACTTTATAACTTCGGAGAGCCTGAAGGCATTGATTGAGCTGGCAAAAGAATGCCAACTACCTGCAGCTATCAAAGCGATGTTTGCCGGGGAAAAAGTAAACTGCAGTGAAGACCGTGCAGCACTGCATACTGCGTTGCGTATTCCAGAAAAAAATAACCCTCATTTTGAAATCGTCAACTGCCTGAAGAATATGGATGAAATTGTTAGTGCAATTAATTTGGGAACATGGAAAGGCTATAACGGTAAGCCCATTCGAGACGTCGTAAATATTGGAATTGGCGGCTCTGATCTCGGACCTTCGATGGTTTGTGAAGCCTTAATTGATTTTTCGGTCAGCGACCTAAACCTGCACTTTGTTTCGAATGTCGATCCCGCCCATTTAAATGGCATATTGAAGAATTTAGTTCCCGCGACTACACTTTTTATAATTGCATCGAAATCATTTACAACTATAGAGACACAACTAAATGCCGAGACGGCTAAGACATGGTTGCTGTCAGGGACGGAATCGACTGACCTCATAAAGAATCACTTCATTGCTGTGACCTCAAACATAGATGCTGCCAAAGATTTTGGAGTCGCAGAGACAAACGTTTTACCGATATGGGAGTGGGTAGGCGGTCGATTTTCTTTATGGTCTGCTATTGGTCTTCCAATCGCTCTGTTGGTGGGAATGCCACAATTCAGAGAGTTACTTGCCGGCGCTCATTCTATGGATGAGCATTTCCAATTCGCTGACCTAAATGAAAATTTGCCAGTCATAATGGCTTTGATGAGCATATGGTACCGTGGGTTTTTTGATTGTCATAGCAGTGCCATTGTTCCTTATAGCCAGCATCTAAAACAGTTCCCGTCCTACTCTCAACAACTCTATATGGAGAGCCTAGGAAAGCGCGTTGATATTCACGGGAGGGATATTCAAACCAATAGCGCAGAGGTCTTATGGGGTACTGCTGGCACAAGTGGGCAACATTCGTATTTCCAGCTCTTGCACCAGGGGACAGAATTCATACCAGTCGATTTTATTGCTTTTATTAATACTATAGATAAAAGCCTAAATGCTCTTGAGAGACATCAGTATTTGTTGGCAAATTGTTTCAGCCAAAGTCTTGCACTAATGTCCGGAAAACCGGCACTTGATCAAGCATCACGAAATATTCCTGGCAATAAGCCCAGCAATACCCTACTAATAAGCCAACTTAATCCACATAACCTCGGGTGTTTAATTGCACTTTATGAGCATAAAACTTATGTACAAAGTGTCATATGGAACATCAATGCTTTTGACCAATGGGGGGTTGAATTAGGCAAAGAGCTCTCCAAAGAAATTCTTAATGCACTTCAACTCGAAAACAGCTTGAAAGAAATTGATCAGTCGACTGCTGCATTAATTGATTCTGTCCGCGAATCCACGACCTAGTTATGCCAAAAAAATATAAGCTTCGTACCGGTGAAGCTGCAGACGAGCAATGGATCTTCGGCTTGTTCCGCCGAACCATGCAGCATTATATCGATGAAGCCTGGGGCTGGGATGAAGTAATCCAGCGCGAAGGGTTTCTGACGAGCCTTCCTATAAATCAATTCAGATTTATAGAGGCGCAAGGCCATCAGGTTGGCGGTTTTCACATCAGCGAAAAACCAGATCATCTAGTGCTAGACATGATACTTGTTGAACCTGCCCAACAAAGACAAGGGTGGGGATCACTAATGGCTATAGAAGTCAAACGGATTGCCGCTGCAAAACATAAACCAGTGCGATTAAGTGTACTCAAAACTAACCCCGCAATCGATTTTCACTTCAGAATTGGCTTCGAGGAAATTGAGGAAGACGAACACAGCATAACAATGCTTTTATCGGCCTAGAGGTTCTAGAACTTCTTAAAATTCTCAGCTTCAATGATCACTTCAAATATCATAGACTTCTATGTCATATTTTCTCGGCGACATAGGCACCTAATGTCCCAGCTACAATTTTGCCAGTATTAGTAAAAAGGTAAATAATCTGAAAGCCAAAATCGCTTCTTAAAAAAATACTTACATCAATGATCGCGACGAGCAACCCTAACAATACCCCATTTGGAATTCGTGAATGGGATAATGGTCGAGTTAGCAAATAAGCGCCGGTAAAGCAAAATAAAAAACCTGTAGTAGGACCCAACCAATAGGCCAAATTTTCTGAAAAAGCTTGGATTAGCGCCGGATCAGATGGGCCAAATAACGCAATCAGAATTGCCAGCACCAACACACTAATTATTTCAATAGTAAATGCAGCTACGACGAGTTGTAAATATTTAATATTCATAGCATCGCTTCAAAAAATTTCTGACTTCCCTTTGTAACTCTTTAACAATCATATCTTTAGTCACAGAGAATAATTTCACCTTCCAAATATTTTACAGCACTTCCCCCAATCAGCACTCGATCTTCTTTCAACTCACAATGAACTATTCCTCCTCGAGGGGAAATTTGTTTTGCACACATTTTTTGCTTTCCAAGTCGATTCGCCCAATAGGGAATAAGATGCGTAAACGAAGAGCCTGTGACGGGGTCTTCTAATACGTCCAATTTTGGCGCGAAGAAACGAGATACAAAATCATATTCGCTAGAGGGGGCAGTAGCGATGACACCACGACGATTCAATTGCTCCAGGTACAGCCCATTCGGATTTAAACTAGCGACTATTTCCTCACTTTCAAAAATCGCCATGTAATCCTCATTTGCAAAACACATAGACGGTTCCACTCCTAGTCCATGACTTAACTCGCGCGGAGTCTTACAAGAAACAGGTATTTGGTTTGGGAAATCAAGAGTAAGTAAGTCACCATTCCTTGTCACGGATAACAAGCCAGATAAAGAATCAAAGGTAATAACATCTGAAGCATAAGCGCATTCATTGAATAGAACAAAAGCGGAGGCCAAAGTCGCATGGCCACAGAGCTTAACTTCCGTAACCGGCGTAAACCATTTAATGTGAAAGCCATCGTCTATCGGCACATAATAAGCCGTTTCAGCTAGATTATTTTCCTGCGCTATTTGTTGCATTATGTTTTCAGGAAGCCATTCTTCCAGCGGCACTATAGCAGCAGGATTACCTTCGAATGGTTTTCCAGCAAAAGCATCAATTTGATAAATTTTAAGTTTCATTTGAATTTATTTTTATGTCTTGCCCTACTGCATACACCTTGAAAAAGACAAACAGAATTAAGCTCGAATGAGATTTAATAATTCTTTAGTCTTCTCCTCCATTAACAATTGATTACCCTTAGATTCGACGTTAAGCCTCACGACTGGTTCGGTGTTCGACATGCGCAAGTTGAATCGCCATTCCGAAAAATTTACTGAAAGGCCATCTATATAATCAACAGATTCGGCGTCTTTGCTATACTGCTTCTCAATGGCTTGAAGTAGTGCTAGAGGATCTTTTATTTTACTGTTTATTTCACCGCTTGCCGGATGACTTGCCATACATGCGCTAACTAATTCTCCCAGAGTTTTGTCTTGGATTGACATCAACTCAGTGACTAGTAGCCAAGGCACCATCCCACTATCGCAATAGAAAAAATCTTTAAAATAATGATGAGCGCTCATTTCGCCACCATAGACCGCATCTTCTATACGCATCCGTTCTTTAATGAAGGCATGACCTGTTTTACAGCAAATTGCATTGCCACCCATCTTCTCTACTATCTCAATAGTATTCCACGTTAATCGCGGGTCATGAATAACTTTCGCACCCGGATGAGCCTCTAAGAATGATTGGGCCAAAAGACCGACAATGTAATAACCTTCGATAAATCGGCCCTGCTCATCAAAGAAAAAGCAACGATCAAAATCACCGTCCCAGGCTATCCCTAAATCTGCGTTATGATCTGAAATTGCTTCAATGGTAGACGACCGGTTTTCTGCTATAAGTGGATTCGGAACACCATTGGGGAAATTGCCATCGGCATTATGCTGTATTTTAATGAACTCAAAAGGAAGTCTGGACTCCAACGAGTCAATAGTCGGCCCCGCTGCTCCATTGCCGGCATTACAGATGATTTTCATTGGCTTAATTGATTCTGTATTAATGAAGCTTAACAAGTGATCTACATAAGCCGCTCTGATGCAGCGCGCTGAAACCTCCCCTTTTTTGAGTGTCTCCTCAAACTCATTTTTTTCGGCTAACTGCTTAATTGTATTAAGCCCACTATCGCCACTGATCGGCTTTGAATTTTCACGAACAAGTTTCATGCCGTTGTAGTCTTTTGGATTATGGCTTGCAGTCACGATAATTCCACCATCTGCATTTAGATGAGACGTGCCAAAATAAACTTCTTCCGTGCCACATTGCCCAATAGCAATTACATTTACACCAGAGTCAGTCAGCCCTCGAGAAAGTGCATTACAAAGACCTTGACTAGTCAGGCGGATGTCAAAGCCGACCACTACTTCGTTCGGTGTTAAAAATTCTGCGTAAGCACGACCGATTCGGTAGGCGATTCCTTCATCGAGCTGATCTGGAATTCGGCCACGTATATCGTAAGCTGTAAAGCAGGTAAGTTCTTGAGTCATTTATGCTTTAAATCAAATGTGTAATTAGAGACAGCAACATATTCATCGGTACTTGCAAAATCTAAGCTGCTTGACCTGAAATTTATAAGCAACCACTATACTCTTTAGTGCTGAGATGAAGGGTATATGGCAGTGGGTAGGGAAAAGTAATTATTAATCGAAGTCATGGTTTTTCGAGTCTCCCGTATTGATCTTCGAAGCGAACAATATCATCCTCACTGAGATAATCTCCAACTTGTACTTCGATAATTTCAACGGACTCAGAAAATGGGTTGGCAAGCCTATGCTTGCTGCCCAATGGAATAAATATATTTTCGTTCACTCCCAGGGCTATTTCTTTTCCATCACAAGTTATAACACCCTTACCCTTAATAACTGTCCAATGCTCAGCGCGATGATGATGCATTTGCAAAGAGAGTGACTCGCCGGGGTTAACAATAATATGTTTAACTTGATAACCATCAGTGTTCATCAATGACTCATAAGAACCCCACGGCCGAAAAACCTTCGTATGACTCACACCTTCTATTCGCTTCTTCGCTTCGAGTTGTTCAACTATTTGTTTTACCGTCTGAGCGGATTTTTTGTTGGACACTAGGACAGCATCAGCTGTTTCGATAATTACCGTATCCTCAATGCCTACTGCTGCAACTAACCTTGATTCGGCTTGAATATAACTGTTGTTAACCTGGTTAAGGAGGACATCTCCACTAATGACATTGCCAGTAGCATCTTTGCTACCAACTTTCCACAAAGCCTCCCAAGCGCCCAGGTCATTCCAACCTGCATCCAAAGGAATCATTGCTGCATTCGCGGTTTTCTCCATTACTGCGTAGTCAATAGAATCGCTACGACAAGCATTGAATCTCGACTCAGGAATTCTCATAAAATCGTTGTCTTTTATAATTGCTGCGAAGGTTTCTACGCAAACTTCGTATATATCTCTGGAATACACCTCAAGCTCGCTCAGAAACAATTGGGCTGAGAACATAAACATTCCACTGTTCCAAAAATAAGTTCTGGCCTCTAAGTAAGATATAGCGTCGGCTAAATCTGGTTTTTCAACAAATCGTGCTACAGCGAACCCATCCGAGCCCTCCAGCTGGCTTCCTTTTTCTATATAACCGTAACCTATTTCTGGGGCATCTGGCACTATTCCAAAGGTTACTAATTTATTTTTCTTAGCAAGTTTTTCCGCTTCGCTTATCGCTGACTGGAATCGATCAGTATCTTTGATAATATGATCTGCTGGAAGAACTAATAACAACGCATCTGGATTTTCTTGAATTGCGCATAAGGCTGCCATGGCTACCGCTGGGGCGGTATCTTTCCCAAATGGTTCAAGTATTATTTTACTGTCAAGCTCACCAAGGGTTCTCAGCTGCTCTGCCACTAAAAATCGATGTTCTTCATTGCACACTACTAACGGTTGGGAAATATCTTCGATTCCGTTTAGCCGGTTCAAAGTATTTTGAAAGAGAGATCCACCAAATTGCTGAAAATGAATAAATTGCTTCGGCAATAAGGTCCTGGAAACTGGCCAGAGCCTAGATCCAATGCCCCCAGCTATTACAACGGGAATTAACATAGAATTCACCTAAAAATTCAAGCGATAATAGTAACAAATAATCCTGGATTTGAATAAAGATGCGATAATTCAGTAATTAATAGCTGGCTTTGAAGTGAAATTGATATCGATTAATTATGCTTAGCGCGATAACATCACAGCCCTCGTAAACTCTGCCCTGGAGGGGCGTAATCCCAATGAAACCAAGGAATGAAGGCTTCGTTCCCAAAAGTTCTTATGAGCTACCCGAGCTCGTCGAATGTGGTTACGGTAAATTATTTGGCCTTCAGAATGCCAAATTGCCAATCAATAATATGCTAATGTTGAATCGAATCACTGAGATAAACTCGGATGGCGGGGAGTTTGGGCGTGGCCAGATAATCGCTGAGTTGGATATAAATCCAGACTTATGGTTTTTCGACTGCCATTTTCCAGGTGACCCAGTAATGCCCGGATGCCTTGGCTTAGATGCGTTATGGCAACTAGTCGGATTTTTCCTTGGCTGGAGAGGATTTCTCGGAAAAGGGAGAGCTTTAGGGGCAGGTGAAGTAAAATTTACTGGCGAAATTTTACCTACAGCTAAAAAAGTTGTTTATGACCTTTCAATGAGTCGCGTAATTGATCGTAAACTCGTAGTAGGTATTGCTGATGGTACAGTTGCTGTTGACGGCAATGTTATTTACAGAACCAAAGCACTAAAAGTTGGGTTGTTTACAACTGACCAGTCATTTTAGTTAATACATCTAAAGAGGCCGCTATGCGACGCACTGTCATTACCGGTATCGGTATCGTGTCATGTCTAGGCAATAGTAAGACCGAAGTATTAGATTCATTGAAGCATGGACGCAGCGGAATTCGTCATAACGAATCCTATGTGGAGGTTGGCATGCGCAGCCACGTTAGTGGCACAGTGCAAATCGACACATCAGAGCTAATTGATCGAAAAATTTTACGTTTTATGGGTGATGCTTCTGCTTACGCTTATTTGTCAATGCAAGAGGCAATTGAAGATGCAGGCCTGTCAGAAGATCAGGTGTCGAATTTGCGATCCGGAATTGTTGCCGGGTCTGGTGGAGGATCCCCGCCTGATCAATTAGAGTCAACCGACATAGCCCGAGAAAGAGGCGTAAAACGAGTTGGTCCTTACCGCGTGACCCGCACCATGAGTAGCACTGTCTCGGCCTGTCTAGCAACTCCGTTTAAGATAAAAGGCGTTAATTATTCCATCTCTTCTGCATGTGCAACGAGCGCCCATTGCATTGGCAACGCTGCTGAAATTATTCAGATGGATAAACAAGATATCGTATTCGCTGGGGGAGGTGAAGCAGAGCATTGGACTTCTTCACACATGTTCGATGCGATGGGTGCACTTTCAACTAAATACAATGAAAGACCAGATAAAGCTTCCCGTGCTTTTGATGCTGACCGTGATGGCTTTGTTATTGCTGGCGGAGGGGGCATGCTAGTTATTGAAGCTTTGGATCATGCACTTGCCCGAGGCGCAAAAATCTATGCAGAGATTACCGGCTATGGCGCCACTTCCGACGGTTTTGATATGGTTGCTCCCTCTAGCGAAGGTGGGGGTCGCGCCATGCAAATGGCCCTAGGAAATTCCACAGACGCGGTTGACTACATAAATACCCACGGCACCAGTACGCCGGCTGGTGATGTTTCCGAATTAAAAGCGATACGCAATTTGTTCGGTGAAAACATTCCCGTTATCAATTCCACTAAATCATTAAGCGGACATTCCCTGGGAGCAGCTGGAGCACAAGAGGCTATCTATAGCTTACTAATGATGGAGAATGACTTTGTTGCCGCTTCCGCCAATATCGAAAACCTCGATGAAGAGGCCGAAGGTTTGCCAATCGCATTAGAGCGCCAAGATAACATTCAGCTTAATCGAATAATGTCGAACAGTTTTGGCTTTGGTGGCACTAATGCCAGCCTTGTGTTTGAAAGATATCTGCCTTAGCGCCTCATTTTGTAAATAGCACTAGGGGAACAAAACTATGATAATACTGGTCCCATGAACATGAGCAAAACACTGACGACTCTATTCACGCTATGTTTGTTGGGATTACCCCTTACTGCTTGGTCACAGCTTGACAGAACCTCGATAACTAGCTTTACACAACAAAATCAGCAACAACAGGTGCCTCTATCTCTTGAAGAAGCGTTTCCCTACTACGTGAGTGAATTAAGCCCTGGGAAATACCGAATTAACTGGGTTCTTGCTCAAGGTCACTACTTATACCGCCATGCTTTCCAATTTTCTCTGCTTCAGACGGAGGGTGGGGACAACCTGCCCGTGAACTATGAGCTGCCAGATGGGGTCCAAAAAACCGACCAATTCTTCGGTCAGATTGAGGCCTACTACAATCTACTAAGCATCGACATTAACCTAACCACAGTGCCGGGACCCGAAGCAGGTTTGATGATTCAATATCAAGGCTGCGCAGAATGGGGTTTTTGCTACCCTCCACAGCGGTCACTTTTCAAACTGTTACCTTGACATTCCCTTTCGGATTCCGCCAAAGAATGGATATTTGCAGTGAATTTCGGTTATCTGCGCACAAATTGGGTGTATTGCAAGCTAAATTCTGAGAAAATCCCCGATTGTTAGAAAGCAGTGCCCAAACAATGTTTTTCGTTCTATGATCAATTCACCCAGGATCTAATCAAAATGGCAAAAATTTTGATCTTACATGGCCCAAATCTCAATCTATTGGGTGACCGCGAACCTCATATTTATGGCTCAGATACACTGGATGATATTAATCAGCGTTGCCAAGCTCAGTGCGCAAATTCTGGCCATGAACTCACTTCGCTGCAAAGTAATGCAGAAGCAGATTTTATTGATCGTTTACACAATGCGAGACGCGATGGCACAGATTTTATGCTTGTGAATTTTGGCGCGTTTACGCATACCAGTATCGCAATTAGAGATGCGATACTGGCCACTGAAATTCCTTTTATCGAAGTGCATTTATCGAACCTTTATTCCCGAGAAGAATATCGCCAACATTCTTTTTTTGCAGATATCGCAATAGGAACCATCATTGGCTTGGGTGCACAAGGCTATGAGCTCGCACTGCAAGCAGCATTCAAACGATTGGAAAACTAACAAATCACAAAAATTGGGCCTAACTAAAGGTTCGGCAGCAATCTGCTCTCTAACCAAAATTGGAAACAAATAATGGATATAAGAAAAGTTAAGAAGCTTATCGAATTACTGGAGGCTTCCGACGTAGCAGAGATAGAAATCAAGGAAGGAGAGGAAGCAGTTCGCATAAGCCGCTCTCCAACAGTAGTTGCTACGACTGCGGCAGCGCCTCTCTCTGCGCCTGCCGCTGCTGCGCCTGTCGCCTCCGTAGCGGAGCCCCCCTCGACTCAAGGCGTTCCAATTCAATCACCCATGGTGGGATCGTTTTATCGCGCTCCGTCACCTTCTTCACCACCATTCGTTGAAGTGGGCACCCATGTAAAAGTGGGTGACGTGGTGTGTATTGTTGAAGCCATGAAGATGATGAATCAGATAGAGGCAGATCATTCCGGGGTAGTCGAAGCCATTTTGGTTGAGGACGGAGAACCTGTAGAGTTTGATCAACCTCTAATGACAATTAATTAATCTTTTTCACCCTTT
Organism: Gammaproteobacteria bacterium; assembly: GCA_029244985.1. Classification (GTDB taxonomy): domain Bacteria; phylum Pseudomonadota; class Gammaproteobacteria; order Pseudomonadales; family Pseudohongiellaceae; genus UBA9145. The sequence goes on along the minus strand of JAQWQD010000045.1, from coordinate 34,681 downwards.
CAGGTGCCCGCTAGCATGCTAGAAAAAGTTCTTATAGCCAATCGTGGTGAAATTGCATTACGAGTCTTACGTGCCTGCAAAGCGCTCGATATAAAAACTGTTGCAGTGCACTCTGTTGCGGACAAGGACTTAATGCACGTTCGACTCTCGGACGAGTCAGTCTGCATCGGTCCACCAAGCCCTGCCGAAAGTTATTTAAATATTGCATCTATCATAAGCGCTATGGAGGTTACCGGCTCAAATGCCGTACATCCTGGCTACGGATTCCTTTCAGAAAATGCGGATTTCGCGGAACAAGTTGAAAATAGCGGCTTCACTTTTATTGGCCCCCAATCTGAAACAATACGTCTCATGGGAGACAAAGTGTCGGCCATTGAGGTCATGCGAAATGCTGGCGTTCCGACGGTACCTGGATCTAACGGCCCTCTAGATGAGAATGATGATCGCACCTTAAGTCTAGCCGCAGAAATCGGTTTTCCCGTCATAATAAAAGCAGCTGCTGGCGGCGGTGGTCGCGGCATGCGCGTAGTCCACGACTCAACCGAATTACTAAAAGCTGCGAAGGTAACTTCAACGGAAGCGCAATCATTTTTTGGAAGTGGCATCGTCTATCTGGAAAAGTTTTTGGAGAATCCGAGGCACGTTGAAATTCAAATTATCGGTGATGGTGCGGGAAATGCTATCTATTTAGGCGATAGAGATTGCTCACTGCAGCGGCGACATCAGAAAGTACTCGAAGAAGCACCGGCGCCAGGCATTCCTGATGCAGTCCGCAATGAAGTTGCCGCTACCTGTATCCAAGCCTGTAGAAACATGAATTACCGCGGCGCTGGAACGCTGGAGTTTCTCTATCAAGATGAACGCTTTTATTTCATCGAAATGAACACGCGAGTACAAGTCGAACATCCAGTGACAGAAATGGTCACAGGTGTGGACATCGTCAAAGAACAACTTCGGATTGCCTCAGGCAGGCCTCTCTCGATCACCCAGGATCAAGTCAAGATTCAAGGACACGCCTTTGAATGCCGTATTAATGCTGAAGATCCAACGTCGTTTCTACCTAGCCCTGGCAAAGTCAAACTATATCATGCGCCTGGAGGGCCTGGCGTGCGCGTTGATTCACACTTGTACAGCGGCTACAGCGTTCCTCCCTATTACGATTCATTAATTGCCAAACTAATTAGCTACGGCGACAACAGGGAGCAAGCATTAACTAAAATGCAAATAGCATTGGATGAACTTCTTATCGATGGCATTAAAAGTAATATTCCATTGCAAAGAGATCTTGTGCGAGATCCCGAATTTCAGAAAGGTGGAATTAATATCCACTACCTGGAAGAAAAACTTAACTCTTAACTAAACCCTATGTGGCAACAACTGAAAATTCAGCTTCACTCTGAAGATGCCTCTTCTTTTGAACAGATATTATTCGACTCTGATGCGATTTCAATTAGTTATCTAGATGCAGAAGATCAACCCGTATTTCAAGAAGAGCCAGGCGTCACACAATTGTGGAATAATACTTTTCTGCTTTGTTTGTTCAATGAAAAAAAAGACCTAGGGTCATTGCTGAATAAGCTTAGATGCGACACCAAAGTGCTGAATAATGAAAGTCTCAACATTGAAGTCATCGAAGATCAGGATTGGGAACGTAGTTGGATGAAGGACTTCGAACCCATGCAGTTCGGGGAGAAGCTATGGATTTGCCCTAGCTGGCTATCACCTCCAAAACCAAATGCAGCAAACATCAAGCTGGACCCTGGGTTAGCTTTTGGGACCGGTAATCATGCGACCACCTCGCTTTGTTTACGTTGGCTAGACCAAGCCGAATTAAGAGGCAGCGAAGTAATCGATTATGGATGCGGGTCTGGAGTGCTATCCATCGCGTCTGCTCTGCTAGGGGCAGTAAAAATTCATGCAGTGGACAATGACCCTCAGGCAATCTCTGCCACAATAGACAATAGCCATCGCAACAAGATCCCAGATGACGTATTAACCACCTATTTGCCAGAAGCGCTCCCCCCACTGCATGCGGACATTCTTATCGCCAACATCCTAGAGAGGCCACTTATCGATCTATCTGAGAAATTTGCTGAATTGGTTAAAAAAGGCGGATACATCACCCTATCTGGGCTGCTTGAAGAGCAAATCCCCTCTCTGCTCTCTTGCTATGATTGCTGGTTTGACATGGAAGCTCCTCAGATCGAACAAGGCTGGGTGCTTCTAAGTGGCACCCGGAAGTCGTGATATGCATCTCTCCTTCCATTACAATCACACTTCTAATGCTTGTTTAACCTTTTGAGATTTTCGCAGAATGGCCCTTCACGTTACCCAGTGCCCAAATTGTGAATCAAGCTTTAACACCAGCGCCGCTATACTTCTCCTTGCGGATGGCAAAGTGCGCTGTGGCGCATGCCTGACGATTTTTCATGCTATCGATAATGTCCTCAAACCGCTCCCTGCTGACGAACACAAAGATTCAGACTCCGTATTTGTTGGGAACAATCCGCTGGATTATTTCGACCCTTCCAGTTTTCTTACTCGCAGCGCGTTGCAGGCAGAGCATAAGGAGCAACATGAAGAAAGTTTAACGGGGGATCAAGAGCTTCTAACATCAGATCATGGTGGGTTTATAAACCAACCGATTCTTGAAGAGTCAATCGAGCTCTCAGAAGAATATACTCAAGAATTTTTCTCTTCTATTGAACAGGCCATAGAAGAATCACTAAAACAGGCAGAAACAGAGAAAGATTTATTACTTGAAGAAGTACAAAGGAGCGAGACATCATTTTTCGCCAATCTTCAGAAACCTCTACTAGCTGAAAGTGAAGCACTCGATGCTGAGCTATTCCCAGAGTCTAGCCACGAACTGGTTGGCCCCTTGGAAAAGGACAAGGCTGACGCGAGGAAGCAAGCTGAACGACAAAACGAAAAAAATAATGTGTTTGAAGTTCGCGCAGCATCAACTAATGAATTTGTAAACTCCAAACAAGCTAAAATCAGCAATAAGGCCGGTGTTTTAGGTGATACTAAAACCCAGAAAACAACAAAAGACATAACAAAGAAAAAAGAACCACCTAAAGACAATACCGAACTTATTCGGGCGCGGGCCTTGAGAGCGCAGCTGGAAGACGAGTCAGCTTTGCAATCGATTTCGAAGGAAAACATCGCAGCACTGGATATTACTTCTACACCAGTGGAATTGCATGCAGGAAAGCAGAGCCGAATCGGGCATCTCATTTGTTTCAGCGTTATTATCTTTTTTTTAGGAATAAGCTTAAGTGCTCAATTCCTGTGGCGTAACCGTATAGCATATAGTCAAGATACGCGAATAAGGCCTTTATTAGAATGGGCTTGCGCTAATACTGCTTGCAACTTGCCTTCCTATTCGAACATAAACGCGATTCGCAGCGATAACCTCTCGGTGCATAATCATCGTATTCTCGAAAACGGGCTGTCGGTAAACATAGAATTTCGAAATACTGCAGAATTCCCACAAAAGTTTCCAATAATGGTTTTAAGTTTCAATTCCTTAAGTAATAACATCATTGCCTTGCGAGAATTTTCACCTAATGAGTATCTAAATTCAGAGTTGATAGATTTAGCACTAATGCCTGTAATGTCACCGGTCCAGGTTAAATTAGATGTAATCGACCCGGGCTCTGGTATAGCTAACTACACACTGGCGTTTAGACTACCTTGAGTTTTAGCTTATGTTTCGTGCATGATAACTGGCTTGCAAGCTTTTCCTGACTAATTTCTAGAATCCCTTCCCCTACTTTTCTCTCCCAGTTAAAATAATCAATCTTTACTTCAGACCTATTCGCAATGAAAATTATCGGCCCCTATAAACTGAACAATTCGCTCTTCTTGGCACCAATGGTAGGTGTGAGTGATTCTCCATTTCGTGAAATTTGCAGTCAGAATGGGGCCGGATTAACTATCGCTGAAATGCTTACAGCCAATACTGAATTATGGAGCAATGAGCGCAATAGACTTAAACAAGTCAAACCCAATGTAAGTAGGCCTTATGTCGTGCAAATAGCTGGCTCTGATCCTGTGATGCTAACTCAAGCAGCTAAACTTAACGTTAGCCGTGGCGCAGATGCAATCGACATCAACATGGGTTGTCCAGCCAAAAAGGTTTTGAAGAAAGCGGCAGGTTCTGCACTGTTAAAAGATACAAAACTTGTCGAATCAATACTAAAATCTGTAGTGAGCAGTGTCGATATTCCAGTGACTCTAAAAATTCGAACGGGTTGGTCCCCAAAATCCCGCAACGGAGTTGAAGTAGCAAAAATTGCTGAAGAGTCTGGCGTACAATTGTTAACGGTGCATGGTCGCACCAAAGAATGTCGCTTTAAAGGCGAGGCAGAATACGACACAATCGCAGACATAAAGCAAAACATTAGTATTCCGGTTATAGCTAACGGCGATATAGATTCACCGCAAAAAGCAAAACAAGTTATGCAACACACGAACGCAGATGGCCTGATGATTGGAAGGGCAGCAATGGGTCGACCCTGGATTTTTGCAGAGATTGAGCACTATCTCGTTACGGGAATACACAAATCTAATCCTAGCATCTTTAAAAAACTTCACATCATCGAATCTCACCTAAAAAAATTACAGAGTTTCTATGGAGATACTAAAGGTGTGTGGTACGCTCGCAAACATGTTGCTGGTTATGTGAAAGAATTGCCAGATTCGAAGCAATTTTTAACACATTTTAATAAATTACAAGATGGGCTAGCTCAATTAGACCTTCTAAGGTCTTATTTCGAAAACCTAGCTATAGATGATGGAGTCATCGCTGCATGAACAAACTGGACGAGTCCTCAGCAATCTCAAATTTTTCAATTGTAGAACCAGCAGAACCTTTTTCGCAACAGGAAAGCACTCTTAGATCAGAAGTAGAAAAATCACTCCGTCGCTACTTTCAATATATTGAAGATGAGCCCGTAACCGATCTGCACCAGATGGTAATGTCGGAAGTAGAAGCTCCCCTTATAGAAGCGGCTATGCGATATACTGGTAATAATCAGAGCAAGGCTTCTATCATGCTTGGATTGAACCGTGGTACCCTACGAACTAAATTAAAATTGTACGGTTTACTCTAGTAAGACAATAGTCGTGAAGGTAGTTCTCTTCAGTAAGCCACACCTAGCAACAACACAACACGCGTAAAACTGCTTATGACATCAGATAACTCTGGCGCCATTCGTCGAGCATTGATTAGTGTTTCCGACAAAACTGGCATTGTTCCATTTGCTCAAGCTCTTTCTGATCTTAACATCGAAATCCTCTCCACGGGCGGCACTTATAAGCTGCTAGCATCGGAAAACATTTCGGCTATTGAGATCTCTGACTACACAGGCTTTCCTGAAATGATGGATGGTCGTGTAAAAACGCTCCATCCCAAGGTCCATGGGGGCATACTGGCTCGACGAGATATCGATCAGAAGGTCCTGACAGATCACGATATCCCGCCAATTGATCTCGTCGTGGTCAATCTATACCCCTTCGAGGCAACGGTTGCTAATCCCAATTGTGATCTTTCAGCCGCAATCGAGAATATCGACATCGGGGGCCCAACCATGCTCCGTGCGGCAGCTAAGAACAACAAGTTTGTTGCTGCTGTTGTGAACCCTTCTGACTATGACAGAGTTATCGAATTACTCACCAGGAATGATGGGAGTCTTGACCAGCAAACACGATTTGATTTTGCAGTTAAAACTTATGAACATACAGCCGCTTATGATGGAGCCATTGCAAACTATCTCGGTACCAAGCTAGAACAAAGTGATAAAAGTTCCATCTTTCCGCGAACCTTTAATACGCAGTTTATTAAAAGCCAGGAAATGCGCTATGGTGAAAATCCTCACCAAAAAGCCGCTTTTTATGTGGAGAAAAAACCTGAGGAAGCAAGCATTAGTAGTGCGCAGCAATTACAAGGAAAAGCACTTTCATACAATAACATTGCTGATACTGACGCTGCAGTCGAATGCGTTAAATCATTTAGAGGGCCTGCCTGTGTAATTGTCAAACATGCTAACCCTTGTGGCGTTGCTATCGCTGAAACGCCATTGAAAGCTTATGAATTGGCTTTTCAAACTGATCCAACTTCAGCGTTTGGTGGCATTATCGCTTTCAATCGAGAATTTGATGCTGAAAGTGCTAGACGAATCACTGAACAACAGTTTACAGAAGTCATCATTGCACCTTCGGTATCTGAGGAAGCACTTGCTGTAACCGCAGTAAAGAAAAATGTGCGTGTATTAACGTGCGGTCAATGGGATAGTGAGCGCACTGCAGACTTTGACTATAAACGTGTAAATGGCGGTTTATTAGTGCAGGATCGAGACATTCATACAATTTCGAAAGATGATTTAACCGTGGCCTCGAAACGCGCGCCCACGGATAACGAGCTACGCGACCTTTTGTTTGCCTGGCGTGTAGCTCAATACGTAAAATCTAATGCAATCGTTTATTGTAAAAATAATCAAACTATTGGTATTGGTGCCGGACAAATGAGCCGCGTGTACAGCGCAAAAATTGCTGGCATCAAGGCTGCAGATGAGAATTTACAGGTTGAAGGTTCCGTTATGGCGTCTGATGCGTTTTTCCCCTTCCGAGATGGTATTGACGCTGCAGCGCAGGCTGGAATTACAGCAGTAATTCAACCTGGAGGGTCAATGCGAGACCAAGAAGTCATTGCAGCCGCGGATGAAGCCGGTATGGCGATGGTTTTTACAGGTTTACGCCACTTCAGGCATTAAAATGAAAGTATTGATAATTGGTTCTGGTGGCCGAGAACATTCCCTCGCTTGGAAATGTGCACAGTCCTCTTCAGTAGAAAAAGTGTTTGTCGCACCAGGTAATGCAGGAACCACTAGCGAAGAAAAAATAGAGAATATCGCCATTGATGTAATGGACTTTCCTGCTCTTGCGAATTTTGCTGACCAAGAATCCATTGCACTCTCTATTGTGGGACCTGAGGCTCCTTTAGTTGAAGGTATCGTAAATTATTTCACGGAAAGAAATCTTCCTTGCTTCGGCCCTTCGCGAAAGGCAGCGCAGCTGGAAGGCTCTAAAGCGTTTACCAAAGATTTCTGCATTAAACATGGAATCCCAACTGCGGACTATCAAACTTTCACCAAAGTAGATCCTGCAATTGCCTATATAAAATCTAATGGAGCACCTATCGTTATTAAGGCTGACGGCCTTGCTGCAGGAAAAGGCGTCATAGTGGCCTTGTCTGAGGAAGAAGCAATAGCCGCCGTTAAAGAGATGCTGTCCGGCAATACATTTGGCAAGGCCGGTCATAGAGTGGTAGTGGAACAATTCCTGACAGGAGAAGAGGCTAGCTTTATTGCAATGGTTGATGGCAAAAACGTACTACCGATGGCTACTTCGCAAGATCATAAGGCCAGAGACAATGGCGACAAAGGTCCCAATACCGGCGGCATGGGTGCCTACTCACCTGCCCCAGTCGTCACTGAGGAAGTTTACAAGCGAATCATGGATCAAGTGATTCTGCCTTCCGTGGCAGGTATGGCAGAAGATGGAAATGATTATACCGGGTTTCTCTATGCTGGCTTGATGATTACACCAGACGGTGAAGTCAGCGTTGTAGAATTTAACTGTCGCTTTGGAGACCCCGAAGCACAACCAATTATGATGCGCCTGCAGTCAGATTTACCAGAACTATGCCTAGCAGCCATCAATCAATCTCTAGATGCGCATACAGCTCAGTGGGATTCTCGCTGTGCTGTCGGAATTGTTCTAGCCTCTGGTGGATATCCTGACACCTATGCAAAAGGTGCAATTATCTCAGGACTAGAAAAACACTCTAGCGAATACCAAAAAGTTTTTCATGCTGGAACTGCCTTGAAGGACGGCGAGGTAGTCACCAGTGGTGGGCGAGTGCTCTGTGCCACCGCTTTGGGTCTATCTGTAGAAGAGGCAAAATCAGCTGCTTACGCGGTCGTAAAGGGCATACATTGGGATAATGTTTATTTTCGAACGGATATTGCCTATCGAGCTATTGCACGCGAGAATACATAAATGGCGAAGTCCCAAAATAATTCCTTCATCGACCAATGCCTGATTCAGTTTGATCAGGCACTCCGCACCTGTGTTCCTGGCTCCAACCCTGCGACGCGCAGTTCTCCTGCAGAACTTGTTTCAGAGGAAAAATTAACGCCGATCGACAAAAAACATATTGCTGGGCTAATGCGCATTAATCACACTGGCGAAGTCTGCGCGCAAGCCTTGTATGCAGGTCAAGCGACAACCGCAAAGCTTTCAGAAGTACGAGAGTCCATGCAGCACGCCGCGCAAGAAGAAGTAGATCATCTTGCTTGGTGCGATGAACGCTTGCAGCAGCTCGAAAGCAGACCCAGCATACTCAACCCTATTTGGTATGGGCTGTCGTTTGGCATGGGGGCCCTCTCTGGACTTGCAGGGGATAAATGGAGCCTTGGTTTTGTAGCCGAAACCGAACAACAAGTTTGCGAACACCTGGAAGAGCATCTAGGGAGGCTGCCGCAGAATGATGCCAAGAGCAAAGCTATCCTTCAGCAAATGATTAAAGATGAAAAACAACACGGGGAGACTGCTAAAGCTGCTGGAGGCCGAGAACTACCCTCTACTGTGAAGCGTGCGATGCATGTAATGGCAGACTTAATGAAAAGAACTACTTATAAAGTTTAATTTTCCGCTTAGCATTTCACGTAACATTCACTTCTAATTTCTAACGCCGGGGCAACAGTAATTGCGCTGAGCATCCTTGCATCCCCGACATAAGGCAGCATCAAATATGATCAGCAAGGAAAGGTAATTTCATACTGGAGCGCAAATGGATTTAACCTAGACAAAGTAAACTCAACTTATTCCGATAAGCTTAGAAGAAAATTCAACTTCACCAAGGCTAATTTTTCCGCTTTCAATTTCTTTGAAGGCGGCTCGGCAAAACCAAAACTTAGACCTTGAACAATCCCTTGTGAGTCAGTCAAGGACGCCTGATAATAAAATTTCTCAATGGCCGTGTATCTAGTTCAAAATTCAGAATCGTGATCTGAAAAAGGTTCGAAATCAGAGGTTCTTGCTTAGTTATTCTGCATCGAGAATTTCGAAGTCATGGGTAACTACTACCCCTGCATTCTTAAGCATGATTGACGCTGAGCAATACTTATCAGCTGACAGTTCAATCGCTCTTTCCACTTGTTTTTCACTAAGTTCAGAGCCAGCTACTTTAAAATGAAGATGAATAGATTCAAAAACTGCCGGTGTTGAATCAACCCGCTTGCATGATACTTCTGCTTCACAACTTGTAATTTTTTGCCGTGCTTTTTTTAAAATAGTAACGACGTCATATGACGAACAACTACCTACACCCAACGCCATCAACTCCATTGGCCGCATCCCGAGATTTTTACCTCCACTCTCAGCTGCCCCATCTAATACAATTGCGTGGCCCGTGCCAGATTCGGCAACAAACATAACATTCTCAACCCATTTAATGCGCGCGTTCATAGTCTTTCTCAATTCGATCAATTGTTACTCTAAATCAAGGTTTGACTTAAAAGTACCTAGACCTCTGAAGTAAAAGAGCGCGCAAGATTATCATAGTTTCTCAGACTTCACTATTTGCACCCCCGTTGCCGCAACGCTTTTAGCTATATTTTTTTGGCGGCAGCTGAATTAGGAGAGCACCTCTCTATATTTTAGTCATCGTCGAAAAATAATTCTTTCAATTTACTGCCCGGATCAGGCGCACGCATCAATGATTCGCCAACTAAAAAACCAAAAATACCATTATCGGTCATCAACTTTACGTCCGCGACGCTATTGATCCCGCTCTCAGTAATTACAAGTTTCTCAGGTGGTAGGCAGGAAGCCAAATCGAGAGTGGTTTGTAAACTTGTTTCAAAAGTATGGAGGTTTCTATTATTAATACCAATTAAATCTGAATCGATCTCCATTGCCCGATCTAACTCTTCTTGATTGTGAATTTCAACCAAAACATCAATCGAAATATCCTTAGCATAGGCTGCGAGTTCAATTAATTGTGATTGTTGTAAAGCTGCAACGATCAGCAAGATACAATCAGCACCTAGAAGCTTTGATTCAGCTATTTGATAAGAATCTATCATAAAGTCTTTTCGAATAACTGGAAGATCACATGCTTCTCTTGCTTGCTGCAAGTAGACATCTGCACCCTGAAAATAATTAACATCTGTTAAAACTGAAATACATGTCGCACCATTCTTTTCATATTGTCTAGCGTGTTTTCCCGGCTCAAAATTTTCTCTAATAAGTCCTTTCGATGGAGACGCTTTCTTTATCTCCGCAATAATTGCTGGCTCGTTTTTCTGTATTTTGCTCCTGATCGCGCCACAAAAACCGCGTGGAGGCAATATTTCCCCGAAATGCATTTCCAATTCTGAGAAGGAGGTATTGCCCTTGGCGCGAGTCACTTCGCCTTTTTTATGGGCAACAATTTCTTTAAGAATACTGGATTCAGACACTATCTACTCGCTTCTCACATTGCTGAACTGCACTAATGCATCCAAAGTGTTTAATGCATCGCCGGTGAAAAGAATTTCCTGAGCTTGCTCGACGCCACTAGACAGGGATTCTGTGAGATTCGCGGCATAAATTGCAGCTCCAGCGTTTAAGGCAACTATATCTCCGGCTGCTTTATGCTCATAGGTTAAGGCTTGTCGCAGCATTGTCAGACTTTCCTCCGCTGAATCAATTTTAAGACTATTACAATCAGCATAATGCTCAATGCCAAAATCTGCTGGAGAGACTGAATAGCTGGAAATCTTTCCATCTTTTAATTCGCCTACGGTAGTAGGCGCCGCAATACTAATCTCATCCAAACCATCTTCCGCCGCAACTATAAGAATATGGTTTGAACCTAAGCTTTTTAATACCTCCAAGAGAATAGGTATCCAACTTGCATCAAAAACACCCATAATCTGATTAGGCGCGCCGGCTGGGTTTGTTAGAGGACCCAATAGATTAAAAACCGTTCTAACACCGATCTCTTTTCGCGCATTAATCACATGCTTCATCGCGCTATGATGCGCAGGTGCAAACATAAACCCGACACCAACTTGTTGAATCGCTGCTGCGACTTGATCTGCTGTTGCCTCGAGATTGACTCCAGCTGCCTCCAGCACATCGGCACTACCACTTTTGCTAGTAGCACCTCTGTTGCCATGCTTAGCAACTTTTGCTCCGGCGGCAGCCGCGACAAAGGCTGATGCTGTAGAGACATTAAATTTGTTAGAGCCGCTACCCCCTGTTCCGCAGGTATCGACTAAATGAGGCGAGTTTTCTACTTCCACTTTAGTTGATAATGCTCGCATAACCGTGGCGCCGCCCAACACTTCAGCAGTACATGCGCCTTTCATATGGAGACCAACCAAGAAAGCGGCATTTTGAGCATCAGTAGATTGCCCAGACATTATGACGTTCATAACAGCAAGCATTTCTTCGCTATTCAGATCTTTCCCACTAGTAACCTGTTTAATCGCTTCTACGATCGTCATGCTCGATCTCCTGAGTTCTAGCTCATGAATTATCTATCAAGAAATTCTTTAACAGTTTGTGCCCATGCTCACTGAGAATCGATTCTGGATGAAACTGCACCCCCTCAACTGCAAATTCCTTATGACGGACGCCCATAATTTCTTCTTGATTTCCCTCCTCGTCAACAGTCCATGCTGTAACTTCCAAGCAATCAGGTACAGAATCTTTTTTGATTACCAAGGAGTGATAACGAGTGGCAGCAAACGGTGCTTGTAGATTCTGAAAGACTCCTTTCTCGTCATGATGAATCGATGACAATTTTCCGTGCATGACTGTCCCCGCACGAATAATTGAGCCACCAAATGCCTGTCCGATACTCTGATGACCAAGACAAATACCCAAGATTGGTATCTTTCCAGCAAAATGAGAAATCGCCCCCATTGAGATTCCAGCTTCATTTGGAGTACAAGGGCCTGGCGAGATCACTAATTGCTGTGGTGCAAGCTTTTCAATTTCATCGATCGATATCGAGTCATTACGAAATACCTGAACATCAACACCCAGTTCGCCAAAGTACTGCACGACGTTGTAAGTAAATGAGTCGTAGTTATCGATCATTAAAAGCATTTATTCGATATCCAAACTTTTTGCAGCTAATTGAACGGCTTTTACTATTGCCTGCGCCTTGTGTTGAGTCTCTTCCCACTCTTTGTCTGGTTGTGAATCAGCGACTATGCCAGCGCCTGCTTGCACATAAAGTTTACCGCCCTTTATAACAGCCGTACGAATTGCAATAGCCATGTCCATGTTGTCATTCCAACCCAGATAACCCATGGCACCACCAAAGACTCCACGCTTATCTGGCTCCATCTCGTCAATAATTTCCATTGCCCTGACTTTTGGTGCGCCACTGAGAGTGCCCACAGGCAAAGTGGACTGCAATACATCTAATGCCGTTTTATCTTCCCGAATTTCACTCTCAACAATAGAAGCAATGTGCATGACATGAGAGTAGCGTTCTACAAACATTTTCTGAGGCACAGTAACTGTGCCAATTTTTGACACACGTCCTGAGTCATTTCGGCTCAAATCAATTAGCATAAGATGCTCAGCAACTTCCTTGGCATCTGCTAAAAGTTCTTTTTCCAAAGCCTGATCTTCGCTCTCAGTAGCACCACGTTTGCGAGTTCCTGCTAAAGGCCGCACAGTTATTTTACCACTCTCCACCCGTGCAAGAATTTCAGGCGACGCGCTTACAACATGGTGGTCGCCCATATCGAAAAACACCATATAAGGTGAAGGATTAAGGAAACGCAATGCTCTATAAATATTTAATGGATCACCGTCAAAATCTACTGACATTCGATGGGCGAGTACCACCTGCATAACATCTCCGGCAACTATGTACTCTTTAATCTTATCGACCGCAGCCTCATAGTGTTTCTGTTTGAAATTATGCTGAAAGTCATCCTCTACAACCTCCTTGCCAACTGCGGAAATTGGTAATGGAGTTGGACTTTTCAGCTGCTCTTGGAGGTCATCAAGGCGAGTTTGAGCTTTAGCGAAGCTATCTGATCGAGCCGGATCTACATTGATGACAAATGAAATAGTACCGCGCAAATTATCAAAAATGATTACTTCTTCTGACAGCATGAGCAGTATATCGGGTGTGCCTATTTCGTCATTCCCATTGCTCTGCCCAATTGTTTTTTCTACATAACGAACAGTATCGTAAGCAAAATAGCCAACCAATCCGCCTGCGAATCGATAAGGGTCTGTGCTCTGAGCCACACGATAGCGAGACTTGAATTCAGCGAGAAAATCAAAGGGGTTTTCCACTTCTAGTTCTTCAACGATATCTCCATTCAATTCAACAGTAATTTTTTTATCCTGGACTCTTAAGACAGTGCTGCATGGCATTCCAATAATCGAATACCGACCCCATTTTTCACCTCCTTGCACTGATTCGAAAAAATAACTATGAGTGCCCTTAGCTAATTTAAGATAAGTGCTAAGCGGAGTTTCTGTATCAGCTAATACTTCCCGAGCAACCGGAATACGATTGAAACCTTCTGCGGCAAGTTGCTCAAACGTTTCTTCATTCATGGAGATGCAGTCTTAGTGGCTTTTGCTAGTTTGCTGGCCCAACTCTTCACGCATGGCCGTAATTGTTGCAGCGTAATCTTTGCTGTTAAAAATTGCTGAGCCGGCAACAAACATGTCTGCTCCAGCATCCGCAATTTCTCGAATATTCCTTACTCCAACACCGCCATCAATTTCTAGACGAATTGAATGACCACTGGCATCGATTAATTTGCGAACTTTTTCTAATTTTTTTAATGTAGATGGAATGAATTTCTGACCACCGAATCCAGGATTTACCGACATTAACAAAATGATATCGATCTTATCCATTAAGAATTCAAGACTATTGATTGGCGTACCAGGATTAAACACCAGCCCCGATTTGCAACCTTGGTCTCGCACCAGCTGCAAAGAACGATCGACGTGGGCAGTGGCTTCGGGATGGAAGCTAATATAGCTGGCCCCGGCCTTGGCAAAATCCAGAATTAATTGATCGACTGGCGCTACCATGAGGTGAACATCTATTGGAGCCGTCACATTGTGTTTCCTCAATGCCTGACACACCATCGGTCCGATCGTTAAATTAGGGACGTAGTGATTGTCCATCACATCAAAATGGATGACATCAGCGCCAGCATCTAGAACTGCATCCACCTCTTCTCCCAGGCGCGCAAAGTCAGCCGAAAGAATTGATGGAGCTATTAGAAAGTCTTTCATGGAAGTATTCAGCCTTGAATCTGAAAGTGGCCGTATTTTACAGATTACCAACCCATTTGTCTTAATTTGGTCGAGAATATCCCGTTATGTTCCGGTTTCATCAAAAGGCCCTGAAGTAATTAGATATTGGCCTTAATAGATGCTAAATCCAGGCGGTGCAGCTCTATAACATAGTCTTCTATGTCGCACTCAGAAAGCATTGCTAGTAGTGTTTAGACATATCTCACAAGTTCTATAGCTGAACCTTTAAACCAACTCATAACTTTTTTGTGGGCATGATGCTTGTTTTAAGGACTAAAAGTGCTTAGCACTTTTAGTCTATTTCTAAACCAATCATTACCCCTTTCTTCATTGGGTCTCATAGGCATACCACCTATTATTATCTCTCAGCCCTGCTCCGGCATGAAGTATTAACTGGCGATATCCAGGATCTTAATCCATATAGGAGTCTGAAAATCAGATGTCGAACGAAGCAATGGTGCTTACGCGCGTATTTTACGAAAACCACACACAGTTTCATAAGCAGTACGGATAGCCATGGATTTTTCTTGGGCTTTTTTGAGGGACTCTTCAGAAAGGTTATCCCGCACCAATTTATCGGGATGATAGCGAGACATCATGCGTAAGTATGCTCGACGAATTTCCCCATCGTCTACTTCAGGCTCTAATTGCAATACTGTATAAGCATTAGTAAGGAAGCTGCAAGAGGGGATTTTCTTCACTTCAGCGTGACCTTGCGCCTCATTACAGATCGCCAACAATTCTGGTTTCTCAAAATCGAAAATTTCTGCAATATCACGTAAGAGTATTTTTTCTTTTAAACGTAGCTCACCCTTAACGAGTGCATGACGACATTGAGTTTTAAAAAAGAGATTGGCCAGTGCACTATTTTTGCCGATAGCACCTGCCAAATCTGCAACACAGGGCAGCACATCAGTATTAGGTAATTTGCCTTGTTCAAAATAGTTAATTGCATGCCGCCTTTCATCTAAATTCAATCCAAGCAGCTGCATAACGGTCGAGGCATACTTTATTTCGTCCTTAGTTACACGACCATCCATTTTTGCCACCTTTCCCATCACGGCAAACATTGCCATGATAAGTAGCCTTTTGGTGCGCCCCCCATGGGGAATTGCGGCATTAGGATTACTTCCATTGAGGCGGCTAGTTATTGCGCGCTTATAACCTCGATTCAGTACTAATGCGAACATGAATCAATCTCCAGCCGACTGAGTTATAAGCGAATTAACTTCCTGCAGCCTTTCAGGTGTTCCAACATCAATCCAAACACCAGAATAAATCTCACCAGTAACTTGATTTTGAGTCATTGCTGTCTGTAACAATGGCACCATTGAAAGCGGCTGAATAGGATAACCTTCAAACAAGCTCTTGTGCATTACGCTAATGCCAGTGAAGGTCAGTCGTTTGTCCCGAGACTCATGATTTTCATACACCTTACCTTGAGCATCGATAAAAAAATCACCATGGGGATTATGTTCGGCGTTTTCGACTAACACTAAATGAGCCAAGCAATCCAAACCATCAATGGCATGCAAAGTAGAAAAATCGAAATCTGTCCAGATATCAGCATTGACCACAATAAAACTATCATCTTTAAGTTTAGGCAAAGATTTGATGATGCCACCAGCGGTTTCAAGTCGAATTGGTTCTCTGGAATACAGAATTTCGATTCCAAAACGCGAACCATCCCCTAAATGTTCTTCAATCATTGAACCCAAATAAAAATGATTGATCACCACACCAGTGACTCCTGCGGTAATCAGGCGTTCTATCTGATAATCTATTAAAGTCTTATCTCCCGCCCTAACAAGCGGTTTGGGTTTATCAGCGGTTAAAGGCTGCATGCGTTTGCCCAGCCCGGCCGCCAAAATCATGGCACGCATAGCTATTCCAAGAAGAGTCTTCGGCGTCCAACATGCCTGCTGGCAGCGCCTCAGTAATTTATTTTGAGTTTAGTCTCAGCTATTGGCAACACCTTTGTCCTAAACCAATGCAAAAACGGCCTAAGTTCTATATAGCATTGACTTACCTCTAAAAAATAGTCAATAACCTGAGGAATATCGGCCAAATAGCGCACTTTATTATCCCTAATATAGAGCCGAGCAAAAATTCCCAAAACCTTTAATTGGCGTTGCAGCCCCATTAAATCGAAGTCTCGCTGAAACTGAGCCTCATCAATATTTGCGATGAGCCCGCTACTTTTTGCCCTTTCCAAGTAATAGAGCGCCCATGAATCGACTTTGCTCACGTCCCAGCATATATAGGCATCTCTAAGTAGAGACACTAAGTCGTAGGTATAAGCACCACTAACTGCATCTTGAAAATCAATAATTCCAGGACTAGAGCCTTCTCCAAAAATGTTGTCGTCCAAAATCATCAGGTTACGGGAATGATAATCACGGTGCACAACTACCTGTTCTTGCGACAATGCCGCTTCTTCTAAAAAATTCAGTGTTTTTGCTATCATTCCTCTCTCTGCATCATTAATTTCCAACTCTAAGAAAGCCGTACAAAACCACTCTTCGAACAACGCCATTTCTCGATGTAGTTCATTTTTGCTATAAGAGTCAAGTCTCTTTTTATTAATTCTAGACTGAATATCTAATAATGAATTTATTGCCGCCTCATAGAGTGAGTTTATTTCGTTATTGCACCCTGAAGTTCGTAAGCCTAGCAATACATCTAGATAGAGCTGGTCACCGAAATCATTGAGCAACATAAATCCTTGTTCATAGTCGGCAAAAAAAACCTTAGGCACTGAAATATCTGCATCCCGAAACATATTACAAATATGCACAAACATTCTTGAATCTTCCTGCTTCGGCGGGGCGTCTACAGCAACGAAACTAGAATCACCCATATATGTACGGAAATAGCGCCGAAAACTGGCATCCCCACTAACTAAAGACAGCGATATCTCACCACGATTCTCCGGCTTCAATTGCCCAAGAACTTCAGTTACCCATATCGTTAATTTCGCCTGCCTGGAATCTGACATTTAGTTAACTTAGTAATAAAAATACAGTTGCTTTGAATTCAAACATCAATGAATTATTATGCCTGTGCATCGTCCATTCGCACAGCACGGAGCTTACGCCCTAACTTGTTAGTCGGTTTCAACAACGATTTGTTTATCTCTTTAGCTACCTTTTTGGTCTTAACAGGCTCAGTGCATCATGCTATTTAGGAAACGTCTGCTCGCATCAGGAATCACCTTAATAATTTCTGTGGGAGTATTATTAATCGCTTTTCCTAGATCGGCAGAATCACAACTTCCTCAATACAATTGTCGGCCTAACAATGCTGGTGATGGCTGGATTTGCGAGAGGACAGGCCCCATAGAATCCCGGGACAATGCTGGCACCAATGAGCGCTACAGCAGTGACACTGCTAACTTGCCGGACAACTCAGACTCCCCTCAGCCCCCCGAGCGTAGTTCAACTCTTTTGCAACCAGGTTCATCAAATCCAGCTCTGGAGACCCCAGATTCAGCTGAAACAGATGCATTAATTTTAGATCCTGAGCTGACAGAACAAGCGTCACCCGAGCCTTCAGAAACTTTCACTGCGACTCTAGCTGACGAAGAGTCAGACCAGGGAGTTGAGGTTGTGCCAATTGTTGCACTGAGCTCTGACTACGATTTAGATTGGGTGCCAAGAGAAGAACTAACCGAAGACCAGTTATTAAGCATCCCTGATAATTGTTGTGGAACCTACGTAGATCCTGCTGCTAAGCTCAACCGCGGTAACGATCCAGCCTCTTCAGCAACTAGCTTCAGAACTGATACTGGGCTTTCTCAAATAAATCAAAATTTGATGACCATCGACGGTGATATCATCGTACAACAGGGTTACCGCACCATCGTAAACGACAACATGACAACCATTAATCGTGACGATAACACAGTATTAATGGACGGTAGTGTAGAGTTCCGCGAACCGGGCATTCTGCTACTGGGTGATTCTGCCTTCATAGATAACAACGATTCTGTGAACCGGGTGGAAAATGCCCAATATGTTCTGCATAACTACGGCGCGCACGGCAACGCCGCAAGTATTATTTACTCAGCAAAGTCGGGCTTAGTGAGTATAGAAAATGGCGAGTTCAGTCGCTGTGAACCAGGCAGTGATTTTTGGAAATTGCGCGCAGACACTATCACACTCGATCAGATTGCAAACCGGGGTTATGCAGAAAATGTCAGCTTAAGGTTAGGTAATATGCCAGTCTTCTACTACCCTGGAACTCTGCCTTTCCCCTTAGGAGATGGAAGTGTTTCAGGATTCCTAGCCCCCAGCACAGGCTCGACTCGTAGTGGGGGATTTGATTTCGAATTACCCTACTATTTAAACCTCGCCCCACATTATGACGCCACGATATCACCGCGGATAATTTCCGACCGCGGCACCCTTGTTGGTCTCGAGACTCGTTACCTCGCTAGCTGGTCGATGAATACCTTAAGTTTGTCTGGGCTTACCGGTGATAAGCTTTACGATCCTACGACTCTAAACATACCCGGAAGTGATTCACCACCGGTTGAAGATCGCTGGTTCGTTGGCTTCGAGCACCAAGGCGTGCTCGGTCGTAACTGGAGCACATTCGTAGATTACAATGCAGTCAGTGATGAAGATTACTTTTACGACTTGGGTAGCAGCGGACTAAATCTCACTAGCCGCACTCATTTAAATCGCCAAGGCAGAATCAATTTTAATTCTGATTATCTCCGTGCCGGCGTCAACGTTCAGCGCCTCGAAATCATAGATCCTTTTTACGCACCCTCCAACATTAACAAGCCCTTTGATCGTCTGCCGCAGTTCTATTTCGAAAGTAATGCGCCACTTTGGGCAGGAATCAGAGTCGGCATTAGAGGTGAAGTAACTTCTTTCGATCGTGATCTCGATGAAACTCTACTATCAATGAACCAATTAAATAATGGCGCTTTAGTCCATGGAGAGCGTTTTAACGCTGAACCGGAAATCGGCTGGTCCATCGAGAGCCCTGGATGGTTTGTACGGACTAACGCAAAATACAAACACGTTCAATACAAGTTGCAGAACCAGGCCAGCATGGGTCTAGACGACCCGGACCTAGGTATAGGAATCTATAGCTTTGATGCTGGTTTGGTATTTGAAAGAGACATGAATCGTAGTGGCGGCTGGCGACAAACCCTAGAACCTCGACTTTATTATTTATACAGCGAGTTTGAGGATCAAACCACGCTGCCGCTTTTTGATACATCCGAACTCAATTTCAGCTTTAACCAACTGTTTCGTGATGACCGATTTAGCGGTGGAGACCGCATCGCGGATGCCGACCAGATGGCATTCGCACTAACCAGTCGAATACTTGATCCGGCAGGCAGAGAAACCGCACGCATGAGCATCGGCCAGGTTCGTTACTTTGAAGATCGCTTCGTGACCTTATCCAATCCATTACAGACCTGGTTGCCTCGTTATTCGCCACTAACAAATAAATCCGCGCTGGCTGGTGAAATAGCTTTTTCGCTTGGCGACAACTGGCGATTTAATACTGATATTCAATGGAATGAAGACACTCAAGAGGTTGATGAAGGCGTCATTCAATTCCGTTATCACCGTGATAGTGACCATTTATTGAACTTTGCTTATCGTGTCCGCAGCCTGGTGAACTCGCCCATTTTCACCCTGCCAAAGGACATAGATCCTAGAATTAAACAAACCGATGTCTCTGCTGTATGGCCTATAAATACTAACTGGCGGGTGTTGGCACGCTGGAATTACGACCATAGCAACTCTCGCAATTTAGAAAGTTTTGCTGGCATAGAGTGGTCTAATTGTTGCGCTACGATCAGACTTATTGGAAGAGAATGGGTTGACGAGAACGAATTGTTTCTTCCTAATATCGAAGCTGAACGTGGCGTTTTTGTCCAATTCACTCTAAATGGGCTAGGAAACCTCACTGGAGGTGGCTTGAGCAACCTGTTGACTGACAGTATTTGGGGATTTAGAGAAACAGATTATGGTCTTTAATCGAACAATCAAAACACCAATTCACATAGCGGGCGTGCTGGCGCTACTTTTAAGTTTTCCAAGCTTCGGACAACGGGTTTTGCTAGATAGAGTAATCGCACTGGTAGATCAGGATGTGGTTTTGCAGAGTGAATTGGACCTCCGAATTGCCGACATTCGTGGGGCCGCTGCAAGGGAAAATCAGCCCTTGCCTCCAGAAGACGAGCTGAAAAGTGATATTCTGGAAGCATTAATCATAGAGAATATTCAATTACAGATGGCCGAGCAGGTCAGCATCCGTTTCGATGATGACATGATCAACCGTGTCCTGAATAGCATGGCGGAAGGCAATAACCTGACATTCGAACAATACGTGGAAGCACTTGAAACCAACAACGTCTATCTACAAACCCGCGATCAAGTAAGACGCCAAATGATGTTGCAGGAACTGCAACGTGGCATGGTAAATCGACGTATTACGATAACTGATCAAGAAATTGATAATTTTCTAAATTCGGACATGGGCCGAGAAGTAATGTCCGCTGACTACTTCGTCGATCACTTACTTATTCCTTTATCTAGTGGTGATAGTGACTCAGAGAAAGAAGCAAAACTTAAATTTGCTGCTGACATTATTGCCCGAACCAGTGAAGGAGAGAATTTCTTAGAAGTGAGAGCTAATGCTCGCTTATCCAACACTTTCCCTGTAGAGAGCACCGACTTCGGTTGGCGCAAAGCAGAGCAATTGCCAAATTTATTCTCATCGATTGTTACCGAAATGGAATCCGGTGATGTTGAAGGACCGATCGAAGCGGGCAATGGTTTCCATGTTATCCATCTCGCTGGGCAGCGTGGCGGGACTGAGCAAATGGTGAATCAAACTAATATTCGACACATCATGTTGTCTTCCAACGAAATTCGCAATGAAGACCAAACCATTGCCGAAATCAATGAACTCAGAGAGCGCATAATTGCTGGCGAAGATTTTGCTGTCATAGCGAGACAAAATTCTGATGACGCAAGTTCAGTTGTTGCAGGCGGTGATCTCGACTGGGTAAACGAAGGTGGCATGCCTCCTGAATTTGAGCTGGTGATTAATGAGCTAGACGAAAATGAACTAAGTGCACCTTTTTTGACAGCCACCGGCTGGCATATCGCAGAAGTTTTAGGTCGACGAGAAACAGATTTGAGCATTGAGTATTCGCGCTCTCAAGCTGAAGGTACACTGCGCGACAGAAAGTTTGATCTCGAGTTACAGAACTGGCTTATAGAAATCCGAGAAGAAGCCTTCGTAGAACTCGTTGAATAAACGTTCAGGTTAATGCCTTGTGACAATTCGAATTGCCTTAACAACTGGCGAGCCTGCTGGAATTGGACCTGACATTTGCGTTGTTGTTGCGCAGCGCCCCCCAGTTAATACAGAACTCGTCATAATCGGCGATCAATCCATGCTCGAACAGCGAGCACGGCATTTAAAATTACCACTTTCTCTTCACCCTTTTTCAGGTTCTGAACCCAGCCCTTCTTCACCTGGAAAACTCTCGATCCTACAGGTGGGTGTAGCACAAGAGGTAATTCACGGAGAGTTGAATACGGCTAACGCAGAGTACGTTTTAGAAACTCTGCGTATCGCTATTGATCAAGTAATGGCCGGCAATCTCGATGCATTAGTTACTGGCCCCGTGCACAAAGGAGCGATCAATGAGGCTGGTATCGCTTTTACCGGACATACAGAGTTTCTTGCAGCGCATTGCAAAAAAGACTTAACTGTAATGATGTTAGCAACCGAAGGTTTGCGTGTTGCTTTGGCCACTACCCATTTGCCCTTGGCAAAAGTACCAAGTGCAATTAATAAAAGCTTGTTAAGAAAAGTAATCACTATTCTTCATGCTGATCTCGTCCAAAAATTTGGCATTGAGAATCCGACTATCCTTGTTTGCGGGCTGAATCCACATGCTGGCGAAGGAGGCCATCTAGGACTGGAAGAGATCGACACAATTGCACCAGTTCTGGCTGATTTAAAATCTTTAGGTATGGACTTAATCGGCCCCTTGCCTGCTGACACGCTGTTTACCGCAAAGTATCTTGATAATGCTGATGCCGTATTGTCGATGTTCCACGATCAAGGATTGCCTGTATTAAAATACAAAGGGTTTGGTGATGCTTGCAATATCACCTTAGGATTGCCAATTATTAGAACGTCAGTTGATCACGGCACCGCATTGGATATCGCAGGATCTGGTAATGCAAATACTGGCAGTTTATACAATGCCATCGCCACTGCGACAGACATGGTTAGCCATTGGAACAAGCGTGAAACCTGATCCAACCGCCATGAGACTTCACAATGGCAAGCTCCACCAGGCCCGGAAAAGATTTGGACAAAATTTTCTTCATGACGAATATATAATTCAGAAAATTGTCGATGCAATTTCCCCTACCTCCGAAGACCATCTAGTTGAGATCGGACCAGGCCAGGGCGCTTTAACTAAACCTTTCGCAGATTCCGGCGCCCAACTCGATTGCATAGAATTGGATCGCGACTTGGTGGCTCACATCGAGCAACGGTTCGCGCAAAGACCTTCAGTATCGGTGTATCAACACAACATATTGAAGTTTGATATAAGTACGTTAAGCAAAACCGAAAAATCTTTAAGAGTGGTTGGTAATCTTCCGTATAACATTTCAACCCCGGTGATGTTTCATTTGCTCAAAGAGCACTCATTGATTCACGATATGACCTTCATGCTGCAATTGGAGGTAATTCAGCGGATGGTTGCTACTATCGGCGAGAAAAACTATGGACGCCTTGGATTAATGATGCAATATTTTTGTGAAGTAGAACATTTATTTAATGTGCCCTCTTCAGCGTTTACGCCTAAACCTAAAGTAGTGTCAGCCATAGTCAGACTGCGACCACATACAAACTTCCCAGTGATTGCAAAAGACCCAGAATGCCTACAAACCGTGATTCGTACTGCATTTAACCAGCGCAGAAAGACTTTGAAAAATAGCCTAAAAGCCATCATTTCTGAAACGACACTGAATAAATTAGCTATCGATGCTAGCCTAAGACCAGAAAACTTATCACTGGCTGATTACATCTTAATCAGCGATGCTCTTGTGGATGAAAGAGACTATGGAAAGCATTAGCGAAACGATCAAAATAAAAGTCAATACACAGTTTTTGCATGAGCAATCTGATCCAGCAAAGAAGCGTTTTGTATTCGCTTACTCAATAGAAATCACAAATTTCGGCAACGAATCGGTAAAATTGCTAAACCGTCATTGGCATATTACCGATGACAATAACAAGGTTGAGGAAGTTAGCGGTGAAGGAGTAATTGGTCAGCAGCCTGAGATCCTCCCAGGGAAATCATTTAATTACACCAGCGGAGCGGTGCTAGCTACCAAATTTGGTACTATGCACGGAAGTTATGAAATGCAAACTGCCACTGGTGAAAAATTTAAGACGCCAATACCTGCTTTCCTGTTATCCCTTCCCCATACTGTCCATTAGTCAGTCGAAATATCGAATAATATGAGTGTTATACTGCGGCCTTCGTAAATTGCAGTCAGGTGCATGAGTACATACGTTATCGGAGACATACAGGGATGCTACAAGCCCCTGAGAGAACTTTTGAAGAAAGTTAAATTCTCACCCAGCAGGGATAACCTCTGGTGCGTGGGAGACATTGTAAATCGGGGGCCTAGATCACTCGAGACACTCCGATTTCTGCAAGACATCGATGATTCTGTAAAAATAGTGCTTGGTAATCACGACCTTCACTTCATTGCTATGCACGAGGGATGCGCGCCACTAAGAACTAAAGATACCCTCTCAAAATTACTCAATGCACGGGATTGCCATGAGCTGAGCGATTGGTTGCGACAGAAGCCACTGGTATATTTTGATTGTTTAGATACGATCAATGGCTTAGAAAACTTCCTAATGGTTCATGCTGGAGTCGCCCCTCGCTGGTCAATACAGAAAACCTTAAATCTTGCAGCCGAAGTGGAGCTCGCACTGCGCGGACATAACTATCGAGAGTTTCTGAAAAACATGTATGGCGACCACCCGCTCTGGTGGCATGACAAACTGGAAGGTCAAGATCGTTTGAGAACTATCACCAATTATTTGACCCGAGTTAGATTTTGTGACGAAGTTGGTAGCTTACAGCTTAGTGTCAAGGAAGGGTTGCCTTCTGCACCATCGGGATTCAAACCCTGGTATGAATATGAAAAAATTTCTTCTAAAGCTACAATTCTTTTTGGCCACTGGGCTGCTCTCGAAGGTCACACCGGAAAACGCCGAGTGCTAGCATTGGACACAGGTTACGTTTGGGGGCGAGAGCTTACACTTATGCGATTAGAAGATCATCGCTATTATTCTGTTTCAAACTAATCTGCCTAAACAAAGTCAGGTAATCGAACAATCTGTATATGGAAACCTTCTTAGTAGGCGGCGCCGTCCGCGACAAGCTGCTCAATATCCCTATCAAAGACGAAGACTGGGTAGTAGTTGGTGCACGTCCAAAAGACCTGTTGGCACTGGGCTATAAACAAGTTGGCAAAGGATTTCCCGTATTTTTACATCCGGACTCCAAACAGGAATATGCATTAGCACGCACTGAGCGCAAACAAGGAACAGGTCACACTGGATTTGATATCGACTCATCAGAGCATGTAAGTCTCGAAGAAGATTTGCTACGCCGAGATCTAACGATTAATGCCATGGCTCAAACTGAAACTGGCGAAATCATCGATCCATTTAATGGTCAAGGGGACTTAGATCACAAGCTACTAAAACATGTGTCTGATGCCTTTTCTGAAGACCCCTTGCGCGTGCTGCGAGTCGCCCGTTTTGCCGCCCGCTTTAGTCACCTGGGTTTTCGAGTCGCGCCAGAAACCTTAGAACTTATGAATAACATGGTTCAAAGTGGCGAGCTCAAGTCTTTAGTCGCCGAACGAATTTGGCAAGAAACGAAATTAGCTCTAGCATCAACAACGCCCAGGGAATACATTGCCGTGCTTCGGGAATGTGAAGCACTCAAGATAATTTTGCCTGAAGTAAACGCGCTCTTTGGGGTTCCGCAAACATCAAAGTATCACCCTGAAATAGATACTGGCATTCATACTCTAATGTGCCTTGAGCAAGTCGTGAAATTGTCCGACGACATCGCTGTCAGGTATGCCACTTTAGTGCATGATGTTGGTAAGGCAGCAACAGATCAGTCCAAATGGCCCAGTCACTCTGGGCATGAAGCCTTAGGCATAGCTCTTCAGGACCAAATTGCTAGACGCTTAAGAATTCCAAACGAACATAACCAATTGGCAGCACTGGTATGCAAGCACCACACTGAACTACTTCGAGTCCAACAAATGCAACCAGCCGCCTTATTGAATTTCTTAGAATCTCTAGATGCTTTTCGACGACCCGAACGCTTGGAAAAATTTCTTCTTGTATGCGAAGCAGATGCACGTGGCAGAACAGAGTGCGAAGATCGCGAATACCCACAACGCAACTACCTTAACGCTGTACTAGCGGCAACAAGGGATTTAAACTTTGCAACTCTGCTTGCAGAAAAAGGCAAAGGAAACGCAGCTGAAGCAGTTAAAAACAGGCGGTTGCAACTAATGACTGACAAAGTAGCCGAGTTAAGTGCCAGCAATGACTGAGAATCGTGTTGTTTTAGTAACCGGATCAGCAAAGCGGATTGGAGCTTGTATCGCTGAAACTTTTCATGCCCAAGGTTTTAAAGTCATCGTGCATGCAAATCGTTCACTGTCAGAAGCGGGCAAACTAGTCGGACGATTAAATACCGTCCGACCGGACAGTTCGAAAATAGTGTCATCAAACTTGCATGAGAGCGCGGAAGTGGAAACCTTGGCCGAAAAAGCTATGCAGTGTTTTGGTCGGCTCGATGTTTTAGTAAACAATGCATCAACTTTTTTTCCAACACCCCTCGCAGAATCGACACAGTCGCAATGGGACGACCTGTTTAACTCAAACGTTCGAGCTGCCTATTTTTTAAGTCAAAAACTGACGAGCGAGCTAAAGAAGAACCGAGGTACAATAATTAACATTGTTGATACCCATGCTGACAAGCCTCTACTTAATCACTCGATCTATAATATGGCGAAGGCTGCGCTAAAGACCATGACCAGATCTCTCGCCAAAGATTTAGGGCCAGAAATTAGAGTCAATGGCGTATCTCCTGGCGCTATTCTATGGTCTGGCACACTCGAAAGGGATAACGATCCTGGTGTCGAGCAGGGCAGACAGAAACTGCTTGAATCAATTCCACTCAAACGATTAGGTAAACCGGAAGATATCGCGCATATGGTTTATTTTCTTGCCACCACAGCAAGCTATACCAGTGGCCAAGTCATCAAAGTCGATGGTGGGCGCAGCCTCATCTGAATCACAAGTATTTCTGTATATACAAAGTTACTAGATAAACGCAATGCAGTAACAACTGCATTACATAGACTCGTCAGACTAAAAGATAAACTGGTATTCAGAAATTGAGATCGATGGGCCAGAGTTTTTGTTTGACTTTTTCGAACTGTTCCCAATGTTCACCATAACTTAAACCAGATGACTCATGCAGAAGTGTTGGGTGCATTTCGGCGAGCGGTCTTAAAACAAAAGCATTGTTTAGAATTTCAGCACGGGGCAATGCTAATCCATAGCCTTCTCCACTTTCTTCCCCATAGATAAGAATATCTATATCGATAGGCCTGTCTGCAAACCTAGGCTGGTTGCGATCACGGCCTAAAGTGTCCTCGAGTTGCTTCAAAAAATTGTTTATTTCTTCTAGCAACAAATCAGATTCAATACTCACCGTTAGATTAAGAAAATTGTTCCCTTCAAAACCTACTGCTTCACTTTCATAAACTGTGGAGAGATTTACGTTACCAAATTCACTACGTAGGGATTGAATCGCTAAACCAATGTTAAGCCGCGCATCGACATTGCTGCCTAATGATAGAATTAGAAGCGCCATAATCTGATCCAACCCACCATTTAACTATAGTTGCCACGTTCAATTATTACACCAACATCTTTTGATCCAGTGACAGCACCTGGCTTACCCAATTGGAGCTTTACCCAAGTGACTCCAAATTCCTGCAAAACGATTTCAGAAATCCGCTCCGCCAAAGTTTCTACCAAGAAAAAGTCAGAACCTTCGACAAAATCAATCAACCTCTTTGCCACGGCTTTATAATCTAAAGCATTTTCAATGGAATCCGTTTCTGCGGCAGATCTAATATCAGCACCCATTTCCAGATTAATACTGATTACTTGTTTTTGTTCTCGCTCCCAATCATAGATTCCTATTATAGTCTTCACTTCAAGTTCGCGGATGTAAACAATATCCATAGTTGCCTCTAGTTTGGAAAAGCTATCTGATTAAATGGTTGATAAAGACTCTAATGGCCAACGTGGCTTTACATAAATCCCCAGATCATCGGACTCACCAGCCAACAGCCGCTGGCAACCAGCGTAGGCGATCATTGCACCATTGTCCGTGCAGTATTGCTGCTGTGCATAGTACAAGCGTCCCCCAATTTTGGTTACTGCCGACTCTAGTATCTCTCTTAAAGAGATGTTGGCACTAACACCACCAGCGATAACTAACGTTTCTAAACCGGTTTGTTCAAGGGCTCGCCGGCATTTGATAGTGAGTGTACCTACAACTGCTTCTTCAAATGCCTTGGCAATGTCTGCAGATGTTTGCTTATCTAAAGCATCAGAGTCTGTGTGCTCAGCAATAGTATTTTTAACGAAGGTCTTTAGGCCACTAAAACTGAAATCTAACCCCGGTCGATTTGTCATGGGACGAGGAAATTCAAACCGTCCGCTCTGTCCTTGCATAGCTAGCCTAGCTACCCGTGGTCCGCCTGGATAGGGTAGACCTAACATCTTCCCAACTTTATCGAATGCTTCACCAGCCGCATCATCCAAAGACTCACCGAGTAACTTATACTGACCGATACTATCTACCCGCACCAATTGCGTATGACCGCCAGAAACAAGCAGCGCAACAAACGGAAATTTAGGTGATTCTGCTTCGAGCATAGGCGCCAATAAATGCCCTTCCATATGATGAACACCAATTGCCGGTATTCCCAATCCCATTGCCATTGAGCGTCCAATACTGGCGCCTACTAACAAAGCCCCTACAAGACCAGGGCCTGCGGTGTAAGAGACCGCATCTAAGTCTCGATAAACCAGATTTGCACCTTTTAAGACTTTGTTTATAAGTGGAAGGGTTTTGCGGATATGGTCCCTAGACGCCAATTCAGGAATCACTCCTCCGTATTTAGCGTGAATTTCAACCTGACTATAAAGACCATCTGCCAAGAGTCCGGCATCACTGTCATAAATGGCAATTCCAGTTTCGTCACAGGATGTTTCAATACCCAATACTTTCAATTCTTTAATTCCAAGGAGATAGGGAGAGAACCGCAATCATGCCAAAAAAGCTGAAATATCCCAAATCCTTGATTAATAGGGGTCAAAAATGCCCAAATCCTTTGCAATTCAGGCCTTTGAGCATTAAGATACGCTCCCTCTAAATTCACTTACAGCCCCTTAGTTTGGGCAGTGAATAGGCTAACTTGGTAAAAATAATTCGATGCCACAAGTAAAATTGAAAGAAAATGAGCCATTCGACGTAGCGTTACGACGCTTCAAACGCTCTTGTGAGAAGGCCGGCGTTTTGGCTGAAGTTCGTAGGAGAGAATTCTACGAAAAGCCTACTTCGGTTCGAAAGCGAAAAGCTGCTGCTGCTGTAAAACGGCATCTCAAAAAAATTCAGCGCGAAAGCAGAAAGAATCAACGATTGTACTAGTCAGTTGTGCGATAGCAAAAAATCATCCGCTATTACTACGCTTCCTTCTTACCCTTCAAAAGACAACACTCATGCCCGAGAGTGCACTCAAACAACAAATAACCGAAGCCATGAAAGATGCCATGCGTGCGAAAGACAAAGCGCGGCTTGGTACCATTCGACTTGCCTTGTCTGAAATAAAAAGGGTTGAGGTTGATGAACGAATCGAACTGAGCGATGAGCGAGTAACCACTATTCTGGACAAGATGGTTAAACAGCGCAGGGAATCAATTAAACAGTTTGAACTAGCCGACAGAGATGAGTTAGTAGCGCAGGAAAAATTTGAGATTGATGTACTACAGGAGTTTCTCCCACAAGCCCTTAGCGAAGAAGAACTAGATAAAATCATTGCTAGCGCATTAAGCGAGTCAGGCGCACAAGGTATGCAAGACATGGGCAAAGTCATGGGTATGATTAAGCCCCAAGTAATTGGTCGTGCTGACATGGGGTCCGTGTCCGCCAGAATAAAAGCGTCTCTTTCTTAGATTTTACCGGGCGTGAGAGTCACTCACGGTGATAAATCCTTCCTAAGTTCATTGGGCTTTACTCAAATGGCTGATCGTTTCCATAAAGCTGTAGTTGTTAACAATTAATTACTCCAATAAAGATTTTGTAGTAAGCGTCGCCGCGTGTAGCATGTCAACTAACATCCATTCAGCATTGATCGACTCAGAACTAATCTAAAAATTCATGGCCGGACTCATCCCTCAGGCGTTTATAGACGACTTATTGCATCGAACTGATATTGTTGAGGTTATCGACAAACGAGTTGCTCTCAAAAAGCAGGGGAATAATTTTACCGCTTGCTGCCCCTTTCATCAGGAAAAAACACCCTCTTTTAGCGTCAACCAAGATCGCCAATTTTACTATTGCTTCGGCTGTGGCGCTGGCGGCAACGCCATCGGTTTTGTAATGAATTTCGAGCAATCAGAATTTCCTCAGGCTGTAGAAAACCTGGCCCGGGATGCAGGCATTGAAGTACCTAGAGAAGAATCTAAGACACAACAGCGCAAGAGCTCAGAGAACGCCATAATTATTGAAGTGCTGGAATTAGCCAGTAAGTTTTATCAATACCAAATTCGCCAGCATGAGAAAAAAAGCAGTGCGGTAACCTATTTGCAAGAAAGAGGCGTAAGCGGAGAAATTGCCCGAGATTTTGGCATCGGTTACGCGCCGACTGGCTGGGAAAACTTACTCACCTCAATAGGCACGGATGATAAGCGACAACAATCTCTTCTAAGAGCCGGTTTAATAATTGAAAGGAATCAAGACAAGACTCAGAACAAAATTACTGACAATGAAAACTCGCGTGCGAATGGGCGAAACTACTATGACCGATTTCGTGAACGTATTATGTTTCCGATTCGTGACAGCCGAGGCCGCACCATAGCCTTTGGCGGAAGAGTTTTAAACGACGATAAACCCAAGTACTTGAATTCCCCTGAAACCGCAGTATTTCGCAAAGGCTCAGAACTGTATGGGCTTTATGAAGCAAAGAAATTTGGAGAAAAATTTAACAAACTCCTTTTAGTCGAAGGCTACATGGATGTTATAGCACTTGCACAGATGGGCATTCGCAATGCGGTAGCTACACTTGGAACCGCAACGAGTTCTCGCCACCTTAATCGTATGTTTCGGCAGGTCTCTGAGATTATCTTTTGTTTCGACGGCGACGATGCAGGTACTGCTGCCGCATGGCGAGCACTGGAGACCACATTGCCACTGATGGAAGATGGCCGTCAGGTGAAGTTCTTGTTCCTACCCAGAGGCGCTGACCCTGATACTCATGTTCGTGCAGTTGGGCAGGACAAATTTTTAGAAGAACTCAGTTCAGCACCGCCACTGGAACAATTTTTCTTCGACAAGCTTTCTCAAGATTTAGATGTTAATTCTATAGAAGGAAAAGCCAGGCTAAGTAATCTGGCAAAAGATTATATTCGTCAAATACCCCACGGAGTTTATGGACAGTTAATGCTCGATCGACTCTCTGAATTATTAGGAGTCAATAGCGAGTCACTAGAAAAGCTCTTAGCGACAAATTCCCCCGCACAAGAAAGTTCATCTCCCCCAGCTGAAAATCTCCCACCCGCTCATCCGAACGAATGGCAACGCTCTGGGCGACATCAGAATTTGAGCTCTAATCTCAGCGTCTATCGAAAACCTGCAAGCCTCAAAGCCATAGAACTGTTGCTGCGCAACCCTGAAATTGCTTTGGCGGTTTCGATAGATCTTAAACCTCTACGAACAGCCGAAGACGAGGGGCGTAAATTGCTGTTGTCCCTCATTGAAATGGTGAAAAAAGACCCCAATACAGAAACATTCACACTGTTAGGATACTGTTATGGTACCAGTCTGGGGAACCAGTTAACGCAGCTTCTCACCGCCGAGAAGATCACGCCGCAAGAGGGCGTTGAGGATGAATTTCTCCAGATACTTGACAATATAATGTCTGATATCGTCAAAAAGTTGGAGTTATTGCAATTAAAACACGACCTGCAATCACGTTTATATGCGCCAAAAGATCAAAACTAAACTGCCGAAATAGATGTCTAACCGAAGGTGAATTAGATATACAACCCGCCCAGCCGCGGCTATAATGCCCGGCTGACTTTTACTCACCCAAACCAGAGCTCCTGCTGGATCCAAGACGAGAATTCATGGCTGAAATTATTGCACCACAATCAAGTCTGAAAGCATTGATCGCCAAAGGCAAGGAACAGACTTACCTCACGTACTCTGAGGTTAACGATCACTTGCCAGAATCTATTTCCGACCCAGATCAAGTCGAAGACATTATTCAAATGATTAACGACATGGGTATTAAGGTGTTCGAAACAGCACCTGATACCGATGCACTCCTGCTCAACGAAGAAAATGATACAGGCGCTGACGAAGTCGCTGCGGCAGAAGCTGCCGCCGCCTTAGCTGCTGTTGAAAATGAAGCTGGCAGAACTACTGATCCAGTTCGTATGTACATGCGAGAAATGGGTACAGTTGAATTGTTGACACGTGAAGGTGAGATTGTTATCGCTAAACGTATCGAAGAAGGACTTCGCGAATTAATGAAAGCGATGGCCTTCTTTCCAGGCACAGTAGAGCAAATTCTAAATGAATATGCATTGGTCGAACCCGAAGAGCGTCGCCTCAACGAAATTATTACAGGTTATCTTGATGCTTCTGATGAGATTCCAATCAGCCCTGAAGCAGCTGCAGCTGCTGCAGCAGCCGCGGCCCCAGCTCCTGCTAAAGGAGCAGAAGCTGCCGATAAGAGTTCCGATGAAGATGGTGACGATGATGAAGACGAAGCAGCCGTTGGACCGGATCCAGAAGAAGCAAAAATCCGCTTTACTGAGTTAAAAGAACAATACGAACTCACTAGTTCAATTGTTGGTCGCCGCGGCCGCAGTGATGCGAAATCTAAATCTGAACTAGAAAACTTAGGCGAGATTTTTAAATGTTTCAAACTCACACCTCGCCAATTCGATCCTCTTTTGAGCCATATACGCGCGGTCTTAACCCGTCTACGCCGTCATGAAAGAACTGTGATGAGCCTGGCTGTGCGCAGCGCCAAGATGCCTCGCAAGACTTTCATTAGCTCCTTCCCTGGAAGCGAGATCAATGAAAAATGGATCGATCAGCACATAAAAGCCAAAGAAGCATATTCTGAACTTTTGGTAAATGTTAAGACCGAAGTCCTCCGGGCACAGAAAAAGATTCGGTTATTGCAAGAAGAAACTGGATTATCAGTTTCCGAAATCAAAGATATCAATCGTCAGATGTCGATTGGAGAAGCCAAGTCTCGTCGCGCCAAGAAAGAAATGGTGGAAGCAAATCTACGCTTGGTTATTTCAATTGCTAAAAAGTATACGAACCGAGGTTTACAATTTCTCGATCTTATTCAGGAAGGCAACATAGGCTTGATGAAAGCTGTAGACAAATTTGAGTACCGCCGTGGATATAAATTCTCTACTTATGCAACTTGGTGGATTCGACAAGCAATTACCCGCTCCATTGCTGACCAGGCCCGCACGATTCGCATTCCTGTGCACATGATCGAGACCATTAATAAGTTAAACCGCATCTCGCGGCAAATGGTGCATGAAAAAGGTCGTGAGCCGACCCCAGAAGAGTTGGGAGAACGCATGGAAATGACAGAAGATAAGGTCCGTCGTGTTCTCAAAATCGCTAAAGAGCCGATCTCCATGGAAACGCCAATTGGTGACGATGAAGATTCACATCTCGGTGACTTCATTGAAGACGCCACTGTCGATTCACCCGTAGATTCATCTATTGATGAAGGGCTGCGCGAAGCAACAAAAGATGTACTTGGCTCACTCACCACCAGAGAAGCAAAAGTACTTCGCATGCGATTCGGTATCGATATGAATACTGATCACACTTTAGAAGAAGTGGGTAAGCAATTTGATGTTACCCGTGAGCGAATACGACAAATCGAAGCAAAAGCGTTACGCAAGCTCCGACATCCTACGCGCTCTGATCATTTGCGATCATTTCTTGACGAGTAATTTGTAGCTTTTATTATCGCAAAAAATCTCGTGGCAATTTCCTGTAGATCATAGGTGCGACACGATAATTCCACGGTTGCGCTATTAATCAATTATAGCCACTAAGTAAAGTCCAATGACGGAGATTTAAATGAATGGAGTCCCAACAAAAGGAAAAGTCGTACTAGTCACGGGAGCTAATCGTGGTATAGGCAAAGCCCTAGCTATAAAGGCGCTTGAACTAGGCGCTAGTAAAGTTTATGCAACCGCTCGAGATGTATTAAAACTAGCTGAATTAACGGCAATAGATAGTGACCGAGTCGTCGCGCTCGAACTGGATGTTACAAATCAGAGGCAAGTAAACGCGGCCGCCGCCGCCGCGGGCGATGTTGAAATTATTATCAACAACGCAGGCATGGGCACTGGCGCGCTTTTATTGGCAGAAAATGTAGTAGAGAATTCAAAACTGGAAATGGAAGCAAACTTCTTTGGCCCAATGAGAATGGGTGTAGCATTCGCACCGATTTTGAAAGCCAATGGTGGAGGTGCAATGGTCAATATCTTATCTGTTGCAGGTCTTATAAATTTTCCATTCGCACCAACCTACTCTTGTTCAAAAGCTGCTGGCCATTCCCTAACCCAAGGACAAAGAACTGTAATGGCGGAACAAAATACACTCGTATGCGGTGTCTATCCGGGGCCAATTGATACAGATATGACTGCAGGCATGGCAATGGGGGATAAGGGGTCACCCGAAGAAGTGGCCACCAGTGTATTCGAAGGCATTGCTAACGGAGAAGAAGATATTTTCTCCGACACGTTTGCTATCGGATTTGCCAAGGGATTAAAAGCAGACCCTAAAGGCATAGAAAAAAGTATCGCCGCACAATTCCAGACTGTACGATAAAGATTTGCAAAAACAAAG